>NZ_LR700950.1:28767-103905 GCF_902497585.1 Terribacillus sp. AE2B 122 | reverse complement strand
AATATCGGCAATTGGCTGTTTGAAGGTGTTTTGATCCCTGTCTCAAAAACGGGGGTCAGTCCCGTGTGCGTCGGTATTTTCTATTCCATGAAGGAATCTTTCTTATTTTACAGCTTCTTTGAAATCTTTACCCGCTTTGAAAGCTGGTGCTTTGGAAGCAGGGATTGTGATCTCTTCGCCTGTCTGTGGATTACGGCCAGTACGTGCTGCACGCTCTCTCACTTCGAAAGTACCGAAGCCTACAAGCTGTACTTTCTCTTCTTTTGCTAGTGTTTCAGAGATTGTCTCAAGTAGTGCATCAACTGCTTTGCTTGCATCTTTTTTAGATAGTTCTGCTTGTTGTGCTACTGCTTCTACTAGTTCTGCTTTGTTCATGAAAAACACCTCATTTAATAAATTTATACATAACCTTCACCTGATGTAAAAGCTGTATGTTTTAGATTGATATGCAGGAACATAGCTGTTCCCGTATTTCCTTATTATAGCATGCATCCCTGTGTTCATGGCTATTAATCTGCATTCTTAACATTGCTGCAACAGCATTTTCACAGGATTTCCTTCAGAAGATAAGAACTGGATGATACAGTTATTCCCAATATACTGAATTGTAACCCTATCAAGTTGTTGTGTGCAAAGATTTTACATGCTCTTTCACTTTCTGGATGTTTGCCATCTTGTTATCCCAGCACTTCTGACTGAGATCGACAGGGTATTCCTCCGGCGCTTTCGGGCGTTTATATTCATCCCATAGCAGAGATAGATTATCTTTCGCATAAGCCTTGATATCTTCAATAGCTGGCAGCTCGTATACAAGCTCGCCGTCATGGAATATTTTTTGATGCAGATCGACTGCATCGTAATTCGTCACAAACTTGCTAACATACGTATGGACTGGATGGAACATCTTCAGATGATCCTCTTCCTGCGGATTTTCATCCTCCATGGCAATGTAGTCGCCTTCGGATTTTTTACTAATCCGATTGACGATCCGGTAAACCTTCTTCAAGCCTGGCGTCGATACCTTCTCCGGATTGGCACTGATTTTGATCGTATCCTGCATAGCACCGTCATCCTCGATGCTCACCAGTTTGTACACTGCACCTAAAGCCGGCTGATCATAAGCAGTTATCAGCTTCGTACCTATACCCCAGATATCGATTTTCGCCCCTTGTGATTTCAAGCTCTGAATCGTTTCTTCGTCCAAATCGTTCGATGCGGAAATCTTCGTTTCAGTAAATCCAGCATCATCCAATGCTTTCCGAGCCTTTTTGGATAAGTAAGCCAAGTCTCCGCTATCAAGTCTGATTGCAGTGAACTTAATCTTATCACCCTGTTCCTTTGCAACACGGATGGCATTTGGTACACCAGAACGAAGCGTATCATATGTGTCGACAAGGAATGTACAATTCGTATGTCGCTCCGCATACTTGGTGAATGCTGTATATTCGTCACGGTAAGCCTGAATCATTGAATGTGCCAATGTCCCCGCTACCGGAATGCCAAACTTCTTGCCCGCACGGACATTCGAAGTAGCCTCAAAACCGCCGATATAGGCTGCTCGTGTACCCCAGACTGCTGCATCCAACTCATGAGCACGACGGCTCCCCATCTCCAGCGCAATCTCATCTCCAAGCAGGAGTTTAATTCTGGATGCCTTTGTCGCAATCAACGTCTGGTAATTGACAATATTCAAAATTGCTGTCTCTACCAGCTGCGCCTCAGCCAGCGGTGCTTCAATCCGCATTAGCGGTTCATTGCTGAAGACCAGCTCCCCTTCTACAACGGAGTAAACTGTCCCCGTAAAGCGCAGATCCTTCAGGTAAGCCAGGAAGTCTTCCCCATAGCCAAGCTCATCCTTTAAGTACGTCAAATCACTCTCTGTGAAACGAAATTGCTGCAAATACTCTATAACGCGTTCCAATCCTGCAAATATGGCAAAGCCATTACCGAACGGCAGCTTGCGGAACGAAACCTCGAACACTGCCTTTCTTTCGTGGACCCCATCACTCCAATACGTCTCCGCCATATTGATTTGATAAAGATCTGTATGTAAAGTCAGTCCATCATCTGGATATTGCGAACTCATGCTTGAAACCTCCACTAATCAGCCCGTTCTTCTGACAGCTGTTTTCCCGTATCCGTTTACATAAGGCAACGGGTATCTTATTTGTTCCATCTATTGTACCGCATAAATGGTAAAAAACATAAAAAAATGCCGAAAAACATCAAGAGATGCTTTCGGCTGTTTGTTAATGTATATGCTGAATACCCGCGATATGGATTATCATTCGTTTCTTTTCATCATTTTCCAGGCAAAGCGTTTGGTCCAAGAGATTCAGATTATGATATCTTCCGGTAAAGGTTTGCAGCATGCCGTTCTCATAATAAGAGATCGTCATATCACCTGTTTCCTTAAGTGCTTTCAAGATCATCCTCAGCCTCTCCTTTCTGTATACCCTCCACTTTATATTGTTAGTATACGCTATAAAGTAACCGCTTACACATAACAGTGTGACCAATTTGTGAAGTTTTATACATAAAGAAAGGTATCTTTCAAATCATTTATTTCAAGGAAAGATTTCTTTTAGAATAGCCGGGAAATTGCATACTCTCCTTGATGGAGTCAGGAGCTACTTTATAAAGCAGCTCCTGCCTTCTCCTCCAGCACTAGGGAATATTCGCCTACCTGGTTTTTCTCATACAGATTTGTGACACTTGTGCTGTACTGTTTGATTGCTGCTTCGAAAGCAATGTTTGCTTCCGGAACTTCCACTTGGAAATCGTCTTTATACAACAAAACCGCAACATCATGGTATGCCTCACTTGTAACCGGGAACTTGAAGCTGATTTCGTTCAATTCTTTCCCGTTTTTCGTTACATATCTATGTTCATAATCATAAGCCGCCAATTCCATACCATTCACTACCACTTTTTTGTTCATATATATCATCTCTCCTTTTCCAATAAGTGTATCACCTCCTTGCTCCGGTATACAAAAGCTGCGCATGACGTTAAAGCTTTGTATAATGCTGAATACTGTCACGGAGAAATTGAGCTGCTCCTTCCTGGATATTATTTTCGTAATATGCTTTGAAACGTTCATCCTGGACATACATGTCCGCTAAACCTGCATGTGCTTCTTTGGAGTAGGCAGGCCATGTGAATTCCAGCCATTCCCGATGCAGCTCAGCAATCTGTAATGCTTCTGGTCCTGTTGGATCTCCTGCCTGCATTGCACGCTTCAGCTTTTCGAATAAACGCTGCTCGACTGCCTCCATTTTCCTGTACTGTTCCTCAGTCAGACCGCGGAATTTCGCATTGGAAGCCTCTACTGCTTCCTTGCCATATACTTCTCTGATTTCTGCTCCATAATTGGTCTCGTTTTCAGCAATTTTCTCTTCCTTAAATCCTATGAATTTCTCGCTATCGGTCATCTCTACCTTCCTTTCTATCGCCTGAATGCTTTTTTCAACGTTTCCAAGAAGCATACGGATATGCTCCTGCTTATCCAGCAAACTGTCGCGGTGCTCCTCTAAAGCCTTCTTCCTATCGAAATCCGGAGAATAAATAATGGACTTAATCGTATCCAGATCCAAATCCAACTCTCTAAAAAAAAGAATTTGTTGCAGCAGATCTACTTCTTTCTCCGTGTAAATCCGATAACCGCTCGCATTGATTTCAGCCGGATGCAGCAAACCAATTTGATTGTAATAGCGCAGTGTACGCTTGCTCACACCAGCAAGCTCTGCCAGTTTTTGAACGGTATATGTCATCATGCTTCCCTCCCTATGCTTTACACGATAAACGCTGACGCAGCGTCAACCGCAAGACTTTTTTAAAGAAAAAAGACAAACCGATAAAATCAGTTTGTCTCCAATGTGCTCCGCCACACAGATGCAGGGAGCTGGTTTCCACGCAACGTATTGATAAGTGGATAAGGCTGCAGATCCAGCTCTTCTAATTCTTCTGTGGTTGCCCAAAAGAACCGCAAATGCGGCTCCTGGCTCTCGATCTGCTCCTCATCAATCACCGCTTCAAACACATGCGTCAATTCAAAGTGCATAGTATCTTCATGCTGCCAGCTATGTTCGAAGTCACCGAGGAAGCTAGTAATCTTCCCCTTTACGCCAAGCTCCTCCTGCAGTTCACGCAGCAAGGCAGTTTCAGCACCTTCTCCAATTTCCACATGACCGCCAGGCAAGAAGCTGTTTTGCCACCCTTCAGCCTTGGCAAGCAGGAAGCTGTCTCCTTTTCGGATCACAGCACGGGCAAGGCGGTGAAATTGTTTCTTTTTCATATATTGTTAATCTCCTTAGAAGAAATCATAAATGTACGGTTTCCGCCTCGGGATACTCAGCTCGAATTTCCGGATCATTTCCTCTGGTCCCTCTATCAACCCTGCTTGCCAAAGGACAAGCGGTCTTTTGTAACCAAACGCAATGGCAGAAAGCATGTTGATAGATAGCTTGATGCCTTTTGCTTCTGATGACATCTCTGTATTTGCATCTTTAAGAGTGAAAGTATCGTTATTTTCCTGAATGATTGGATCCTCCACATGCAGCACAACACCCGCAGGACTTCCCTGCCAATCGTATTTCTCAAAGAAAGCAGGCACATCTAAAATACGAGCCATAAAGTACGGATAATGCTTCACCTCAAGCTGCGGATCCGGCAGCATGAAGATGAGTGGATCATGCTGCGGAAGATCCAGTGTCACTTCTTCGAACATGGAATCATGCTGAGCAAGGAAATTCCACAGACCAATGCGGGCCTCAGCATTCAGCGCAATAAATTGCGAAACATCTAGCTTGTCACGTGAAGAAATCTCATAAATGGTATACCCTTGCGCCTTGCCGTCAGAATCACGATAAAGGGCAATGAAGTCATGGTCGCGGTATACCCGATACTTCCACCAAAAATCCTCCCGCGCAAGCATGCCGCTGTATGTAGCTGCATAAGCAGTGTAGATATCTTCAATCTCTTGCGTATGTTCTTCTTTCTTCATACGCTCAATTGTTCCGTCCACCGGAGCCAAACGATTAAGGTCCTTCTTCTTCAATGTATAAATCGTACGGTCCGTGAATAACTCATACCCAAAGCGGCGATAGAAATCGACATAGAACGGATGCAGCATGGAAACAGGCATCCCTTGATCGCGCATGTGATAAAGCGTATCAGTCAAAAGTCGCTTGATATAACCATTCCGGCGATATTCCGGATAAGTTGCCACTCCGGCGATCCCGCCCATCAGCATTGTCTGTTCACCGAGTCTGATGCTAAGCGGCAGCAGCTGCAGCTTTGCAGCCAGCTTTCCATTTTCCTTGATACCATAAAGCTGCTGGTGCTGATCCATCTGCTCCAGCCTTGCGTCTCGCTTATCTTCCGGTATGCGGTATCGGAAAGCATACTCCGACATCTGCATCGCCGCTTCCAAATCCTGCTTCTGTAACCGTTCTGTCTGCATCCTGATCCCTCCTCTAATTTTCCCTTTTACTATAGCATAGACATGCACAAACCTTAGCATCAACCCGCACTCTTTTTAGATGAATGCTGTTCTTTCTTTTTATTAGAAGTAAGAAGAAAAATCGAAAGCAGCATAACACTTGCTCCTGCAATTTTTTGCCAAGTAATCTCAACTGGAAAGAATGGAAAAGAGATAACAGCGAGCAGTATTGGACTAAATGCGCGTATAGTATTAGCAATTGAAAATCTCAGGTATTTCAATGCTTCATATAAGAACAGTGTTCCGACGAAACCTGTCAGTAAAGAAGATAATGCAATCAATCCTATTCCTGAAAGCGACAAAGCCCCTTCCCAAAGCTGCCCTGTAACGATTGCATAGAGCGTCACAAAAACTAGTGCGATACAGTTATTGGTGAACAAGATCGAATTGGAATCCTTATTCGCTGCCATGGTTCTTTTAATATAAATATTGGAGAGAGCAAAGAAGAATGTCTGGAAGAGTGCACATATGCTGCCTATCAAACTCGCACCGTATACGTTCGCTGTATCAATGAATAGAAAGATGCCCAACATGGCTGCCAGAATAAAGAATGTCTCTTTTCTGGTCAATCGCTCTTTCAGAATAAGCAAAGACAGTAAAATTGCGAATACCGTATAGAAGCGGCCAATAAATCCAATCTCAACGGGAGATAACAAACTGGTGCTAATGTAAAGGAGAATGACGCCGAATGAATTCAACACCCCTAGCAAAATCATCTCTTTGTCTGCATAGAATGATACTTTTTTACCTTGGATGTACCCAAATAGATAGCTTGCTAGTAAAATAACCAGAACATTAATGATTGCAGCTTGCGCCGGACTTATCTCCAGCACACCAAACTTAGCTAGCAAAGGCCCAATCGCCATCATAAGGATAGAAATAAGGTTATAGATATGTCCTTTTTTCTCCATATACCTCTCCCTTCTTTCTAGTTCTTAAACAGGATAACATTTCCATATAAATCAATGTACATAACAACGATAATTTCAGTTCCTCCAACAGCATAAAGCTGTCAATGAGATATACGAGTTATGGGATATACCTACTCAAATCCTACTATCATTACTGCGAATCCTTTTCCGTAAACTGGATACGACATCCACCCTTTGTATGTTTACCTTCAATTCTGACTGAGTAACGCCGGTTCTGTGTCTGAGCTGTAATAGACCCTTGTGTGTTTTCAGTAAATACTTCTTGCCAGAGCAACTGTTTTCGATCACGCCATTCCAATATCAGTTCTCCTTCATCGACCTCCACATCATAAGAGAGTGTCATCGTCCGGCCTTGGCTAAATTTAAAATAATAGTAATCGAAACCATTAAATTTCTTATAAGTGAGAGTTAACTTATGATTGGATTGCTTATATTTGTACCCATTCTTACTTACTATCTTAATTACTCTAAATTTGATCAGCACCGCGAAAATTAAAACGATTATGATAAAGCCGATAACGTCTGAGAACACATCAATCAATCCTTCCTGCGCTCGAGGTTTCTACATCCATACAATCACTTCCCCAAATAACTGTCAACGCAAAAAAAGAGCGCCATCTCGGCGCTCTCCCTGTCTTACTTATCGTTTGTTCATCTCGTTTGGATGTGCACCTTTACGGCGGTTTGCATCCAATTTATTGATCGCATCCATATCTTCTGCAGATAGCTCGAAGTCGAATACTTGGAAGTTCTCTTCGATACGGGATGGCGTGACAGATTTCGGAATGACAATTGTGTCATTCTGAAGGTGCCAGCGAAGCACAACTTGTGCAGCTGTTTTACCAAGCTTTTCAGCAATTGCTGTCACGACTTCATCCTTCAAAACATCGCCGCCCTGATCAAGCGGACTCCATGCTTCTACAAAGATGTCATGCTTTTTGCAGAAGTCTTTTAGTTCGTTTTGTGCCAAGTACGGGTGGCACTCCACTTGGTTCAAGACTGGAACGATTTCTGTTTCTTTCAACAGGCGTTCCAAATGCTCGATTTCAAAATTACATACGCCGATTGCTTTCACGCGGCCGTCTTTGTATAGCTTCTCTAATGCTTTAAACGTATCCACGTACTCATCATATTGTGGTGTCGGCCAGTGGATTAGATAAAGATCCACATACTCAAGACCAAGACGCTCAAGGCTTGCTTCAAAAGCTGCAATTGTATTGTCGAATCCTTGATCAGAATTCCAAACTTTTGTTGTGATGAACAGATCTTCTCTGTTTACGTTTGCTTCCTTGATCGCTTTGCCAACGCCTGCTTCATTTTTGTAAATCATTGCTGTGTCGATGCTTGTATAACCAACTTCAAGTGCTTTCGCTACTGCTGCAGTTGCTTCTTCATCTCCAACCTGCCAGACTCCAAAGCCAAGCTGTGGCATTTTCACGCCATTGTTCAGTGTTACATAGTTCATTTAAAAGCACTCCTTTAGCGGTTTTTCTCGTTTAGTATAGCGTTGCCTGCATAGACTGTCATGTAAAATGCCTATGCATTCACACGACCTCCAACGGTACTTTCGACGTCGGCGGCGGGAATTCCTTGTCTAATTTTGCAAGATCTTCTTTATTTAATACGAGATTGGCAGCTTCCGCATTTTCCACCACATGAGCAACCTGTCCAGCTTTTGGAATACTAAGCACATGTCCTGACTGAATCGTCCATGCTAAAGCAATCTGAGAAACGGACACTTCGTATGCTTTTGCCAGTTCACGGACTGTATCATTATGCAGAATTTCCTTCCGATCTCCTTGTGCTAATGGACAATACGCCATAATCGGTATACCTTTTTCCTTCTGCCACGGAATCAGATCATATTCAATTCCTCTCGCAGTAAGATTATAGAGTACTTGATTGACTGTACAATTCTTCCCGTACTCTACATTCCATAACTCTTCCATATCATCAGTATCGAAATTCGATACACCCCAGCGCTTAATCTTTCCTTCTTCTTTCAACTGCTCAAAAGCAGCCACTGTCTCTGAGAGCGGTACTGCTCCTCGCCAGTGAAGCAAATATAGGTCCAGATAGTCAGTTCCTAATCGCTCCAAGGAACGGTTACAGGCTGCTAGCACATCATCGAACGCTGCATTGGAGGGCAGCACCTTTGAAACAAGGAATACTTTTTCCCTTCGATTTGCAATCGCCTCTTGTACGAGCCGTTCGGAGCGGCCATCACCATACATCTCGGCTGTATCAATCACCTGCAATTCCTGATCAAGTCCCGTGCGCAAGGCCTGAATCTCATCATGACGTCTCGATTCGTTTTCCCCCATATACCAAGTTCCTTGTCCGATCGTCGCTAGTTCAGTTCCATCCGGTAGGGTAATTGTTTTCATCATATTCTCCTCCTTCATCACTTACTTTTTCCCGGTCAGCAATCTTTATCAAACGTTTGATCAATACATAGATGGCAGCTTAACTGCTCTTATTGGCAGGATACACCATCTGCTATTGTTTTTCCTCTGCTGACCGTTACACTGGAAATAACAACAAGTAAAAGACAGGAGGCGTGCTATGAAAATCACAATTCAGGAGGACGATAATTGCCAGGAAACCGAAGTGCAAATCACCTGCCGTCAAACAGACTCCAGCATTCTGGAACTCGTCAAAATCCTCTCAGCCTCTAACAAAGAAAGATTGTCTGGTGAGAGGAATGGAGAATTGCATCTTCTGCAGCCAGACTCTATCTACTATATCGAGTCAGTGGATAATACTGTATTTCTCTATGATAAGAGCGCTGTATACCAATCCTCATTAAAGCTGTATCAAATTGAGGAGTCGCATTTCAGTCCCGATCTAATACGTATATCTAAATCTGTTATCCTCAATCTTTCAAAGGTGGAAAAACTAAAGCCCGCTCTAGGCCGGAAACTTACAGCCACCCTCACAAACGGAGAAAAATTAATAATTTCCAGGCAGTACGTACCGCAGCTAAAACACAAGCTCGGAATAGGAAAGGAGGAGTAAATGATGAAGACTTTCGTAAGTTTCATCCAATCATGGGGCATCATGTTTATGTTCTCTATTTTGGCAACAAGCATATACATTTATGCCTTCATCGGAAATAACACAATGGATATTGCCCTTGTACCTCAAAATCTACTTATTACTTTTGTGCTGACTTGGATACAGATTTTGATTCTGGGTCGAGCAAATGAATCTAACATCCTTACCCGCTCACTTCTGTTCCTCCTTGTTGTCTTGGGTACTTTCACAGGTTCCGCTGCCCTGTTCGGCTGGTTTGATACAGGTAACTGGAAGCTGCTCGGTTTGTTATTTGCTCTTGTTATCTTCATTTATATCGTCCTTTGGGCTATCTATCGCCTTATTCATAGTGTTGAAGCAAAGCAATTGAATGAAGAACTAGCTAATTATAAAAGGAAGAAGGCTAGAGCGAATGAAAATCATTGAAATTAATAATCTAACGAAAAGCTATGGTAAGTCCGTTGCGGTGGATGACATATCCTTCGATGTGGAGAAAGGGCATCTATTCGCATTTTTAGGTGTAAATGGCGCGGGAAAATCAACAACCATCCATATGATTGCAACCCGCTTGCAGCAGTCTAATGGTTCTATCTTCGTCGATGGCTTCCAAGCGGGCAAGGATGACGCAGAAATTCGCAAGCGGATTGGTTTGGTTTTTCAAGATAATGTCCTCGATGATGTTCTTACCGTAAAGGAGAATCTCGACATGTGGGGGCGATTCTATGGTATGTCAAAAACTGATACTCAGAAAAGTATCTCCTGGGTAACCGATACATTGCTGCTGGAACCAATCCTAAAAAAACAATTCCGGCATCTGTCAGGCGGCCAGAAACGACGTGCAGAGATAGCCCGGTCACTGCTGCACCGGCCAGCCATTTTATTTTTAGATGAACCGACGACGGGTCTCGATCCCCAAACAAGAGTCGATGTGTGGAAAACAATTGCAAGTCTGCAGCAGCAGCTCCAAATGACTGTGTTTTTGACGACGCATTACATGGAGGAAGCAGCTGAAGCAGATCAAATTGTTGTCATCGATAAGGGCAGAATCAAAGCACAAGGAACACCAGCAGAGTTGAAACGGCTTTACGCTTCAGATACATTGCGCTTACAAGTTAACGATAACGATTTTACAGCAACGTATTTAGATGAACATCGTTACAGCTATAACCTTAAGAACGGCTTATTCCAAATTTCTGTCTCAAATAGTTTGCATGCGTACCATATCCTCCGGCATTTAGAGGACAGTATCGCCGATTTCGAATTAATCAAAGGCAGTCTGGACGATGTGTTCATTAACTTAGTAAAGGAGAATACACATGCACACAATCTGGCAGCTGACAAAGCGCTCTAATCGATTGTATTTTCGTGACAAGACTGCTGTCTTCATGTCTTTACTCACAACAGGTATCATTATTGTCCTTTACTTGCTTTTCTTGGCTGATGTGACGACTAATTCGGCACAGCAAGCTGCACAGGGAGCAACCGGCATGAAAGAGCTGATGCAAAGCTGGCTTCTCGCCGGAATCATTGTAGTCATCTCTCTGACAGTCACATTGGCTGTTTTAAGCACGATGATTGAAGACGCCGTCAGCAACCAGCTGCACGCTTTACTGATCACACCAATAACAAGAACCCAATTGGTTATCGGGTACCTATTATCCGCTTGGCTGATCGCTGTACTATTTTCTGTCGGCGCCTTGCTCATTGCTCAAGGATATTTCTGGTTGAATGATAAACCTACTGTTACTTGGAATGGCTTACTATCGGCTATCGGCTTAATCATGCTGATTACTTTTTCTTCTGCAGCCTTCCTTTTCGCCATCACAGTTCTAATACGTTCCAGAAAATCTTTTTCATCCATGGGTACTCTGGTCGGTACCTTATCCGGTTTTCTGCTTGGCATCTACATACCAATCGGACAGCTGCCGGCATTTGTACAGGAAATAACCAAGTTCTTTCCCCCGACTTATGGTGTCGCAGCACTGCGTGACGTTCTGATGCAGCCTGCAATTGAAACTACCTTTGCCGAAGCTCCCGCCTCGATTTTGGATGAATTCAAAGAAACATTTGGCCTGCAAATCACTTTATTTGATGCAACCGCTCAGCTTCCCGTAATACTCGGTATTCTCTTTTTGACAGGGGTAATATTTTTAAGTCTTGGTGTGTGGATGCGATCTGTCCGGATGTAGAAGTATTTTTAGAATGGAGTTATATCATTCTTCAAATTGTTTACAACAAGGAATATAGTAGATAAAAAATGAAAAGCACCTTCATCCAAAGTCGATGAAGGTGCTTCTTTTTCAGCTAAACAAACGATTGATCATAAACAAATGCTGACAAATTTATTCTTGAAGATACCTGTACAGCGTCGTTTTACTTATACCTGTTTCAATGGTTATGTCGGCTATCGAGTACTTCTTGCTTCGATACATATCGATAGCTTTTTGAACATTCCTATCTGGTTTACGCGGTCTTCCCCCCGCTCGGTTCTTTGCTTTTGCTTCGGAAAGTCCAGCCTTGGTCCTCTCTCCTACTACTTCTTTCCGGAATACAGCAATCTGCTCCAAATGCTGAAAAAACGAATCACCTCTCGTATCAACACTATCCTCGATCGATAACAGATCCGCCTGCTTCTCCTGCAGGTTACGACAAATTTCGATTAGATGCTTTGTCGAATTTGCCAGGCTGTAAAGCTTACGTACAACTATCACATCTCCCGGCTGAAGCTTCTCCAAAAGCTCCTCTAACAAAGGCTGACCCTGCACGTCGTCCTTCTCTTCTATCACGGTCTCGCAGTTCATCATTTCTGTTGGCTGACTGTCCCATTTCCCCTGTACGAATTCCCGTATATATCCAATCTTCATTTTATCTCACTCCAAACAAAGTACCAAAAACGGTAGTTTTGGTTCCAAAACTTGCTGAATCGTGTTACAGTAAGCTTATCAAAATTCGGACCCGACTTCTATGAGACTTAGAAGTCAACAAGATAATAAAAATGAGGTGTAAGTAAATTGGCAACAGTAAAATTGAATAAACAATGGTTTGGCAACGTCCGCGGAGACATCCTTTCCGGTATCGTTGTTGCTTTGGCTTTAATTCCGGAGGCAATCGCCTTCTCCATCATCGCAGGGGTAGACCCGATGGTCGGATTGTATGCATCCTTCTCGATGGCAGTCGTCATTGCTATCGTCGGCGGCAGACCAGCAATGATTTCCGCTGCAACAGGAGCAATGGCATTATTGATGGTGACATTAGTGAAAGATTACGGCTTACAATACTTATTCGCTACTACGATTCTAACCGGGGTATTACAGCTCTTATTCGGTGTCTTAGGTATTGCCCGTTTTATGAAGTTCATTCCGCGTTCTGTCATGATCGGATTCGTGAACTCGCTTGCTATCTTAATTTTCATGGCGCAGGTTCCACATTTCATCGGCATCAATACGACCACCTATATCGTAGTGGGAGTCACGCTTGCCATCATTTATCTGTTCCCGCTCATTACGAAAGCTGTACCCGCTCCGCTTGTGGCCATTCTGGCAGTGACAATTATCTCGTTGTTCCTGCATATTGATGTCCGCACCGTTGGTGATCTAGGGGAAATCAAGCAAGCACTGCCTACCTTTCTTTTTCCAAATATCCCACTCAACTTAGAGACATTGCAAATAATATTCCCGACTGCACTAGCTTTGTCGATCGTTGGGTTGCTGGAATCCTTGCTCACTGCGTCTATCGTTGATGACATGACGGATACAGACAGTAACAAGAACAAAGAAGCCCGCGGACAAGGTATTGCCAATATCGTAACAGGCTTCTTTGGCGGAATGGCAGGATGTGCAATGATCGGACAGTCCGTTATCAACGTCAAATCAGGCGGACGGGGACGACTGTCTACGCTTGTTGCAGGTATATTCTTGATGTTCTTAATTCTCGTATTAGGAGACTGGGTAGTGAAAATCCCGATGCCCGCTCTAGTCGGTGTTATGATCATGGTTTGTATCGGTACATTTGACTGGTCTTCCCTGCGCAGCCTTACCCGCGTTCCTTTATCGGATTCAGTAGTCATGGTAGTAACCGTCATCGCTGTAGTGGCGACCCATAACCTATCCATAGGTGTATTCATCGGCATACTATTGAGCGCAATTTTCTTTGTTGCAAAAATATCGAAAGTGAAAGTCGAAAAAAGTACCGGCACTACAGCAGATCATACCCGCTACACTATCAGCGGACAGCTATTCTTTGCTTCCGTCACTGATTTCACGAACAGCTTCTCATTTGAGAATAAATCCAAGCATATAACACTAAATTTCACCAACACGCATGTTTGGGATGACTCAGCAGTAGCAGCGATTGACAAAATCGTGCTAAAATTCAAGGAGAAGGGCTCTTCCGTTACTTTGGAAGGGTTGAACAAGGATAGCCAGGCACTTATGCACAAATTGACAACTAACGATTCAGCACATGTGAACGTATCAAACCACTAAAAGGCGGTGCATCCATGTATAAGAAAATCGTAGTAGCAATTGATGGGTCCGACCACTCCTTCCTAGCAGCAGAGCATGCCATCCAACTGGCGAAGCTGCAGCCCGGAACCCATGTGGAGGGGATCCAAGTTCTTGATTATGAAAAGACCAAAGCAGACGTTCTGCACAGCAGTGATCCAATTCAACTGCAAAGCAAACGCGATGAGAAGCTCCAGCGTTTCCGAGATGCATTCGAAGCAGCATCCATCCAATACAAGCTGATCATGAAACACGGCGAGCCTGCACCGATGATATTAGAGCATGCACGTGATACTCGAGCTGATCTTATTATCATCGGCAGTCGCGGACTGAATCCACTCCAGGAAATCGTCATGGGAAGTGTCAGCAGCCGTGTCGCTAAACGAGCGAAGTGCTCTGTCATGATTGTCAAATACCTGCCGTAACAAAAGGCTGCCGAAAGATTTCGGCAGCCTTTTTCATAGCCTATACTAAATAATTAGAGGGGTGAATTGATGAAGATACGCAAGCTCCACCCAACAACTGAAACACCGCCCATGGATCTCTTGCTCGAAGCAGATCCATCTATAACAAAAATAGAGTCATACCTTCGTCATGGAAGCAGTTTTATTGCAGAAATAGACAATCATATCTCGGGCATTTACGTTTTGCTGCCGACCAGCTCAGACATCGTGGAAGTAATCAACATTTCTGTAAGAGAAGCTGATCAAGGAAAAGGTATAGGCAGAAAACTCATCCATCATGCGATTGAGCAAGCCCGCGCACAGGGCTATACTTGTCTGGAAGTAGGAACAGGCAATTCCAGTATCGATCAAATTGCCTTTTATCAAAAATGCGGCTTCAGGATGATAGCAATTGATTATGATTTCTTTCTTCGCAACTACGAAAGACCTATTTTTGAAAATGGTATCCAGTGCCGGGATATGATTCGTTTTCGTTATAACCTGTAACTGCAGCATTACCCTATTAATCTACGACCCGCCAAGCGAGGTCGTTTTTTATTGGAATATTTATTAGTAAAATTCCATTTTTTCAATTTAATTCTCTTATTTATCTAGATATTTAGTAGGATAATATTATAATAAGAATGCTGTCTTTATTTGTCCTTATACTATTATTCTGATAAGACAGAGGAAGGAGAAATTATGAATTATTGTAAAGAATGCGGTAACGAACTGAAGCCTGGCGCACAGTTCTGTAATAACTGCGGCACAAGCTCGAGCGGTAAACCCACTCCTCAGCGCCAGCAGCAAACCGCACCCAAGAAGAAAATGAGTAAAAAGAACAAGATCATCCTAGCAAGTGTCATCGCAGTTCTGATCATCCTGTTTGCCGGCTACAAGACAGGAGAAGCAATGACTAGCAAAGATAAGGTGATTGACAAATTCGAAACAGCTTTAGCAGAGAAAGATGCAAAGAAACTTGCTAAAGTCATCACAACAGACGATAAAGAGCTTAAGATTGATGAGGATTCAGTAACAGGGCTGATAGCTTACTACAATGAAAATCCAGAAGAATTGGACATTTTAGTAGCTGATATGAGAAGCCAAACAGAGGAAACAGTTGCTTATGCTACTGGCCCTATCCACCTTTCTAAGGATGGCAAAAAACTTCTTCTGTATGATAATTACGAAATTAACGTACAGCCTTACTACATAACCCTAGCCACTGCTTACAAAGATACAGTACTGAAAGTAGATGGTAAGGAAGTTGGAAAGGCAGACGCAGATGATTTCGAAAAGACTTATGGTCCATTTGTACCTGGTACTCACGAAGTATCTGCTGCACTGACACACGATATGATAGAAATGGCTGCAACAGAAAACATGAACCTCTACAGCGAAGATACGAATCCATACAGTGACCTGCAAGTAGAAGGTTCTATAACAGAAGATACAAAAAAACAAATCATGGACCAGATTAATACAGTCGGTGATCAGCTGGCAAATGCTAAAGCGGCTAAAGACACCAGTCTCCTTAAAGATGCTGGAAAACCGTTCAAGCAGATGGTCCAAGACGAAATTGACAATTTAGATTTCTGGAGTAATTCATACAAAGGCTCTTATTTATCATCAGAATTTGATTTGGATACATTTAATGTAACAAAATTGGACACGGGCTGGGCGGTAACAGTAGATGTCAATCAAACGTTCAACGAAGCAGAGATTTATGATGAAGAATCCGATGATTTAGCAGAGCAGTCCCATGAACTGAATTACACTATGATCTATGATGAAAAAGCAAAGAAATGGCAAGCATATGATGCAGACTATAATTATTTCAGCTCCATCGGTGATAACACAGAAGTAGTAGAGAACAAGAAGCCTACGGTATATGAAGCTGATGGATCTGCCAAATCCGATGAAACAAAAACGGATGATAGCAGCGCTGAAGGGGATATTCCCGACTCAGCAATCACATTGATGGACAACTACCTTTATGGCTTAATCGACGCTATTAATTACGATAGCTTCAGCAGTGTTTCTCCTTATATGGTTGAAGGATCGGCGTTATATGAATCACAACAAACACTTGTTGATAATCTTACATCCAAAAGCATCACTGAATCTCTGGATGATTACGAGATTACCAGCTACGAAGAAGATGGCGATTCAGCAACCATCAAGACCAATGAGACGATTACAATCTCTTATAGCGATGGAACCTCCGAACAACAAGATTATAACTGGACATACACAGCAGAAAAATCCGGAGACGATTGGAAGCTATCAAATATTGAGTAAAGAGAAAAGCACATCAGCTTAGCTGATGTGCTTTTACGATTAAAACCAAGTTTAGAAAAAGCTTGAATACTCTAATGAATCCATGATCATGGAGAACATGATACCAAGTACTATGCTAGTAATTACATACACAATTATTACTAAATAGACATTATCAATTCCGCGTTGTCTATCCTGCTTGAAACCAGGAATCAAAATCAACGGGACAATTACAAGAGCAAAAGAGAAACCACTTAAAACTAATACGCTTCCCCATAACTCCAATCCAAGGAAGGTCAACAAAGCCCCCACGAACATTATTGCAGTGAAAGGCACTAATAAGCTCCCGTATCGGACTAGGACAGACTTATAAGATACAGACGATTGATCCAATTTCAAGACACCAAAAATGATAGTAGCAAAAATAAATAAGAAAACAGCAAAAACAATAACAGGTTTAACCACTACTTCGCCAAATGGTACCTCAAAATAGCTCTGACGGTTAGCATGGACGTAAAGAGTCAACGGAATGATCAATGAGAATAAAACAAATGTAATAATAGCATTCACAAAATTATCCGTTCCGTATTTCATTCCATTACCATCAGGGCGCTTCAAGACATCTAGGAAATAAGAGAAATACTGTTTGGATACTTTTTTAGTTGTCTCCAAATATTCATTCGCTTTTCCGCCGGTATCTTGCTGGCTTGTCGCTGCATATTGAGCCTGCGCCGCCTGCTGTGTGTTACCTGCTGCAGTTTGCCCTTGCAAAGCAGCACCGCAATTCTCGCAAAACTTACTCCCTTCCGTATTGTTGTGTCCACATGACGGACAAGTTACCATAAAATCTACTCCCTTACCTAAAAAATTGCACATTTATCTATGTACTTCCTCATTATACAAAAAATAGGTCAAAAGAGGCAGTTCTTATTATAATTTACTATGTAAAAGGACATACACTCTGGAGTGCATGCCCCGTCAATTCATTCAGGTACGGCAAAAAGCTCTGAAATTCAGAACCGATCATAACCACATTCTTCCTTCTGAATGGCGAGTCGAATAGTAACCTGCAGCGCATCTTACGGATTGTCTTCATCCGCTGATCGGAATCCAGAATGCCCAATTGATAGGTCATGGAATGCCTCCCCACATAATCTAGTTTTTACCCAAACCGTTTCTTTTCCGTAATGTCCACTTGCTTGATTTCATTATCATGCACAGTGATCAAGACAGTGCCATATTGCAGGTCATCCACTTTCTCAATGATCTCTTCCCACTTTTCTTCATTTTCTTGCTTACTCAAATCTATCATCCTTTCATCTTTGATTATTTAAAATCGGACTTTTGTATACGGCTTCCGGAAGACCTAGATGCGCTCTCAATGTGCTGGCCGTATAATCCTTTCGGTAAATTCCTCTCTCTTGAAGTACAGGAATCACCTGATCTACGAAATCATCCAAGCTATTCGGAAAGGATGGCAGCATCAGATTGAAGCCATCTGCGCCATCTTCATGAAGCCAGTTCTCTAGATCATCAGCAATTTCTTCGGCTGTTCCAAAAATAAGACGATGCCCTCTCGATCCTGCTACATATTGATACAGCTCCCGAATCGTCAGCTGCTTTTCCTCGGCCAGCTTGATCAGCAATGCCCTGCGGCTTTTGTTGCCATTCGTTTCCGGTATTTCAGGAAGTGGTCCATCCACACTATACGGACTAATATCAAAGCCCCCAAGATATTCGGATAACAGATTCTTTCCGACCTCTGGCGTGATCAATCGCTGCAATTGCTCATACTTTTCTACAGCTTCTGCACGTGTGTTTCCGACATATACAGAAACACCTGGCATGATTTTGACATGATCAGGATCGCGTCCATATGTCTGGACTTTATCTTTGACTCTTTGATAGAAGGCTTTGGCATCTGCCAAGTTATCCTGGGCAGTGAAAATGATGTCAGCTGATTTTGCAGCAAGGTTCACCCCAGCATCCGAAGAGCCTGCTTGAATAATGACTGGCTTCCCTTGCGGTGATCTCGCGATATTCAGCGGTCCTTCTACAGAGAAATACGTACCTTTGTGATGGATACGATGAAGCTTTTCTTTCTCGAAATAAATGCCTTGTTCCTTGTTTCGCACCAATGCATCCGGTTCCCAGCTGTTCCATAGTCCATTCACTACATCAAGGAATTCCTTTGCCCGTATGTATCGATCCTGATGGGCAAGATGCTCGTACTTACTGAAGTTTCTAGCTTCCGATTCGTAATAGGAAGTAACCACATTCCAACCGGCTCGCCCTTCGCTCAAATGATCAAGGGAAAGGAATTTCCTCGCCACATGGAAGGGCTCATTATAGGTAGTAGTGACCGTGGAAGCGAGCCCTATCTTATTCGTGACAACAGCCAGCGCACTCAGCAAGGAAACCGGCTCGAATCGGCTCAACTCTGCAGGGTGGGATAGTTCATGAAAGGATAGTCCATCACTGAGAAAAAGCATATCCAGCTTACCCGCTTCCGCTTTCTTAGCGATCTCTGCGAAATAGCGGAAGGATGTTACTTGGTCTGAATCAACATCTGGATGTCGCCATGATGCGATATGGTGTCCGCTTCCCATTAGGAAGAGCCCTAAATGCAATTGCTTATCTCCCATGGTTAATCCTCCTTTATTTAGATTGGAATGGAGCTGGAGTGCTTGGTGCTACGTTTTTGGATGCAATCTCTCTTTCTCCAACAACAAATCCTTGCTCCAGTAGTTCCAGAAATGTATCGAATGGCAGCGGCGATTCCAGATTGAAGAATAAGAGATGCTCTTGCTGCGCTTTCTCATAAGATAGCTCACAAAACGTCTGAGGAGGTGCTGCGAAGGCTTCTGCACCATGTTGTCTAGCTAACGCCAAAGCTGCACCCCTCCTGCCTTCCGTCAATTTAGGCGCCGGATTTTCCATATTTGTTAATTCTTTCGTTTGCGTATCAAACAACCGAATTGTTTCACCATCAACTATCGGAACGATATAATCCTTCTGGTTAATTGCTGCTGCTATCTTCATATAATTCTCCTCCTTTTAATTTGCTTGCAACGCCTGATCAAGATCTGCAAGAATATCATCGATATCTTCCAAGCCAATTGATAATCGGATTTGATCCGGGTATACACCAGCCTGCAGCTGCTGCTCCTCTGTCATTCGAGCATGTGTCGTACTTGCCGGATGAATGGCTAATGTTTTCGAATCTCCTACATTGGCTAAGTGCGAGATTAGTGACAGGGAATCAATGAATTGCTCTGCAGCTTTTCGACCGCCTTTAATACCGAATGTGAAAATAGAGCTTGCTCCTTTTGGCAAATATGCCTGTGCCAATTCATACTGCGGATCATCCTTTGAGTCCGGGTAGTTCACCCACTCAACAGCTGGATGCTGGCGCAGGAAGGCCGCAGTCTCTTTAGCGTTATGGACATGCTGCTTCATACGGAACGACAATGTCTCCAGCCCTTGGATGAAAAGCCAGCTATTGAATGGTGAAAGACTCGTGCCAAGGTCATGCCCCAATTCAAAACGCGCTTTGGCTATGAATGCCCGGTTACCTGCCAGTTTTGTGAATGATGTATTTCCGATACTCGGCTTATCCCGATTGAAGTCCGGAAAACGTTCATTCGTCCAGTCGAATGTGCCGGCATCCACTATCGCACCCCCAATGGATGTTCCGTGTCCGCCGATGAATTTCGTAGTGAAAAAGACGACGATATCTGCTCCGAAATCTATCGGCTTCTGCAAGTATGGTGTAGTGAACGTATTGTCTACGACTAATGGCAGACGATTTCTTTTGGCAATTGCAGATAAACTGTGGAGGTCCGCGATTTCCGCATTTGGATTCCCGATAGATTCGGTGAAAATTGCCTTTGTCCGGTCATTGACTGTCTGCTCTACTTCCTCAAGATTACGTCCATCGACGAATCTAACCGTCACACCGAACCCTTTGAACGTTTCTGAGAACAAATTATATGTTCCGCCATAAAGTGCGTTCGTTGTGATGATCTCATCTCCTGCTTTTGCCAGTGTCAGCAAGGCGACCGAGATCGCAGCCTGACCGGAAGAAACGGCAAAACCGCCGATACCTCCTTCCAATTCTGCTAAGCGCTCCTCCAATACCGCATTGGTTGGATTGCCGTTCCGAGAGTAGATGTAACCCGGCTCCTGCATACGGAACAAAGCAGCTGCTTTCTCTGTTGACTCAAATACATAGGAACTCGTCTGAAACAGCGGCACTGCTCTCGCCCCATTATGGGGATCTGGATGCTGGCCGGCATGGAGAGCAGCTGTATCAAATCCTAACTTTTTAGTGGTAATTTGTTTCTCCGTCATGTCCCCACCCTTTCAAATATTGTGATGAACTGCTCCAAATTCCTTGCAAGTCCGCCTTTACCAAACTTATCTCCATCTCTTTGTCCTGCTTGCTGCAAGAATAGAATCATCACTTTTCTTCTTTCCTTCAACTCGAGGATGCCGTACTCATACAGCCAGGCATCAATCGTATTGTAGATGCCTCGATTGATGCCATACTGGCCACTGCACCAGTTAATGAACTGGAGGTCGGGCCATTGCAACTGCGCTTGCTCTGTATTCACCAAGTTGTGTCCCCTCTCTTTTTGCCTGTCTCCCATCACTCTGGCAGGACCCACGTATCATAGAAATACGGCGACCCTTTTGTATCAAAATCAATATCGAATACCTGCTTATTTGCAGCAACCGTATACGGCAGCACGTATACAGGGATAGAATATACTTCCTCAAATAAATACTCCTGCAATTCCTCATAAAGGGAAGCCCGCTTTTCGGTATCCTGTTCATCTGTGGCTGCATCAAGTAATTCTGTCACTCTTGTATCCTGGTATTCATCGTGATAGCCTTCCTTGGCAGCAAGATAAGCACGCAGCACACCATCAGGATCCGGACCATACTGGCTGCCAATCCACATGTCATAATCCCCGGCCATTCTTCTGTCTGTATACTCGCCTCGGGAAATTGTATGGATGTTCAGCTCGACACCGATATTCTTCCAGGAATTCTGGACCATTGTCATAACGTCCATACGCTTCTCTCGGTTGGCATAGAAGTCGATCATTTCTAACGAAAGGCGTTTGCCATCCTTCACACGAATGCCGTCTTCTCCCTTTTTCCATCCGAGTTCATCAAGCATTGCTTCGGCCTGACCCGCATCAAACTCCCATTTTCCCTCTAAAGCTGTATCGGCTCCGAGTAGTGAAGGAGATAGCGCCGCATATGCGCGATCATACGTCCCAAGGTAGACCGTTCGTACAATAGCATCCCAATCGACGCCAAGACGAAGTGCTTCCCGTAATTCTTTATCCTGAAGAAGCCCTTCTGTCGCATTGAATTGAATTGCTGCATTATAATTCAGCAGCTCTACTTCAGATATATTCAAATCCTTATCGTTTTCCAAGACCTCAACATGCTGCGGTGGAATCGTATCGATAGCGTCAACATCCCCGCTGTGCAGACTGCTCACTCGAGTGGAGTCCTCCGTGATGATTTTAATGACCAATTTATCCAGATATGCCTTCCCTGTATGCACTGTATTTGCCGGTCCCCAGCTGTAGTCCTCATTTCGCTCCAGCACATATTCTGTGCCTAGTGTGTAATCAGTTACTTTGAAAGGACCGGAACCTACCGGATTGACCGCAAATGAATCTCCTCTTTCTTCTACAGCAGTTGGCGATACCATAGCCAGGTTCTCCGTTGCCAGATTGCTAAGGAAAGGAGAAAAAGGTTTGCTGAAATGGATCCGCACAGTATATTCATCAATTATTTCCGTTGATTCATACGGTCCGATGAAGCTGAGTGACAACCCTGGCGCATCTAAATTTTTGATCCTTTCGAAATTAAACTTCACTGCTTCTGCGTTAAAAGGGGTACCGTCTGTGAAAGTCACATCATCCCGTAAGTGAAATGTGTAGGATTTCTGATCATCCGATATCTCCCATTCTGTCGCCAGCCAAGGTGCGAAACTGCTATCCTCTTCTTGCGCTACAAGACTGTCAAACATGCTCCTTTGGATGCGGGAGTTACCTGGACTAGCCGATCGATGCGGATCAAGCAGGTCCCCAACAATCGGCACACTGATTGCAAAGGTCAACGTGCCGCCATACCTTTCATTCTCGGATACATCAGCAGCGCTGATTGTCCTTTCTGCATCCTGACAAGCTGTCAGACCTATTAAACTTACAAGGAGGATGACGATGTAAAATCTCTTCATCTGCTGATCTACCTCCCTACTTCCACTTTTGCAGCTCTTTTCTCGGTATACCGATTTTGCGGAATCGGCAAGCCCATATTCTCACGCAATGTTGCAGCCGGATCGTACTCGCTGCGGAAGACCCCTCTTTCCTGAAGAATCGGTACAACATGAGCTGTGAAATCCTGCAGGCTTGAAGGGGATGCCTCCGGACCTATGATGAAACCATCAGCAGCTTCTTCTTCGAACCATTGCTGGACAAGGTCTGCCACTTTCTTCGGTGTACCGATGAAAGGTGTTCGAGGGATAGCGCTTTCCAAAGCTACTTCACGCAGCGTCATCTGCCGCTTTTTGGCCATTTCAACTACCTTTTCGGTTGTGCTCTGGATCGATTCTTTCCCGATATCCCCTAAATCCGGGAATGGCGCATCCAAGTCATGCTTGGAAAAGTCATAGTAATTGAATGGTCTGCCTAAAGAGGTAAGCGCGCTTTCCAATGTGATCAGACTGAGGCGCTGCTGATACTTTTCCTCCGCTTCCTCCTCTGTCGGTGCAATGATAGGGTTGATGCCCGGCATGACGGAAATATGATTCGGATCTCTTCCGTAAGCTGCAGTACGCTGCTTAATATCCTTGAAATACGCTTTCGCATTCTCAATACTGCCGACACCGCAGAAGATTCCTTCCGCATGTCGTGCAGCATAGTCCCTCCCCGCTTCCGACATCCCTGCTTGAAAGATGACCGGCTGTCCCTGCTTCGACCGTGAAATATTCAACGGCCCCTTGACCGAGAAGAAGTCTCCTTTATGATGCAATGCGTGCAGCTTATCACGTTCATAGAAAGTTCCAGCCTTTTTATCCCGAAGGAATGCATCATCTTCCCACGAGTCCCACAGCCCTTTCGTTACTTCCAAGAATTCATCAGCAATCTGGTATCTGAGGTCATGCGGATAATGCTCCTCTTGGCTATAGTTAGCCGCTGTTCCTTCCAGGAAGGATGTTACGACATTCCATCCAGCACGGCCCTTGCTAATATGATCTAGTGACGCCAGCTGCCTGGCGACAGTATAAGGCTGCGTATAGCTGACGGTTATTGTTGCAACTAATCCCAGATGTTTCGTAGCCATCGCTAGTGCCGATAGAATGGTGAGCGGCTCAAAGCGACTCAGATAATGCGGTGTAGAATCAGGCGTAATATAGACACTGTCTGCAACAAACGCAAAATCGAGTTTCGCCTCTTCAGCTTGCTTGGCCTGTTCCAAATAGAATTCCAGATTCGTCCCGGCATCGGCTACAGCATCTGGGTGTTTCCAGTTATCCCATCCTGTTCCGACACCATGCAGCATTGCTCCCAATTTCAAACGTCTCTCAGTCATCTCAATAACTCCACCCTTTCCTTTTTCTCCAATGGATAATGGCATGCAACAGCTCGTTCACCGATAAGTAATTCCATCGCTGGCGCTTCCAATCGGCATTTTTCTGTAGCCAGCGGGCATCTTGTATGAAAATGACATCCAGCAGGCGGATTCACAGGTGACGGAATCTCACCATGCAGCACATGGCGCTTTCGCTTGTGATCCAAGTCAATTGTCGGATTCGCTTCCAATAATGCTTTTGTATAAGGATGAGCCGGTTTGGTGAAAAGCTCTTCAGCTGGCGCAATCTCTACAATTCTCCCTAGGTACATGACACCGATTCGATGTGATATATCACGTACAACATCCAACCCATGTGCTATGAAAACATAAGACAGTCCCATTTCCTGCTGTAGCTTTTTCAGCAATTCGATTACCTTTGATTGGACGGCAAGATCCAAGGCAGATACAGCCTCATCCAGTAACAGGAATTCCGGATGCAAGATAATAGCACGAGCAATATTGATACGCTGCCGCTGCCCTCCAGAGAATTCATGTGGATATCGTGTACGAGACGCAGGATCCAAGTCAACAAGCTGCAGAACTTCCTCTACGCGCTCCCTTATCTCACCCTTGGATAAGCGGGTATGGACGCGAAGCGGTTCTCCGATAATTTCTTCTACCTTCCAGCGCGGATTCAAAGCAGAAAAGGTATCCTGAAAAACAACCTGTGTATTTTTTCGAAGTTCCTTTTTCTCCCGCTTCGTTCCGCCGGTAACATCCTTACCGCGGTATAGAATTTGTCCGCTATCTGCTTCCTGGAGGGAAACGAGCAGCTTGCCGAGTGTCGATTTTCCGCTTCCTGATTCTCCGACCAGGCCCAGCGTCTCCCCTTTCCGTATATATAAACTCACTTCATCCACAGCCTGAACGTATTTTTTCGGCTGGAACGGTTTGCTCTTTAGCGGAAATACCTTGCTGATGCCTTCTGCTTCCAAAATTATTTCGTCATCCTGCCTGTTCTCATCAGAGGCAGAACTCGTAAGCAAATCATGCTTGGATTGCACCAATGACTTGGTATACCAATGACCAGGAAAAGCAAAAATCTCCCGAGCCGTCCCTTGCTCTACAATGCTTCCTTCATGCATGACTGCGACTTTATCAGCTATTTCCGCGGCAACAGCTAAGTCATGTGTGATGAATAAAATTGACATTCCTTCTTCTGCACGAAGCTCAAGAAGCAGATTCAATATTTGAGCTTGGATGGTTACGTCCAGCGCTGTCGTCGGCTCATCCGCTATTAGAAGTTCTGGCTGACAAGCAAGTGCAAGTGCAATGGCTACCCGCTGCAGCATACCTCCGGACAGTTCAAGTGGATATTGCTTCATCCTGGATGCTGGCTCCGGAATATGTACTTTCTCCAGTAATCCGATTGCTTCGTTCCACGCCTCAGAGCGACTGACAGATTTGTGCTTGCGAATCACCTCAACGAATTGGTTGCCGATCGTAAAAACTGGATTTAATGCAGTCATCGGATCCTGTGTTACCATGGCAATCTTTCGTCCCCGTATACCGTTCATTTCCTTTTGCGCTAAAGAGGCAATATCTTCTTCCTGGAAGATGATTTCCCCTCCAGTAATACGTCCTCCTTCATAATCGATCAAACGAAGAACAGCCAGGGATGTTACTGTTTTGCCACTTCCAGAACCTCCCACAAGGCAGACGATTTCCCCGCTTCCGATGTCCAGATTCACATTGCGAACAGCTGGAATCACTTCCTTTCCACGCTCTATCCCTACAGATAAGTTTCTGATCTCCAGTAATGTACGCATATTACAGCTCCTTTCTGTTCTTTAAGACGTGGCAGATCGCGGATCAAGATAATTTCGGTAGGCATCGCCAAGAATGTTGACGGAAATAACGAATAATGAAATGAACAGACCTGGGAAGAATCCGATCCACCAAGCGACTGTAAGGTAGTCCCTTCCTAGGGACAGCAGATAACCCCAATCCGGTATTTCATGAACAGTACCTAAACCTAGGAAACTAAGACCTGTTGCCATTAAGATTGCATTCCCAACTCCGATTGTTGCCATAACAAGCATGGGCGGGAGACTGTTCGGTAATATGTGGAAAAGGATCCGTCCTGTATGTCCCAATCCAATTGACCTGGATGCATGAACATATCCCGCATCCTTCACATGCAGTACTTGCCCGCGCATCACTCTCGCATAGCCTGGCAATGAAGCGATGGAAACAGCCAGAATAAGGTTCAGCGTACTTGGTCCCAATACAGCCGAAACGAGAATAGCCAGCATAATACCGGGAATCGTCATAATAATGTCCATGATTCGCATGAACGTATTATCCAATGCGTTATTACAGTAGCCAGACACCAACCCGATTAACGCGCCGATTCCTCCGCCAATTAAGACTGACAGAACACCGATAACCAAGGATTGCTGACTGCCATGTACAATCAGACTGAAAATATCTCTGCCGAATTGATCGGTTCCTAGCAAATGCTCCAGTGATGGAGCTAATAAGGCATCGCTTGGATCCATCCTTGTCGGCGAATGACTGGCAATCTGATCAGGGAATAAGGAACAAATTACAATGAATAGGATAAAGCCGGTTGAGAGCAGCAGCAGACTTCCTGTCCACCAGCTGTTCCGGCGGTACGACAAAGATTTGATACGCTTTAAGCTGCCAATCATCATAAATCACCCTTTCTCACTTCTCATTCAGCCGAATTCTCGGATCAATATATCTGTAGGAAATATCGACAAGCATATTGATCACAACATAAAAGGCGGCAGTAAACAGGATGGCACCTTGAATGATTGGAATATCCTTTTGGTCGATTGCATCTACAATAAGTCTCCCTAGTCCCTGTCTTGAAAAAACAGTTTCCGTAACAACCGAACCAGCGAGCATCTCTCCAAATATCATTCCCACCATAGTCACCGCTGGAATAAGGGCATGACGCAGAATATGCTTAAACAAAATTGCTCGCTGCCCGATACCTTTTCCGCGTAAAGATCGGATGAATGGCTCATTAGATGCTTCCAAAATGCTGTTCCGAATCAGCCTTGTAATCACTCCCGCGCCGGTAATTCCGAGACCAATCGATGGCAGAATCAGCTGCTCAAAAGATCCATTTCCGATGGACGGCAGCAGGTGGAGTTGTACGGAAAAGATCCATATAAGAAGAATTCCAATCCAGAAATTAGGAGTAGAAACCCCGATCAAACTCAACACCCGGATAATGCCATCCAGCAGTTTGTTCTGATATACCGCTGATAAGATACCTAAAATCAGACCTAGTACAATAGCTACAATCATGCTCGATATGGTTAGCGCCAATGTTGGTCCCAAATTATCAAGCAGCCGGTCCAGAACCGGTTCACTATTCGCATAAGAGGTTCCTAAATCTCCTTGGAATAACCCAGCTATGTAATCCAGATATTGTGAAATAAGTGGTCTATCCAATCCGAGTTCTTCTCGAAGCTGATTTACCGTCTCTGTCGGCACATCGTCTCCGGCTAATAATGTCGCTACATCTCCAGGAAGAATATTAACGATAATAAACACAAGCGTGACCGAACCTAAAATGACACCGGCAGCCATACCAAAACGAGACAATACATATAGCATTTCTGTCCACCTCCATCCACCTTATATAAATTAAACTTTTCCAATCATCATAGTAGGAATTAAAGGCGCAGAAACCTCTATCTAAAAATAAAACGACTCACCACGAAAGATAAGTGGGGAGTCGTTCCTGCTTATCTTTCGGGATCACCCGATGGATTTGGCACAGTATTCCTGACGGAACCCGCTGCCGAAGCTTCATAGGGCCATATCCCTCCACTTCTCTTGATAAGAACTATTCAATTAAATAAAAAAACGCTTTTACTCCTACAAACGGGGAATAAAAGCCTCTGGTGGTCCAGTCAGCATTTATACAACTTATGGTAATTAGAATAAACGCAATCCTTGTACGCGTCAATATAAATTCAAAATATTTAAATTATTTTAACAGTATATGGGCGGCAACAGCTTGATGCTGCAACGCCTCATCCAGCCCAATAACAAATTGCTCCAGTGTTTTTTGACAATCTTCGGTCAGAATAAAATCCTTGTATTCTTTTCGGCTTACAGCCAGCTGTTGGGGAATTGCATGCGCAGACAGACTGCTAAAAACAGTCCGCATCCCATTCAATGTATTGATACCGCCCTTTAGTCCTCCTGTACTCGTTAACAGTCCGACGGGCTTACCTTTCAGCAAATCTTTATCCAGATAGTCAATTGCGTTCTTTAATGCCCCGCTGTAACTGCCATGGTATTCAGGTGAACCGACCACAAGTCCCTCTGCCGAACTGATTCGTTCCCGCAGCCAATCAGCTGCTGCTCCAGCCGGCCGGACCGGGTGAAAAAGCGGCAGATCTAATTCCCCTATATTGATTATATCGGTCTCATATCTGGCCTTTTGCAACAGCGTCTGTACTTCTTCTAACAACTTCCTCGTTGTAGATGCAGGATTCAAGCTTCCGTTTAGAAATACGATTGTCATCCGAACTCTCCTCCTGTATTAAGCTTCTGCTTTAGCCGGTTTTCTAGCGGCAACTCTATAATAATGGCTATCAGATTCAACGTTTTCTCCGTGCAGAAGAATGGTCTCACCAGACGGCAAGTGAACGAAAGGAACTGCCTCGCGCTTCTCCGTGAATTTGATTACCCGCTTTACTTCTATTTCCTTCCGCTGGTGGACAAGATTCGCCAAGTCCTCAACGATGGCGCTTGCAGTCGGCAATGCCCCAGCACCTGGCCCTTGAAGCTTCAGCTTGCCAACTAGGTCACCTTCCACACATACAGCATTATCTACTCCATCCACGCTGTACAAAGGATGTGCAGCAGATAAAATGACTGGTTCGACAGATGCAGTCACTTCTCCGCCCGCATTTTCAAGCGTAGCAACATGTTTGATTTTCCAACCTTGTTCTCCAGCAGCTTGGATATCCTGTGAGGAAACTGAGCGGATTCCCTTTCGTGTAACTTTCTCCCAGTCCGGCTGAGCCTCGAACAACAAATCACTTAACACCATCAGTTTATAAAACGCGTCCCAGCCATCAACGTCATTGGCGGGATCAGCTTCTGCAAATCCTGCTTCCTGCGCAAGCTGCAGCGCTTCCTCAAACGGTAGTCCCTTATCGGACATTTCCGTCAGAATAAAATTGGATGTGCCATTCAAAATTGCCTCTACTTTAACGACATGGTTGATATGCAGAAGCTGTTTCAGCGTCCCAATCACCGGCACGCCACCTGCGACTGCAGCTTCATATTCCAGCCGCACGCCTTTCTTCTTAGCCAAGCGTTTGAGCTCTGCACCCCGGGAAGCAATCAGTTCTTTATTTGCCGTGATGATATGACAGCCATGATGGATCGCTTCAGTCAGGTAGCTGAAGGCTGGCTCAATGCCGACACTTGCTTCGATGATTACATCGAGGTCAGATATTGAGAAGAGCTCCGCTGCATCGTCTGTCAGCAATGCGTCCGTTACTTGCTGTTCATACTTCTGCTTCTCCCGCACCAAGACACCTGCCACTTGTACTTCCTTACCAAAAATCGCCTGCAGATTCGCTTGATGGGAGCGGATCGTCCTCCCTACAGCACTTCCTACTGTGCCATATCCAATCAACCCTATCTTCACTGCTGTCATCTGTTTTGCCTCCTTAAATGATTTTCTGCATAAAAAAAAGCCTCCCTGAGAGGACAGGGAGACGAATGTACCGTACTGTGTCTTCTCTCATCTACAGGAATTAGCACCTATACAAGTTAAAGTTACACTTGCAGGTTGCCGGGCATCATCGGGCCAGTCCCTCCGCCGCTCTTGATAAGAGTTTTGTATTCATTTGTTATGAAGGAGTTTAGCATGAATAATATATAGAGTCAACTGAAAATTCAAACAACATTATCCGACAAGACTCTCATAAAGGGAACGCGCTCGGCTTATATCGGCCACACCATGAATGATTGCCCTGCCATCAGAAAATAACACAATTCGATGACCCTTGTATTGAAAAGCAAGCAAGTATTCATTGGCAGTGACCTGGTCGAGTGCATTTGCCCATTCTTCTGATAAAGCTGGCAAATCCAGTGATTTATTGGCGCTAGGCCGGATATGGACAGCCTCCCTGCCGCAAAGAACATCAAGCCTCGTCCGGGAGGAACCATTCAAAAAAGGCAATTCTGCATTTGTGCCGCAACTGGAACAGCTTGAATTGCGAAGGCTATTTACGTCCACCTTCGTATAATCACCTGTCCATATATCAAACGCACACAGTTCTGCCTTTACTTCCTGACCGCATAAGATTCGCAATGCTTGTGTGACTTGCATCGCTGCCACCCATTGGACAATCGGACTGATGATTCCCGCTGTATCACAAGTTTCGCTTTGCTGTGGAAGCTGTTCCAGAAGACAGTGAAGACATGGAGTATCTTTATCTACAAGCACTGGGTATGTTATCCCATAGCTGCCTACACACGCTCCATATAAGTAAGGAATACTACGCTTCAATGCTGCATCATTGACAATTAAACGTGTCTCGAAATTATCTGTAGCATCCACAATTACATCCGCACCTTCAATCAGATGCTCGATATTATGGTGGTCAACATTTTCGATCACTGTATGCAATGTCACTTGATGATTGATTGCCTGTAATCGCTCCCTTGCTGCAAAAGCTTTCGGCAAATAGGAAGCAGCATCTTGCTCGGTATACAGCTGCTGACGCTGAAGATTATGAAATTCAACATAATCCCGATCAATAAGCACCAATTCTCCGATACCTGCACGTACTAGCATCTCTGCGGAAGCAGAGCCTAATGCCCCCATCCCTATTAAGACAATTTTACTGTTTTCTACCTGCGCCTGCCCATCCTTGCCGATGAACAGCTCCTGTTTCTGATAACGATCCTTCATCAGGTAATCAAACCTTCATTCGGGCTGCTTGCCACTGCATAATCTTTTTCGGGAATTCTTCCTGCTTCGAACCCTAATCGGCCTGCCTCAATGGCTAGCTTCATTGCATGTGCCATACGAACAGGGTCAGCAGCACCGGACACAGCTGTATTCAACAAGACACCATCAGCCCCAAGTTCCATTGCATAGGCAGCATCTTTAGGTGAACCAATACCAGCATCGACAATGACTGGTACACTGCTCTGTTCAATGATTATACGCAGGTTAAAAGGATTGATGATTCCTTTCCCTGACCCAATTGGCGATGCACCCGGCATGATCGCATGCACTCCCAGATCGACGAGTCGCTTAGCTAATACAACATCATCTGACGTGTAAGGCAGAACAATGAAGCCTTCATCCAACAGCATTTCTGAAGCCCGCAAAGTCTCGACTGGATCTGGAAGCAACGTCCTATCACAGCCGATCACTTCCACTTTCACCATATCGCATAACCCGGAAGCTTTGGCTAGTTTGGCTATACGGACAGCCTCCTCTGCCGTCTTTGCCCCTGCTGTATTTGGCATTAAAGAGTACTTTTCCAAATCCAGCTGTTCCAGAAAATTAGGCTGAGATGGCTCAAATATATCCATCCGCCTCACAGCAAATGTCAGTATCTCTGCCTTCGAAATATTGACTGCCTCTTCCTGCACCTCAAATGACGGGTATTTGCCTGTTCCTAATAATAAACGGGAAGTAAAAGTCTTATCTGCAATCTGTAACATCCTTCATCCTCCTCCTACAAAATGAATCAGCTCAACTTTATCACCATTTCTAATCGACTGTTCTGCATATGCAGTCTTGTTAATGATCTCTTTATTCAGTTCGACAATCACAATTCTTTTTTCCAGGGAAAGTGATGCCAGCAGCTGAGCTATAGTCTTGATATCAGCGGATAATTCCTGCTGCCTGCCATTCAGCTGAATGTTCACATTAACACCTCCTCGCCAGTGTTCAATCTGTCGACACGAAATGCTTCCTTCCATTCTTCCGGAACCTCATTGTTGCCTATCAAATCACAAATCATCTTACCCGTAGCTGGAGCAAGCAGAATTCCATTGCGCTGATGTCCAGCAGCAATATACAAGCCCTTCATTTCCGGATGTTCACCAATTAGCGGCTTGCCATCTGATGTCTGAGGTCTGAGACCTGCCCAGCTTCTGCGAAACGGCATCTTATCCACATTCGGCAGCATCTTCCTCGCTTTCTCCATGACAGTCTGTAATCCGCCAAGTGTGGGTTCGGTACTCCAATCATTCTTGACCTTGGTTGCACCTATGATCAGTTCGTTGTTGTTCCGCGGGACAATATAATGCTGATCATGGAATAAACTGCATGTAAGAGGAGTTTGTGTATTCGTAACAGCAATGCACTCACCCTTCACTGGAAAAATCCGCATTCCTAATCCTGAACGCTGGAGCAGAGCATTACTCCAAACCCCGCTGGCAATCACCACACGATCAGCCTGCCATTCCCCCTTGGAAGTCCGTAACCGATAACGACCGGATTCCTTCACAATCTCATCGACCCGGGTATACGTATTAGTTTGGGCACCTAGCATACGTGCGGCTGTATGGAATCCTCTGCAGGCAATTGCAGGTGTGACATGCACATCTTCTGCCATATGAACAGCACCTGAAACTGATTCTGACAATCCGGGTACTTTCTTTAACGCAGTTGCACGATCCAGCCATGTTACACCTTCCAACGAAGCTAACGGAGACATTATTGTTTCTCCTTCTGTATAAACAAGCTGTAATAAACCACCTGTACGACGTTCCATATCTATCCCTGTCAGGGAGCGAATATCCGCTTCCGCTTGTTCATAAAGCCTTTGGCTAGTACGGGCAAAGGGATAAAGTGAAGCACCGAATTCCTTATACTCAGAATGGGCGCCTAACATACCAGCTGCAGCTTGCGTCGAGCCTGATCCCACTTGGCCCGCTTCCAGCAAATCAACTTGATGGCCCGCCTTTGCTAAATAATAAGCGATTGCGCTGCCGATGATACCTCCTCCAACAATTGCTACTTCACTGAATCTCTTCAAGACGCAGACACTCCTCCCTTAAATTCTTCACGGCATCAAGCGGATCTTTCTCTGAAAAGATACCACTCATAACAGCAACCCCATCTAAATCAAGCGCTTTCAAATAGACTAATCGTTCTACATCGATTCCTCCTATTCCATACAAGGGAGTTCGGATGTTCTGACGAATATATCCTAAATTGGATAAAGGCTGCGGGGATTTCCCTTTCTTACTGGCTGTTGGAAAACAATGCCCGTATAGCGCGTATACAACTCCGGCTGCCTCCGCCTGTACTGCTTCTTCAAGTGAATGAACAGGAGCACCAATCCGCAAATCAGGATACAGCTTTTTCAATTCTTCCAGCGGAAGACCATGACCCGGTATATGCACTTGCCTCAAGCCAAGCAACGAAGCTGTGTCCACTCGGTCATTAAGCCAAAGCTTGTTTGCTGGCAGCCCTTCCGCCAAAAGCTCCTTACAGAGTTGGTACACTTCACCAGCAGACTTTCGTTTCTCCCTGATCTGCACATGATCGACAAAAGGGTGTATCTCAAGCAAGATACGCAGCAAGTCTCCTGCCTCATGTGCATCATCAGTTACTGCCATCAATTTGATTGCCATCACCTCCTGTATACGAACAGGCCGGACATACAAAAAACACCACTCCCTAAAGGAAAGTGGTGTGAAACTTGCGAATAAATACATCCAAAAAAAGCATGTAAACTCGAGTGTCTACACTTTCCTACGCAGGTCCGAACCTGTTCAGGTTATGAGGGTTTAAAGAGTCACTACTCTTAATCTCAGCCCTTATAAAGGGATCCCCTAGTGTGAATCATTATGAACTTACCCACATCGTAACATAAATAGCATTTTATGCAAGATTTTGATTATAGAAAAAAGACCATCTGGTAAATTCCAGATGGTCTTTTCAGCGCTTGACTTAGTATTTATAAGATTGTCCGCCATCAATTGGTATAACAGTAGCATTGATGAAGTTTGCTTGATCGGAAAGAAGGAATGCAACAAGATAACCGACTTCCTCTGGCTTACCAAAACGTTTCATCGGGTTAACGCTGACGAATTCTTTTCCTGCCTCTTCCCAGTTTTCTCCGCCAAGCTGACGAAGGGAACCTTCAACCATTGGTGTCATGATGGCACCTGGTGCAATGGCTTTAATGCTTACACCGAATTGCCCGTATTCGATACCGGAGTTTTTAGTAAGACCTACTACACCATGCTTACTTGCTGCATAGCCGGACTGGTTACCGATTCCGCGGATACCACCTACAGAAGCTGTATTTACTACAGAACCATGACCTTGCTCTTTCATTACTTTCAATACGTGACGCATGCCGTAGAAAACACCATTCAAGTTAATGTTCACAACGCGGTCGAATTCATCCACAGGGTACTCTTCTGTTAGATTCTGTGTTCCTTCCACACCAGCGTTGTTGAAGAAACTATCGATCTTACCAAACTGATCAATTGTTTGTTTTACATACGCCTCAACTTCCGGCTCGTTTGCACAGTTTGCCACAATTGTAAGGACCTCTGCTTCAGGTGCTACTGCAAGAACTTCCTGCTTTGTCTCTTCCATTCCTTTTTCACTCAAGTCAACAAGGGAAAGTTTTGCACCTTCTTTTGCTACTTGCAAAGCTGCTGAGCGGCCTAACCCAGAACCGCCACCTGTAATCAATACTACTTTATCTTCAAAACGTTTCATGGAAATCTCTCCTTTTATAGTCATGTTTAAATTGCAGTAAATCCGCCATCGATTGGTACAACTACACCGTTAATATATGGTGCTTTACCAGTCAATAGGAATGTGACAAGCTCTGCCACTTCCTCCGGCTGGCCAAGACGCTTTTGCGGAATTGGTTCCGTCGCATTCTTGAACGCATCTGGATTCTTTTCCTTATATTCTCGAACCATCGGCGTCTCTGTCGTACCTGGAGCTATTGCATTTACCACAATGCCTTGCTCGGCATACTCAGCAGCCAATGTTTTTGTAATCCCAACCATTGCATGCTTCGTCGCAGAATATGTACCAACTGTCGCTTGGCCAACAACACCCGCTGTGGATGACGTGTTGACGATTCGACCACCGCCATTAGCAAGCATTACTTCCAATACATATTTCAAACCATAAAGGGCGCCATTCAAATTAATTCCTAATACCATATCGATCTGCTCGATTGTATTATCCACAAATTTTACCCCAGGGCCAGAAATACCTGCATTATTATAAAACATATCTATAGTGCCAAATGCCTCGACCGTTTTATCCACATAATGTTTCACTTCTTCAGCTTTGCTGACGTTCGCTTTTACAAAAATAGCTCTTGATCCTTTTTCTTCTACCAAGCGAACTGTTTCTTCACCAGCTGCCTCAGATACGTCAACAACGCTGATTGCAATACCTTCTTCAGCCAGTCGCAATGCTGCAGCTTGTCCAAGTCCGCTGCCCCCTCCAGTGATGACTGCAACTTTCTGCTCACCCATAAGCAAAGCCCCCCTAAGTATGTAGAAATAGGTTTATTTACCTACCCCTATGTAAAAGCTTACACCTACAATGAAAATTCAGTCAAGCGAGTTGCAATGGGACAGAATCATTTATTACACATATAAGATTAATATGTTCAATAATTCAATTTGTAATACTTTCGGCAGAGGCGGAAGTGGTGTTGCTCATGAATTCCTATTAAGTGAATGCTTTGAATCAAGTTGGGGTAATGGGCGAGTGGATCAGGGTAGCGGATGTTTCCGGCAATATTGCTTTCTATACCGGAAACCACCCTTTTGAATTGAAATGTTTCATTATGCAGATCTTGCTTTAACTGTTTAAATTGTATCTTTCTTTCTATATTCTTCGGCGGTAGTAGAATGGAAGGTGCTTTCATCGGTTTTCCATGTTTTTCTCGATATGCCTTATAGATATCTTCTATCTCTGTTTTATAGGGCGTGCGCCTACATGCTTTACTGAATGGCTTACCAACCGGGATATAGAACTTATTCAGCTGTCTGAATCGGTTAAGGAGCAAATACAGATGGTAATATGTTTCACCAATGGACCATTTGTCCGGTTGAGGCCGCATCCATTCTTTATTTCTGTATTCCTGAATATCTTCATCAAACTTTTTTCTTTGCAGATAGATCGTATCAAAATGATCCTGCATATAGCTGCTTTTCATTCCGCCTCCACAAAGATTTTCTCTTTATGAATCAGATGCACTGGTACAGATGGCAAATTGACTAGCTTTTTTCGCAGGAAATCAGGTTTTAGAGAGATTGCCTCGATTCTTTCCAAGGGAATCCATTCGTAAATAAAATCCCCAGAAACATGAGAAAAAGCCTCTCCATTCCCCTGAAGTTTATTTTCTACATCTTTAATCAAATAAATAAAACTGTACTCATGGAAGGGATAATCTCGATACGCGAAAAAATTCTCCACAACCCATAGCAGCCGATCTGCCTTAACAGAAATGCCAAGTTCCTCTTCGAATTCTCGCTCCACGGCATGAGCTGAATCTTCTCCAAGCTGGATTCGCCCGCCAATCAGCGTCCAGAATGGGTCTTTTTTGTTCTTATGCAGCAGCACATGATTATCTTTCACAATTATGCCAGCAGACCGGCAATTCAGCATCTGTTCTCCTAAATCAATGGTCAAATCCTGTGTCATCTACTTCTTGTCTCCTATTCTTCAATTGCTTGTACCATATAATAAGGGCCGGCACCGTGGTTTGAAGGTACAACTACCTTTCGTTTAGACTCTGGATAATAAGCAGCATGGAAACTTACACCTGGATCGAATCCGACAACATAATACTTCTTGATATTTCCTGCGTCTTTTTTGATTCAGATGCCATATCCGTAAGACGTTTCCTCATCCACTTTGACATGCGGCTTCAGCAGCTCCTCGGTAAGTTCTGCGTTCAGCAGCTTATGCTGAGTTAATGCATCCCAGAAACGCGCCATATCAGAAGCACTCACATACACCCCGCCATCCGCACCACCTCTTACCGGCAGCGCATATATATTGGACCGATACTCATCTTCGTCTTTAATATAGCCGATTGCAGTATTCCCCGGCAGTTTATCAAATGCAAAATAGCCAGCTTCTGTCATTTCAGCAGGATCAAACAAATGCTTTTGGACAAAGGCAGCAAATGGTTCGCCAGCTAGCTCCTCTACTACTAATCCCAATACGATGAAAGCAGCGTTGTTATAATGGAACCGTTCACCTGGCGGAAACATCATTTTCTTGTCTTGGAATAATGGCAGAAAATCCGCACCAGATCTTACCCGGTACATAGGCAGCGTTTGCCATAGCTCCTCAAAGTCATCCATTTCTTCTTCATCAAAATAATCCGGTATACCAGACGTATGTGTGAGCAAGTCGTGTATTGTAACGTCTTGATGGAAATGTGGAAATGCTATCGAGAGACAATCTGTTAACTTTGACTGAAAATCCAGTCGTCCTTGCTCTACTAGCTTCGCAATCGCCACAGCTGTGAAAATCTTTGCTCCAGAAGCTATCCCAAACCTTGTGTGTTTATCAAATGCTAGTTTGTCTTGCTTATTTGCATAGCCATTTTGGAAGAAAAAGCTTTCCTGATCTTCTTCTACATACGCCACACCAGAAAAATCTATTTCTTCTGCTACTTTTACCAACTTATTCTTTAATCCGCTCATACTTGAATATCCTCCTCTTTTGAATCTTCAAAATACTTACAGCAGTCCATTAGTAAAAAAATCAGCCATCTGCTGACTGGTGCTGCCAACGGCAGCAGCAAAAACCCATAGATAAAACCCCACACAACAATATCTCCAACAGCTAAATTCTCCAGGTTATCTCCCCATACGATTACATGAGCCGTTAGAGAACCGAGCGTACCGGCATAGGTGACCACAATGAAGGCCATGATGATACTGATCAACCATTTAACCCCTTCACTGACTTGGTCAATCCTTTTGAATTGCGCTCCAGCAATAGTGAAAACCACTAGGAATGGGACAATGACCTGAAGGAATACTCCAATATACATTATCGAGGATCCAGCCATGAAAAAAGAGCTACTGACAACAACTCCAAAAACAAAGGTACAAAGTACAGCAGCCGTGATACTGAATGCAGCTCCGACAATCAAACCTTTCACACTCATGTAATCGACCCCTATTCTCCACCCACAAACCATGTTACCATAATTGGAAATATATGAAGGATATAAAAAGTATGAATGGGGTTGGTTGTATGCGCATTGCTGTCCTGACAGATATACATGGAAATCTACCAGCACTAGAGGCTGTGCTAGCGGATATAGACAAAAGGGGAGACATCGAGCATATTTACTGCCTCGGTGATATGCTGGCGATTGGTTATGAAACAAATCGGATATTAGAGCTTTTATTTGGCAGGGAAGATATATTGATGATTACCGGAAATCACGATGAAGCTGTGCTGGCACTAAGCAGACAGGAGACTTACCCCCAAAGCCATCAAAGCGAGAGAGCACATCATCAATGGATTGCTGACCGAACTGATCCAGGTTATCTTGATAAGATACACAAGCTGCCACGTCAAATCTTTCAGCAGATTGAAGGGCATGCTGTTTTGTTCACGCACTACCATATATCCCACGATAAGGCGACTGCACATATAAGTGAGAACCCTTTCTCTCGTATTGTTAAGCCTTCCTTGGAAAGCCTGGAGCTGTTATTTCAGGAACAAACGGTTACAGAACTTATTTGTTTTGGTCATCACCATCCGCTTCATCATTTTCGCAACAACCGCAGCATCTTTCTGAACCCTGGCTCTCTCGGCTGTCAACCAAAGCCTGCCGCACCTTACGCAATTGTAGATATAACAGAAGAAATAATAATTAAAATAATTGAAGTCCTATATGATAACAGATCTTTCTTAGAAGGATATGAAAGATTGAAAGTACCCGAACGAGATATCATTCTTAAAATATTTCACGGCGGACAACTGCAGAAATAGAAAAAGCGGACATATGACATGTCCGCTTTTTCTTTATTGATTTTGAACTGTTTTCCGAACCGTACTTCGTAAAGACCATATTGCGAAAGCAAGGGAGGTAACGACCAAGAGACTGCCAACATGTGCTGTTGTCTGCATGGAAGAAGTAGCACCGTTTACGACTCCTCCAACCAATGAACCTAACGAGATACCAATCTGCAGTGCCGAATTATTGAAGCTCTGATGAATGCCAGCTGTTTCCGCATCTGTTTCCACTATATAATTCTGTAATGGCGGTGCCAGACTCCAGCTTAATGCAGCCCAGATTACCATAACTACAAGGAATAATGGGAAGGAAACCGTAGAGAACGGAAGCAGGAATAAAATAATTGCAAATGATGCCACAACAAGGATGATACTCACCTTTGATCCGAATTTATCAGCCAGGCTGCCTCCAAAGGCTCCTCCACCAACTGCAGCAATACCGAAGATAAAGTAGCAAATACTAATCCACTGCGTATTCAGACCTAACTCTGATTCCAGGAAAGGTGTGAAATAAGCGTAAATCGTATAGTGACCTGCAAGCAGGAACAGCATTGTTAAATGTGCTGTCAGCATCTTTTTATTACGCAGTGCTTTCAGCTGCGATTTCAAGGATTGTACTTGGTCTACCTCAATACGATCGAGCGTGAAGGCAATTAATATCATAGAAAGCAAAGCCATTAAACCAATGAACAAAAATAGCATTCTCCAGCCAAAGGCATCACTGATGATAATACCAATTGGCACCCCAAGTACAAGCGAAGAACTGATCCCCATGTAAATAAGACCGATTGCTTTCGCACGATGCTGCTGCTTCACAATCTTCGCCGCTATCGTCAAAGAAAGAACTATAATTAATGCTGTACTCATGGCAGTAATAACGCGAGCAATCATGACAAAGAGGAAGGACGGACTCATATAAGTGATGACATTCCCCAGTACAAATATACCTAGTGTCAGTAGCAAGAGCTTCTTCCGCTCAATATTTGCAGTCATCGTATATAAAATCGGGCCAGACACCGCATACACCAAAGCGAATACCGTAATAAGCTGCCCTGCCTGTCCAATCGAAACCTGCAGATCACTCGCAATGGTTGGCAATATACCCCCGACAATCAGTTCAACTAACCCTACCGATATAACAGAAATAGCTAATATAAAGACTCTGAAATTCAATTTTCATTTCCTTTCTATATCCTATTTTCGAAAATGGCACATAAAAAAACTCCCCAATCACAGATTAAAAATCTGTAATCAGGGAGTTATGGCTCCTGGTAGAGACCCTCAAACCAAATTATTGAGGTTATACAGTGTAACACGAACGTATTCCATTTTCTTATAGCATTATAGCAAGATACTGACATAACTGCAAGATGAAGCAAGATTTCATGAATCACCCACCAATTACCAAATAGTGTTTAAAGTTATTATGGTTGCTTTATCGTAAAAACCCGATATACAATAGACGCATGAATACAATCGAACTATTCAAAGCTTTGTCGAATGAGAAACGACTGCAAATACTGCATTGGCTTAAAGAACCGGAGAAGCATTTTCCCAAGCAGCAGGCTCATCTGCCGAAGGAGGTTCATTACAAGGGCGGTGTCTGTGTCGGCGACATTCAAGAAAAGGTCCAAGCTTCTCAATCCACGGTTTCGCAATATCTGGCCATGATGCAACGTGCTGGGTTATTGGAGTCTATCCGCTATAACCAATGGACATATTATCGCAGAAATGAAGAAACAATTCAGAAGCTAGCAGCTTACCTGGATAAAGAATTATAACGACTTACAAGAGATCCTTTACGGATTTCTTTTCTTTCAACTTTGAATATCGGCTTATTACGATATACAAATATACAACAATTGGAGTGACACGATGGCTTTAACTAAGAAACAGACATTTTTAGCATTTACATTAACTTTATTGACGTTCGTTATGGGAACAAGCGAATTCGTCATTGTTGGCTTACTGACAGAGGTAGCTGCCGATTTAAACGTAACGGTAGCATCTGCCGGTACACTTGTATCAGGATTTGCTATTGCCTATGCAATTGGTACTCCCCTCTTAACTGGTTGGGTAAGCCGTTTTCCGAAGTATCCCTTGATGCTCACACTTATTATCGTCTTTATTCTAGGTAATATTATCAGTGCGTTAACATCATCCTTCGGCGTTTTACTTGCAGCACGAATTGTGACTGCAGCAGCGAGTGGTGTCCTTACCGCTTTGGCAATGACAGTAGCAAGTGATACTATGCCAGCGGCGAGACGTTCTTCCGTAATTGCACTTATTTTTGCCGGATTCACGATTTCCAATGTCTTGGGTGTACCGCTTGGCACGTTCATAGGGCAGCTAGGCTCGTGGCATCTGACATTCTGGACAACTGCACTGCTTGGAGTGATTGCCTTCATCATCAGCTTGTTCATCTTACCAAAGACAGCAGCGGGCGAGAAAAGCTCCATAGTGAAGCAGCTTGTTCTGTTTAAGAATCCAAAAATACTTGTCGGTTTCTTCATCCCGACATTCAGTATAGCTGGAACGTATACGATCTACACGTATATCACACCTATCATCGAGGACGAACTAGGTATTGCCTCCAGCTCTGTCGGGCTTGTTCTGCTTGCATACGGACTCTTCTCCATCGGCAGCAACTTCCTGGCTGGTAAGATTGCCGGCCGTAACGGCATTGGAGATCTGCGTTACGCATTCATCATCCAAGCAGTCATCATTGGCTCCTTGTACGTGACAATGGATATTACAATTGCTGGATTGATCAGCATCATGCTGATGGCAGTCATGATTTACGTCATGAATGCAACCATTCAAATCTATCTCATGGATCAAGCAGCAGCTTATTCCACAGCTGCTCGGGATTTTGCTTCCTCACTGACTCCTGTATCCGTCAATATCGGTATTACACTTGGCTCCGCTTTAGGTGGAGTGATCGTTGCATACGGGAACCTGCCTAACCTTGCAATCGTGGGCGGGATATGTGCCCTTATCGCCTCCCTATTATCGTTTATCAGTTATCGAATGGAGAACTGATACCTATACATGAAAAAGACAGGTTGTTATCAACCTGTCTTTTTCGTATGTAAGAAATCAGATTTAGTTATTGCGTACATTTTCACATCACGCTGTGCTCCTTTTATATAAAGCAACTTGCGTAATGTCCCTTCATATGACATACCAGCCTTCTGCATGACCTTCTCCGATCCGCTATTTTCCACATCACATTTCGCCTGAACCCGCTCCAGGTCCATTTGCTCAAAACCAAATTGAATGACTTGCTTTGCTGCCTCCGTCATATAGCCTTTTTGCCAATACGGCTGCGCAAGCACATACCCTATTTCGCCCACATGATGATTTTGCTGCCAGGAGACATAATTGATTGTACCAATCAGGCGCTTCTCTTCCTTAAGCTCAATTCCCCAAAAAACAGCCTGATTACTTTCATATAAGCTCAGAATGATATCGAGGAATTGCTGTGTATCGTCAATTGATTTGTGAGTCGGCCAGGTAACAAATTCTGAAACAGCAGGATCCGAACCATAGGCATATATTGCTTCTACATCTGATGGAGTCAACTTACGAAGAAGAAGACGATCGGTTTCTAAGGATGGAAGATTCTCGAGTACATTGTCTGTTTGCATGAATAATAACCTCCTACATGCTATAAAATTAAGTCCTCTTTCATTATAATTCCATTTTCCAAATATACTTTCAACAAAGTAAGCGCCTCTCCCCAACCGACAGCACATCCGACACAAGCTGAGATATCTTCTTCGGTTGAACCGAAACCAGTTTCCTTCAACATAATAAGCGTTCCATCTTTATAGTCTGCCAGATTGATTTCAACTGTCGAAGGCATCCTACTCGGCGACCATTGAAATACAAACCGCTCCCCATCTACCGCTTCCAGGATTTCTCCTCCATCCTCTATGAATGGGAGCTCATTATCTGAAGACTTCCAGCTGAGACGTATTTCGCCTCTACCGTCAGCCTCAAGATGTAAAAAGGTATCGTCGGTGAACCAGGCGTTCCACCCCTCAGAACTAATAAGTAAATCGTAAACTTTCTGCCTTGGTACTTTTATGTATGTTTGTTGAAGAATATCAGGCATAATGACACACCTCCATATTGAGTTTATTTCGACACCTTTCCCTACATTTCCTTGGTATTCTATCTATCAGTACTAACAAAAAACTTCCCGAATACAGATAATAACTGTACGCAGGAAGTTCCGTTGAACTTATCCTAAAAATACCCGATACATATTCTTACCGTCCTTCTTTGCCTGATACAAAGCAGTATCCGCACTGCGCATTAGCTCATATCCCTTTGTGCCATGATCCGGATAAAAGGATATTCCGATACTGGAGGTTGTTCTAAATAAATTCCTGCCTATGTTCCATGCCCTCTGAAAAGACGACCGGATACTATCAGCAATGCGAATCGCATCCTGTTCTTCTTCAATTCCTGGCAGAAGGATCGTAAATTCGTCTCCGCCCTGTCTCGAAAGAACATCCTCATTTCGCAGACATTCCTTCACCCTCTGAGCGAATTGATTAAGCAGCTCATCTCCAACGTCATGTCCGAGTGTATCATTGATATATTTGAAATTATCTAGATCCAAATACATCACAGCTACCTTCTTTTTCGTTTGCTTGGCCTCTTCCAGCGCTTGATCCAGCTTTTCCTTAAACAGCCGTCTATTTGGCAGTCCAGTCAACGTGTCATGATAAGCCATATACGTCAGTTTCTCTTCAAGCTCCAATCTTTCCGTTATGTCCCTTGAGACAACGAGGAAATGATTAAATACGCCCATTTCATCAAAGATTGGATTTGCTTTCCCCTCCAACCATAACCAATCACCTCTAATATTCTTAAAACGGAACTTTAACACTGTGCCTTTTTGGGTCGCAACCATTTCATCCAGCTGCTCTCGCACCTTCCTCCGGTCATCTGCATGCATGAAATCTCCTGCATACTTTCCCTCATACGCTACAGCCGGGAACCCGAGCACCGTTACATGTGAAGGCGAAGCGTACTTGAAATAGCCATCCCAGTCTATGATACAGAGCAAATCTGTCATATTCTCCGCAATCAAGCGATATCGTGCTTCACTCTGCCGCAACGCTTCTTCCGCATTCCTCCGGTTAAGATTATCAAGTAGTGAAGCCGATTCTTTCTTATCTGTGATATCCACTGAACAGCCAATTACCTCGACAACCTTCCCACCTCTTATGATAGGACGCAAGGAAGTGATATAACGTAATCCTTGTACATCTGATTCGTAAACAACGTTTTCTTCTCCATTCCATGCCCGTTCATAGTACGGTATCTTTTTTACGACTTCTTCATGAGGTAGGAATTCTTTTAATTCTTTTCCAATAATTTGATCGGGTGTAAATCGCATTCGATAAATCAGTTCTCCGTCACTGAAGCTATGAATGAATCTCCCATTATCTTTTACATATTTAAATATCATGCCTTGCTGTTTCCGAACCGCTTCCTGCAAGTCCTGCTGCGTTCTTTCCGCACCCCATTGCAGCCATGTCTCTCTGGATGACTCCGGAGAAATACCTTCATTTGGAATGATTTCTTCCAATGTCGGAATCATGTCCACTAATTCCACTGGCGGTACTGGTTTACTGAAAAGATATCCTTGTGCTTCGTCACAGAGATTCTGCTGGAGAAAGACAAGATGATCTTTAAATTCTACACCCTCGGCAATAACTCCCAGCTGCAATTGATGCGCCATTACAATAATCGTTTTGACAATGGTAGCATCCTTAGAATCATTGGTACAATTCCGTACAAATGACCGATCTATTTTAATGGAATCTATCGGAAATTCCTTCAAATGATAGAGCGAGCTAAATCCGGTGCCAAAGTCATCCATGCTGATGCGGACTCCTATCTGTTTCAGCTTGTGTAAAACTGGCAGGACAGAATCGACATCCATTGTCATGGACTCGGTAATCTCCAATTCCAGATATTCCGGAGCGAGCCCCGATTCATCTAAGATAGACTGTACCTTTTCCGCCAGCCCATCCACAAACAACTGACAAGCTGATAGATTGACCGCCATAATCATAGGAGACAGACCTTCTTCCTGCCACGCTTTATTCTGCTCACAAGCGGTCCGAAGTACCCATTCTCCAATAGGTAAGATCATTCCTGTCTCTTCAGCAGCAGGAATGAAATCCAGTGGAGAAATGATTCCTCGCTCAGGGTGCTCCCAGCGAATCAGCGCTTCCACCCCGCATAACCTGCCTGTCTTTAAGTTGAGCTTCGGCTGGTAAAGAAGACAAAACTCATCCCTATCCAATGCGTGACGAAGCTCTTCTTTCAATTTATCTTCATTTAATTTATATACATTCACTATCGCAACACCTCGTTCTGCTAGGTCTTTAACTCATGCTGCTGGTTTGCTTGGTAATAATTTTCGTTGTATTAAACTGCTATAATTGCTGTGATAAATGCTTCTGTTATATACGCTTCATGATTATACAACCAACCCCGGCTGGATACGATACTTTCTGTTAATCCAAATATAGGAATTACAATACTTTTCCACAGCCGAAGTAAGCAGTGTCTTGCCTGATTATTGTATCTATACCCTATAAGATAAGCGCCGATTCTTAATAAGCAAGATGAACGAATTAAAACCGTCAGCACTTCATTGCTGACGGTTGTTTGTTTTTCACTTATCCAATTTATTTGCTTTACCAAGTTCACTTCTTCTCACATTTCTCCATTCTCCAGGAGACTATTATCGTTCCATCTATCTAAAGTTCATTTTTATGGTCAAAATTCACCCAAGATTACAGAATAACACACGATTTTGCCAGCTTTCCGCTGTAAAGTTTATTTTTACAAACCCTTAATAGTAAATTGATACTAGTCTGATAGTATTTACTTGAATTTTCAAATAGAAAACTATGGGGGAAATCATTATGGATATACATCTTCATCAGCTTTCAATGGTTTTCGATAATACTACAGCTGTTCAGGAAATGACAACTACCATCAAGGACGGCGAGCTTGTTTCCCTGCTCGGACCGAGTGGCTGTGGGAAAAGCACAACCTTAATGCTTCTTTCCGGTTTGTACAAGCCTACTTCCGGGTCGATTCATTTCGGTGATCAAGACGTAACGAAATTGGATGCAGAGAAACGCGGTATCGGGATGGTTTTTCAAAGCTACGCATTATATCCCCACCTCTCCGTTCTGAAAAATATCATGTTTCCGCTGAGAATGAAAAAAGTACCGAAGAAAGAAGCAGAAGCTCGGGCCAAAGAAATGGCTGAACTTGTACAAATTGGTCATTTATTGGACCGAAAGCCAGGTCAATTATCCGGCGGCCAGCAGCAGCGGGTGGCCATTGCCAGAGCATTAGTCAAGAAACCGAACGTGCTTTTGCTGGATGAGCCGCTTTCTAATCTGGATGCGCGTTTGCGTCTGGAGATGCGCGAAGAGATCCGTCGCATTCAGCAGGAAATTGGTATTACTGCAATCTTCGTCACGCATGATCAGGAGGAAGCTCTGAGCATCTCCGACCGTGTCATGCTGATGAAAGATGGGATTATTCAACAAGAATCCGCACCACAGAACATGTACAAAAAGCCGGAAAACGAGTTTGTAGCATCTTTTCTTGGCAATCCTCCAATCAATCTGATGACGCTAACTAAAACCCAGGAATCTACTTTCTATCGTCTGGCAGATTCAAAGGAAATTATCCAGCTGCCCGCACTGCCACCTGAAGATATGGAGACAGTTCGACTAGGAATCCGGGCAGAAGATCTGTTCCATACAACAGAGAACCCGCTTTTCCAAGGTGAGATTATACATATTGAAACAATCGGACGTGATACACTGATCCGCATGCAAGTCGGCAGTATCACCGTACGAGCGTTGGTTGATCCTGAACAGCAGCTGCAAATTGGCGATGCTTACAGCTTAGGAGTCCGCCCAGGGAACATCCATTACTTCCACCCTGAAAGCGGAAAGCGACTTCCACTTCAAATGAGAGGCGGGAACTGGCATGCAAAAGCCAACGTGGAAGAGCACGCTTAAAGGCTATCTCTATTTGTTACCTGCTTTACTCATCCTGGTTTTGTTCAGCATTTACCCGATCATCAAATCATTCTTGATGAGCTTTTATACGGATTATGACTTCTTTTCAGACACAGTTAACGCTTATGGTCTAGAGAACTTCACGAAGTTATTCCAGGATCCAAACTTCATTACAGCATTAAAAAATACCGCTATATTCGTCATTGGCGTCGTGCCGCTGTCCATCATCATATCATTGGCAATTGCAGTGTTACTGAATAGCAAAATCAAGCTAAGCGGGTTCTTCCGGACGATTTACTTCCTGCCTTTCGTCACTTCGGTTGTGGCTGTTGCAATTGTCTGGAGCTGGATCTTCCATTCGGATTATGGTCTGTTGAACTATATGCTCGGTCTGTTCGGTGTCGATCCGATCGATTGGCTGACGAGCCCAACCTATGCGATGCCCGCTTTGATCATCTTAAGTATATGGAAGGGTCTCGGATTCAATATCATCATTTTCTTAGCCGGCTTGCAGAATATCGGAAATCAATATTATCTAGCGGCAAAAGTGGATGGTGCGTCTGCTTGGAATCGCTTCAAGAGCATCACGCTGCCTTTGCTGTCTCCGACAATGTTCTTTGTTTCAATCATTTCCATCATTAATGCATTCAAAGTCTTCGATGAAATATTTGCGCTGTTCAACGGAAGACCAGGACCAGCCAACAGCGCCTTGACCGTCGTTTACTATGTGTATCAAAAATTCTATGAAGAATGGGAATTCGGTCTGGCCTCAGCTGCTGCCTTTGTCCTGTTCCTTATCATCTTCCTCTTCACTATCATCCAATTGATAGTCGGAAAGAAATTTGTACATTACAACTAAGGAGGAATTGGAATGCGTAAGGAAGCTTTATCGAAAGGAACGATTTATGTACTTCTGTCATTAGGCGCCATCCTCATGCTGCTGCCGTTCGTCTGGATGATCAGCACATCGCTAAAAGCTCCCAATGAAGTTATGGCGATGCCGCCCGTTTGGATTCCTTCTGAATGGCAGTTCGGAAACTACAGCGAGGCGAGTGAATCTGCTCCATTCGGCACTTATTTCTTCAACAGTATTGTTGTAACGGTGCTGACTACGATTGGAGAGTTATTGACGACTATACTAGCTGCCTACGCCTTTTCCCGGATCAACTTTTATGGCAAGGGTATCGTGTTTGCTGTTTTGCTTGGAACGATGATGGTTCCTGGAGAGATGCTGCTGATTCCCAATTTCGTCACTGTCTCAAACTTAGGCTGGATCGACTCTTATGAGGGTCTGATTGTTCCGTGGATCGCCAGCATTTTCTCAATCTTCCTATTGCGCCAGTACTTCTTCTCGGTACCGCAGGAGCTGTCCTATGCGGCTAAAGTGGATGGATGCAGCGACTTCAAGTTTCTCTGGTATGTGATGGTACCATTGGCCAAGCCCGCACTCATCACGATTGCTTTGCTGAAAATCATCGGCAGCTGGAATGCCTTCCTATGGCCATTGATTGTTACCAACTCCCAGGAACTAAGGACTCTGCCGGTAGGACTCTCAGCATTCACAACGGAAGCCGGCATCAAATATGAATTACTCATGGCTGCTTCGACAATGGTAATCCTGCCTATGCTGCTTTTATTCTTCGTCATGCAGAAATACGTCATTTCCGGTGTAGCCCGAAGCGGTTTGAAAGGCTAAGCATGACAAAAAGCACTTATTGGAGGTGATGACCAGGGAATCTACCGCAGCACTTCGCAACTGATCTTGCATACTACCAAACCCCTTTAAGGAGGAAGACAAATATGAAAAAAGTAATATCTGTACTGTCCTTATTTTTGGTTCTGTTTTTAGCTGCTTGTAATAATAGTTCCGGTGCCAATGCCAATGGAAGTGACGCAGATGGACCTGCAGAAGTAGAATTCTGGCATGCAATGAGCGGACCGCATGAAGAAGCCATCAAAAAATTTGCAGATGATTTCAATAGCACACATGATGACATTACGATCAAACCTGTGAATCAAGGAAGCTATGAGGATTTGCAACAGAAAATCATGGCTGCAGCCAAAGCTGGTAATCTGCCGGATATGGCACAGGCTACAACAAATGTCATCCCAGAATACATTGATAATAAATTTATCACTTCTTTGAATGACTTTATCGAAGATCCGGAAGTTGGCTTATCTGAAGACGAATTGAATGATTATATTGAAGTATTCCGTGACTCCAGTACATGGGATGATACTTACTACAGCCTGCCTTTCAGCAAGAGCACACGTGTACTTTTCTACAACCAAACACTTCTTGAAGAAAATGGCCTGGAAGCACCTAAAACTTGGGACGAGCTGCAGGAAGTTGCGAAGACTGTAACAAAAGACGGCGTTGTCGGCATGGGCTTTGAGAACTCCTACGAAGCGGAATTCCAAGGCATCCTGAAACAAATGGGCGGCACGTATATGGATGAAGCAACTGGCGAACCAGAATTCGCTTCCAAAGAAGGACAGGAAGCAATGGGAATGATTAGCGGTATGATCGACGAAGGCATTGCTCGTACAGCTGGTGAAGATGAGTATATGTCCAACCCATTCGGCCGCGGTGATGTTGCGATGTATATCGGTTCCTCTGCAGGTATCCCACACGTTGGTGGCGCTATGGAAGATGGCATCGAATGGTCTACTGCACCAATCCCTACTTTGGACGGCGAGGCTGCTACAACATTTGCCGGCAATGACATCGTAATCTTCAACCAAAGTGAAGAAGCAGAACAAAAAGCTGCTTGGGAATTCATGAAGTATTTGACTAGCCCTGAAGTAACTTCTGAGTGGTCCATGCTTTCCGGATACTTGCCTATCCGTCAATCTGCATTGGATACAGAAGAATATCAGCAATTCCTTGAAGAAAACCCAGCCTACAAAGCAGGCACAGAGCAATTTGATGCCGGATTCTTCATCGCCCGTGTTCCTGGTGGAGATGCAGTACGTAACATCGTACTTGAGGAAATGGATTACATCCTCCAAGGCATGAAGACAGTTGAAGAAGGTCTGACAGAAGCACAAGAACGCGCAAAAGCTGAATTACAATAATAAATGATTGGCAGGGTTATCCCCTGCCTTTTCTTTTAAGAGGTGACAGACATGAAGACAACTATCAAATTTTGGGGCGGGCTGCGCACGATTGGCGGTAATATTGCAGAAGTAACTTATGGGAAGGATCGAATCATCTTTGATTTCGGACTTGTCTATAATCCTGCCAGCAGCATCATTGATACAAAAGAACGGAAACAAAGCTATGTATTGGATATGCTGAAATTAGGCGCAATCCCCGCCATTGATGGCATATACAGCAAAGAATCTTTAACAGGAGACAGTTTTTCTGCAGTAAAACCAGAACCGCTGGAAGACTCATCCTACCAAACAGTTGTATTCATCTCCCACCTTCATCTAGATCATATGGGCGCCATGGATACACTATCACCACAGATTCCTGTTTACATGACGGAAGACTCGAAGCAGCTTTATGATGCACTGGAACATGTCGGCGAAAGATTATCATTACATAAGGAAACAACCGGAATGTCATTTGGTCAAACTATCGTGGTAGGAGAAATACGCATTACACCTATTCCAGTAGATCACGATGTAATCGGCGCCGCCTCCTTCCTAATTGAAACACCTGACCTCACAATTGTGAACTCGGGTGACCTGCGCATGCATGGCTCACATCCAGAATACACAGAAGACTGGCTCACTTACATGGCCACAAAAAATATCGATGTATTGCTAATTGAAGGCACCACTTTCAATCCGGATAAAAAAGAAACAGATACAGCATGCAAGGAAGATGCAGATATTCTTAAAGTCGGAAAGGATACACTTGCCCAAAAGCAAGGTCTAGGGATATTCAATATCTACCACCGGAATATCGATCGAATTAACACTTTCCTTCAAATGGCCAAGTTAACAGGCAGAACACCGGTCTTAGAAGCACCGACAGCTTATCTGGCAGATCACTTCTTACATGATGTTCATTTCATGGTCTACTTGGGCGACAGCAGCAAACATGCCGTGATTACCGAGCAGCTGCTGACAAAATATAAAGCTGTAACTGCCTTTGATATCAATCAGAATCCAGCAGGATACCTGCTGCAGAATAGCTATCATTCTATTCAAAATTTACTTGATCTGGATTTGAAGGAAAGCATCTACCTGCATTCCAATGGCATGCCTTTAGGTTCATTCGATCCTGCTCACCAAACGATGCATGCACTGTTAGAGCGCTTCGGCGTTTCCTATCAATCTCTCAATGTATCAGGACATGCGAAGAATGAAGATATTCTTTATATTATCGATAGAATCAAACCTCGTGTGCTGGTTCCATGGCACAGCTATCATCCGGAGCTAATCAAGCCGCTTGATTCGAAGCAGGAGATTTATTATCCGAAGTTGTATGAGACATGGCAGCCTAATTCATTGAATATAGCCAAACTATAAAAAAAAGTCCGTCGATACTATCGGCGGACTTTTTTCTGTAAAGGCATAGTAAGCATTCTTCACTATTTATAATACGGAGCAAAGGTTTCGTTTACCGATACGATGGTTAGATATAATAGTAGACAGATACTGGCTTAAGGAGGGTTTCAAAATGAAAGATTCAAAACAGGTACTAAACGAACGGATCGGCTTAGGAACAGCCCCACTAGGAAACATGTTCCGCAACGTCCCCGAGGCAGAAGCTATAGAAACAATTCAAACCGCATGGGATCAAGGTATACGCTACTTTGATACTGCGCCGTTCTATGGTGCGGGCTTGGCGGAATTACGCTTAGGTAAGGTCCTATCCAAATATGATCGGGATGATTACGTAATTAGCACAAAAGTAGGCCGCTATCTTACGGATGAAGAGGAAGATAAGGAAGGCTTGTATGAAGAAGGACGAAAAAACAAAGTGATCACCGATTACACAGAAGAAGCTACGCGCCGCTCCATCAAACAGAGCTTGGAGCGTCTGCAGACGGATCGGATTGATTTTGTTTTTGTCCACGACCTTTCTCCAGATTTCCATGGAGACGAATGGATTGCAAAGTTTGATGAAGCGAGAAAAGGAGCTTTCCGCGTGTTGTCACGTCTACGCGATGAAGGTGTCATTAAGGGATGGGGACTTGGTGTCAATACGACAATTCCAATCGAAGTAGCCATGGAACTAGAGGAAACACAACCTGACTTATGCTTATCCGCAACACAATATACACTCTTACAGCATAAGAAAGCATTGCAGCGCATGCTGCCGACTGCACAGGAAAAAGGTGTCGGCATTGTTGTCGGTGGTGCCTTCAACTCAGGCGCCCTGCTCGGTGGTCCTTACTTTGACTACAAAGAAGCATCGGCAGAAATCAAAGAGCGAGTAAAACAATTCGAAGCAATCGCCCAGCACCACGATGTCAGCTTAAAAGCTGCGGCTCTTCAGTTCTCTACAGCTCATCCAGCGGTTGCAGCCGTTATTCCTGGTTCTACACGTCCTGAACGAATCAAAGAGGACCTAGCAGCCATGAAGGCGGAAATACCAAAAGCATTTTGGCAGGAATTGTTGGAGAAAGAACTGATTTCACCGGAAGCACCTCTTCCAAACTAAGATACAGGCAACTAACTGCAGCTATATATAAAAAGGCTAACTTCCTATGATAAGGAGTTAGCCTTTTTCTTAGTGCTGCTGATTGATATAAGCGTTTTTCCCCGCTCCCATACCAACAATCCAGAGCACTACAGCCACAGCAACCAACAATGCTAGCGGCACTGTCCAGCTTGACGTAACATCATGAATTAATCCAAATAATGTTGGCCCTACTGCGGCTAATAGATACCCGACAAACTGTGCCATACCTGATAATTCTGCGGATTCCTGAGCTGAGTGTGTCCTCAATACAAAAAACATTGTTGCGAGACTGAACACACCGCCTCCCGCTAATCCGAACAGCAAAACACTGATGACACTAATCCAGGTAATACCCGTCAACAACCCGGAGAAGCTCATAACGAAACACAAAGCTATGATGCTCACTATGCCCCTTTGTCCTGCAAGACGACCTGCTAGGATCGGGAGCAAAAATGAAGTCGGCAAGCTACAAAGCTGTGTGAGAGCTAAAAGCCAGCCAGCTGTTGATTCACTAAAGCCTTGATTTTGAAGTATTGTGGGCATCCAGGTAATCATGATGTAATACAATAGCGATTGCAATCCCATAAAACCTGTTACCTTCCAGGCGAGACCCGATGACCATAGTTTCTTTCCTTTCTTAGGAAGGGAAATGGATGATGTTGTTACTCTCTGGCGCAGCTGCGGTACCCAAGCGACCATCGTTACAAGCGTCAAAATTACCCAGACAGCGAGTGAGCCATGCCATCCACTGCCAAGACCGTTTGAAAGAGGAACACTAATTCCAGAAGCAAGCGCAGCCATCCCATTCATGGTCATTGCATAAGCTCCAGTCATCACGCCTACATTTTTAGGGAATTCCCGCTTGATCAAGCCTGGCAAAAGTACATTCCCCATGGCGATTCCGATTCCTGCTAAAGCCGTACCAACGAAAAGCATCCATACTGGTGAGAAAAACCGAAATATAAGTCCAACAGCTATGATAATCAGTCCGACAAACAAAGTTCTTTCAATACCTACACGCCTAGCAATTCTTGGCGCGACCAGCGCAAATACAGCAAATGCAATCAAAGGCAAAGTAGTCAGCATGCCTGTTGCAGCATTACCAATGCCTGTATCTGAACGAATATTGTCTATTAAAGGACTTAACCCTGTTATCGGAGCGCGTAAATTAGCACCGACAAGCAGAATGCTTAAGACTAACACAGCAATACCAATACGTGAGGCGTTTTGTCTTAATTGATTAGATTGTTCCATATGTCTTCTCCTTACTCTGTCCAGCAAGCTCGGAATCTTGAATTCCCAGCAAAGAAACACCTTTAGAGGTGCTTCCAACTCACTTACTTTATTTCCTCCAAAAAGTCGTACAGTCTGCCTTGTCTGTAATATTGAACTCTATCATTCTTTCTAATAATGAATAATCAACAGGTCCATCCCATTTGATACGAACCAGTTGCTTCGTATGATCATAGCCTGCCTGCACAATATCATCAGAAAAATGATCTATTCCCGCCTTTTCCGGAGCAACAGCCAAATGCTGTTTTGCGATGCTAAAGCCAATAATAAATGTACCGTGATCCGTAAACATCGGCTGATTCCAGGCTATTTTCTGCTCTAAGTTGGGATATTTCTCAGCTACCCAATTCAGAACTTCTTCCATTCGTTCTTGATGCTGCGGGTTGTCAATTTGAGCTAGATAATCTGCAAATACTTGCATTTGCTTACCCCCAAAATAAAGTTTTTATTCACTAGAATTATCGAAGAACTTAAGATTATATCCCTACTATAACCACAAGCCTAGAAAAAGAAAAGTTGATTAGGAATAGTTAGTGATATTATCACTCTTATTCTAGATGGTTAGACAACTACCAAATGAAGCTGCTTACTATACCAATCAAACTGCACACTGTACCTAACACCACTAACTTTCGCCCTTTTAGTTTGCTCTTCTTAATTTCAATATGAGCCATATACGCCATCACTAGTCCAAATCCACCTAAAGTTGCTCCATTACCAAGAATAATAACTCCTAAGATCGATTGGATTCCTATAATAAGAGAGAATTTAGCTGGAAACAATATTTCGGAATCTTTGTTTGACCTGTATATTTCTGAGTACTCAGCTTAGTCACCTCAACGCATACTTTTTCTGTTTTATAATTTCCATTATAAACATGAAAGGAATATTATTCCTTCAAACATGTTAAAATCAATGTTAATACTTACATTAATTTTAAAGGAAAATAGCTTAATGGAACTTTTATTAAGAAACTTAGCGAGCCTCATAATGCTTTTCTTAGAGAATTTGATCCCCTCAAAGAATGGAAAAAGATATAAAAAGAATATAAAATTGCTTCAGCGACAGGACTGGTTCCGTAAATTAGTAAAAGATTATAACCCTATTCTTTTAATGAATGTTTCTATAAGATCTAAAATTAACGAATATGACGATATCGACGATCTCCATAGATTTAGATCAGAATTAGAACAGCTCGTTAAAGCTGAGCTTGGGTAATATTTTATGATTTAAATCAAAAGAACACCCCTTCACAAGAGGTGTTCTCATACCGCCTATTAATTCGCTGATTCTTTTATTTCCGTTTCACTCAACGCCTTCCGATACACCGCAACATCATCCATCTGCCCGCCAAAGAACGCATCCGCAGCATACCTGCTTCGCCCTAGATAGTTTGTATTTCCAAGAATATCAGATGGGTTAGTCGTTATATTTTCATTTGTTCCTGCAAGCTCTCCATTCACGTACAGCTTTCCTGTATCTCCTTCAAGCGTCACGGCAAGATGCACCCATTCCCCTGTAGCTAATGCCTCATCAGTCGTGATATTCTGATCTACTCCATTATGAATTGTAAATCGCAGCTTGCCGCTGCCGTCAGATGGCGTGAAGAACATGTTCTTGCCGTTGCTTTCACCTATATCAAAGATTCTCTGCCATGCTACACCGCCTTGCCAGTTCACCCGGGCGGAAAATGTGAAATCCTCTGCATCTGCAACAAGAGTGGAAAGTTCCACGTACGCATCATTTCCATCCAACGCTAGCTTTCCATCCTCGGTTTGCACAGCATTTCCTTTCAATTGTGCTGGCAGATTGCTGCCGGAAGAATCGGCCGCTTCCTCACTACCTGGATCGCTGAAATTATATTGTGCTATTTCTGGCTCAGATGCCTGTTGCTTCACTGTCACTTGGAATGTTTTCGTTTCTTTCTTTTTTCCTGCTTGAATACTTGCGGTCAGCGTAACTTTGCCGTCTCCGCTTCCTGCCGCTGGCCGGTGTATCGTACCATCAGCCTCGATCACTTTTGGATTGGATGACGTCCATTTGATCGTGGATTCATGAGTCCCTTCTGTCGGCAGCTCTACATTCTGAAATAAATTATCGCTGTTTGAGATGCTCAGATCCTTCTTGACTGCTGCAACAACCTCTTTATCTTTCATGTCTTCCATTCGGTTGCCCCAGACTGCGACACCTTTGTCTGATAAAGCAGTGAATGTTGTATCATATTCTTCTGCCGCTTCGTCCCACTGTTTCAGGAAGAACCCATTATACTTCTCGCCATCAATTGTCAGGGTAATCTCATTATCTTTTCCGTACTTCCACTTTCCTTTTACAGCACCTTCGACTTTTCCATTCTCTTTCAGGGTGATTTGTTCAGAAGTTTTCACATCAGCAGAAATATCTTTTCCATGATTCACATACTGATAGTCACCAGCTATATCCTTGCGTTTAATCTTCGCTTCTTTCTCATTGGTATTGCGAGATGGAGCTACGACCGGCCAGCCGTTATCGTTCATATGCATCTGATGCACCCGCACCTCATGTTCCTCCCCGCGCTCTGGGAAACGAGAATGGAAGATTAAATAATGATTCTTCGTATCCTCATCATAAAAAGCAGTGTTATGTCCTGGTGAGACATAGCCAATACCCGGGTCCTCTCCTGGATCACCGACCTTCTTCTCGAACAAGTTGTTTCCAAGCAGCTTCACGCCATAAGGTTCAATTGACTTATCATCAAACAGAGGTAAATTCGGATCTGCTTTCACATCAATCATGTCATTCCCTTCTGCGTCGTAGAACGGACCATCTGGAGACTTAGAACGCGCCACACGAATATTGTAGCCGCCAACAGCATCCAGCCCACCGAATGATAGGAACATATAGTAATAATCTGTTTCTGGGCTGTACATCATTGCTGGCCCTTCAATCCGGCTATGGTTGCCACCCATCAGCTTCTTCCCATACCCCTGTCCTGGAAGCGGTTTGCCTGTCTCCTCATCCATTTCCATAATGAAAATACCGCCAGAGTAAGATCCATACACCATCCATAGCTTGCCATCCTCGTCATAGAACACATCAGGATCCACCACATTCGGATGCTTTGTCGCATCATAAATCGTACCGTCCTCGCTAGGCTCATCCCACATACCTGACTTCAGGATAATCCCCGTATCCTCATAAGGTCCTTCAATATTATCCGCCACTGCCACACCCATTGCAGAACGTGGTGAATCCCCTTTACACGCATTGTAGTACATATAAAACTTCCCATCCGCCAGTTGAATTACATCTGCCGCCCAGAGAGTATCCGTCTGTGCCCATTCAAGTGTCTCCTTGAGTTCTTCCGTTACATTAGGAATGAGTTTATTTCCATCACGTACACCCGAGTCGACCATTTTCCATTTCATAAGGTCGTTCGTTTTTGCTGCAGCTAGGTGGGAACCGAACACATAGTACTGGTCGTCCACTTCAATGAAGGATGGATCATGAACAGAAGCATTCTCAAATACAGGTACCTTCTCTTTTTCGCCTTTATCCTTTGCCAGAGTATCCGCGCCTGGAATTGCAGGTATAAGTAATGCGACCGACAACATCGACGTTACGAGTATACGTTTGTTAGCTTTCATCTCTTTCCTCCTCAATATATGATAACGTTTTCATAATACTAGTTTAAGATTAGGAGGAATGGAGAAAGTTGTCAATAAGTATAAAATCCTTGTTTTATAGATAGATTCTTTATTATTGATATTGAAAATGGCATTAGAAAAGTATAGAAGCAGAACTTATACGTACAAATACCATTGTCAATAGATTAGTTGAAGATATTAGTCTATCTTAAACAAATCGCAAAATCAGAGATTTTATATGATTCAATAAGAATACGATATAATCAAATAAAAGGAGGATGGTGTTTATGGACGGAAATCCAGATAATATACAACTCATAAACGAATTAGACCTGTCGAAAACAGACGCTTGGGAAGAATTGCGTTCTGTTGCGGAAGGGATGACAGACGAAGATCGTAATGTGGCATGGTCAAATGGAGGAAACGAGCAAGCATTAAAATACCCCGTCTATAGTGAACGTATAAACAAAGCCACGAGTCTGCTATATACTGTCGGCGCAATAACTCCTTTATACAATTGGAGAAGTAACGGATTGCCAGACTACTCGTCAGATACAGAGTTAAGCGTTGCAGATGCGATTCAAGCTGCTACTTATATAGTGCGCAGTGAACGATTTGGGGATGGAGCCATAGCAAAAGCAGTCGAGATTGGTTTATTTGATAGTATTTTACATAGCTTGATCAAATGGTATGATGAGAAACGAAAGAGCCTCGATGCGTAATCGAGGTTCTTTTGTTTCATATAAGCAATCTCTTAACTGCTCCGCCGCTCCACAAGATTAATCCCCACTCCCATAGCCACGACACCAATCAACAACATATACAACAGAGACATCATGACATCCTGCAAACCAGCACCATAGAACACAACCGACATAATCGCTTCCATTGCATGTGCCAGCGGGAACAGATCCGCAATAAACAGTAGCACAGGATTCGTAATCGTTCCCGGCATCATATAAGCTCCGCTGACAAGCGGAATTAGCGGGATGACGGATGGATAAATGGCATAAAACTGCTCCGGCGTCCTGACAAATCCGGTAATCAACATGGCAATACTGATCATGCCAAAAGTAAAGCACGCTGCAATGAGAATGATCAGCCACAGACTATCTCCGACATCATAACGCAAGACATACTTAAACACGATTAGCACGATAACTATTTGAAGCATCGTAATCAGAAAACTATACAACAAATAACCACTGTACATACCAGTTTTCTTCATTGGCGATAAAATCATCCGATCCCAAATACCAGCAACCTTATCTTGTGTCACATTGTTAACCTTGAATCCAAGGATGAACATCGAGATCAAGAATGTGAAGGAAAATAGCAGCTGTGTACGGATGTTGTACGTAGGAATCTGTTCGCTATCCAACCCTTGCGCTTCCAGCTGAAATGGTGCATCGTCTAGGTAGCTCTCCATTTCATCCCGGACATCTTCTCCCACTTGTGATTCAACCGCATTGATTTGTGCTTCTTGCTGAAAAGCCTTATCAACATATCGTTCTACAGAAGAAACGGTCGGCATATTTTTGGAGACCAGCAATCGGTAATCATCCTCCATGACCTTTACTGCTACATCGATATTGCCTTTCTTTATGTCTTCACGCGCTTCTTCCGGTTCCACTATTTCAAATGTGAAGGAGTCATCTGTATTTAACAATGCTTCCCACTTATCTTCTATTTCTGCAGCATTGGCTTCTTCACTGAAAATCCCAACTGTTGTCGCGGACTGAATGCCGCCGCCAAATAAAATGGCAGCTACAATACTTCCCGCAATCAACAATAGAACGAGCAGCGGATTTCGTTTGTCCTTTGAGAATTGCACCCATAATACATTTTTCATTGTGCTCTCCCCCTTTTCGGAAACAAAGCTAAGCCAATGAAAGTGAATAATAAGAAATAACCGATCATGAACATGCTTGGCTGGACGATGGATGACAGATTCTCAAATTGTACCCACTCTGTCAGTATGGACAGAAATAAACCGTTTGGAGTCCATCCTCCAATTTGCTGCAGCCATTCAGGCAGCATATAAATGGGAACAAATCCTCCTCCTAGCGTACCGAACAGCAAAGTAAAGAACATAAAAATTCCATTTGCCGCATCAACACTATTCATTCGCAATAACATTGCCGTATAAATTGCCGCTAAACCCGACAGCACCAAAGCGAGCAAGACTACCATCACGAAGACCCCACCCCAAAAGGCTATCGAACGATCCGGAAATACATCCATAAGAAAGTGGGATACAAGTAATACAAATATAATTTGCAGTACAACCAGACAAATCGTGGAAACCATTTTACCAATTAAAAACCGCATTGGATGGCTATTCGCTAATAATATTCGGTTGAATACTTGGTCCCTGATCTCCACTCCTGTCTTCATCGCTACCGTCGCAACGACGAATAAGGCAAATAATCCCCCTAAAGCTATCGTAAAATACTGAGTCATCGTGAAGTCGTGCGCGGTGCCTATATCCTCTAAACCACCTTCAGGAAGATCCGCCTCTATTTCTGCACCACCCGTTACTTCCTGCATTGCAAATTGATAATTTAATTGCTCAATAAATCCTTGTATAAACTGTTGTAGAGCACTGCTATCTGTCGTCTCTTCTTCTATTTTATAAATCAATGATGTAGTTGGAGGTTCGCCTGCGAAGCTCGCATATAAACTATCCGCGGTATATCCCTGTGGGATGACTAGCATACCATCCAGTTCGCCCTCTTTGACTTTCTCGGCTGCTGCCTTTTCCTCCAGATGATGAACCGTCACCCATTCCTTTACATCGTCACTTTCCAGATAATCCGATAGCAGTTGAACAGGCTGTATCTCCCCTGCAGCTTCCAAGATAGCATTTGCCTCCTGCTCTTCAAAGGCAGCATCACGAACCAATCTTTCCTTCAGCTGCTCCATTGCTTCCGTCTCATTATCCTGATTGACCACGGCTAACTGTAAATCCATTGATACTTCATCACCACTATCAAATAACCCAGCAAAAGCGAAATTCAACACGATAACCAAAATAATAGGAAGCAACAGGACCGTGAGCAGCTCTTTCCAGTCCCGTAAAAATATCAACAAATCTTTCTTGATGAAACTTCGCATCACGACACCCCTTTAATCTCTCAGCGTACGTCCGGTTAAGTGAAGGAATACATCTTCCAAGCTAGGCGTTTCTGTTTGGAAATGAAGCAATTGGATTTGATGCTGTTCTGTAAGATGAACCAATTTGCTGATTAAGTTGCTGCCTTTTGCGGCTATAATCTTCAGTTGCAATTCCGTTACTTCAGTTTTATGAACTCCTTCAATTGTCTTTACTTGCTCTACAAAGGCTTCATCCAGCTTGTTTAACTCCACCTTTATCTTATTCTCGGTCGACAATATACTGAGTAATTCATCTTTTGTTCCTGCTGCAATGACCTTGCCGTGATCCATAATGTATAATCTATCGCAAAGCTGCTCTACTTCTTCCATGTAATGACTCGTATAAAGAATTGTCGTTCCATCTGTCTGATTCAACGCCCGTACAGCTTCCAGGATATGATTTCTCGATTGCGGATCGATACCGACTGTCGGTTCATCCAATATTAAAATCTTCGGGCGATGCAATAACGCCGCCGCTATATTAAGCCTGCGTTTCATCCCGCCGGAATAGGTCTTAACCAAATCCTTTTTTCGATCATCCAACCCGACAAACTCCAAAGCCTGCTGAATAGCTTTCTCCAGTTCTTTGCCCCTCAATTTATAAATCGATCCAAAAAACTTAAGGTTCTCATAAGCGGACAGCTCCTGATACAGCGCCAATTCCTGTGGCACAACACCGGAAACGCTTCTGATTTCCCCCGGTTTAGCAATCGCGTTCACACCGTTCATGGTTATTCTTCCGCTCGTCGGCTTGATCAAAGTGGAAATCATGGAAATTGTAGTTGATTTCCCGGCTCCATTTGGACCGAGCAATCCGACTGATTCTCCATCTGCCAAGTACAAGTTGAGATCCTGAACAACTTTCTTTCCTTTGAAGGACTTGCTTAAGTTGATGGTTTCCAGCACGTTTTTTCCTCCTTTATGTTGTTACTTGCATCATAAATTAAAAAAACCAAAGCCACTACTGACTATGGTCATTCTGCGATTGGACACTTATTACTTTCGTCACTTTTTTATACGAGGCGATGACGTATTGCATAAATGGCTAATTGTGTCCGATCTCTTAATTCCAATTTATCTAAAATGTGACTCGTTTGATTTTTCACAGTCCCAACCGATAATCCTAGTCGTTCGGCCACTTCCTTATTATTCAATCCTTCTCCTATACACTTCAATATTGCTCTTTCCCTCGGGGTCAATGTCGAGTCGATTTGCCTTTCTTCCTGGTTTTGCAGTAAAATCGGCATCACTTTCGAAGCAACCTGATCCTCTAAGGATAAGCCGCCGCTCAATGCGCTTTTAATGGAGCGAATGAGAGATGCTGTATCCCCGTTTTTCAGCATATAACCGCTGACTCCTAGCCTTAAGGCACTCAATACATATTCATTATCGTCAAATGTAGTCAGCATGAGGATCTTGATATGAGGGAACCGCGAGCGGAGGATTTTCGCTGCTTCAATGCCATCCATCACAGGCATGCGGATATCCAAAATGGCCACATCGAAAAGCTGCTTCTCACATAAGCTGACTGCTTCCTTCCCATTGTCAGCTTCCCCAGTCACGCGAATCTTGTCATCCGTTTCAATCATCATCTTTAAGCCTTGGCGAACCATCACTTGATCTTCTGCCAGCAAAATTTTAATCATCGGAACCGCCCCAGTCTGCTAATCTTATCGTGCCTCTCACCAAAAAGCGGTGCGTCTCATAATCGATCTCAAGCGTTCCGCCCACTTTCTCTAAGCGCTCCCGCATCGCCTTCAACCCGTACCCTTCTTGAAAGTAACGATCATGCGTCGCAGCATTGATCACCTCAAACCGAAAAATACTGCCTCCAGGAGCTTCGAATATGACTTGCGCCTCTCTTGAAGAACTATGCTTCATAATATTCGTCAATGCCTCCTGTACAGCACGAAAGATTGCAAATGACTGCTCACCCGTCAAAGGAGCCGCAAACGCACCATGCTTTACAGAAAAATTGATCTTCATAAAACTCTCTATCTCTAATTTCCGAATAAGTCGGATCACACCCTGCAAACCGCCCACTTCATTTTGCTTGAATGACCGCACCGCCTGCCGCGTCTCCTCCAAGCTCTGTTCAGCCAGCTCTTTCAGCTTCCCGACCATCTCCTTGTCCTTCTCAGCCGCCGTTAAACGAAAAGCCTCAAACTGAAAGAGCAATGCAGTCAGCTTATGCCCGACCGAATCATGAATCTCATGCCCAATGAGCATCCGTTCATCCTGCCTCGCCTGCTGCTCCTCCACAAGAAGCTGTCTTTTCATCTTACGGTATTCTTCAAGTAAGGCCTCATTGCTTAATCGAGCCTCTTTTTCTCTGTTATGTATAACTTGATGATAAAGCAAGGCGACTACTAGTAAAAGGTAATATAATGCACACCATACTAATTGAGTAATGGTGGGTGTGGATAATATTAAAATCACTGCAGCACTCGCAATTTGAACAGCAATTACTATTAAACTTTTAGTACGTGAAAGATAAAAGACTGCTTCTGCCATAATTAAGGATTGTATGAGAACTGGATATGGGCTTAAATCGTTGCTTATAGGATAGAAGATGAAGATTGTCAATAGAGCTTGTGCACAGAATAATAGGGTTTGTATCAGTGGTTTTTCTTTAAAGAGCGGAACAATAAATAACAGGACTAGAAAAACACCCACACCTGTTAGTCGCCCTGCATTTAGATTCGGGGCATATTCCCAATATGCTAAAGTCCAAACAACACAGTGAATAGAAAGCCAAATAAAATATGTTTTTTTCAAATATAGGCCCTCCTTTCTTTTCCTCGAAAAAAAAGCACCATACTCATAAATAATAAGTATGGTGCTTCTCTGTGTGTATTGTATATACGCTAAGATTAAATCCATAGCAAGTTTGTTATTCCGTTAACCGGTAAGACTTATTCCACCGTAACACTCTTAGCCAAGTTACGCGGCTTATCAACATCCGCACCACGCTGAACTGCTGCATAATAAGCAAGCAATTGAAGCGGTACGACACTTGCAAGTGGTGTTAATAGCTCATGCACTGCTGGGATGACGAAGGCGTCTTCGTCATGCTCTAGGCCTTTCATGCTGATGAGCAATGTGTTGGCACCGCGTGCGTTTACTTCCTGTACGTTACCACGGATGGAGTGGTTCAGGGAGCTTTGTGTAGCTAGTGCGATGACTGGTGTGCCTTCTTCGATCAAGGCGATTGTGCCATGTTTCAGTTCTCCTCCAGCGAAGCCTTCTGCTTGGATGTAGGAGATTTCTTTTAGTTTCAGTGATCCTTCGACGCAGACGAAGTAATCGACGCCGCGGCCGATGAAGAATGCGTTGCGGGATTCACTTAGATAGCTTTGTGCTAGTGTTTCGAATGTTTCTTTTTGATCTGTCAGTACTTCCATTGCGTTCGCAACAATCGCAAGCTCCTGAAGCGGGTTAAAATCAAGTGTGATTTCTTTGCCTTTTGCTGCATCTACTGCTAGCAATAGCATAACTGCCATCTGTGCTGTATATGCTTTAGTAGAGGCTACCGCGATTTCTGGGCCAGCGTAAAGCGGCAATGTGAAGTCTGCTTCACGAGAAAGGGTGGATCCTGGCACGTTCGTGATTGTAAGTGCTGGGTGTCCGAGTTCTTTGATTTTCACCAATACGGCTCTGCTGTCGGCAGTTTCACCAGATTGGGAAAGGAATATGAATAATGGCTTCTCAGATAGAAGCGGCATATTATATGCGAATTCACTCGCGATATGCACTTCAACCGGAATCTTAGCCAGGTTTTCAATGAATTGTTTACCGACTAGTCCAGCGTTGTAGCTTGTTCCCGCTGCTACGATGTAAATACGGTCTGCATTTACCATCGCGTTACGAATAGCAGGTTCCATTTTAATTTGTTCCGCATCATCCTGGTAGTGCTGGATGATTTTACGGATAACGAATGGCTGCTCATCTGTTTCTTTCAGCATGAAGTGATCATATGTGCCTTTTTCCGTATCGGATGCATCGATTTCCGTTTTGAAGCTATCGCGTTCTACTGTCGTGCCGTCAAGCAGCTGGATTTCCACGCTGTCACGGCGAACGATAACGATTTCTTTGTCACGGATCTCTTTGTACGTATCTGTTTCGCGAAGTGTTGCCATCGCGTCACTTGCTACGACGTTGAAGCCTTCGCCGATACCTACAAGCAATGGGCTTTTGTTTTTCGCCACAAAGATTGTTTCTTTATCGTCTTTATCGATCATTGCAAGGGCATAAGAACCAGTAAGCAAGCTAACCGCTTTACGGAATGCTGCTGCTGTATCCTGCGTCTCTTCATACATTTTCTCTACAAGCTGTACAACGATTTCTGTATCGGTATCACTTTTTAATGTTACGTCAGAAAGATACGCTTTACGGATGTCGACATAGTTCTCGATTACACCGTTATGCACAATCGTAAATTTGCCAGAAGCGCTTTGGTGCGGGTGCGCGTTGTCTTCGTTCGGTGCACCGTGTGTCGCCCAGCGAGTATGGCCAATTCCCATTGTGGATGAAACGTTGTGATCTACTTTTTCACGCAATGCAGCAATGCGGCCTTTTACTTTGAAAAGGTTCACACCTTGCTCGTTTTCAATTGCGATACCAGCTGAATCGTATCCGCGATACTCCAGCTTCTCTAATCCGTTAAGCAATACTTCCTTTGTATCATTCTGTCCAATATATCCTACAATTCCACACATGTCGTTGTTGTCCTCCTCAAGACTTGGAAGGGGCAAACGAACGGCCTGCGCTAAGCATGGGGCAGTTGTTTGCCCCTTTCTCGTTTTATCTATTTTTCACATCTTGTTTTGTCCTTATCCAGAGAGTCGCCTCTCTGCTTTCGGTTCTAAAACATGACGACTGAGATGTGTGCAATCGGGAGGCATCCGCCGAATGGTTCGATAAACCTCCACCTCGTCAACTTACCCCACCGCTCGGGATAAGTCCTGGCGCTTTTATGTTGTTGTAACCTCTATCCTCACTTTCCTGCATGAATGACTAACCTCTTCATTCTACATGAAGGAAATCCAGTTGGTCAATTCTTTCTTGCATGTAAATAAAGTATGCGCAGGGAGCATGTTCTGTTCCCTACGCATACGTTGATTTTATTTTGTTCCTAGTACCTGTTCGATGACAGCTACTACTTTGTCTGCATGTTTCTTGCAGTCTTCCTTCGTCGGTGCTTCCACCATTACCCGTACAAGTGACTCAGTACCAGATGGTCGTACAAGGACGCGCCCTTGATCTCCAAGCTCCTGCTCGACTTCTGCGATGGAGTCCAGGATTTGCTGGTTCACAAGTGCTTCCTGCTTATCTGTTACCGGCACATTTATTAGGATCTGCGGGAAGATCTCGACTTCGCTCGCAAGCTCGGATAGCTTCTTGCCGGTTTCTTTCATAACATTGATCAACTGCAGTGCTGCAAGCATGCCATCACCAGTTGTCATATAATCCAAGAAGATGATGTGACCAGATTGCTCTCCACCAAGATTAAAGTCACCTCGGCGCATTTCTTCCATCACGTATCTGTCACCAACAGCTGTCTTGTTGCTCTTGATATTATGCTTATCCAATGCACGGTAGAAGCCGATATTGCTCATGACTGTGGATACGACCGTGTTATGACGCAAACGTCCGTGATCGTTAAGGAATTTAGCACAAATGTACATGATCTTGTCACCGTCAACAATTTGTCCTTTTTCATCAATAGCGATTAATCTATCGCCATCACCATCAAAGGCAAGTCCGACATCTGCTTCTTTTTCCAGAAGGAAATCACGCAATGTTTCTGGATGCGTGGAGCCGACGTTTTTATTGATGTTCAAACCATCAGGCGATGTACCGATTGAGGAGATATCCGCTTCCAGATCCGCAAACAAGTGTGTTGCAATGGAAGAAGTCGCTCCATGGGCACAGTCGATCGCAATGTGAAGTCCTTCGAAGTCATTGTCGATTGTCTGCTTCAAATATTGAATATATTTCTGACCGCCTTCGAAATAGTCATTAATTTGACCTAGATCAGCTCCGGATGGTCGAGGCAGTTCGTCTGTCTCTGCATCAATCAGCTGCTCAATTTCGTTCTCCTGCTCATCAGAAAGCTTGAAACCGTCTGGACCGAAGAACTTGATTCCGTTATCCTGCACAGGATTGTGAGACGCAGAAATCATAACACCTGCAGCTGCTCCCATATTCTTTGTAAGATAAGCAACACCTGGTGTACTAACGACACCAACACGCATCACCTCAGCTCCGATGGACAGAAGTCCTGCAACAAGCGCTCCTTCAAGCATTTCACCGGAAATACGTGTATCTCTGCCGATCATCACTTTCGGTCTTTCTTCACTTGTCTTTGTCAGCACATAGCCGCCATATCTGCCTAACTTGAAGGCAAGCTCCGGGGTGAGCTCCTCATTCGCAATCCCCCTGACGCCGTCCGTTCCAAAATATTTTCCCATTGTTACCTCTCCTTCACATGGCTCACAGTCACTGTGTCTGTGTATCTGTATTCGTATCTTCCTCTTCTTCACTCGTTGCATTATCTGCGGTCTGAACAGTTATTGTGGCTTCCTCTTGGCTCGGGGTAAGCTCGATATTCTGAGGTCCTGATACGTCAAGCTGAACCGTCTGCTCCCCTTCTTCCAAGCTGCTTCCATCAATCGTTGCCGTAATGTCGTCTGCCGATAGGCCTTCGATTTCACTCTGCGCTCCACTTACTGTTACATCGATCTGCTCATTCTGCGGATCTGTAATGGTCGCTTCCTGATCATCAGGCAAATCTTCGATTGTAACTGGAACGTTTTCGATTGTCGTCTCGCTCGTTTCATCCAGCTCAATATCGACTGATATCTGCTCATCACTTGCTGAGCGTACATTATCCGGCAGCTGCAAGTTCGCGTCTATCGTCTGGTTCTCTGTCACCTTGGACAAATCAATTTCTTCGGTACTGACCGAATCGATACCATCCAATGTATCCTGCGATGCATAGATAGTCACTTCTTGAATTTCTGGTGTAAGCGAAGCAACAGATACATCATCCGGCGCTTGCCCCTTTGTCTTCACTTCTATCGGGACTGTCTTGCTCGGATTGCTTACTTGTACCGAAACCTCGACTGTCTCCGGCTGTACATTCACACTCAGCTCATTGCCCTGGGCGTCATATACTTTCACTGGTGCTTCCCTGCTATCAATATCAGCATCAACATCTGTCAGATCCACATACGCACGCACACTGGAAATTTGATCGATGACCTCCTGTGTACTTACGATTGAAACCGTCTGAGGTTCCACTGTGGAGCTGTCTACTTGGAATCCTGCTGCCATTTGATCTTCATTGGTATAGCCTACGTCAACATTAAATTGCTGTGAAGCTTTTTCTTGGATTGTCACCTCAACAGATGCCGGCTGCATATATACTTGCAGGTTGTCCGAGACATTTTCGTAATGCAGCTTCACTGTGTGCGTTCCGGTATCAAGATCTGTCAGATCCACATAAGCTTCATAGTTCTTTTGCTGTATCGCTGCTGTTACATCACTTGCCGGTCCGACAAGCTGCATGGATACATACTCCGGTACGCCGCTGACGACATATTTAGAGTCATCGATCCGGATGCTGACAGGTGCATCAACCGTGTTCGTTTCATCCGAACTCGTAATCGGAACCTCGCCGGCACGGTTATCTACGTCCGATTCCGCACTCACATAGGCATAGAGAAGGACAGCAAACACAAGCGATACAACACGCAATGTCCATGGACTCTTCAGCCATTTATCCATTCTTACCCCTCCATCTTCTTGCCTTGGAACCGGAAGCTGGTACGCCTACTTCTCTATCGAGGATCTCTTTCAAGGCATCCGGCGTGATGTCACGGAACAATTCTCCGTTCTTCGTACAGGAAATCGATCCTGTCTCCTCCGAAACGATGATTGTCAGTGCATCCGTCACCTCACTGATTCCCATAGCTGCCCGGTGACGCGTCCCAAGTTCCTTAGAAATGAATGGACTCTCAGATAGCGGCAAATAGCAAGCTGCTGCCGCAATCTGGTTTTCTTTCAGAATGACAGCTCCGTCATGCAATGGTGTATTCGGGACAAAAATATTCGTGAGCAGTTCGAATGTCAAATGACCATTCACCGGAATTCCTGTCTCAATATAATCTCCCATACCTGTTTCGCGCTCGATTGTGATTAGCGCACCAATCCGCCGCTTCGCCATGTAATTACAGGACTTCACAATCGCTTCTATGTTCTTATTGGTCTGTTCTTCCTCCGATCGCACGTTTCGGGAGAAGAAGCTGCCTCGCCCGAGCTGCTCCAATGCACGCCTGATCTCCGGCTGGAACAAAACGACGATGGCTACGAATCCCCATGTAATCGCCTGCGAACTCAGGAAGGCGAGCATCGGGAAGTCGAGTATCTGCTCACTGCTCAAGAAAGCGATAATAACAACGATGAAGATCCCCTTCAACAGCTGAATTGCTTTCGTTCCCCTTATGAGCATTAAGACTTTGTAGAAAATGAACCATACTGCTGCAATGTCCACGATAATCCGCAGTATGGATAATATAGAAAGTTCACTTAATCCCCCAAACATGGATACACGTCCTTTTATATGAATAGCTCGAATTTCTTCGTACATTATAGCATAGTTCCCCTAAAGCAGTCGCTTACTAACAAGGAGAGTAATCTAACCTTACTGTCCCCTGTTATCTTAACGTAATACGGGCTTGTACCGCCAATGATTTAAGGGTAAAAAAAAAGAGCCCTTCAACAAGCAGCTCAACATACTCTTACATTAGAATGTAACCAATTCTTTTAGATGGTACCAAGCCCAGCCGAAAATCCGGTTAATTTCCTGATATTCGCCTGATATATTATCAACAGAAGCCATATTCACTTTAGTTCCAGGATCCTCGATGAGGTCGCCATTGATGATCGTGACATCACCATCCACTTGACCTCTGATATCCAAATCGCCATTTTCGACGACCAGGTCTCCTTTGACTGTGACACCTTCCGGTACGATTACGAGATCGTTCTCTACTATTAAACCCTCTTGCTTCGATACACTTACACTGCTATCACTATTCCAAGCAGATAATACGCTTGTGAACATGAATAGGAAGAATACCGCAGCAGCCGTGATGACAGGGTGCGCACGGAACCATCTCATATACCCGGCGCGCTTCTTTTCTTTCGGCAAATTCGCCATGACACTGGCGGTGAAGCCGGCCGGTGCACTCAACTCATAGGCAGCACCGCTAAGCAGGCTTTCTGTCTGTTTGAGCTCTCGGTAATGCTGGTTACAATCTGGGCATATTTTCAGGTGCTCTCGAAGCTGCTGTGCTTCTTCCTCTGAAGCATCTCCATCCAGATACAGATGCATAAGCGCAAGGCTTTCTTCGCAATTCATGTGTTACCCCCCTTTATACGTGGCGCAGTTTTTTCCGTAGTAGCTCTCTGCCACGGTGGATACGCGTCTTCACTGTCCCGAGCGGCAGGTCCAGGATTTCGCCAATCTCCGCTAATGATAAATCATCCAGGAACCGCAGTACGATAACACTGCGATACTTTGGCGGGAGGGACAATATTTCCTTATGGATATAACTCTGCAGCTCCATGCTCTCGACTTCTTCCTCAGGCAGTGCCTGGTCAGCCGCCAACTGAGAATACATATCCAATCCTTCTGTCCCCTTCACCTCGGCATCCAGATGAAAATCAGGCTTCTTCTTCCGCAGACGATCTATGCTTAAGTTCGTTGCAATCCGGTAAAGCCATGTGGAGAATTTTCGATTCTCGTCAAAAGAATGGATGTTGGTGTAAGCACGGATAAACGCCTCTTGGGCAATATCCTGCGCTTCGTGGCTATCTCCGACCATTCGGTATACGATATGGTACACCTTGTTCTGATAAAAGGAAACGATTTCCTCAAAGGCCGCATGATCACCCTTCTTGACGTTTTTTATATGATATTTTATGATGTTCTCCATGGAATCCTCCCGCCTAACTGCGGCTTCTTAGTAACGAATGACGTTCCGAAAAGGTTTCACTTTCACAAAAATATCTTTTCTCAAACCTTATAGTTTGCCAGCAACAGTTTTTTCTTACTTTTTATATTTTTTAGAGATATGACGTTTTAAATAAAAAAAGAAAGGGTACTCTTAACGACAAATAGTATATCAGATTATGGAGGTTAAAATGGTTACTTTAGACAATCTTTTGGAAAAAATCGAACAGACGCGCAACCACATGCTAAGCCTGTCCCGCCGTATGCCGCTTACATCCGATGCAGTCGTCACCGCAAGTGTGCAACTTGATGATCTATTGAACGAATACGAAAAACAAAGAAAAAATATGTAGCGCAATTAACAGCCTGTAAGGGAAGCTGTTAATTTTTTTTGCATAAAAAAAGTACGTACACGTGGTACGCACTTTCATTCAGTGACGATCTTCCGCCCAGGCACCTTGTTTCAGGAAGTATGCCTTCACATCGTTGTGAAAACCGACACTCGCTTCTAGAGAAAATGCATTTCCGCCAGCTCGTTTGTAGCAATCAGCAAACCAGGCAATCATCACCTGTTCATCCGCTTTTTCTACAGCATCCTCCTGCAGTTCACGAAAAGCTTCGAATGCATCGGTAGCTGTATCAGACAGCTGGAAATACGGGATCTCCTCTGCTACTTCTTCACTTCCTCCAGCGTATTTATCGCCCATTTCATCATAATAACGTTCATTGCCGTCTGCATCGAGTGCATAATACATGATTGTCAGTTCAAAGGCCATCGGCTCCTTGAACATGCGAAAAGCAATTTTCTCTACTTCCGGGAGGAACGGCAGCTGGAAAATCTGCTTCAATTCACTTATGACATCCTCCGAATGCTTCTCCAAGGAGACACTGACTGCCTCGGTATAATCTTGTATGGAAAACAAAATGTTAACCTCCTTCTTACTCTTGCTCTACTTTACCACACAGGACCGAAATCTCGCATCAAGCAAGCGTCTTACCCTTCGTTTCTTCCCCAAGCAGCCACACTGCTACTGCAGCAATAAGAACTGTTACACAGAATAGAAGGAAAACCGTACTGACAGATATCCCGAGCGTGCCGCGATAACCAATCAGCAATGGTCCCAGGATACCGCCGATCCTTCCTGCGGTTGCTGCGATCCCAGAGCCAGTTGCACGGATAGCAGTAGGATACTGTTCCGGAGTATAAGCATATAAAATACCGTAAGCCCCTAGATTGAAAAATGACAGCAGCATGCCGGCCGTCAGCAGCATACTTGCTGACTCTGCATTACCGAAAAGAACTGCACTGATGGCTGTACCGATAAGATAAATGATCAGAATCGGCTTCCTGCCCACCTTCTCAATCAGCCAAGCTGCAGAGAAATATCCTGGCAGCTGCGCGAGTGTCATAATCAATACATACTCGAAACTGCGGACCATATCGAATCCCTTCTCAACCATCACGCTCGGAAGCCACAGAAACATGCCATAATAGCTGAGCATAATACAGAACCAAACGATCCAAAGCATCGCACTGCGTTTAGCAAATCCTTTCGCAAGCAATTGACGAATACCAGCCATGACAGAAGTTTTTTGCTTCAGCTTTGTATAAGACGGTGAATCCGGCAGATTCTTACGAAGAAAGACTGCGAATAACGCAGGTATTGCTGTCAGCAAGAGAGCTACTCGCCAGCCGTAATCCGGAATGACGAAATAAGAAATAATCGCTGCTAGCAGCCAGCCGACTGCCCAGAAGCTCTCCAACAGCACGACCATGCGCCCCCGTCTTTCTGGCGCCACAGACTCCGATACTAATGTTGACGCAACCGGCAGCTCACCGCCCAGCCCTGCTCCGATAAAGAAGCGCAGCACAACAAAAATAAGGTAAGATGCAGCTAAAGCCGACAATCCGCTCGCAATAGAGAAAATCAAAATTGTGATCATAAAAACTGTCCGCCGGCCTACACGGTCGGCCATAATTCCAAACACAAATGCCCCCACAGCCATTCCGATGCTATTGATACTGCCTATCCAGCCTGCCTGCTGGGATGATAATCCCCAGTCCAATGTTAACGCCGTAATAATAAATGATAAAATACCAACATCCATTGCATCAAACAACCAACCTGTTCCGACAATACCGAGCAGCTTCCGCTCAGATATCGTTTTACCTGTTTTTTTATCTGCTACTGTTTTTTCCATTCCAGCACCTCTGCAAAAATGTATTATTTGACACATTAAGTTTACAGGTGTCTTGACACTTTGTAAATCTGTTACAGTGTTATTTTTACCAAAATATCAGCAACCATGAAAAAAGCTGCCTTATTCGGCAGCTTTTGCAGTTGATAATGAAGTTTTAGGTGCAGCAGCTTGATACCATTGCCAGCACAAGATAACAATTATAGTAAGATCAATCAAATCACCGCCATAATACATTAACATCGCCCCCTGCTGTGCATCTGCAGCTGCTATGCCCATAGGTGGGTTCGCGTATAAGTACTTCGATAGTATGCCGTGTCCTGCAAGGGCAAACACAAAAACAATCACCCGGTAAAGATAGCTTTTCCTGTACGGGACGGGATCTGTATACAGCATAGCCAGCGTGAACAAATAACCCGCTGCAAATATATGCAGATGAACAAGCATAGAAACGAAGGATGACTGATGCATGTAATGAAATAGATGCGTTGTATAAAGAAGCCATAGCCCTCCGATATTTAATACGGCTGCAGTGATTGGATGAATTAGGAAACGGGCATACCCGCTGCGAAAAATCCGAGAGACAGCTCTCCCTCCCGATTGCGGAAGTGCACGCAGGAGCAAGGTGACAGGCTGTGATAAAACGAGCAGCAAGGGCGCGAGCATCCCGAGCAGCAGATGCCCGATCATATGATAAACAAAGCTATGATGCGCATGCATAGCTATTGGTCCAGCTACAGCTTGAAGACCTATGACAATACCGCTTACAAATAGCAGCAACTTGCGCAGCGGCCAGGCTTTGAAGCGCTTCGCAGAAGTTCTCATTGCCAGCAGATAAAATAGTATACAGAAGAAGGCAAAATAAAGAGCAAGTTTATCAACGTGCATGCTCTTTTCTCCTTGAAAGACGGATACACCAGATTCCCGCCGCAATTAACAGCACAGCGATACCATTCCATATCAGATCGTAATAGAAGACATCCACTCCGTAACGAATCTGATGTATGCGGAACAATTTATGCTGTATCAAGCCATCGTACAGCTGGAAAATGCCGCTTCCGAGCATAACAGCACCGCCCCATCTAAGCGGAATTAGATCGCTGCGTCTGCGAAGATCAGCAAAAAGGAACAAACCTCCAACCGTTGCAAACCAACTCAGCGCATGGAAGAAACCATCGGATACAAGCCCCCAAGTTGAAGAAGATAAATCGTAAAAATGATGCCAATGCAAAAGCTGATGAAAGACAGCTTCATCAATAAAAGCAACCAAACCGACACCGAACAAAAATCCAGACAAGATATTCATGCGTTTATATGTATGCCTATCCTTCATTCGTATCCTCCTACCAAAAGACTTTTATCTAAACTGTTTCCCGATAGGGCTCAGAATAAACAAAAAAGGCATAGGAGATTTACTCCTATGCCTAAAAAATTAAAAAAAGCCGTCCAAATGGACGACTTTCATATGAGTGGAGCCTAGCGGGATCGAACCGCTGACCTCCTGCGTGCAAGGCAGGCGCTCTCCCAGCTGAGCTAAGGCCCCATATGGAGCGGAAGACGGGATTTGAACCCGCGACCCCCACCTTGGCAAGGTGGTGTTCTACCACTGAACTACTTCCGCTCAGCAGTAAAGTAATGATGATGCGGGTGGAGGGACTTGAACCCCCACGCCGAAGCACTAGATCCTAAGTCTAGCGTGTCTGCCAATTCCACCACACCCGCGTAATAGAAACAGTTACTGGAACTGATCTATAAA
>NZ_LR700950.1:28242-28757 GCF_902497585.1 Terribacillus sp. AE2B 122 | reverse complement strand
GGACTCGAACCTTCGACCCTCTGATTAAAAGTCAGATGCTCTACCAACTGAGCTAATGGCTCAAAAACATTCTATTGAAAAGAAGTAAATGGCTGGGCTAGCTGGATTCGAACCAACGATCACGGGACCAAAACCCGTTGCCTTACCGCTTGGCTATAGCCCAATAAATGGTGGAGGGAGTAGGACTCGAACCTACGAACCCGATGGGAGCGGATTTACAGTCCGCCGCGTTTGGCCAACTTCGCTATCCCTCCAACATGAGTGGTGCCGGCCAGAGGACTTGAACCCCCAACCTACTGATTACAAGTCAGTTGCTCTACCAATTGAGCTAGACCGGCAAGCTGTTTAATTGATTGACTCGAACGTCACGAATGATATCATATCATCATTCAAATAACTTGTCAACACGTTTTGTTAACTTTTTTAAAAACAAGTGGTGGAGGATGACGGGCTCGAACCGCCGACCCTCTGCTTGTAAGGCAGATGCTCTCCCAGCTGAGCTAATCCTCCAGCTT
>NZ_LR700950.1:12515-28232 GCF_902497585.1 Terribacillus sp. AE2B 122 | reverse complement strand
GGGATTCGAACCCGTGATACCGCCGTGAAAGGGCGGTGTCTTAACCGCTTGACCAACGGGCCAGGATGTCTGTTTTTCATCGTTGCGTTTTTCGTAACTCGAAACTGACAAGAGTTATTATATACAGGAATGCAAGGCTTTGTAAACCCACTTTCATAATTTCTTTTAATTCAGATAATTAACTCGCAGACAGCCCCCTCTTCTACTTGGTAAAAGCACTGTTATATCAACGTTTACAGCTATTTAATAACCTCTGTTTTCCTTGCAAATTTTCCTCTCAAAACAGGAATATAAACATGAACGCAAAAAATTATGAGCGTTATTTTATCTGATAGAAAAAATACTTGTTATGCTTTTCCTATGAAATAAACAAGAAAAGGGGCATTCGACATGACAGAGACATTCGATGTAACGAATCCAGCCACCGGAGAATTAATCGAAAAAGTAGCAATTGATTCAGAAGAAGCAATAAACGATAAAATAGAAAAAATCCATCAAGCCTTCCATTCCTGGTCCAGAACTTCTGCAACCGAGCGCAGTAAGCTTCTCCGTGCTTGGCATGATAAGATGATTGAAAACAAAGCAGAACTTGCTGCCTTAATGACAGCGGAAAACGGCAAGCCGCTTAAAGAATCAGAAGGCGAAGTATTATATGCTGCCGGCTATATCGAATGGTTTGCAGAAGAAGCAAAACGTGTATACGGCCGTACTATCCCTGCTTCCACCACCGATAAGCGTATGTTGGTAACTCGTGAAGCTGTCGGTCCAGTAGCAGCGATCACGCCTTGGAACTTTCCAGCTGCAATGATTACAAGAAAGGCAGCTCCCGCACTAGCTGCAGGCTGTACATTCATTATCAAACCAGCACCAGATACACCACTGACAGCCATTCGTCTGGTCGAACTGGCGCATGAAGTCGGAATTCCAGAGGACGTCATTCAATATGTAAACGCTGATGGTGAAACAGTTGGTAAGATTTTCACTGAGCACCCTCATATTAGAAAAATTTCCTTTACCGGCTCTACCCCTGTCGGAAAGCTGCTCATGAAACAGAGCGCTGATAGTGTGAAGCATGTCTCCATGGAGCTTGGCGGACATGCTCCGCTTATTGTCGATGAATACGCAGATATCGACCGCGCTGTGAAGCATGCTCTAGCATCAAAATTCCGGAACGCGGGACAAACATGTGTCTGTGCCAACAGATTGCTCGTCCATGAATCCATTAAAGATGAATTTACAGCAGCATTCACGAAAGCAGTATCCGAAATGAAGGTTGGTCCAGGTACGGAAGAAGGCGTAGCAATCGGTCCTGTCATCAATAAGAAAGGCTTTGATAAAATCGTAGCTCAAATTGATGATGCAAAGTCCAAAGGTGCTAAAGTTCTCGCTGGCGGCACATATAATGCGGATGCCGATAAAGGCTACTTCTTCGTCAACCCAACTGTTCTTGATCAAGTAACGGATGACATGGACATCATGCATGAAGAAACATTTGGACCAGTCGCTCCGATTACAACTTATACTGAAATCGATGAGGCAATCCGTTTAGCCAATGACACGCCATTTGGCTTAGCAGCTTACTTCTTCACAGAAAACTATCGCCGCGGTCTGTATATTGCCGAAAATCTGAAATATGGTATTGTCGGCTGGAACGACGGCGGTCCATCTGCCGTACAAGCTCCATTTGGCGGTATGAAGGAAAGCGGCGTCGGCCGCGAAGGCGGAATCGAAGGAATTGAGCCTTACCTGGAAACAAAATATATCTCGATCGGCATATAAGAGAAGGACCCGTCACTGACGGGTCCTTTCTTCTTTACTTACAAATACCTTTCAGCTACAGTTGCCGCAGGTGTATATCGATGAAGTTCCAGCACAATAGGATACGGATAAGTCCTATGATACTCTTATGCTAGGCGATGTTACTTTATAAAAAATCTTTATATTTAGGAGTTGAACAGATGGAGAATATCGATTTTCTAAACGTGATATTACGTAATGGTGCATCACAATCAGAGGCCTTTGCTTTTTATGACCAGCTAGATATTGTTGAACCGGAAGAAATGATAGGGATGTGGAAAGGCGATGAAATCGTAACTGGGCATCCATTGGAGGGACTTTTAACAGCATCAGGTTGGTATGGAAAAGAATTTATCGATGAAGAACACGTCCATCCTTTAGTTTTCAAAAAAAATAATGAGGTTCTCTATACAATTAGTCCAAATCTTCTTCCTTTAAATCTTCTTATGCAACGTTTGCAACACATACCCAAGAAAATCCTCTCATCATCTATGACAATACTGCGACCTATCTTAAAAACAAATAAGAGTGCAGCAAGATTACGAAAAGTAAATCACAGAGGGAAAGTTACTTCAGCAATGATCTACGATAATAAAGGCATAATAGATGTGTTTAGAAAAATTGACGAAAACACTCTTTTAGGAATTATGGACATTAAAGAACAATTCCCAGATGAATCCTTTTTCTTTATATTAAGAAAAGTATAAGCGTAGTAAATCTATTTCTAAAAGTATTGCTATCGCCAGTCCATCATTCCATATACTTTCTTGAAGCAATTCTCCATTTTTCGTCCGGAAGCAGAAAAAGTAATGTCGTATTCAGGTAATTCCTTTTCAAATCTATCGGATCCCCTTACGTTGCGGATAAGATAATTAAAAATTAACCATAAAAAGATGGGACTTCTCCGATAATCCGGAGAAGCCCCATCTTTCATTTTTTTAAACTGGTTTTTGTCCCAGCCTCTTCTTCGTTATTCTACAAATACCTTTCCAGCCGCAGTTGCTTCAGCTGTATTCCCGAATGCATCTGTTGCTTTCACAACAACATCTGCTCCATCAAGCTTCGCAGATGACGTTGCTGTCCAGTAACCTACATACAGACCATCTTCTGTTTCCCGCATCGGCAGCTCTGTTGCTTGGGATGTTGTCCGGAAATTCGTCAGCGGTGCTTTCAAGTAGAAGGTTGCATCCTCTAAACCAGGTTCTGATTCAAAGGAGATCACAACCGTTTCTCCAGGCTGCACTTCTGCATCCTGATCCGGTTTTACATTCTCCAGCTCAGGAGCCGTGTAGTCGGCTTCCAACTCAATAACCTGTTTTGCTTTATTTCCTGCTTGGTCTGTTGCGACTACTTTAATCTCATTCACACCTTCATCCAATAGAATACGCTTGGAGAACGTTCCATCTTCTTTCACATCTGTTTTGGCCCCGTTGATTGTCAGCTTGTTCAGATAATCATCAGATGCTGTTCCTGTAACAGTCACCGTCTCCTTATTTGTCTTGCTGCCATCTTCCGGTGCTGTAATCGTTAATACCGGCTTCGCTTTATCCCGAATGACTGTCACAGCTTCAGATGGTTCTGTGCTGCCGTTTTCCAGCTTCGTCACAGCCGTCAGACTGTTTTCTCCTTCTGTCAGCTCTACATCCGCTGCAAAAGAACCTTCATCTGATGCTTCAACAGATGCAACAACCTCACCGTTGTTACTGATTTCTACTGTCCCACCAGCTGCAGCTGTTCCTTCCACAGTCACACTGTCTTCTTTCGTGACTGTGTCTGGAGCAGGCGAAGTGATGACTGGTGCCTGTGCCTCATAGTCAACAAGTGCACGAATCATATAGTTGCCGTCTTCTTCAGGAACAGGACTCCATTCTCCCCCTACATTCTGCCAGCTGCGTCCGGAGAATTCTCCGTCTTCATCCGTTGCCAATGCAGGTGTATTCGGATTCGGATCTGTTTGGACATAAAGAATATAGAAATCAGAATCTACTACAACACCTTCTCCCGCCAAATCAACCTGAGTCCATTCTCCATTCCGGAGTGCTTCCCCAGTGATTGGTCCGGCGAGCTTCTTACCTGGTGCGCCGTTTTCACCGGAATCGTCGTAGATTTCGACTGCAAAGTTCGTGCCGCCAGGAGTCGGGAAACTTTCATCCCAGAAACGGAATAAGCCGCCTGTCACTTGTGCAGAAGATTGGCCTTCCGCCAGCGTGAATTTCACTGCCCAGCCATTTCCGGCATCGTAGAAGGCATGTGCATTCTCACCAGTCCCATCGTCATAGCCGATTTCTCCAGCGAATCCGATAAATGGCTCAAGCTCGGCATTTTGTTCTGTCGATTCATCCGCATTCACTGTTACTTCGAATTCTGTTCCTTTAAAGGATGGTGCCGTGACTTTAAGCGTGTACGTCCCTTCATAAGCAGTCAGCGTATACGCCCCGCTCTCATCGGTTTGTACAGGCTGGATGGCTGCATCCTCGACTACATATACGTTAGCGCCAGCTATCGGTTCACCTGTTTGCGCATTCGTTACAGTGCCCGAAACTGTTCCTTCCGCAATAGGATTCAGCGTGAAATTCTGTGTAACGGCAGATCCCTCTGTCACGGTAACTGGTGCTGTGCTGGAGTGGAATCCGTAAGCGGAAGCCTCCAATGTTATATCACCTGCTGCCTGCAATAAACGGTAACTACCGTCTGCTGGGTCTGTCTGTACGCTCCGGCCTGTTTCCTGTACTGTCACTGTTGCATCAACCGGCAATGCAGTTGGGCTGATGTCAGATGGATCTGCTTGTCCATCCGGCAGTGTTGGACCTTGTACGTTTTGGATCGGTGTTGGAGCAAGCTTCTTCGCATTTACCTTCTTCTTGCTCTTTGCACTATCCTTCGACTGCTTGGCGTCCTCCTTCACCTTCTTTGTACCTTTCATAATGGAGGCAGAAGTGTTAGAAGAATCCGAAATAGCTACATCATCGATATACCAGCCTTGTTTACTGATGCTGCCGTCCGTCTCCAGATGGAAACCTACGTAAACAGTTTGTCCGGCATAATCACCCAAATCGATTTGTTCAGCAGACCAAGCACTATTCGCGCCATTGTACGTACCTACCTGCTCCCAGTTCTCCTTGTCCGTCGATACGACCACATTGCCATAATCATAACGGCTTTCCAAGTCGAACCATGTCTGGAACTGCAAATACGCTTCTCCATTCTCTGGTACTGCTACCGGCGGCGCTAGCAAAGTTGCATCGGCATTGTTTGGATAAGCACCTGTGCCGTATACATTTTCACCAGAAGCTGCTGCTTCAGGACCCGCCGCTGGAGCACCCCATTCCCAAGAGTTCTGATCGCCAAATGACGTCCAGCCTGATGGCTCCTCTTCGAAGTCCTGGCTATAACCAACTGTCAATGGAGCAATAAGCTCCACGTTGTACACATCCGTCTCTGTTGTATTGCCGCCAAAGTCTGTCACGACAAATTTATATGCTAGTGTATCACCTGTTGTCGCTTCAGCTGGCAGCACTGCTTGATACGTACCGCTTGCTGCATTTCCTTCCACAAGCGCCGCCTCAACAGATTGCCATTCTCCCTCATCTTTTTTGTACTGAAGTGTTACTGTGTCTGCGCTTATGTTATCCGTCACTTCTGCTGTGAGCGGAGTAGCAACACCTTGATACACTTCTGACACTGCTTCATGTGTAATCACAGCAGGTTCTTCGTCCTCGCCATCCTGATAGACGTTACCATTGATTTCGCCGACACCAGTTGCGATCGTGGATACTGCTAAATAAGCATTCACAATACCATGACCGAACCCTTCATTGATTTCATCCGGATAATCGCTGCTCGTTTGACGATCAGCCGTATCATACAATATCGTCTCGATCTCATCGACTGTCAGTGAGCTATCTGCCTGCAGAAGCAAGGCGATAACACCGCTTATATGTGGTGCGGCCATCGATGTGCCACTGAATGCTGCACTGTAATCACTGCCGCTTACCGCAGAATAGACGTTCACTCCAGGAGCCGCAATATCTGGCTTAATTTCTCCATCATATGGAGAAGGACCGCGAGATGAGAAGCTGGCCAATCCATCTTGGTTATCCGTTGCTGCTACAGAAATCGACTCTGGATAGTTGGAAGGTGCTGATACTGTCGCGTCTCCATCTCCGTCATTACCAGCAGAGAACACTGGTACGATACCGGCATTCCGCCAAGTTTGGACAACTTCACGGTACCATTCATCTAGGCCCGGTCCGCCGCCCCAAGAGTTATTGACGATGTCCGGCGCCTGCTCTGGATGAGGGTTGCCTTCTTCATCCTTTGGTGCAAGCATCCATTCTGCCGCATCAAGCAGGATAGCATCCGTTGTTTGGCCCTGTCCGGTATCAGGATGGAAAGCTTTTACCGCAATCCATTTTGCACCTGGTGCAACCCCAATATCCTGAGAGCCATCAGGTTCAGCACCGACAGCTGTACCGATTGTATGTGTACCGTGATCTAAGTCATCATACGGTACTGCTTCCCCGCCGACTGCATCATACCAATTGAATTCATGGGAAACATTATCTGGATCAGTTGGATTATAGCCGCGGTATTTTTCAAGTAACGCAGGATGGTCATACTGCACACCAGTATCCAATCCGCCGATGACGACACCAGTCCCATCCAAGCCGGTTTCCTGCCATACCGCAGGTGCTCCAACCCTTTCTACACCCCATGCTTCTACTTCCTCAGCCAAAGCAGCGACTTTCTTTTCTTCTGCCTTTGCTGGCTCGAGAATTTTACGCTCTCTGTTAGGTAGGACTTTCTCTACTTCCTCAGAAGCAGCAATCTCCTCCATTACCTCTTTGGAGCTGGTGACCTTCAATGCATTGACGATATAGTAAGAGTCATACTCCTTAACAACGCCCTTGTCCTTTGCCTGCTTCAAGTAGTCAAGCAAATTCGCTTGAGTTGCATCTGCCGTTACCCGCAAATCGCTGACAACAGCAGAGTTTTGGATACGCTTCTCTTCCTTAGCAGACAAACTCGCAGACTGCTTCTTCGCCTTTTCGACAGCAATCTCTGCAGCCTTCTTCGTATCCGCTTGTTCCTTTAACTTAACTAGATACGTCACCTGCTCATCGGCTTTGAACTGCGACGTAACATCTTTGTCCACTTTCGCTGCTACACCCTCACTCGCTTTTACAGAAGTTCGCTCAGAAGACTGTGCTCGTGAAGCTGTAGGAGAAAGCAATGACAAGAGAAAAACACCGACCGCCAGAATACTGAGCCATTTTGCCATACGTTTCTGCATCTTCTCATTCTCCTTTTTCCTGATATGGTCCTGCCCGCTAACCTTATCCACCTCCGCCCATCAAAATGACAGATTATGTAATATCGCTCAGATGTTATAGATAGATTACGAGATTATGTCGGTTACGGGAAGAGCATCGGGAGAAATGAGGAGCATTTGCATAGGTAGAGGCTTTTCCTGCGGGATAATAGTAATAATTTTCTGTCAATTTTACGATTAATCATTGATTAAACGAGCAATCAAAACGTTATACTCAGGTCAAAAGATTTAAAACTAGCTCATGCAATTCACATTCATGTAGCTTTTTTATACCGAAGCTGTGAAACTAAGCACCTTTAATCACATCTGTTAGAGCTTTTCCCCTTAACTGAGCACATGGACTTGCATAATATGGGAAATATATACATAGAAATATCCATTTTGTTGTTTTTTGTACTCGACCAGCTATGGTCTCTATTAAAAGGACTTTTCACCCTCCTATTCATAGCTTCCACAAGACTTATGACATATAAAAAAAGAATCCGGTAAATACCGGATTCTTTTCTATATGAATTTACTTATCTGGTCGACAAAATTACGTATGATTTCCACCGTCGACCAGATTCCGATAACAGCTATAATTACTAGGATTCCTGTCTCCCACCATCTATTTTTGTAACTATCCACCATATATTTCCGTCTGCTTGTCATTAATACCAATCCAACGACAATCGGCGGCAGGATCAAAGCTGTGATGACACTCGTGCCGAATACATTCAGCAGCACCAAGTCCGGCGCTCCAGGAATCGATATAAGAATAGGAAGCAGTAGGAATAGGCCAATGGATAGGTAGCGGAACTTGGGATCTTCATCTGTTTTCTTATACTTCTTTTTTGCAGATAAATGAAAGCCATTAAGCATCAGCATCGTAAAGCCCCGAGCTTGAGCTGGAAAACTTGTGAAAGCAGCTAGGAACAGGCAGATCCAAAGCATCGTCGGACCAGCTGGACCAACAGCCAATTCCATCATAAGCGCTAAATCATTTTCATTGCTGACTGGTATACCAGTTCCATAGAATACCTCCGCTGCCACTACCCAGAAAAGCACATTGATCACCAAGAGCGGCAGCATTCCCGTCATTAAGTCCAATTGCTGTATCTTCCGGTATTTCGGTTTGTCCCAGCCTTTATCCTCCATGAAATAAGGATACAGCAGATTTACAGCTGATCCGCCAATCGCTCCTATAGTAGCAACTGCTATGAATATAGCATTGAATGGTCCTTGATTTGGCGGCATATCAAATGTTAGTCCCTTCAGGAAACCGATGATATCGAACGAACCGATTCGGAAGAGGGCAAAAACGAACGATGCAATGATTGCCACAGAAGCAAAACGAGCCAGCATTTCCAATACCTTATATTGATTTGGATTGATCAATAATAGAAACGTAAGCCCGACAACTACCAAACTGAAGAGGAATACACCCCATGTCTCACCACCAAATCCCCCAAACAGATTATAAAGAGCAACAGCACATGCTCGAAGGAAACTCATCTGAATGACTATGCCAAGGAATAAAATTGCAACACCAAGCAACAAAGGAAACCCACGCCACACTCGCTGAAACCCTTGCAGAATAGAGGTATCTCCATGACGGTTCTGCAATTTATACTTCGCTACTGCTGAAACCATGAAATAACGAGCTGCCAGCGCGACGACCAATGTCCATAGAAGTGCATACCCATAGTTCGCACCCGAAACTGTAGAACTGACCAAATCTCCAGTACCAAGGAAAGTCATCGCCAGTACAAGTCCAGGTCCTATACTCCGCATGTATTCCATAAACGTTTTAGGTAATGCAGATGGTGCTTCGTTCTTCTCCCTGACAGGTGCTTCCCCATTATTCAAATGCTTCAAGCTCTTACTCATTGACTTAACCCCCTATCTTGATAACGCTTACATAAAATGACAAGCTATTAATCATCTAAGGTGCATCGTAATATGTGCTTGTTCTGAAACCACACCACCATACAAGACATTCAAAAGAAACGTAGACTCCCCATCATCACTAATTCCTTTTTCGTAAATGGATGCTTTGTGTCAGGAAGTAGCGGAAGATACATGTATATAGTCAATAGCCCTTCATACATCTCGAAGCACGACGTATAGAACACCGTACTCCAAATTGCTTATCTGGAAAAGAGCCTAGGCTAGGATTACCATGGTGAATCTCTTTGCCCGTTTGGTAGCTTCCTAGCCTATCTTTCCAGTTTCGAAAATTCCTATCGTTTTTCATTCACATCTGATCTGAATATCCATGGCCCACTAGCTTGACTTCCCCTATTCATCAAGCAGCAAATTATTTCGGTGCTAAATCTGCGGCCGCTTTCAAAGCTGCGAGCATGCTTCGTTCATCCGCAATATTCTTTCCAGCAATATCAAATGCTGTTCCATGATCGACTGAGGTTCTCACCAGTCCGCCTTTTAGACCAACTGTTATGTTAACCCCTTCCTCTAACCCTAGTACTTTAATGGGAACATGTCCTTGATCATGATAACAGGCAACTACGATATCAAAGTCTCCTCTGACCGCGCGGAAGAATAGAGTATCTGCCGGGTGCGGGCCGCTAACATCGATTCCTTCCTGCTGCGCTTTCGCAATGGCAGGTGTCAGCTTATCCTCTTCTTCCCCATTTCCAAACAAACCGTTTTCCCCCGCATGCGGGTTGATACCGCACACTGCAATACGCGGATTATCGTACCCTGCTTTTGTCAGCGTCTCATACGCCAATTTTATAACGGTGTATGTCCGCTCTGGGTTAATAGCGGATATTGCATCCAACAAACCAATATGTGTTGTTAAATGAATAACGCGAAGCTTGGGCGAGGAAAGCATCATAGAATAGTCCTTGGTTCCGGTCAGTTCTGCAAGAATTTCGGTATGGCCAGGATATCTATGCCCGCCCAAATGAAGTGCTTCTTTATTTAAAGGAGCAGTACATATAGCTGCTAACTGCCCTTCCTTGCCAAGCTCAATTGCCTTACTTAAATAATGAAATGCTGCATTTCCGGCTTCTTTGGAGACAACGCCCTGTTCCAGATCTTCCGGAAGCAGCCGCAGATCCATCACATCGATTACGCCATGCTCAAATCGGCATGCTTCAACAGTTTCGACGGTATGAAATTCCAGATCTGAACCAACGACTTCTGCCGCTCTCCTTAACATGCTGAGATCTCCGATTACAAAGGGATTTCCTTGCTCATAAACCTCTTTGTGCTGCAATGCTTTCACGATAATCTCCGGGCCGATTCCAGCGGCGTCACCCATACTAATTCCGATAATTGGCTTCAACTTTATCTACTCCTTTAAGCAATTCCAATGCGTTCCCCATAACTTCCTGTGACCCAAAACTTCCAGCTTTCGTGACAGCGATTATCTCTGTTCCATTAAGCTGCCCAATTGGAACTCCAGCCTCAACTTGGCCCAAGATATGAAAAGAATCTGCTCGGAGTGCTTCCATAACACGAATAGCTGTATCCCCGCCAGTAAGGAATAGTCTCGAGATTTTCATCCCATTAACCATTGCCGCAGCCACTGCTCCTAAGTTATGTGCAATCTTATTGCTATTTTGAATAGCTTCTTCCTCATTGGATGCGCCCGGCTTCTCGGAAGAAGAAAACAGCACAATATGTTTTCCTGCCGCATGTGCATTTTGCGCCTCTTCCATTACTATCTTCCACTCACTTGTATCCTCAAAATTGTCTTGGAGCAGCATAATCGGATCGACTTCCAAAAAGTGAACGCTATGATCCGATTCCATTAACCAATTTAGCTGCTTGCGTCCAACTGGACTTACACTGCCTACTACCAATAACACAGTTTCCTCCACAAATTCGAGAGATGGAGAAATCACCTTTTGCTCCAAGCCATGTGCAGTTGGAAGATATTCCATCAATCCTGCTGACCCCGCATAGATGACATTCAATTTGGTAGCTACAGCAGCTTCACTAAGCAAACGCAAATCGTCATCACCCTCTGAATCAGCTGTAATAATCTTAGCTCCCGCTGAAACAGCTGTTAACAGCTGTTCGACTCTCTTTTTATAGCCAGATCTAATCTGTTCTACAGTTAGATGGTGGATTTGATGCTTGCTTTGAGAAGAAACCAACTGCTTGATATCTGAATGTTTTACTGGTGTTTTTGGATCCTTGGCAGCTTCCGTTTCCGCCAGAGGGATACCATGCAGATAATGAATGCCATCTTTCACTACCCTTCCTTGTGACGGAAGGCCAGGAGCCAAAAGGATAACATCCGGCTTCAATACATCATATAGGGCATCCAGCTCCTGCCCTACATTCCCTCTCATCGTGGAATCAATTTTTTTATATATAATGTCCGGCGCTGTCAATGCAACCCCTTCAGCAGCTTCAGCAAGCTTGCTGTAAGCTGCTGATGCCGGAAGTGATCGACTGTCCGTATTGATTACGACCGCTTGGTTGCTGTCTATCTCTTTAATCTTCCCATCCAAAAGAACATCTACCTCTACAGCATATGGAAGCAGCATTGCTCCACAATCACTTGCACCTGTCAGGTCGTCCGCAATAATCGCTATCTTTTTCATCGCTCTTACCGCTCTCAGACTAACAGCTTGCGATAAATAGACTTTACATCTTCTTTATCCAACGTTTTTGGATTATTATCTATCAATCGCTTCACTTCTAGAGCAGCAACTGCCATTGATTCAATGCTCTCTTCTTCCACGCCATATTCCCTTAAATCCTGAGGTATTTCCAAAACAGTTGTCAGTTCCTTAATTTTATCAACTACTGCCTGAGCTGCTTCTTCACTGGATAGATTCTTTGTATCAATACCCATAGGTCCAGCTACAGATGCTAAACGATCTACCATAGCATCCATATTGAACTGCGTCACATGCGGAAGTAGCATCGAGTTTGCCACACCATGCGCAATTTTGTATTTGCCTCCTAATGGATAGGCCATTGCATGAACTGCCGCCGTACCTGCTGCTGTTAATGCCATACCGCCATACATGGAGCCAATAAGCATTTTCTCTCTAGCATCCAAATCAGCACCATTCTGGTAGGCAGTAACAATATTAGCTGTAATCAACCGAATAGATTCCAGCGCAAACATATCACTTATCGGATTAGCCTTATTGGAAATATAAGATTCCAGCGCATGTGTGAATGCATCCATCCCAGTTGCAGCTGTGATTGGTTTTGGCAGTCCAGTTGTCAATGTTGGATCAATCAATACAAGATTCGGAAGCAAATATCTGCTTACAACACCGATCTTCAGCTCCTGTTCAGGCAATGTGACAATTGCATTCGGCGTCACTTCCGCTCCAGTTCCTGAAGTAGTTGGAATTAAAATAATTGGTAACCCTGCCTTTTCCACAAGGTCAGTTCCCAGTAGGTTCTCCAAGGCAGTATCATTTGTTTTTAAAACAGATAGCAGTTTTGTTGTATCTAGAATACTTCCTCCGCCAAGCCCGATTAGTACATCATAATCCTTTACGCCGACAGTTTCAGAAAAGACTCTTTCTATATTTTCAAGTGTAGGTTCTGGTTCTACATCAGTTGTCAGATCCACAGTTATACCCACAGCTTCTAATGCCTTCTCTACCTTTTCCGCGGCACCTGCCGCAACCAAAGCCGGCTGTGTGATTAATAACGCATGCTTAATTGGCAGATTTAGCAATGTTAAATGTTCACTAATGTTATCTACTACTTCACGACCTGCAACGATATGTTCTGCTGTTTGGAATTTATAAATAGTCAATTCGCTCTCCCCTTTTTGTTAACGAGTGTGTAGGTTGTATCCTTGCATCATGTTCTCGATCTTTTGCAGTACTTCTCCTTTTGCTTCGGTGACTGGAAGTCGTGGCGGTCCTGCCGGAATTCCGGCTAACTCTACTGCCTTTTTTAGGGAGCTTGGAATAGCCCCAAGTACAAATGTCTCCCGTAAAGACTGCAAACTGGACTGCGCTTCTTCTGCTTGCTGTTCATCTTTATTCTGGAACCCTTCATAAATAGCTAACACTTTATCCGGGAGAACATTCGCAGTAGCCGCAACAGCTCCTTGTCCTCCAGCACGCAATGTTTGAAGGATTAGCGAATCTGTTCCAGCAAACACTGCAAATTCTTCATTTTTAGTAGCTTCTATATAAGCTTGGATGTTATCGAAGTTTCCGCTGCTGTCTTTGATACCAAGAATGTTCGGATGCTTTGCAAGTCTGGCAACCGTCTCTGCCTCTATCGACATCCCTGTTTTGGATGGGATATTGTACAGCATGACAGGGATAGTAACTGCACTGGCAATCGTTTCGTAGTGAACTGCAAGATCCGTTTGGTCAGGAGCCACAAAGTATGGTGTGATAATGGAAAGCGCATCAGCTCCCAATGCTTCCATATCTCGGGATAGTTCTATTACTTCCTTTGTGGAATTACCTCCTGTTCCAACCATTACCGGTACTCTTCCATTAGCTGTTTGGATGATCTCCTTGGCAACCGCAAGCTTTTCATCTCGGTCCAGCATATGAAATTCGCCATTTGTACCTAAGGCAAACAATCCATGAACGCCAGCTTCTATAAGATAATTCGTTAATTTCTGTATAGCATCTTCGTTAATACGTTGATTCTCTGTAAAAGGTGTAACCATTGCTGGCCAAATTCCTGTCAGATTCATTTTCTTCCCCTCCATTGTACGCGCTTTCATAAATCATACTTCAATCTGTTTCAAAAATCAACTAAATATAATAATTTACTTTCTATTTAAAAAAACAAGCGTTATATTGTTTCATAATGAAACGAAATAACTTTATTAAAGGCTATAATGGATTAGAAAAGGTTTTTAGATTCTCCATGAATGTGGTAACGTACAAGTAAGGCGTTTAATTACACTTGAGGTGAAAGAAATGAAGATTACAGCCATTGCTCCTTATGCTGGCTTAGGAGAATTAATTCAAGACGTTGCCAACCAAAAAGAACTTGGCAACATTGACATAGTGCAAGGTGATTTACAGCAAGGGGTAAAAATTGCAATAGAAGCTGAGAAGCAAGGTACTGATATCATCATTAGCCGAGGCGGTACTGCTGAACGGATAAAACAACATGTTACAATCCCGGTCATAAATATAGAGGTGTCCGGTTTTGACCTGCTTCGCATTATCACTCTGATCAAAGATACAGATAACAGAGTCGCCTTTGTCGGGTTCCCAGCTATAGCAAATGCTGTATCGAGTGTCAGTCAGCTGATCGATGTGAATCTTGATATTTATGCCATAGATGATGAGCATCATATTGAAAATCAGCTGCGATTATTGAAAGAAGAGAATTATACCTTTGTTATCGGAGATGTAATCACAGTACAATTAGCAGAAAAAATAGGCATGCACGGCCTTTTATTGACTTCTGGAAAAGAAAGTGTCTTAAGTGCCTTTCGCCAGGCAGAAGAAACATACCGTACAGTGGAGAAAATAAAACAAGAGAGAGATACGTATGCAAAAATCCTCCAAGATTTGAATCAGCATACGATCATAGCAGATAAGTATTTGCAGCTTCGCTCACTCTCAACTCCGCCCATACCGCTTCCATCGTCTTTCATAAGAAGAATAGCTGCGGCTGTTTTTCAATTTGAACAAATTTTAGTTGAAGTGGTATACAAAAACAGATTCTACCGATTAAATGCGCATCAATTGGGCTCTCAGCAAGTTGTCATTGAATTACTGGAACAGGAGGCACCGTCTAAATCGCTGCCGTCCATCTCTTTAGTGGCCGATCCCAATGCCTCTGTTTATTTAAGCTCCAACCATGAAGAAGTACAGCTGGCCATTGAACAGGCTGAAGCATTACGTGAACAACTTACTCCTCTTGTCATCATTGGTGAAAATGGCACAGGAAAAGAAAGCTTGGCTAGATATATTCATACTAGCGATACTGCTGCTTTTCTCCGGATAGACGGAGCAGCATTCCCAATCGCATTACTTCCCTATCTGGCAATAGTGCTGGAGGATGGCGGTACACTTTATATAGTGAATGCCGATAAAATAGAGGAAACAACAAAGGAATGGGTAGAAAAGCAGCTAAAAGTGAAGATTCCATTTCGTATTATCCTTGCCATGAACAATAAGACATCAGATCGGATTCCAACAAAATTCAAGACGCTCCATCTTCCGCCGCTACGGGAGCGCAAAGAAGATATTCCAAATCTGATTCGCTTATTTATCTCAAGTTTTAATAGTGAATATGGCATGCAAATCGCAGGCATCAGTGAAGATGCGATACAGCTTCTTGAATCAAATCCATTTGAATCAAATATTATCGAGCTAAGCAGAATCATCAACAAAGCTGTACGAAAGGAAGAGACAGCTTATATCCAGGATACTACCATTGCAAATATTATCGACGAACTTCAGGATCAGAGTAAGACAGTAATCGACATTACTGGATCATTAGCCGATATTGAAACGCAAATCATCCAAGCAGTATGGCTGGAAGAAAAGAAGAATAACTCTAAAACAGCAGAAAGATTAGGAATTAACCGCACTACCCTATGGCGTAAATTAAAAGAAATCCAATAAAACAATGAGGCTGGGACATAACTAAATTCCCATTGCTTAAAACCT
>NZ_LR700950.1:210-12284 GCF_902497585.1 Terribacillus sp. AE2B 122 | reverse complement strand
AAGATTTACAATATAGTTCGGTTTTTTATATGGCTAAAACACTTTTGTCCCAGCCTCTTTTTTAGTTTACTAAATCGAACTCCTCCTTAACTAGTTAGTTGACTTCCTTCCTATTCATAACACATTTTTCAATATCCGATTGCAACCTTTTGATTAAGCGCTTACAATAAACGTATGCGAATTTGTTTACTTTAGCAACAAATATACAATGAAATCATGATTTTACTAGGGATTAATTCACTAACTGTTTATCTTTTAAACGTATATTCTTTTTCTCACTCAAAACATCGGAGGGATTATTTTGTCATTCCATAACAAAGTTGTCGTAGTTACTGGTGCCACAAAAGGAATCGGAAGAGAAATTGCCCTAACCTTTGCTCGGCATGGAGCGTCACTCATTGTCAACGGTCGTAACAGCGAACGATTGGCAGACCTTCAGCATGCCATTCAAAAAGAAGGCGGCACATGTTTTAATGTATTAGGTGATGCTAGCAGTCCTGAGACCGCAAATCAAATCAAGGAAATAATTAGCTCGAAGTTTCAAAAGGTTGATGTCTTAGTTAATAATGCAGGTATGAACAAACGAACTCCTACTCTCCAAACCACTCTGGACGATTGGGAGAATGTTATTCGAACGAATTTGACCAGTGCTTTCTTAATCAGCCAGTCCGTATTGCCTTTTATGGTAGAGAACAAGGAAGGTGTGATTATAAATATCAGCTCTACAACAGCAAGCACGCCACATAAAAATGCTACTCCTGCCTATGGTGCATCCAAGGCAGCACTCAATTATCTGACCATGCACCTGGCTTATGAGATGGCTGGTCATAACATACGGGTGAATGCCGTCTGTCCCGGTCCAATTGAAACGGATATGACCGAGCAGTGGGATGATACATACAGAGAAAAAGTCATAAATGGCGTTCCATTGAAAAGATTGGGAGATGTATCTGATGTTGCTGAAATGACGCTTTTTTTAGCTTCAGAACAAGCATCATTTATTACGGGGCAGTCTATCCATGTGAATGGCGGCACACTTATGCGATAACTGTTTCATGTACATTCAGCTTTCTGGCCATAGCCCGGTCGTAAATGATGCACCTTTCTATTCTCTTGTAACAAATGCAATATATACTAATCCGGAATTGTATAATTTTAATTAGTAAAGAGCAGGATTTCGTTATGAAAATCTCTGCTCTTTACTGGTTTTTAATTCAAATCCTCTAAATACTTACTTCTCCCCTCCCTCTGCGCAAACACATCACTCACTTTTTTCTGAATATTCATCAATCTCTAATCTAACCTTAACGTACTTCACAGTGAATACACCTTTTTGAAAGCTATGATAGCAGTATTAAAAATATATTGGAGGAAAAAGATGATGAAGGTTATTATGATTCCCTCAGGTTTTAAAGAATGTCTTGATGCAGAGGAAGTGGCTGTTGCAATGGGAGCAGGTGCAAAAAAGTTCGAACCTTTTATCCAGACAGAGATACTTCCTATGATAGATGGAGGAGAAGGCTTTGCAAAAGCCATTGTCAAGATCAAGAACGGTGAGTTAATTCATAAGACTGTTACTGGACCTGTATGGAAGAAGATCGATAGCCATTATGGTATTTTTCAAGAGGGAGAAACACGCACAGCAGTGATAGAAATGGCTGCTGTTGCTGGCTTGAAGCTAGTACCAACAGAATTGAGGAATCCGCTGCAAACAACCACATATGGCGTGGGCGAATTAATTCTTGATGCTTTAGACAAACAGGTCAATAAGATAATTATTGGCTGCGGTGATTCTGGTACGTCTGACGGCGGCGCAGGTATGGCCGAAGCTCTTGGTGCTGTATTCCTGGATGAAAAGCAGAATCGTATTGCTATAAGGTCCGTCACGGATTTAATGAAAGCGATATCAATAGACACATCTGCCCTACCCAACAGACTGAATGACGTTTCTATTGATGTTGCTTGCAACTGGAAGAATATATTGTGTGGTGACCGTGGCGTGGCGAGAGTTTTTGGACCGCAAAAAGGAGCAACAGCCGAGCAAGTTGATGCCCTTTCAGCTTCACTTGATCATTACGCTGCACTAATTGAGGAATCTACAGGTATGGTCGTTCGCCATGCACCAGGGAGTGGTGCATCAGGAGGGCTGGGAGCAGGACTTCTTGCATTTACAGGCGCAAAGCTGCACCCCCGATTCGACTTGATTAAAAACTACATTCAGATTGAAGAAAAAATAGCCGACGCGGACCTCGTTATAACCGGTGAAGGCAGTATTGATTTCCAGACACCTGATGGAAAAATTCCTTGTGAAGTTGCACGGATCGCAAAAAGATACAATATACCTGTCATAGCGATTACGGGCACAATTGGACGCGGAGCCGAACACAATTACAAAGCAGGTATCGATGCATACGTAAGTATCATCCAATACCCCGTCACCTTAGAGAAAGCTATATCGAAAGCACCTCGATGGATCAAAGAGAGTGTAGAATGTATCCTGCGCCAAATCACAATAGGTGTGGAATTAGCAGACCAAAGGATCTCGAAAGAAAGGATCCAATCTCATGGAACAAGTGAACCGTTATAGAAGAAGTAAAAAGCACCTCGGCAAACGGACTAAAGAAATCCCTGGCAACGCACGTTTTATTGGTATTATTCATGCGTTTATCCTCTTGTTAGTCATTATGACAGATATGGATTATGCCGCAAAAGTATCGCTTTTTGCTTTCTTGTCCGCAATGACACTTTGGAGCACGACAAAGATACCCGCTGGATATGTTGCTGTTTCGCTTATAGCTTTTATCATATTTATGAATGCCGGCGAACCTCAACTGCTTTATCAATCATTCAGTGAAGAAGTTGTATGGTTGATGCTCGGGGCATTTGTGATTGGTGAGAGCATTAAAGAATCAGGACTTGCTGAACGGTTCAGCCATGCTATCCTGTATCGGGCTAAATCGAAACATTCCTTGATACGCGGTTTTACTCTTGCATTAGGATTAACGGCGCCTTTTATCCCTTCCACTTCAGGAAGGGCTGCCCTATCCATGCCAATTATCAAGCAACTAGGTACTCACTTTTCAAGTAAGGAAAAAGAATTTTTAGCTATTTTAGCTCCAGTTATCATTTTAATGAGCACTTCAGCAACTTTAATAGGTGCTGGTTCCCATTTAATTGGTATAGGATTACTGGAAAGTACAACGGACCAATCGATCTCATTCATGCAATGGCTGATATGGGGAGTGCCTTTTACAATCGTTATCACTTTCATAACAATGTATATCGTAAAATTAACTTTATGGCCGAAGCACATAACGTCAGATAGCAGCGATGTACTTTCTATTAAAAATGCGCATAAGGACACATCTATAAAAAAGATAGAGAAAAAGACAATTATCATACTTGTTGGTTTGATTATTGGATGGATTACTGAGAATATCCATGGGTACGATATTGCATTTGTCACTATGATTGGTGCATTGTTATTTATGATACCTCGCTATGGCGTGATCAGCTGGAAACAAGGAATAAAGGCCATTTCATGGAACTTGCTTTTATTTGTGGCAGCCGCCACAGCTCTTGGGAAAGTATTAGTGGATACGGGTGTTGTAGGCTGGATGGAAGAAGAAGTGATGCATTACTTGCATTTATTCGCAGGAGCTTCAGAATGGACGATTGTTTTGCTGCTATCCATCTTAACCGTTACCAGTCATTTATATATCACTTCACATACAACGCGTGCCATCGTCTTTATACCAAGTTTAATCCTTTTTGGACAGTCTATCGGTGTAGAACTTGATACTATCGTGTTTTTAAGTTTAATAGGAATGAATTACTGTGTAACATTCCCTGTCAGTTCAAAGGCTCTGCTTCTCTATTATGAAGAAGGTGATAGCACATACGACGCTAAAAATTTACTTAAGATAAGTCTTTTGCTCATGCCGATTTATGTACTTGTTACCCTATTGTTTTATTTTACTTATTGGAAATGGACGGGACTATCTCTATAAGATGAGATGAAAAAAGCAGTGCCACGGTGGCACTGCTTTTTTTCACTTTAGCCTAAATCGACATTATGATATACCTGCTGCACATCTTCTAGATCTTCAAGAGCATCGATCAGCTTTTCGAATTGCTCCTGTGCCTCTGCATCAAGGGTGATGTCATTCTGTGCCAGCATAGAAAGCTCAGCAACAGAGAACTCTTCGATTCCAGCTTGCTTAAGAGCTTCCTGTACAACGTGGAACTGATCAGGCTCTGCATAAACGATGACCGCATCGTCTTCTTCGATGATGTCACGTGCATCGACATCAGCTTCCATCAGAATCTCCAATACGTCATCTGAGGACTTGCCTTCGATACCGACGACTGCTGTCGCATCAAACATATATGCAACAGATCCGCTGACACCCATGTTTCCGCCATTTTTACTAAATGCAGCACGAACCTCAGGAGCTGTACGGTTCACATTGTTTGTCAATGCATCAACAATAATCATAGAGCCGCTCGGCCCGAAACCTTCGTAGCGCATTTCGTCGTAGTTCTCTTCGCCGCCGCCTTTAGCTTTCTCGATTGCACGATCGATGATCGCTTTCGGTACGTTGTACGTCTTCGCACGCTCCAAGACAAACTTCAATGCCTGATTGGCTTCCGGATCCGGCTCGCCTTGTTTGGCAACTACATAGATCTCCCTGCCGAACTTGGCATAGATCCGGCTAGTATTGGCATCCTTCGAAGCTTTCTTCTCTTTGATATTGTTCCATTTACGTCCCATTGTTGAACACTCTCTTTCAATCTATTTTAAAACTGTGTGTGAAATAATGATTGCTATTACCATTATACAGTAAAATTCGGAGTACTAAAACTCGTGCTGCTTGCTTATAAGATTAGCCGGTAAATATATAGGTTATGTAATAGAGAAACCTAAAGAAAGGCGGCTGTTTATGACACCAGAACATTTAATCATCTTTCTCGCAATCGGCTATATCTTTTACGCTTTGGACAAGAGACAAAAACAGTTACCAGTCCCAATTTTATTGGTAGTGACCGGTGTCATGCTGTCATTCATACCATACTTCTCAGATGTCATCATTAGCCGGGAATTGATTTATAAAGGATTCCTGCCTGCGCTGTTATTCATTTCTGCTTATCGATTTTCCTACCAAGCATTAAGGCGATATGGAATGCTATTCGGATTATTGAGTACAGCTGGTATGCTGGCGACAGCACTATTACTCGGTCTTGCTGTTTGGAGCATCGGTTCCTTATTTCTATCCCTATCGTTCATTGGGGCGTTGTTAATCGCCTCTATCCTTACACCTACTGATCCAGTTTCCGTCGAATCCGTGTTGGAAGAATCTAACGTGAACAAGAAATATACATCGATTCTCGAAGGCGAGTCCATGATTAACGATGGGACGAGTGTCGTCATTTTCACCATTGTATCAAGTATGTATACGGCAGGCGAGTCATTCTCTCTGTTTCATCTCGTAAAGGAATTTCTATTTGTTTCTATCGGAGGTGTACTTATCGGATCTTTATTCGGCTGGGTATTGTCAAAAAATATCTACTTCTTAAAACACCGTACCTACCAAGTAATGATCAGTATCATCATCGCCTATGGGAGCTTTTATTTGGCTGAGCTTATCGGTGTATCCGGTATATTGGCTACCGTGACCGCTGGTATCATGTTTTCCTATGAACTGCAGAAGTCTGACGATGAGGATTATTACAGACATAGCCAGGAGGGATTCTGGAGTATTATCGAGCCAACTATTCTCTCCTTGGTGTTCATCGTCCTAGGGATTGTATCCATGCAGTATATTCAATGGAAACATTTTGGATTTCTCCTTCTCATTTTTGTCCTATCCATAGTTGTACGTTTCTTAGCGATGGCTTTAATCGCCCTGCCAAGTAAAAAATGGCGTGAACTCTTATATTGGAAAGGTACAGTTATTCTGACATTCGCAGGTGTAAGGGGAACGATGAGCATCGTGCTGCTTTTAACATTGCAGGCTGAGCTTTCAGCCAACCATCAAATATTGTCTCTTTCTTTCGGCGCTGTGCTGCTATCCCTCATCCTTCAGACCATTATTATTTATCCGCTGTCGCTTATATTGAAAAAGCCGGGATCCTCATAAGGATTCCGGCTTTTTGCTGAATTGTTCATATGCAGTCTCGAATGCTTGAAAGCTAGCTGAACCAAGTTTTGCTTTATCCCGGTCGAATAGCCTGTCAAAGACTATATCATAAACTTCCTCTGTGCCACATTGTCTGAAGCTTGCAACAAGCTCTAAATAAGATAAAAAGTATGCAGTACTCAGCTTTCCGCCTTTATTGAGAATCATAGATTACTCTCCCTTCTAATCTGAGGATGTCACGCTACTTCTCTGTTTATTATAAGTATATAACAATTGCTTTATATAACAATTTGCTTATATACTAGTTTCAGAAGGAGGAGTTTTGATGACAGAAACAGCTGCTTTATCTACTGAAAAGCTCACAGAGACTTTAAAGATCCTTCATGATCCCACACGTCTGCTGCTAATGAAATTACTGACCGAAAAGGAGTATTGTGTCTGTGAACTGGTAGACATGTTCGAAGTCAGCCAGCCGGCAATCAGTCAGCACTTGCGTAAATATAAAAAAGCAGGTCTTGTTTACGAAGAAAGACGCGGGCAATGGCGCTACTATCGTTTTAACGAGACTTGTGAACAGCACGCTTTGGTGGAGCAAATTCTCGGCCAGCTGGACGAGTATGACGAGCAGCTTGTAAGGCTGCGTACCAAAGCAGAAGCAATAACTTGTTAAGTAGGGAGTTTTTATACACATGTTAACAACTGTTCTAGCCTGTATCATTTTTCTTATCACACTTATACTAATCATCTGGCAGCCGAAGAATTTGAATATCGGCTGGATAGCCTGCAGCGGTGCAATTCTCGCTCTATTAGCTGGTGTGGTCGACTTCACGGACGTATGGGAAGTGACCTCCATCGTATGGAACGCTACCTTGGCGTTTGTGGCTATCATTTTGATTTCACTAATATTGGATAGCATCGGTTTCTTCGAATGGGCCGCTTTACATATGGCCGCTGCAGCAAAAGGAAATGGCGTAAAGATGTTTGTTTATGTCTGTGTATTAGGTGCCATCGTATCCGCCTTTTTCGCAAATGATGGTGCAGCTTTAATTCTGACACCAATTGTGCTGGCCATGGTACGAGCACTACGTTTTGACGAAGCACTCGTATTTCCTTTCATAATTGCAAGTGGGTTCATCGCAGATACTACTTCACTGCCGCTGATTGTAAGTAACCTGGTGAACATTGTATCAGCCGATTTCTTTAACATCACTTTCCTGGAATATGCTTCGCGTATGATCATTCCGAATTTGATCTCACTCGGCGCGAGCATCCTTGTGCTCTACTTATTTTTCAGAAAACGTCTCCCTCGCACATATGAGATAAGTTATGTAAAGCAGCCGTCCTCGGCGATTAAAGACCGAAAAATGTTTAAACTATCTTGGTATGTATTAACCCTATTAGTGATCGGTTATATCGTCTGCGAGTTCTTTCATATCCCCGTCTCCTTTGTAGCTGGATCAATTGCAATCTTCTTCCTGCTTATTGCACGGCGCAGTCCAGCCGTTGAAGCAAAAGCAGTTGTGAAAGGTGCACCGTGGAATATCGTCTTCTTCTCTATCGGTATGTATGTCGTTGTCTACGGATTGCGGAATGCAGGCCTCACAGATATACTCGCAGATGCGATCCAATATGTCGCAGACCAAGGTATGTTCATCGGAACAATCGGTATGGGCTTTATCGCAGCCATTCTGTCTTCAGTCATGAATAATATGCCGACAGTTATGATTGATGCGATTGCGATTTCCCAGACTTCCACTTCCGATGCTATACGGGAAGCCCTTGTTTATGCAAATGTGGTCGGTTCTGATCTTGGTCCGAAAATCACACCAATCGGCTCACTAGCTACGCTGCTATGGCTCCATGTCCTTTCCCAAAAAGGTGTCAAAATATCGTGGGGAGCGTATTTCAAGACAGGAATCATATTAACTATACCAACGCTGTTCATAACACTAACAGGACTTTATATTTGGTTATCCATCATCCATTAAAGGAGAGATATTATGAAAATCCGTATAATAGGATCCGTCGCATCCGGTACCTCAGTGGCAGCAAAAGCACGCAGAAACAACGAAGAAGCAGATATCCGCATTTATGACAGGGACTATGATATATCTTACAGCGTCTGCGGCATCCCTTACTTTGTCGGTGATGAAGTCGAGGATCTGGAGACACTGAATCCGCGTAATCCAGCTTGGTTCAAGAAACGTTATAATGTCTCGATTCAGACAAGACATGAAGTAATTGATATAGATCATGCTGCTAAAACCCTAACTATTAAAAATTTGGATACAAAAGAAACAGTGACGGACACGTATGACGTTCTCGTCTTTGCTACTGGTGCTAGTCCGTTAACACCAGACATAGAAGACACAGAGCTCGACCATGTCTTTCACGTACGTACAATACAACATGCTGGTGCAATCGAACAGTTCATCGAATCCCGCAAGCCGAAAACAGCTACTATTATCGGCGCCGGTTATATTGGATTGGAAATGGCCGAACAACTCACTCATCTAGGAATTGAAGTAACCATACTCCAGCGCAGCAATCAGGTAATGAAACATCTGGATAAAGATATAGCTGACCATGTGGCAGATACTTTGGAAGCACATGGTGTAAACTTGCTTCTCGGACAAGAAGCTGTCCGTATTACGAATACAGACGTCATTACCTCCAGTGGAGATACAATTGCATCTGATATAGTTTTCCTGGCTGTTGGTGTTCAGCCAAATACAGCTTTAGCTGAAAAGATTGGCATCAAAATTGGAGAAACCGGAGCAATTGCAGTAAATGAAAAAATGCAAACCAATTTGCCGGATGTATATGCAGTCGGAGATGTGGCAGAAAGCTTCTCCGTTATCACTGGTAAACCGCTCTATCGACCGCTTGGTTCCACCGCTAATAAGATGGGACGTATAGCTGGTGACGTCATTACCGGAGGCACTTCTGCTCACCGAGGTATTCTTGGCACCGGCATTGTCCGTGTATTCGAATTAGCTGTCGGGCAGACCGGCATGAACGAACAAGAAGCTCTTGCACACGGGTATGATATCGAAACACTGCATAATATCAAACCTGCCCGCGCTGCTTATCTTGGAGGCAAGGAGATTATCATAAAAGCAATTGCTGACCGAGCTACCGGCCAACTGCTTGGTGTCCAGGCAGTTGGAGAAGAAGGCGTGGACAAGCGTATCGATGTATTCGTCACTGCTATGACCTTCGGTGCCAAAGCAGAGGACCTGTTCCATCTTGATCTAGCATATGCCCCACCATTCAGCACAACAAAGGATCCCGTCATGTACACTGGCATGGCGCTCGATAACGCCATAAAGAAGCATAATAAGCTGCTTACACCAAAAGAGCTGCAGCATAGGCTGGAACAAGGAGAAAACTTCCAGATTATCGATACACGGGCTAAAGATCAATATAACACTTCTCATGTGCCTGAAGCTGTCAGTATTCCTTTAGCAGAGCTGAGGGAGAAAGCGAAAGAACTCGACCCGAAAAAACCAACTTTATGCTACTGCAACAGTGGCGTAACAGGCAATGCTGCACAAAATATACTCAGGAATATGGGATTTGAAGAAGTGTACAATCTCTCTGGCGGGAATAAGAACTATCAGAAGTACAGAAAATAAGCAAAAGCCGCATACGTTTGTATGCGGCTTTTGCTTTGAATGAACTACGTATTATATATCTTCAGATTCTCTTTTCGATCTATTCCTGGCGGCTTTCCAAACATTTTTCTGTACTCCCGATTAAAATAAGAAGGACTTTCATATCCAACTTTAAAGGCTGCATCAGCCGCTTTAATATCTTCTCCAATTATTAACCGCCTTGCTTCTTGAAGCCGCAATGCCCTCTGGTATTGAATAGGAGTCATTGTTGTAACTTGTTTAAAATGATGGTATAAAGCTGACGGGCTAAGATTTACTTGTTTAGCCAATTCATCTATTTTTATTTCTCGAGAAAAATACTTCTTTAAATAATATAGAGCAGCAGCTACTTCAGATAACTTACTCCCTTTGGCAGCGAGGTTTTTTACTCTGTCACCGTGCTTTCCCTGCATGATACGGTAAAGGATTTCTTTGATAATAAGAGGTGCAAGTACTTCCGTGTCTTCAGGAGTATGCAGTAGCTTCACGAGTCTGATTAACGCCTCCACAATAACTTCATCTGTCTGATCTACAAATATGCCTCTCTCAGATATACCTTTGTTGGTGGCGTGATGCTTATACTCTTTTGAGACCTCTGCTATCTGCAGTAAATTAAAATTCAATCGAAGACATAAATATGGTTCCGTCTCACTTGCCTCTAAAATTTCTCCGATAACTGGCAGATCGACTGCTACGACTAAGTAATCGCCCTTCCGGTAAAAGAACTCTTCCCCATTAACGGATACCAATTTTCTTCCTTGCAGAACAATGCACAACGCAGGTTCATGCATTGTATGTATAGGCTTCAGCGGCTTTACAGATCGAATAAATTCCAGACTAGAGATACGTGTAAGATTCGTACCATCCTTGGTTGCAAATCTTGAGACCAGCTTTGTAAGCTCGGCTTCTCTCAATTGCAATTGCCCTTCTGACGACATGGAATACATCCTCCTTTGTTGAACTCATTGTCTTGGAGGATAGGGCAAGAATTAAAGAGACGCCGGCTACCGCTCCATATTCACTTTCCATGATACTAATAGTAGATCAGAAAAAGGAGTTGATATTGATTGAAGACTATTAATCATTCTTATGCTGGACTCTGGGTCACTAAAGATCGGTATATCAGGCATGAACTACTAGACGAAGGACGCTATGTTGAAGCTCGCGGTAATGTCGAAGGCGCCTATACAGGTAATTATCAGATAATAGGTGACCACATTGAATATCAAGATGATACTGGATTCACAGCTGATGGAGATTTTCGTAACGGAATCTTATATCACGCAGGGATGATTCTATATCGTGACCACGGCTAATGTGGTCAAACAAAGAGTCTCCTATCAAAATTATATTTGAAAGGAAGATACAAGCATGAGTATAAAGAATAAAGTTGTTCTTGTCACCGGAGGAAGCAGCGGTATCGGAGCAGCAACTGTAGAATTGTTGGCTGAAAATGGTGCTATTGTGATTGCGGCAGCCCGCAGAACAGATAAATTAGAAACAGTTGTATCCACTCTCCGCCAAAAAGGATATACAGCCGATTATAAGCAGTTGGATGTTACGGACTTTGAACAAATGCAGGATACAGTACAAGAAATTACAAAGGCATACGGAAGAATTGATGTAATTGTAAATAATGCTGGTGTAATGCCACTATCTAAATTGGAAGCTCTGAAAATCGATGAATGGAATCGTATGATTGATGTGAATATAAAAGGTGTCCTCCATGGTATTGGTGCTGCATTACCTCTGATGAAGGAACAGCATAACGGACATATTATTAATATAGCTTCTATAGGCGCATACGAAGTAACCCCAACAGCAGCAGTTTATTGCGCAACCAAATATGCAGTCCGCGCAATCACGGAAGGTTTACGACAGGAGGCAACGAATAACATTCGTTCAACTCTAATTTCACCCGGTGTAACTGAATCAGAATTGGCTAATCATATTACCGATAAACAAGCGAGTGAAGCTATGATCGAGTATCGACGACAAGCCCTTCCTGCTTCTGCTATTGCACAAGCCATTCTTTATGCAATTTCACAGCCTGCAGAAATCGATGTGAGTGAATTGATTGTAAGACCTTCTTTATCATCTTAGATTGTAGAAAAGTTCTTTCTTAGTATGATAGGGCTCTATAGTTAAATATCTATAGAATCAAAAAAAGTATTAGAGTAATTAAACTCTAATACTTTTTTCTAAGCTTCCTAGCGGACTTGAACCGCTGACCCCCACCTTACCATGGTGGTGCTCTACCGACTGAGCTAAGGAAGCA
>NZ_LR700950.1:0-200 GCF_902497585.1 Terribacillus sp. AE2B 122 | reverse complement strand
AGGATTCGAACCTGCGACCGATCGGTTAACAGCCGATAGCTCTACCACTGAGCTACTGTGGAACAATAATAAATATGTATACAAAAAAGAACTGCCTGGCAGTGTCCTACTCTCGCAGGGCGAACCCAACTACCATTGGCGCTGAAGAGCTTAACTACTGTGTTCGGCATGGGAACAGGTGTGACCTCTTCGCTATTACC
>NZ_LR700949.1:73569-134116 GCF_902497585.1 Terribacillus sp. AE2B 122 | reverse complement strand
ATATCGGCAATTGGCTGTTTGAAGGTGTTTTGATCTCTGTCTCAAAAACGGGGGTCAGTCCCCTAGGACTTGTCTTCTTTTCATTTATTTAGCAAATCTTTTAATTGGAGCTGGTTTCGTATCGGGCGGAATCAATGATCTATACGTTTCTCCGCCAAGGTTTTCCTGGTGTTCTGCCTTTATTCCTTCGATTAGCTCAGGCTTCTCTAATAATTCTATAGCAGATGCAGCTAGCACCTTACCTGTGAACAGCATGCCTTTATGGGCAATAGATGTTTTTCCTTGCGTAACAAGCTGCCAGCTATGGAATGGTGTTGCATAAGCACAGGTAGTAACATAGATCTGACCGGTAGGGACAAGCCAGCTGACGTCACCTACATCTGTTGATCCTTTGAAGAAGCCTGGTACTGGAGGGAAGTCTAAGATACCTTGTGCGAGCACTTTATTATCATTTTTCTGTATTACAGCTTTTTCTTCTGCACTGAATGTCTGCTGTACCTCTTGGGCAAATGCAAACTCTTCTTCTGTATAGTTTGGAGCATCAGTTGCTACCAAATGCTTATGTATCAGCTTTCCTAGCGTTTCATTTGGAATCAGATCTGCTGAAGCCGCATCGAATTGGATTTCCAATTTGGTTCCTGTCATCAAGGCTGCTCCTCTTGCTACGTCTTTGACCCGCTCTAGAATCTCTTCAACCTGACCCATTTTAGGAGCACGGATTTTGTAAAGTACCTCTGCATTAGCCTGTACAACATTCGGACTCATTCCACCAGTATCGGTAATCGCATAATGCAGCTGTCCTTCTGGAATGATATGCTCACGCAGGAAATTGGAACCGATGTTCATCAGCTCAACTGCATCCAACGCGCTTCTGCCAAGGTGCGGACTGAAAGCTGCGTGACTGCTTGTCCCAGTAAAACGGAAATATACTTGGCATGTCGCCAGCATTCTAGCATGATAGACTTGATTTTCATCCCATGGATGCCATGTTAGCGCCACATCTACATCATCGAAGAGACCCGATCGAGCCATAAAGGCCTTACCGCCTCCGCCTTCTTCTGCCGGACACCCATAATAACGCACTGTTCCTTCCAGTCCGGTTTCTTCCATCAGCTGTTTCACTGCAATCGCAGCCGCCATCGCGCCTGTACCAAGCAGGTTATGTCCGCAGCCATGTCCATTGCCGCCTTCTTCTATCGGATCCTTCGTTGCGCTGTCTGCTTGCTGACTCAAACCAGATAATGCATCGTACTCGCCAAGGAATGCAATGACCGGCTTCCCGCTTCCGAAACTAGCAACAAATGCTGTCTCAATATCACCTGCGTTTCGCTGCACCTCAAAACCTTCTTCTTCCAAAGTCGCCGCTAGTATTTCTGCAGATTGGACCTCTTCGTATCTCGTCTCTGCAAAATCCCATATTCGATCGCTGACAGCAGTCAACTCTTTACTTTTACCTTCTAGAATTTCCGATATCCTCGTATACACATCGTGACTTGTTTGCAAGATAGGGTTCCTCCTGATAGTAGAATTGTTCACCCCTATTATAACATTTATAATTCTGAAAATTTAGTCGTTAATAAAATCGTAAATAGACTCAAGCATTGGCTTGAGTCTATTTTAGCCTTATTGATAAGTGTTCTGATGCTGCTCATTATTTTGAGTGTTGATCTATTTTGACGGGAAGCAATTCTGTGCACAGTGCCAAAAACTCACTCGCCATTATCTTGATAGTTTCACTAGATAACATCTGATCCTCCGCATGTGCAAGAAGCAGTGAAAACGGCAGCATTTCCCCTGTGGCTTCTCGCTGAATAAAGGAAACGTGCACCTTATGAATCTGGTTATATGCTTTATCTCCTGATGCCATTGCAGATTTCGCTCCCTCAAAATCTCTTCCTCTTGCCAATCGCATGGCTTCTACGTAATGACTGCGAGCATCCCCCGCATGCGCTATGATCTGGAAGGCTGCCTGCTGCATTTCTTCTAATGTCTCTTTCACCAGATCCCCTCCTATTGTCGCTGACTTGCTAACTGCAGCGCTTTTTCCAATAACTTCTCTCCATCAGCAGTGCCGTACAATTTTACATCCATTACATCCACAGGAATACCATATGGTGCTGCTCGCTTTTCTGTCGCTCGTTTAGCAAATCTGACTTGAGGACCTAACATGATGACGACCACTTCATCGTGATGTGCTTGCAATTCTTCCTCTATTGCTCCTTCCGGGATAGCATAGATATAATACTCCTCTCCCCCTAAAGCATCTGCTGCCTTTTTCATCTTTGATACAACCATCGATGTTGACATACCTGCTGAGCAGGCTAGTAGAATTCGCTTCATACTGTTACCCCCTATTATTTGTATTCCATATCTGCACAGTTCAGTAACCTTGAATGGATGACTTGCTGATACGTCACATCTGCCGCCGTTTTTCCACGTAATCGTCAATCTGATGAATGACAGTAGAGCAAGATCTAGTAACTATCCTATCTTTGTACTACTTTCATCTTTGTTACCTTCATCTAGTCTGCGTGTGCGGTTCGCGATGAAAATGAAAGGCAGGTAGATCAAAATGGAAGCAGCTATACAAATCAACTGGGTAACAACCGCTCCCCAGCTGCCGCCTGTAGATAACCATGCGTTAATAATCGGCGGCGTTGTCCACGGAACCATGACGACAGCTTTATCTGCAAATCCGATAACAGTTGCAATATATCCAATTGTACCCGTAATTAGCGGAGTAATGATGAATGGAATCGCCAGAATAGGATTCAACATGACTGGTACACCGAAAATGACAGGCTCATTAATGTTGAATACACCCGGTCCTGCGGATAGCTTTGCAATACTGCGCATCTCCTGCTTTTTCCCTGCAATGAATATCGCAGCCAAAAGTCCGATTGTGACACCCGAGCCTCCAATGTTCATGTAAACATCCCAGAAAGGCATCGTGATGATATTTGGGATTTCCTCACCGGCAGCGTAAGCATTCATATTGACTGCTATAGACCCGAGTAAAAGCGGTTCCCGTATCGGCTTGATCATCTGGTTCCCATGAATACCGATTACCCAGAAGAATTGTGCAACGAACATTAGCAATAAGATTCCCGGCAAGCCTTGGATAGCAGACTCCAAGGGACGCTGTATCACGTTATAGACTGCTTCATGTAAATAAATACCTGTTAATCGATGGAATGCAAACCCGAAGCTGGCAATAATCGTTACCGTAATAATCGATGGAAATAAAGAAGCAAACGATGTCGTTACATTGGATGGAACACTGTCAGGCATCTTAATCGTAAGTTTATCCATCTTGGAAAACCAGGTGAACAGCTCTACAGATATGAGAGCAATGAACATGCCAAGGAAAAGACTTTTCGGATCTGAGAACTCCCTAGCTAATACATTGACCACTTCCTGCAAAGAACCGTCTACCTCTAGTAATACCGTTGTTGGTATGACGGAGATATACGAGATCAAGGCCATCAAGCCTGGGAATAATGATTTGTGACCATTGATTCTCCCAAGTTCTATCCCGATCAGTACCACTGCTGCAATGGTAATGAAATTCAATGTTGCATAATTTATTGCGCCCATGATTCCTTGTAATTCAGCCAAGAATGAAAACATACTGAAGGCTGCTAAACCAGTCTCCGGATCCAGAATCATATTCTCGACCAGGACTGCAAACGCCCCGACAATAATGACTGGCATCAAGGTTACGAATGATTGCTTAATCGCCTTTATGTGCTTCTGGTTGGATATGGTATAAGCTACGCTTTCCAAGGCACCTGTGAATTTATCCATTTTCTTGCCCATCTGACTCTCCCCCTTCGCTTATACCAGAGTCTATTATAAAAGCGCTTACATTTACATACATTGTTTTTCCTCATTCATAGGAAAACTATCAGCTTAACAGGGGGAGACAGGCTGCTAAATCCTGTGCGTGTATAAGCTGTTTCACTTTCTGTCTATCTTCGATGAAAACGACCATACTTTCGTAAAGCTGCTGCAAACCCTCATTATATTGTTTTGGTATACAGAAAAGGAATATGACTTGTACTTCATTTCCTCCCCAATCAATAGGCTGCTGCAGCGTACAACAGAGCACCACTGGTTCATCCATAACTGGATAAATAGGATGTGGGACTGCAACAAGGTTTTCCTGGAATGTCGGAGCCATCTCTTCTCGTTCCTTTATAAGTGCCAGTAGATTAGATGGGACAACGAAGCGCTTTTCCATTTGCTCAACCAGAAACTGCAAAACATCATCCCGATTCGTATAGGTTTGTTGTAAAAAGATATGATCTGACCGGATATAGGCTGATAGGGTTTGCTTTCTATCCGTAAGTATACGTTCAATCTGGCCTACATCAGACTCCCGAAGCAACGTATGAACATTTACAATTGGTGTCGACAAGGTACTCGTCAACGGCACTGTGCTGATAATAAGATCAATATCTTCAAGTGACCGTCTTTGTAAATCTGCAGCACTGCACGTACCTGCAACTTCCATCCTACCGCTAAATCGTGCTCGCAATTTATAGTACAGCAGCTGCGAACTAGCTATCCCAGTTGCACATACGACCAAAGCGCGTTTCTTTACACGCTGACTTTCTTGTCTTGCCATTGCAGCTCCGACATGTAAAGCTAAGTAGCCTAGTTCATCTTGATTAATCGCTACATCTGTCAGTTCCTGCAATTTCTTCCCCATCAATACGCTGGCATCAAACGCTTCTGGATATGCTTGCTTGATCTCTGAAAGCATTGGATTCCGAATTGTGAGTCCGTATTTGAAGCGGTTCAATGCTGGTTTAAGATGCAGAGCGATACCACAGAGCAGCTCATTATCCGTCGAAAGTGCAAGCTGCATATGGTTATCCACGATACGTAGCAGCTCTCTTGAGATTTCCATGACTCGGGGCTCTACAACTTTCGTAAAATCTTTCACTCCTTTTTCTTCATAAGAAACCGACTTAGCTCCTAGTATATGCATTGTCATGTATATAATCTCGTCTTTTGGCAGGTCTACTCCCAGTACAATCCCAACACTTTTCGCAAGCTTTTGTGCCACATGGTATTCCTTCGATCGAGTAATAGATTCCTGATCTGATTGGGATATATCTGCAACTAAACCTGCATCCATCCGTTCACTAGCAATCCAAATATGAATTACTAGATTATCCACACCTATATCCGTTACTAATGTATCTTCTTCCTTGAGTACTGAAACGACTAACTCCCGAAGCTCTTGATACCGTTTATCCTTAAGTCCAGGTATAATAGCATCTGCTTCAAGAAATGAACGATACACATTTCGCAGCTGTCGTTCAGATCCAATAATACGTATCCCATATTTCGGCTTTGTGATAACAGCAAGACCTCTGGATTCCAAATCTTTTTTTAGCACTCTCAGATCATTCTTAACGGTAGATTCGCTAACATACAGTGTTTCTGCAGCTTCCTCTAATTTCAAGAAAGTCTTTCTTTGTAACAGTAAAAGGGCTAATTTTACAACACGGTCTGATTGATCCTCCATCTCTTGCGTCTGCATTTTCATGCGATTATAGGCTTCAGGATCATGCACGGTCAGTCTATAACCCTTGCCCCTTTTCGAATCGATGACCGCTCCGAAAGTTGATAAGGTACTAGTCAACACGCGCATATCAGCCCTTACTGTTCTCGCTGTTACGCCTAGCATACCTGCAATCTGTTCACCAGTATACTCGTCCCCGAGTTCCATCAATTCAAGAATTCCAATCTGTCTCTTTGACAGCAAATTCTATCACCCCGATCTATTGAATCCGCTCATACAGTACGGATCCCGACAACATATTTTCTATTCCATAGAAAAGAGGCATACATAGTAAATGCCTCCTTATGCCACAGTAAAGCTGTCTACCTCGTTGAAACAATAGAACCTTCTTTAAAAAACCTATACCATCTATCAATCTTCTCGTCTTCCCGTACAGCCAGCAGTTTTAAGATATCTTGCGCAAATTCCAAAGGTGCGGTTCCATTAGCTGTAATCAAGTTTCCATCTCGGACTGATTGTGCATCAATATAATCTTCTTCCCCAGTATAAATTGGAGCACCTTCCTTCAGATATTCCAAGGTGTTGCTTGTATGCTTCCGGCCTTCCAAGAAACCATACCTTCCAAGAAAAACAGTTGCATCACAAATGGCTGCCACAGGAATATTGTTTGCCACACAGTGTGCAACCAGCTCTTTTACTGGGACAGTTTCGGGCTGTCTCCACGTGTTACCGCCTGGCAGGATAAGCATGTGAAAGTCGATAGTCTTTGTTTCTGCTAAACTATAATCTGGGAGAACCTTGAATCCTCCTATAGATGAAACTGGCTTTCCATCCAGCGTGACAGTCTTCACCTGATACTCTGAATGCGGTGCTTGCAGTTCTGCTGCTACATAGCTCACTTCCCAATCCGCATATTGTTCAGTAAGAAAAATAAGAACTGTTTTTTTCATTCATGCACCTCTTTTCTACTATTTTTAAACGTCCCTGCTCATGAACATAATTCTCTCAATCTCCTTGAACCCGTTTCGCTTATAAAAAGTTTCTGCTGGCAATCCACGGTCTGTCAGCAAGGAGATTGTCTCTGCATCTGTAGTTCCAATAAGGTACTCCATAAGAGCCTTGCCGACGCCTTTACTCTGCTGGTCAGTTCGTACACACATCTCGTTTATAAAGAATTCATCACCAGACCACCATTTCCTTTTCACACCGAAGAGAAAGCCAATCACTTCCTCATTTTCTGTCGCAACAATTCCTGTAAAACCAGGTGTTTGATAAAAATCAATCAAGTAAGAAAATGCAGTTTCTGTAGTCCAGGCTTCATTCCATGGAGCTTCATTGAAAACTTTGGCATAAGTATCGCTGCATGCTTTCAAATCATCATCTTTACATAATCGTATTCCCATATGATTTCCACCTCAAAGTTTCTTTGTCTTCACCATTGATACCGTCTCATAACCTAGCCGACTATATACATGCTGCGCACCCGCGTTGTTAGCAAATACATTCAGTGCTATTGTGCCAATACCTTCTTGTTTCGCCACTTCTTCTAAAAGAGTCAGCGCAGCACTGGCATAGCCCCTCTTCCGGAATGTTTCAAATATGTAGATGTGGAAAATAAAAATCCTGTCTCTTTCTGGCTGAATGTTGTACCAAATGATACCAACATTCTCTTTCTTATCTTCGCAAACTACGTGCCCAATAAAATGATCTTTCTTTCTGTTTTCTTCTGTTATTAAACTGTACAGCTGTTTGTCGGCATCTTTAAGAGCTGTCTCTTTTGGAATACCGAGATTAGCAGATACATTTTCCGCATAGTTAGGAATTTCAAAATCAATATACTGCTGTACTTCTTCAGTGTTCATTTCCTCGAATGTAACTGACATTAAGTAGACCTCCTGAATTCCATATTTTCTTATATTTTACAGGAATCGCATGCATAAGTGATACAAATAACAAAAAAAGACCTCCCACGTAAGGAAGGTCTTCTGCTATTTTCATTTACCCCAGTCACGTCCATTGGATTTTATTAGATTTGAATACCAGTAGTAAGAATCCTTTGGTATACGTTTTAAATCTAATATCTCTTCATCAGTTGTGTTGATATAAACCAAACCGTAGCGCTTCGCCATACCGTTACCTGTGCTAAGCAGATCAGTGAAAGACCATGGATTATACGAGATTACTTCGCAACCGTCCATGATGGCTAGTCCTACTTGATAGATTTGGTCACGCAGGAATTCGATCCGTTTCGGGTCATGAACTTTTCCATCTTCTGATACTTGGTCATATGCTCCATAGCCATTCTCTGTAATCATCATCGGGAGCTGATAGTGATCCCATACATATCGAAGCATATAGCGCATAGCTACAGGATCGATTTCCCAATCCCAATCTGTCGTTTCAACATATGGGTTCTCTGTGAGCTGATAAAGTCCCGGTACTTTCGGGAATTCCAGGTTACCTTTTACACCACTTTTATTCAGCTTATATTCGCGAGGTTCTTCATCGATTTCACAAGCCTTAGCCGTGTTAGATCGGTAGCAGTTTAAGGCAACGAAGTCGATTTTAGCTTCCCTAATCAATTCCATATCGCCTTCTTGTATTTCCGGATCGATATCATTTTCTTTCCAGTAGCTCTTGATAAAACCATTATATTCGCGATGAGCGTAGAGATCGTTCCACACTTTTTCAGTTAATTCTTCTGCATTCATAGCAGCAATCTGATCATCAGGATGTGCAGACGCCGGATAGATCGGAACATAACCTGGAACAGGACCAATTTTGCCGTCCTCAACCAGTTCATGACAAGCTACGACTGCTTTCGCATGACACATGTTCATAATGTGGTTGACCTTCCATTTATCCTTAAACCATGTTTCCGGATACTTCGCTACACCAAGCCAATCACCATAGCAAATCTGCATATTTTGTTCATTCAAAGAATGCCAGTATTTCACCCTATCCCCGAATTCAGTAAAGCAAGTGCGAACATATCGGTCAAATGCATCAATAATGCCGCGGTCATACCAGCCATTATATTTTTCATCGACCCACACTGGCATATCATAGTGGTAAAGTGTAACAATCGGCTCGATATTATGATTGATCAATTCATTAATTAGATTGTTATAGAAATCGATTCCTTTTTGATTCGGTTCACTAGAATCGTGAGGATAAATACGCGGCCAAGCAATCGAGAAACGATAGGATGAAAAGCCGCACTCAGCCATCAATTTGACATCCTCTTCGTAGTGGTGATAATGATCAGCAGCAATAGAGTTGTCTGTATAAGGTTTTTTCTTTTGACTGTTCAAATCGATAATTGCTGTTGTTCTGCCATCTTCATTCACTGCTCCTTCTACCTGCCAGGCAGCACTGGAAGCTCCCCACAAAAAGTCTTTCGGAAATACCGGATCTTGTTTGTAGAACATTTTCCCATCCCTCTCCAATCTTTATTTTGTGTTCCTATAATTACTGTAAGCCTTCCTATCTTTTCATGTGGTGCAGCTTTTGGAACCTAGCTTTTGAACTTGCCTGATTTTCCAGCTATAAATGTAGTTGTGAAAGATACTATTGCCGCCAAGATGATAGTAACAAGGGCATACCAGAAATTCGCACTCAAGCCTGATCCATCTGTCGGGATGAATGTTGGTATCGCAGCAATCCCCGGCGAAACAACTGCGTATTGTTTTAAGAAGACGATTCCAGCAAATATACCGCCAACAAGTCCTCCTGTGATTGCTCCGACGAATGCCGCCCGGAATCGGATCAATACACCGAAAATTGCTGGCTCAGTAATCCCCATTACACCAGTAATACCTGCAGACAGACTCATCGCCTTCGTATCCTTATCTTTTTTAAGGAAGGACATGGCGAGCGCCGCGGCTCCGATTGCCACATTCGCAGCTAACATGCCGCTCATTACAAACGCGTCATAGCCATTGTCAGCCATAGCCGCAAATACGAGCGGGAATAACGCCTGATTCGTACCAGTCATAACTAGAAGCGGTGTCAATGCACCGATTAATCCAACAGAAAACCATCCAAGCTCTGCATTGACGAAATTTAAACCAGACGCAATATACGTACCAATAAAGTTTCCAAGTGGCCCTAAGACAATCAATGTAACAGGTGTTACGATTAATATCGTAAGCAGAGGCTGAGCAAAGAACTTAATCTCTTTCGGGATAACCTTGTTCCATCCTTTGTCGACTACTAACATGAACAACACACCCAATATGATTGGAATGACTGATGTACTATAGGTAACTTGTGGAATGGTAATACCTAAAAAATTGAGACCTTCCGCATTATTGATACTGGAATGCACCAGGATGGCACCAAGATACATCCCCATCAAAGGATTGATAGATAATTTCCTTGCGGCACTATAACCAATGAAAATGGGTAGGAAGAAAAAACCTGCATTATTAACGGCTGTTAATACCGTATACGTCCCGCTTGTATCTGAAAGACCGAAGAAAGTAACAGCAATATTCAGTACAGCAGCAACAAGTCCTGCAGCAACTAGTACAGGAAGCACCGGCACGAATGTTCCGCTGATAAAATCGACAATCATTGCAAATGGATTCTTTTTGTTCTTCTTTTGTTCCTCATCTTGAACAGGATCAACCGCGGCAGCCTGCTTGGCTTGAGTCTCACTGAATTCGCCAACCTGGAGAACGCTACTGTAAACAGTAGCTACATCAGTACCAATAATGACTTGCAATTCGTTTCCGCGACTGACAACGCCCATGACACCCTTCAGCTGCTTTAGTTCGTCTTGCTTCACTTGCTCGATATCCGAAACTGTCAGCCGCAGCCTTGTTGCACAGTGATTGACAACTTTAATATTGTTGGTGCCGCCAGCACCTTCGATAATTTTTTTGGAGAGCTCGTTATATTTGCTCATCTCTTCCACATCCTCAAATTTAAATGGTTGGTAATCTGAGTAATGCCGTAGTTCATTTATTCTGTTTGACGTATTCGCTATAAAGCAGATCCAGCATGAAATGGATTCCATACTTGCTGTAGATAGGGAAATTTAGCTCCTCATTCTTCTTAGCTGATAGGTAATACACCTTGTCATAGAACAATTCGATCTGGGGATTTGCCACCCCAGTAATCAATACTTTCGATGCCTTCAGTCCTTTTGTAAACGAGCAAGCTTGACCTGCGAACACACCTGAAGTTGAGAGTGTAATTAACAAATCCTTCTCATCCAAATTCCTGATCAATTCATTCTCAGTGTAATGTTCAGAAATCAAGTAGATGATCCGCTTATGGGTAATCAGCTTTTCTTGAAAATCCTTGATCAAGCCACCGTAAGCACCTGGTGTCATAAAGATGACATTTCTGCTCTTCTGAAATCGCTCCAATAGATCTTGTAAGACAGATTCATTTAGTGCAATCGACATATCCTGAATCATCTTATTGATTTCAAAGGAAAGCAGCTGCTGATAATTTGGTTGTTTATAGTACTCGATATTTTTGTAATACACTTCGTCATAGCGAAAGAATTCTGCTTTCAAATCAATGAAATTCTCGTATCCTATCGCTTTACAGAACCTCCTCACACTAGATCTAGATACAAAGCAATCCGTCGAGACATCAAAAATATTCAAATTCTGCAGTTCACTGTAATTTTCCAGGAAATAATGTGCCAACACATAGTTCGTATCGCGGACATTTCCTTCGTTGATGATAGAGAATAAACTGTGAAGCAAGCTGGAATGCAATGGACTAGATTGATCGGCCGTCATTGTCATAGTCTCCTTTTCAACTAGGAATAAGCATCATTGAAAACGGTTTCTATTCCTAATATTATTGTAGAATGCCCGAGAGTTATTTGTGGTGCAAAAATTGAACCCAAAGCCATGTCATAAATTTGTATTATGGTGAAAATATCATAAGCCTGCTCTCTATTAACGACAAGCACAAAAAAAGGCACATCCCCTAAAATTTTAGGATGTGCCTTTTTTTATTAGAAAAGATGCTTCAAATACCCTTCCCTATTCTCCAAAAAACCTCTCGTAATTTGGTAATGCTCCGTCTCCTCATAATCCACAGACCGGATTCCTTCCTCACTGAAGTGCAAAATCTCCGCTCCCGGATAACCAAGTAAAATCGGTGAATGGGTAGCAATGATAAATTGCACTTCCCCTGTCTTCTCTAAATCATGGATGATGCGGAGAAACGTAAGCTGGCGTTGCGGTGATAGTGCTGCCTCCGGCTCATCGAGTAAGTATATTGCCTTGCCTCCAAATCGATTCTGAAACAAAGAAAGAAAAGCTTCCCCGTGGGATTGATGATGCAGTGATTTTCCGCCGTAGGCTTGAATAGAGCCGATGTCATCTATATGTGAAGCAAAATGATAGAAAGATTCTGCCCGCAGGAAGAAGCCCTTGGTCACCTTAGGCAGCCAGGATAGCCGAATATGATCAGAAAGCGCAGCTTCAGATGCTTCCAGGTCATATGTATTGTTACGCCCGCCCCCAGCTGTGTTGAATCCGCACAAATCTGCGATTGCTTCCATTAATGTCGATTTCCCGCTGCCATTTTCACCGACGAAGAAGGTGACAGGTTTCTTGAAATCCAGTTCATTCAGTTGCTGGAGAGCTGGTATGGAAAATGGATAGGCATTGGAATTATAGCTATTTTCCTGTAGCAGTTTTACTCTTTTCAAAAACATGACTTACCTCCTTATTAGAAAATGCCGTTTATCACATCTATTCCATGATACGAAAATGAATAGAAACTATCCAGAGGTCTTGAGCATTCTGATCAAAGAAGATAGAGAACGAATTGACTGTAGAGCGGACCAAAAAAAAATAGGCTGCCGTATACCATAAGGATTCGATAGCCTGGCAGCCTAACAAGCTTGTTTTCTTTATAAAATCTCCAAGTTAATGTTTCTTATAGTGCTTCTTTTGATATAAAACATACATGATTTTTCTTATGAATAAACAGTAGGAGTTGGATACTCCCCAGTCAACATCCAACGCCCTATGTTCTTCCGTTTGTATTCAATAGGATTATGAAGGGAATGGGTACGGACATTTCTCCAAAACCGATCAAAGTTATTTTTCCTGGTAGCTGAACGGGCACCCATTACCTGAAAAATTTCGCTTGTCACGTGTAAGGCAACCTTGGTTCCAAAAGCATTCGCTGCGCCTGTGAAAAGAGCCGTTTCTCCCCGTTCTTCCTCTGTAAGCGAACGCTCCTTTGCCCAAGCCTCGTCTACCTTTTCCCCGGCTTTTTCCACTAATTGAACTGCAGCTTGAACATCAATCCAAAGATCCCCATAGCTCCGTTGAATAAAAGGATCATCAATAGCTTCTTCATAATTTGTAAGATACCATGGTCGTGATTTCTCAATCGTATATTTCTTTGCTTCTTCTAATGCTCCTTCAGCAGAACCAACAAAAACATTCGCTAAAAAAATCTGCGATAAAATGGCATCAAAAGTGGCAAAAGGTGTCCCTTTAGATTCCGTGAAATCAATAACTTCATCTGCTTCCACTACAACATTTTCAAAGGTAACGGATCCGCTATCCGTTTGTCTTTGCCCCATACCGTCCCAATCGGTATTAATCGTGACACCTTGTCTAGAACTCGGAATAATTCCAAGATAGAAGGTTGTTTTTTCCGCATTATCGTACCATGTAATAGCCAAGCGATCAGAATCCTTAGCACCAGTGCTAAACGTGTTATGTCCATTCAGAGTAAAAGAGTCTCCTTGCCTTCTCCCGATTAAACTAGGCTCAATCGGGTTAGACGAGTTTCCCCAAAACCAATTGTTTTTTGCTGATTGCGTATAAAAATACTCTTTTTGTTTTGCAGTACCCGCAGTGTGCGGCAAAACTGTTTGAAAAGCATGGTAGCCATACAAATGTCCAAGAGCCGCATCCGTTTTGGCTAATTCTCGAGCAATTTTAAGAACAAGAGACCAAGGCTGCCCTTCTCCTCCGTACTCTTTAGGAATAATAAGATTCAATAGTCCACTTTCCCTTAAAGCGTCTCGCTGTACCTTAGCTGTACCGCCAGCTTTATCACGTTCTGCTGCGTCCTTCGAAAACTCCTGAGCTAGAGTTGCTGCTATTTTCACATATTGTGTGGCATCATTAGCAATTATAGTCTCCATTCAAATCTCCCTTTCCATAGTGTACTTCGGGCATTAAAAAAACCTCTTCTTGAAATAAGAAGAGGTAAAAAAACCGTTCCGTTATACTCCGCTTATCTTTCAAGCATACGCTTGCTGGATTTGGCACAGTGCTTTAAAAAGTCTGCTGCCGAGGTATCCTAGGGCCAGTCCCTCCACCTCTCTTGATAAGTTTATTTAATTGTTAGTTGAAATATAAATTATGTATAAAATAAAGTCAATACTTTTAGAAAATTTAAATAATATCGCATGTTATTTATTTTACTGAAGCTAATGAGAAGATACTAAATGTAGTACGCAGCAGGCTCTCAAAGAGACTATTGTTCTCATTCTTCCTACTGATGCCTCTTTTCCAAATTGTTTCACCATCCATACAATTACAGTACCAAGGGTTTAAATAATCTTCAAATATTTTATAGGTCTAATTTCTATATGTCCGAAGCACCAATTATAGTTGCTTAGCTGGTTCTAAATGGAAATACAATTTGCTGTCCGGTAAAATGTAGACAAGCATTACAAGGGAACAACCCCATGGATAAGTCAATCGCTTACCAATAGGACTGCAGTACATAAAACCGGTTTGACAAAGACCAATTACGGAAATGGATTAGTAAGCAGCATTTACTCCAATAGTCACATGACAATCCCTTCCAATTGCGTTACTATAATATTTGTGCATAGAAAAAGACCGTTCGATGCTGCCAACACCAATCGGTCTGTCCAGTAATAGCATGATTCCCTAGGGGATCTGCGCGAAAAAGAGGAAACATTACCACCCTTCTCGAGCTGCCAACTCAAGGGTGGTTATTTTTTCTCGTTCTTTTCCGACAAGATCGCAACAATCAACGTTCCAAATCCGATCATCAACGTCAACGCCTCAGCCACCGTCATCCGCTACACCACCCTCCGTTAAAGGAAAGAGTAATGCGCAAACCACCCTTGAGTCACCTATGCTATTGTCCTACTATTATATCAAAGGTCAAGGGCCGAACATACGTTACTATAGTCCATATTTTTCCATAATGATGTAGGACTTAAATAACTTTTCTGCATTTTTTTCAAATAAGACGAGTAAATCATACTCCTGCACGCCTTCTTTTACTCCTCTTTTGCCGGGACGACCGCAAAGCATTATAATTTAAGAAGGAACTCCTATAATGAGGTGGATCATCATGAACTTTAATCCAGTAACAAATAAAAGACTATACATACAGATTTACGAACAAATCATAGAGCAGATGAAGTCCGGTGCTTTCAAGGTCGGAGATAAGCTGCCATCAGAACGAGAACTATGTGAACAATTTGGTGTAAGCAGAGCCCCGGTGCGCCAAGCGATGAGTGCATTGGAAATGAACGGATTCACCTATTCCAGACAGGGCGAAGGTGTGTTTATTAAGTCCTTGCCCGCAGATGAGATTTATTCCCCTGCTTTCTTATCAAATGTCTCTCCAGAGGACATCGTGGAAGCTCGGATGAACATCGAGCCGCTTATCGTACGATTTGCGGCCATGCGAGCCACAGAGGAAGATTTGAAAGAGCTGAATGAAACAATCAAGCAAATGGAAAAGGAAACAAATGAAGGCGTGTATGTTCCAGAAACGGATGAAAAATTACATAATGGCATAGCAAAAGCATCCCATAATGATCTATACATCCAGTTCATGGCTACGATCAGCAATGCGATGAAGCAGCAGCAAATGTGGACTTTCATCCGTGATCGTACAGTAACAAGACCTGATTTTCGCGGCGTAAATTTCCATGAGCACAAGAATTTAATCGAAGCGATTGAGGATCATGACGCGGAAAAAGCAGAAGCCTTGATGAAGCTTCACATGGATAACCTGTATGAACGGTATTGGAAAGTATAAGAGGAGTCAGCAGATGCTGACTCCTCTTTTCATCATTGGGCTGTATTGCTATCGTCTGAGCATTCCGGGCAGACACCGTATAAAGTGCGACCGCCTTCCGGACTGACTGTCACATCAATCACATCATCGCAATCTTGACAAATAATCGTTTGCTTCGAATTTAATCTCTCTTCCATTTTCTTCGCCTCCGATTGATTTTTTTGTCATGCATCTATCAGCTTGATTTACCGAGTTTCTTTTCAGCAATCCGAGAGACTGCTTTTCCGGACTGCTTCACTAGGAATATTATGATAAGCGAGCTTAGAATCATGCTTATACCAAGGAAAAACATACTCATTGTGAAAGAACCTGTTGTATCTCTGATATAACCGACGGCATACGGTCCGAAGAATCCGCCAAGATTCCCAATACTGTTGATCAAAGCAATCGCACCTGCAGCGGCTGATTCAGTAAGGAAGGAAGGCGGTATTGCCCAAAACGGAGAGTACGCTCCGAAAGCCCCGCACAATGCAATTGTGAGTAACACAAAGGAAAGAATGATATTCGATTCCGCCACATAACTACTCGCAATCATAGCGATTGCACTTGTTGTTAAACAAGCAGCCACATGCCAGCGTCTTTCGTTCTTTTTATCTGAGTGATTCCCGACAAGGATCATTGCCACCATGGCGATAGCATACATGAGCCCGAGCAGCCAGCCCAGCCCCTGCGTACTGATAGACAAGGATTCAGACATAGACTCTGTTACGGTCGGCAGGAACATATTGATGCCGTAGTAGCCGAACATCCAGCAGAAGTAGCCCGCGGATAGAATCAGGACATCTCGATCCTTCAGTGCCTGCGCAAACGTATAATGCTTTACCTGCTGCTTCGCCTCCTTTTCTTTTTGTGTTACTTCCAGCAGCCAGTTCCTTTCTTCTTCCTTCAGCCATTTGACATCTTCCAAACGATCATCCAAATAGAAGAAGCAGATGATTCCTAGAATCATAGCTGGAACCGCTTCCAAAATAAACAACCACTGCCATCCTGCAAGGTTTAACCAATTAATCTGCATCAAGAACGTAGATAATGGTGCCCCAACTGCATTAGCTCCAGGTATGGCCAGCATGAAGGCAGCAATGGCCTTCGCATGGTGCTTCGATTGGAAGAACCCACTCAAGTAATACACCATACATGGATAGAAGCTTGCTTCAGCTACTCCTAAGAGGAATCTCGCAGTATAAAACTGCCAAGGTTCTGTTACAAATGCCATGAGGATTGCGATAATTGCCCATGAAATCATGATTCGACTGATCCAGCGCCGCGCTCCAATTCGGGTCATTATCGCGCTTCCCGGCACTTCCAGCAGGAAGTAACCTAAGAAGAATATACCCGCTCCGAGACCATATACAGCATTTGAAAAACCAAGATCTTCATTCATCTGTAAAGCTGCAAAACTGATATTCACACGATCCAGGATCGAGATGAAGAAACAAAGAAACAGAAACGGTATCAGACGTAATGTCACTTTCCGGGTAGTCGATTTCTCCAGCATGTGCTGCTCCAAGATTAACCCTCCAATCATTTCTGATGCAGGACGGGGCTAGGTGGCCCGCCCCAGTTCTTTAGTCCATGTGCGAGCCACCATTGATATCAATCTCTTCCCCAGTAATATAGGAGGATTCTTCTGATGCAAGAAATGCAACAGCAGAAGCAATTTCCTTCGTCTCCCCTGGTCTGCCAAGCGGAATACCAGAGATGACTTGCAATGCATCTTCCTGCGGCAGCGACTTCCAAATATCCGTATTCACTAATCCCGGCGCAACACAGTTAACAGTGATGCCATCCAGCCCCACTTCCCGTGCAAGGTTCTTGGAGAATCCAAGTACAGCTGCTTTGGATGCCGAGTAATGCGCCCCTCCAAAAACACCGCCGCCGCGCTTCGCAGAAACAGAAGATAAACTGACGATGCGGCCGAATTTCTGCTTACGCATTGGTTGCAATACCGCTTGCGTGCAAAGAAACAGCCCGAACATATTGACGTTGAAAACCTTTGTGATGTCAGTGAGTGTCATTTCCTCTACAGTCACTTTTTGCGAGATGCCGGCATTGTTGACAAGGATATCAATACGCCCGAATGCTTCCAGCGTCTTCTCCACCATTGCATCGACAGAAGCTTTATCTGTTACATTGACTTCCACTCCAAGAGCTGTCCCGCCGGCTTCTGTTATGACAGCTACAGTCTCTTCGATACCTTCCTTATTCATATCGGCAATGACCACTTTCGCACCTTGCTCTGCCAATGTCAGTGCGATAGTCCGGCCGATTCCTTTTGCAGATCCACTACCTGTAACGATTGCGACTCGCTCATCCAATTTGAACATGTTCTTCAGACTCCTATGCTATTAGTTTGTTAGTAATTGATTTGCTTTTGCGATAATGTTTTCTACGGTAATGCCGTTGATTTCGAGTAGCTTTTCATAAGGTGCAGATTCACCGAATCTGTCCTGTACACCGATACGAGCCAGCTGACCTTTCCCTGCTTCAGCTATAACTTCTGCTACTGCACTGCCAAGACCATTAAGAATGTTGTGATCTTCAACAGTAATGATTCTGCCGATATCCAAACAATCTTTAACTGCTTCTACATCAAGCGGTTTGATTGTATGCATATCCAGCAGCTTAACGGAAACACCATTTCGCTCGAGCTGTTCAGCCGCTTCAATTGCTAAACGCACGGTATCACCGTTTGCAATGATGGCAATGTCCTCCCCGTCACGAAGTTTCTTGGCTTTGCCGATTTCGAATGTCTCGTTCTCGTCATAAATCATCGGTACCGCATCTCGCGTAAACCGCAGGTAAACCGGACCGTACATCGCAGCTGCTTCGGCAATCAATTTGCGAGTAGAATGATAATCCGCTCCCATAATGACTGTCATGTTCGGGAATGATCGCATGACACCCATGTCCTCAATCGCCTGGTGACTTCCGCCGTCATTTCCTGGTGTCAGCCCGCCGTGGGAGCAAGCAATCTTCACATTCAAGTTCGGATAGCAGACTTCCTGACGAATTTGCTCTGCCATACGAAGGGATCCGAACACAGCGTACGTACTGATGAATGGAATCTTTCCTGTTGTCGCTAGTCCTGCTGCGATACCAGCACCATTCTGTTCGGCAATTCCAACATTGATATGCTGCATCGGGAATTTTTCAATGAACTTATCTGTTTTACAAGATTTCCCGATATCAATATCCACAACATAAATATCTTTGTTCGACTCACCCAAACGGACAATTTCGTCTCCAAATGCAGCTCTTGTCGCTTTTTTCTCGACGGCTTTTTTTGTCACACTCATACCGGCAAGCCTCCTTCTAGTTCCTTGATTGCCAACTCAAATTCTTCTTTGTTCGGTGCTGTACCGTGCCATGCAGCTTGGTCCTCCATATAAGAAACACCTTTTCCTTTCACGGTATCGCAGACAATGCACTTCGGCTTCCCGTTCTTCTGCTTCGCAAAGGTATCCAATGTCTCGACGATTTGCTCCATGCTATGTCCATCAATGCGCGTAGTATTAAAACCAAATGCATCGAATTTCTTTTCCAGATCGAGCAGCGGCATAACATCCTCACAGAAACCATCTATCTGCAGCCTGTTATTGTCCACGAATACGATCAAGTTATCCAGCTTATATTTGACTGCCGCTTGAATCGCTTCCCAAATCTGTCCTTCCTGGCACTCCCCATCGCCTACCATTGCGAATACGCGATAGTCTTTTTCATCACGCTGCCCTGCAATTGCCATGCCGACAGCACAAGATAGACCTTGGCCTAATGATCCTGTTGATATATCAATACCTGGACATTTCTTCATATCCGGATGCCCTTGGAAAGGTGATCCATACTGGCGTAAAGTGTATACGCTTTCATTTGAAACAAAGCCTCGTAAAGCTAAAGCTGCATATTGTATTGGGGCTACATGCCCTTTTGATAAAACGAATCGATCCCGATCTTCCCATTTCGGATTGGTCGGATCTACATTCAATTCTCTGAAATATAAAGCAGATATAACATCCGCAGCCGACAAGGAACCTCCCGGGTGCCCAGACTGTGCTTCATACACCATCGTGACTGCTGTTTTGCGTAATTCAATCGCATGCTGTTTCAACTGTTCAACGCTTGTTTGCTGCATATGCCACACTCCTGTTCCTAAGTGATCCTCTTGTAAACTCATATACTTGTATACTTGTATTACAAGTGGTGTTGAAAACATCATAACTCCATTTTTAAACGGTGTCCAGTATAAATGTTAAATTGATGCAAAAGCCTAAATGGAATTGTTATAAAATCACATGAGAATACAAAAAAACACAATTCTCTACACAGAATTGTGTTTAAAGCCAACAAATATTATTTCTACAAGAGAAATTTACACTATCTGTTTCATCATCACTAGCTCTTCCCACATGACTTCCCCTGTCATGCTGAATCCTGTACTTTCATAAAGCTTCTTTGCAGCATGATTCTCCGGCACGATGCTGGTATAGAAAGAAATAGCGCCATACCTGATTTTAATCAGATCGAATAGCTTAACAAGCGCCGCTTGTCCGTAGCCCTTTCCTTGATGCTGCATGTCAATCATGAAACGGCACACCTCTACGCGCTTTGTTTCCTGATCTGTTCCAAACATTAGAAAACCAACTAACGTATCATCCGTGTATACACCATGCGGATACCACTGCTTCTCATAAGCAGCCTGTGCGAGCGACACGGCATTTTCGGCTACGTTCTGTTTCTGTTCTTCACTTACTGTAAGCTTGATACAGTCATGCCAGTTATCGGCATCAATGGCTCTTAAGGTTATTTCCATGAAAGATTCCCCCTTCTGTACTTATTGATAAATCTCTGTCGACGTGACCCATTTCATAAACTGCTTATAAGGATAATATGTAGTTCCATCCAATTCTATTTTTGGAGCATTAGGATGCTTGTTCAGTAAATCTGCAACCTCTGCCTTACTCAAATTAAGATATGTATGCAAATCCTTCTCCTTGATTAAAGTAGGATATTCGTCGTCAAACAGAAACTCACCTTCCGGATTATTGAAATTTTTTAATCCATTACCGATGAAGTAGCCAAATGCGGCTATACCTAGACCTATCCAGAAGAAATCAATTTCCATGATGTCCATTTATTTAACTCCTTTACGGCTTTATAAGACTTACATTTTATTCGCTCTTTAAAAAACCAAACAAACTAACAACAATTAATGCAGCTGCTGAAGAATTTAACAAGCTGATACTAATAGCTGTCATTCCCATTCCACTAAAGCCGCCAATTGTGAAGCTAGCTATTAGCAATACGATACTTACTGCCGTAAATGCAGATGGAATGATGTACATAACTGGTGGCTTCTTATTTTTAAAGAATAAGAAAATGCCGATGATAAGTGCTGCGAAAATAATTATCATAAACCAAAATTCCATCATGACTCCTCCTTGCTGATTATTATCAATGATCTGTATAACCCTTCATTCTTCTGAGATGCCTTGAAAAATGCTGTATAAGTTGTACTACGAATCGGATTACCAAAAGTTTCTAATTTTTCTCCCATCCTTATAAAATTTCTTGTTAATTAACATGACAGAAGCTTTGTAACATAACCGTTGTCATGCTATATTTTTTAGAAATTATAAACGGATAATATAAAGGTGAAGGAGTGTATGCAGTGCCATCAAAAGTCCTGATTCTCAGTCACCCGAAGCTGACAAATGTTGTGCAGCAGGTTATGGATAGTACGGAGCAGCTGCCGGATGTGACGATCCGTGATGTTCATTTTGGACATGTTGTTGATTACTTGAACGATCATCTGCATACGATTCAGCCTCAGATGATTATTACTGGAGGCGCACATTGGACGATGCTGGATAAAAGTGTTTATCAGTCAGCGCTTCCGATACTCCCAATACCAATTACACGTTACGATTTGCTTCAGGCTGCATTGCAGGCCAGACAATTTGGTTCCCGTATTGCCGTTATTCATTATGGAGAGGATTTGCAGAGTTATCAGGATGTTGTGCAGCATCTGGATGGGGAGTATTTGTTTTTCGCATACAGCTCCAAGAATGATGCAGCCGCACTACTTGCATCATTAAAACAAGCAGGAATCGATGCTATTATCGGCAGCGGCTTTATTTGTACCCTAGCCGATCAATTTGAGATACCATCTGTCTTCCTCCATTCGAAAGATTCTATTATGAAAATCTTGGAGCACGTTGCTCGCTTGGAAACCTCACGAACGGAAATTGAACAGGTAACTAGGAAATGGGCGCAGGAATTCATGCGGCACCCACTTGATGCGTATGAACCAGCTTCCTATCCGGCACAACAATGGATACGCCAACCCTTACAACAAAAGAAAAGCAAAAGACAGCAAGCGATTGATGATTTCCTATATCCATTGGAAGTACCGGCCTGTTGTAATGAATATCCTTATCTTTCCGTTGGTGTGCTGGAAAGTAGAGAAGGAATCGGACATTTAACTGCCTCCCTGAACGAGCTGGAAGCTGACGGTGAGGAAGACTTTATTTACTCTATCAGAGAGAACCGAGCACATGTGCTGTTCTTTTCCAAGGACTCGAACCAGATAAGAGAACGTTTAAAACTTCTCAAAACTATTCCTGATCTTATTGCTGGTATCAGCTCCGAGACGTCCCAAACAAATAATCTAACTGATAATATACGGGAAGCTCAAATAGCATTAGAGCTTGCTAGGCAATTTAATTCACTTGAAAATATCTGTCTTCTAGACCAAAACAGTCCGTATCACATACTGCTGCCGCTTGTACGCAGTGAAGCCCTGCCAGAGATCAATTTGCTTCTTCCTCTTTTCAGACATCGTAATACAGCCAAGCTGCTGGAAGTGCTTCGGTTGCTGCTGGATCACGGCTTATCTGTTACTACAGTCGCGAATCATTTAGGAGTATCCAGACAAACAGTGTACGGTCATCTGGAACGAATAGAAGCTTTGATTGGCTTACTGACTGAGCCTGAAAAACGCTTTGCTCTTTCACTTGAGTTGCGTGTTCAGGAGCTAAAAACAGCTGTGGAGAAATTAGGCAGGCTACATCAAACTGCAAACATCTACCATATGAATATGTAGCCGAATTAAAAACACATCCCCCAACAAAGAGATGTGTTTTTAATAGTATCTTATGTTGTAATAGGCGTAGCCTTCAACGCCGTCAAATACTCCACTACTTGCTGTTTTGGCAGTACATCGGCATATCGCGCATTCACATCAAACAAATTCGCATCATGTGATTCCTTTGCTTGATCTCCTACACATTCCTCAGGCACAATCGTTTTGAACCCATATGAAAACGCGTCGATGATCGTTGCCCGTACACAGCCGCTTGTCGTGCAGCCTGTGACAATGACGGTATCCACCTGCTTTGTTGTCAGCAACGACAGCATCTCTGTCCCGAAGAATGCCGACGGATATTTTTTCAGTACAATTGGTTCCCCCTTAACTGGCTCTACTTCCGTACTTACTTCTGCTGCATGTGATCCGATGGTAATCCAGCCGATATCTGTTTTCCAATTACCTGTATCCCATTGGTCATCCCTGTAGCCAACAACTGTATAGATGACCGGAATGTCCTTTTCGCGTGCTAACTCCAGAAGTTCTGCCGCTTCCGCCGCAGCCTGCTTGATGAGTGGACTTTTTCCGGTCGGATATTCACTATTCGTAAATGCATGCTGGAAATCTACCAGCAATAATGCTGGCTTCTCCCCAAATCCTACTTGCTTTTGACCATAACCTGCTTGCTGATAGACTGCTTGTTTATCTGTCATATGCATCCCTCCTGTTTTATGTAAGCAATAGAATACCACCGAAGATCGGCAGCAAAATAATAACTGTCCGCAGCACCTGCACTGGAGCAAGGCGCGTGAATTCCGCACCGATGAACGAGCCTATCATCGTACCTGCCACTACTTGCACTAAGAGTGTTATATCAACGAAACCAGCTTGCGCGAAACCGAAAGCACCGAGAAATGATATCGGAATCAGCACAAACATGCTCGTCGCTGCGGCCTGCTGGATGCTTAGTCCGAAAAAGATCATCAAGCCCAATTGAATCAAGGGCGTCGACCCGATGCCGAAGCATCCGGACAGAAAGCCAGTGCTGCCGCCAACTCCCATTGCCAGCAGCAAATATTGCTTTCTGCTAAACACTTTCTCTACCTTTACACTCCCGCTAAGCCTCGTACGGAAAAACAGCAGGATAGAAGAAACGAATAAAAGCAAGGCAGAGACAATAATAAGTGGTGTTTCCGGCAGCTGAGCCGCTACTTGTGTCCCAAAATAGGCACCCACTGCACCAAACGCTCCGACCATGGCGCCAGTTTTCAGCTTCATATTGCCTTCTTTAAAATGACTGATCGACCCGGAAATGACCGTGAAGATCATCGCAGTTGTAGACGTGCCGAGTGCGGTATGAATCGGGATCTGGAAAACACTAATCAATAGTGCTAGCACGAATCCAGATCCTCCCCCGCCAGCAAAGCCCAATAGTAGCCCTAATGCAAACATCGTCGCCAGCATCATCATACGTTCCGACCTTTTCTGTTTAAATTAGTGAAGAAATCACACAACCTGTTTGATCGTCACACCTTCCAAAAGGCCCTCGACCGCCTGATCCAGTCTTAACTTGCAGTCCTCTCCCAGCTCAAAACTGTTGTCCTCCGTACGGACTACTTGCTTATCCTGAATGAATACACCCTGTTCGATTGCATTAGCACCCAGCACAGACAGCACTGGCTTCAAAGCAAATTCCAGCATCAGTAAGTGAGCTGTCGTACCGCCCATCGCAAGCGGCAGCACCTTTTTGCCAGCCAAACCTCTTTCCGGAACTAAATCCAGGAAGCATTTCAATACACCGGTATAGGAAGCTTTATACACCTGTGTCGCTACTACGACGACATCCGCATCTTTGACCTGCTGAGTCGCATGGATAATTGCATCACTTGTGAAATTGGCATACAGCAAGTCCTCGGCTGGCAAATCTGCCACAACAACATGTGATACGTCACAGCCCTTCAGTTCCAAATCAGCAATCACATATTCCACGGGGCCATTCAATCGGGACGTTTTCTTCGGACTGCCTGTAATCACAACTGCTTTCGTCAAATTAATCGCCCTCCATTTGCATTAGTTTACTACTTCCGTTTGATAGCGTTCATAGACTTCCGGTTTGCGGTTGGCCAGCCAGTCGACACGATTCCGGGATTGTGCAAGTGTAGCTTTGCTGATCTCTGCGGATACATGCTGCCACTCTTCGTCATCTGTAACCGTCACGACATCCCCGAAAGGACTGAGGATACAGGACTGGCCAAAATGGTGACGCAGCACTTCCTCGCCTTGCAGCGCTTCTGTACCAGCTTTATTCACACCCATAACGAATAAGTTATTTTCCATTGCCCTTACCCGGAGTTCTGCTACATACAAATCTTTTCGATAACCATATGTCGCAGTCGGTACGACGACCGCGTCCACATCCTGCATGCGTAATGAACGCCATGCTTCCGGGAATGACCGATCAAAGCAGATGAGGATGCCAATCTTCCAGCCATTGTCCAAAGTGATTGTCGGGAACGCATCCCCACCGCCGCCATATTGTTCGAAATAGAATTTCTCATCTGTCTTCATCGTCGCATCATCAACCTTTGGCACATGCACCTTGCGATAGCTTCCAATCAGTCCTCTTGTCGGAGAACAGACAAACGCCGTATTATAATAGTTCGTACTCTCCCCTTCCTCCGCTTTCTCGAACACAGTACCAATCAGATGTGTATCTGTTTCCTTAGCCAACTCCACCATAGCGCTCACTGTAGGACCATTCATCGGTTCGGCAAAATTGAAGAACGTCTCATCCGGTGTCGTGACCGCCGCAAAATACGGCGCTGTCATCAGCTCTGCACAGACAAGCAAGTCTGGCTTATCTAACGCAATTACACGCTTGCACTCTGTCACGATTTTCTGCAAATTCGTTTCCACATCGCCCGCATAAGCACCGTTCTGCAGCCCAGCAATCACCATACTTTCCTTCACTAAATCTCCCCCTTAACCGATGATTTCTTTTACGACTGTATTGCGGAGTCCTTTGGCATCCAGCAATGGCACGATGTCACTTTCGAAGAAATTCATATCTGTCACAAAGTCAGGGAATGTGAACAGCAAGCCGTCGATCATCGTTTCCTTCTCAATTCTTTCAATCTGTTCGGCAATTGTTTTTGGGGATCCAACAAGCGTTGGTACAATAAAGATTTCACCGAGCAGTTCCATCGTCGAGCCTGTTTTATCGTTATCACGTGCATCCTGAAGCCCATCGAAGCCACCTTTATCTGTACCTTCGATATAGTTCAAGTAGATGTCCTCCGCCTCTTCATCTGTTTCAGCAGAAATAATTGTATACACTGCATAAGTCTTGATCGACTTGTTCATGCTCGCTGCAATTGCTTTCCCTTTGGCACTAAGCTCGGCGATGCGGTCAAAGTCACCTGCAACAAAATTGATATCACCATGCTTGATCGTGAATTCCAAGCCTTTGTCAGACATACCTGCACAAACAATTGGCGGATTCGGCTTCGTTTTTGGCGTCGGCTGACACATGCAATCTTCCAGCTCAAAGTATTTGCCTTTATGCGTTAGCCGTCCTTTATCCCACAGCTGCTTCACAACCGTCAGCCATTCATCCGCATAGTCATAACGATCGCCATAGAACTCATCCCCAGGCCATAGCCCCATCTGAGAATACTCATACTTATTCCAGCCTGCCACCACATTCAAGCCAAAGCGCCCATCACTGATATCATCAATCGTCGCCGCCATCCGCGCTGCCATTGCTGGATTATATGTGAGCGGCTGCACCGACGCATAAATCCCAATCTTGTCTGTAACAGCTGCCAGACCCGCCATCAGATTGAAGGACTCCATCGCATAATCCCAATGCTCCGTCTTTCCTCCATACCCGCGATACTTTACCATCGACAACACAAAATCCAACCCCATATTCTCTGCCCGCAGCGCAATATCCTTATTCAATTCAAACGTTGGCATATACTGCGGTGAGTTATTCGACATGATCCACCCATTATTCGCTATTGGCAAGAAAATTCCGAAGTCCATTTGTATCGCTCCTTTTGTGTTGTGTATTTAACATACACAAATTGTATAATTATTCAGAAAATAAAAGGAGCTTACAATGTGTTAAGCAAAAGTGACAAAGTGTAACCATTAAGTACATCTTCTCGGATTAAGCTATAATGGATGCTCACTAATGTATCGAAAAGGTGGGTAATCCATTGGTTAATCTCGCACAACCACTCTCACACATCTATTGGATCGGCGGCTCTCCATGTGCCGGTAAAACAACCATTGCCCGAAAGCTCGCAGCTGAATACGGCTTTACCTATTACAAATGCGATGATTGCTATGATGACCATATGTCCCGCAGTACACCGGATCAGCATCCTAACATGTACAAAATAAAAGACCAGACATGGAATCAGGTCTGGTCTACGCAGTTTTGTTCGCTAACCGTTGAGGAACAAATTGAAGATGTAGTTCGTGTGTATGAGGAGCAGTTTAGTCTAATACTGGAGGACTTATTATCCCGTCCTAAAACAACACCTATCGTTGTGGAAGGAGCAGCGTTGTTGCCTCATAAAGTTGCTCCACTTCTTACTGACTTGAACCATGCAATTTGGATGGTGCCGACGCCGGAATTTCAAGAAGATCATTATAAGAAAAGAGAATGGATTCATCGTATTCTTGATCAGTATGATGATCCTGGTTTGGCTTTTTCTAATTGGATGAAAAGAGATAGTGGGTTTGCACATAAGGTTGTAAAGGATGCAGAAGACATGAGTCTTAGAACTTTATGTTTGGATGGAAGTTTTTCTGTCGACCAGAGTTATGAATTAGTAAAAAGGGATCTTGGATTAATATAAAAAGAAACAGTAAAACCTTACTTCCGTTTCTTCCTATATATCTAATCTATTTCGAAGTCGCATGTGTTCCGAAAAAAGTCTACTTTCAATGTAGTTTAGCTCGCACTTCTTCTTTTGGTGTTACTATACTCACTCTTCCAAATAAAAGCCTGAAATACAATACCTCCGATCCCAATCAAAGCAATAACACTCCCTGTTAAGCGGAAAGCTGCAAGTACTCCAATATTATTTATAATAAAACCGCCCAATAACGGACCTAAAATAAACAAAGTGCTCAAGCTAGAATCAACAATACCAGCTACTCTACTTACCATTTCCTTCGGTGGTTCTCTTTGAATAAGGTAGTTCACACCTGCAAAGACAAGTCCATTTCCAAGACCTCCGATAAAAGCTAAGCCAAGTGCTATAAAAATGTAGCTTTCTCCTGTAGTTAGAAAACCGAACCCACTTGTCATCAATCCGAGACTAAAACAGCCGGTTCCGAAAAACCATCCATACCTGCGAATTTCTTCGAGTCTGTTCAAGGTTAAAACCATGACCAGTGATCCTAACCCAATACTAGCTGTGATCCACCCAGTCAGTTCTTCTCGCTCCGGATACAACGTGCTGAATAACGTGACTAATTGCACGTCAATCATTTGGATAACGAGTGTACTTAACAGTCCAAACAATAAGCTGGAAAGAATAATGCGGTTATGTATAACTGCATACCATCCTTTTTTCCAGGATTCCAGTACACCCTCTTTTACCGCTGATTTGTTCCTTTCAACATGTGAAGTGATAATCTGTATTCTGTAAAGCAGCAATGCAGATAAGATAAAGGCTAAGGCGTTCATCCCCATTGCAATGTGAGTAGAAAAAATGCTTACTACAGTACCGCCAATGAGAGGACCAACTACTTTAACCAATTGAATTACTCCGCCGTTAAGTGATACTGCCTGCATTAATTGATCTTCTTCCACTATCCTTCTCATAAAACCCTGCTGAGCAGGCACGCTTATTGCACCACAAGTACTGCGCAGCAATAATATCCCTAGCGCGACATAGGGTGTGCTGGAAAAAAGCAAAATGACAGTCAGCACAGCCCGCACCCAATCAGAATATATGAGAATCTTTCGCTGATCCCATCGATCGGCCAACACGCCGGCCCATTGACCAAAGAGAATGCTAGGTAATGCATAAAACACTGGAATTAAAGCAATAAGCATGGGATCTGCTTTCCAGGTAAAACGAAATAGGATCAGCACGGCAATGAAATCGAACCAATTCCCGAGGTTAGCTAATCCATTGGCGAAGAAATACTTTGTAAAATTGCTGTTCTTCCAAACACTCATACTTTAAGCTCCCATCCTCTGTTATTGACTTCAGTGTAACTTTGCAATGTCAGAGGAATATCAGAGCAGGATTATAAGTGTTTTTCCAGTTCACAGCTAATATATGGACCCAATTCTACAAGCTGATACATTTCTCTATATTGTTCTAATTCTTTGAAGTAATAGGTATGTAAATCTGGATAGTCTTCGAATTCTTCTAAAAAGGCGATAATTATCTTCAAGCTTTGGAATATGCCAGGTACATATTTTGCCTTGCGGAATTGGGCAAAACCCTCTGCTATTGTTTCTTTCACATTAACGGAATTGCCCTTATAAAGTTGATACAGTCCCTGCATGATTGAAAAGAGAGCTTTCTCTCTTGAGAAAGGACGCTTTATAAGCTCACTATCAATCATCACTAATACAGCCTCAATCCAAGCATCATTCCGTTGGAGAAAAGCAAGGCCTAATTCCATTAGGTACAAGATAAGAACGAAACCTTCCATCTCTCCATCGAGGATCTCTTGTTTGGAAATCTTAAGGAGAACAGCTGCCTCATCTAATTGTTTGGTGAGGATCAGCAGAGTTAGCCGATTCAGCAAGCTGATCTCTAATTTGTGCTGCAGAGGCAAATGCTCACAATTTAATGCCTTGGTGAAATAGAACAAACTCTTCTCTGCATCCTCACAAGTATAGTAATGAAGATGAAGCAGATAATAGCACTTATCCCAAAAATCAGTATGATCGAAATGCAACAGACGCTCAAATTCACCATTCATAAAATAGAGATATAGCTGGCTGGAATCATCCAATTCCACCCCAAAAACCGATTGATTATCTGCCATCAATCTCAGTGCATCACCTTGGCCATATAAGTGATATTTCCGGAACAGCTTGCCCATACTCTCAGCCAAATCCTGGTCTTTCAAAAGCGGATTGTATTCGGATTGAGCCAGCTGTTCCAATACATAACCTTGTCCTCTTACTGTTCGAATAGTTACCACGGCTGATAAAGGAGCTAACTTTTTCCTCAAGCGATAAATATGATCATCCACCGTCCTATCAACTGGATCAGACATAGACCAAAGACGATCAAGCAATGCCTGACGAGAAAATATACGTGCAGGATGTTGATAGAGTAATTGAAAAAGTTCATATTCTTTTGGTAAAAGTGTAATCTTTTCGGATCCATAACATATCTGGAAAAGATCCGACTGAAATAATATGCCCTGCATCTTTATCAATCCCTTTAACTGGATATGATTTCCTTATTACTAAAGATACAATATTTTACTGCTAGATGGTCATATTCTAAAAAAATAAATAACATCTTTCTAAAAGAAAAACCGAAATATAAAAACGTGCAATCTCGTTTAGCAAGATTACACGTTTTTAAAAAGTATCTTATTTCAGCATTAAGGTTAGTGAATATCACTCTTCCTAAAGTTCCCACCCTTAACTTCAGCTACATCATAAATCGTAACAAAAGCTCCGTCATCAATATCATTGATGATTTCTTTCAGCTTACTTTCCTCTAGACGGTTGATAACACAAGTAATTTCCATGAATTTCTCATGTGTATAGCCGCCGTATGCTTCCTTATAGGTAGCACTTCTTCCAAGTCGATCGCGGATGGTTTCTACCATTAGCTTGGGCTCGGTTGTAATGATTTTGAAGGTTTTCGAACCGCTTAGACCTTCTTCTACAATGTGGATGACTTTGGATGCGATAAAGTAGGCGATTGCGGAAAGAATAGCTCCCTGCAGACCAAATACAGTGGAAACGAAGATGAAGACAAACATGTTAAGGAATAAGATCAAATCACTTGTTCCAAATGGCAACTTACGTGCTAACAGTACGGCCAGCATATCAATGCCGTCTACTGCTCCGCCGTTACGCAATGCGAGACCCATACCTAAACCTAAGATAATACCCCCGACTACAGTGACGAGCAGTGTGTCTCCTTCGATAATGGCTGGCGTGTGATGCATAAGAACGGTACCAATTGATAATGACGCGATTCCGATAATGGAATATATTGCGAAGCTTTTCCCTATCTGTTTATAACCCAACCATACAAACGGAAGGTTGATAATTGCGATTAGTGCACCTAGCGGCAGTCCGGCTAGTTGAGAAATGACGATACTGATACCAGTGACGCCTCCGTCTGATACATTGTTTGGAATCAGGACGGTTTCCAGGCCGTATGCTGCGATGAATCCTCCGAGGATGACGAACAGTCCTCGTAAGAAGATGAATAACTTACTTCGGTTACGCTTTCTGCTTTTGCTCATACAAATACCTCATTCTAAATTTTTTAACCTTATAATTGTACCATAAAGTAAAGAAACCTCTGAAATTCAAAGTACTTAATAACGTTTCCATTTAGTTAATATTTGTTTTTTTCTAGTCTTCATTCAATAAAAAAGGGCTTCCTAGGCCCTTTTTAATAAGATCATTAAAACTCCTCTAATTCGTACTGCTGAGTTCCATCGGCTGTACCTGAAGATACCTTCCGACCATATTGCCATTCGTTACTCCCTTCTAGTTTAAAAAAATCATAATAGTAGCTTTGTTCAGATTCTATCCCATTTTCAGTCGTTTCTCTTACTTGTACTTCAATCTCTAAGCGTCTAACATTATCTTTCGGTAACCCCATCACTGTAGCATTAGCAATGTTATATTCACCAAAAGTTACCACATCAAGTATTTTATACTTATCAATTTCCTCATTCTCACTTAGTTCTTCTTTGACTAAGTCTTTCGCGTAGTCTTTTTGACTTACGTCTCCTGAAGCGTAGTAGAAAACAATTCTAGCAGCAAAACTAATAAATAAAATAATACCTACCAACGTTATAATTCTCTTCATCGAATCCTCCTAAATATTTCACCAATAGTGCTATTTTACCATTATAATAATAAATAAAGGTTTCCCAATTAAATAGTTAATATAAAAATTTCAGGATTCTAGTTCTTCTATTTTCATAACTTGTTAAAAAGGGAATATATAAGATAATATTTTAATAACTTTAAAAATACGATACAATGTCACAAATTCCACCTATACTTGCAGATTTATCTTATAATAGAAGAAGTAAAATTATGTAAAAGTTAGTAATTCTGAAAGGAGATACATATTCTTGAACACCAAATACTTAGACTTACTAGCTCAGAAATATGATACGGAAGAAAAAGTAGTCACTGAAATCATCAATTTAAAAGCGATTCTCAATCTCCCTAAGGGTACGGAGCATTTTGTGAGTGACTTACACGGGGAATATCAAGCCTTCCAGCATGTGCTGCGAAATGGCTCTGGAAGAGTAAAAGAAAAAATCCGAGATATCTTCAGCGGTGTCATCTTTGAAAAAGAAATTGATGAGCTGGCAGCTTTGGTTTATTACCCAGAAGAGAAACTGCAAATCATAAAAAATGATTTTAATCAGGACGAGGATCTTAACGAGTGGTATAAAAAGACAATCAAACGCATGATCAAACTTATCTCGTATGCCTCTTCTAAATATACTCGCTCCAAACTGCGGAAGGCATTGCCTAATCAGTTTGCTTATATTATTGAAGAACTCCTATATAAGACGGAGGAATCCGGAAATAAGGAGCAATATTACCACGAAATTCTCGAACAAATCATCTCGCTCGGACAAGCTGACAAGTTAATCACAGGACTTGCATACAGTACGCACCAGCTTGTGGTAGATCACCTGCATGTTGTAGGCGATATTTATGATCGCGGACCTGAACCGGATAAAATTATGGAAGAACTCATCAATTATCATTCTGTTGATGTGCAATGGGGAAATCATGATGTGCTTTGGATCGGCGCCTTTGCTGGATCAAAGGTTTGTCTAGCGAATATCCTTCGTATTTGTGCGCGCTATGACAACTTAGACATTATTGAAGATGTGTACGGCATCAACCTTCGCCCGCTACTTAATCTGGCGGAGAAATATTATGACGATAACCCTGCGTTCCGTCCTAAAACGCAAGCAGATAAGAAAACATCTGAGGAAGAAATTGTACAAATAACAAAAATGCACCAAGCAATTTCAATGATTCAATTCAAACTAGAAAGCCCAATTATCAAAAGACGAGCGTTTTTCAATATGGAAGAACGGTTATTGCTTGAGAAAATCGATTTTAACTCAAACGAGATTACACTGAATGGCGAATCTTACCCATTAGAAAATACATGCTTTAGCACAATCAATCCGAAGCAGCCTGATATGCTATTAGAAGAAGAACAGCAAGTGATCGAAAAGCTGCTATTCTCTGTTCAACATTCTGAAAAGCTGGCTAGACACATGAACTTCCTCATGAGGAAAGGCAGTCTTTATCTGCGCTATAACGGCAACCTATTGATACACGGATGCATACCGATAGATGAAAATGGCAACATGGAGAATATGGAGATCGAGGGTAAAAAATACGCTGGCCGCGAGCTGCTAGATAGGTTCGAGCAATTCCTTCGTTATTCATTTGCTCATCCAGAAGTAACGGATGACCTGGCGACAGATATGGTCTGGTATTTATGGACAGGTGAATACTCTTCCCTCTTCGGGAAAAGAGCCATGACAACCTTTGAACGTTATTTTATCAAGGATAAAGTAACGCACAAAGAAATAAAGAATCATTATTACCACCTGCGCGAGAACGAGGAAACCTGTGAAAAGATTCTAGCAGAATTCGATCTGGATCCCGAACATGGCCACATCATCAACGGACATACACCAGTTAAAGAGATTGAGGGAGAGAACCCGATCAAAGCAAATGGAAAAATCATCGTCATCGATGGCGGATTTTCTAAAGCCTATCAATCTAAAACAGGCATCGCCGGATACACATTATTGTATAACTCCTATGGCATGAAGCTCGTCGCCCATAAGCACTTTAACTCCAAAGACGAAGTGCTGCATGACGGAACCGATGTATTATCCGTTAAGCGATTAGTCGATAAAGAACTGGAGCGGAAAAAGGTCCTCGAAACGAATGTCGGAGAGGAATTATGTCAGGAGATTAATATACTCAAGGATTTGATGGAGTATCGGTATATGAAGTGAAAATAAGAGAAACGTGAGAATTACTTAACCTGGCGTGGTTCAAAGGCTCCTATTCAAACATAGGGGCCTTTGTTATACCTACAACTAATGTCCGGTTTTATAACTGCTCATTATTCAATAAAATACACTTCTTACATTGTAAAAACGTTAAATTTAGTAACTAATAGATAAGCAGTATAAAGCATTATGCAGGTAGATAGAAAAGAAGCTAACTTATTAGGAACTCTTAATAACTTAAAAATTATGATTACTATTATTCCTACCCCTAGTAACGCCCCCATAAAGATTCCTAGTCTGCCAGCCATCTCATTAATGATAGAATTATCAACACTTGAAAAATCCAATTTATCCATATAACCCCTCCGCTCTATCTATCGGCTGAATTATATAGTTCTTTAACTTAATCTTTAGTTCGTGCTTTTTAGATTTTCTGAATATCATCTAATCAATAATTAAATGATCAATCTTAGATGGAATCTTATTTCTTCTAAACTTGCCCGCAGACATCCCTACCGCTTTGCGGAAGACTTTATTAAAGTAATTCGCATTGCTGTATCCTACTTGTAAAGCTATTTCATTAACAGAATGTGTTGTCGCAAGCAGGAGATCGGCTGCCTTTTGCACTCTAATCTTTGTCAGATACTGAATCGGAGTCATGTGCAGCTCTTTTTGAAACTGCTTCAGAAAGTAATAACGCGAGTAGCCAGAAGCAGTTGCAATATCATTTAGTGCAATAGGTTCAGCATAATTCGCCTGAATATAGGAGAGCGTCTTTGCAATTGGAATAGAAAGGTCAATTGGTGATTTTTCAAGATTCCTTACAAAACGATACAATTCCATCATAAACTCATAGGCTTGTGAAGAGGCATGGTAAACATCTGTAATCTTCTGTTCTGCTGTATCCTGATAAATACGAAACAAAAGCTGAATCAATTTTGAATCAGGGGAGATCTTTAGCACAGAACCACTCTGTGCTTTGGCAAATCGCCAGCATTCTGCTGCTTTACTGCCCACTAAGGTGATAAAAATAAACTCCCATCCGTCACTATCTTTGGGCAAGTAATACCGATGATCACTTGGTATCTCTACGATAAATGCTTCTCCTGGCTTCAATGCATAGCTTGTTCCTTCTATCTGAATCTGCCCTGTTCCGGATAAGGTGTATTGGAATACGTAAGTTCCTACGTCCTCACGTTGCATTCCGTACCAATCATAAACAGTTCCTGGTATTTTTTTATCTCGTCCAAGCAGTAAAATGTTTGCCATCTCATTAAAGAGTGCGTCATAGAAGTGAAAACCATATACACCGTACCCTTCCTCTCGCTGATGAGCAGACATATTCATCCTCCAATCAGGCATAAACACAAACAAAGCGACTGAAAATAGCCGCTTGTTTTGCTCAAGTATGCTTTTTTTGATAAGACCGCCCTCTTACCCTTTGACACTTCCGGCCGCAAGTCCTTCAATAAAGAAGCGCTGCAGGAATAAAAACAAGAAAATCATTGGCAATGATGCAATCAGTGCTGCTGCTCCTACAAGTCCAAGCTGGCTGGTATTTTGACCAAAGAAGCTTGCCAGGGCTACAGTCAATGTATGCATATCGGAATCTTGCAAGAAGAAGATGGCGAACTGATAGTCGTTCCAAATATAAACACAAGACAAAATCAATACTGTTGCAGTAATTGGTTTCAGCAGCGGGAACACTATTCGGAAGAAGATGCCGATAGTGCTGGCTCCGTCCATTTTTGCTGCTTCCTCCAATTCTTTTGGTACCGTGGAACGAATGAAACCGGCATACAGGAAAATGGTTAACGGTAAGAATGCAGCCACATTATTAAGTACAGCTACCAGGCGTGTGTTCATCAGACCAACGTCTACGACAAGCTGATATAACGGTACCAGTGCTGTCAGAGGCGGAATGACCATAACTGCGACAAATAACATATACACATACTTATTCAGCCTTGTTTGGCGTCTTGCCAGTGCGTAAGCTGCCAAGGAGCCGAATAGTATAAGCATCGCTGCTGCAAAGAAGGTAATCACAAAGGTATTCATAAACGCATTAGACAGATTCGCCTGTTCCCAAGCAGCCGTGAAGTTTTCCAAGCTAAAGTATTCTGGGAACAACCATTTAGACGAAAAGTCACCGGCCCGCTTAAAAGCCGTCGTTAACAAAATGTAGTATGGAATTAAATGAAGCAAGGTTATCACTAAAGCTACAGCTGTTAAAAACCATTTGGCTCTTTTGGATACTTGATTCATTATGCTTCCACCTCTTTTCGTTTTAGGTAGAGAAGCGCTGCCAAACTAAGCACCAGGATAATCAGGGCCATCAATACACCTTGCGTTGCTGCGTAACCCGCATCCTGCCGCGCAAAATAAAGCGAGTACATAAACGTCGACATCGATTGAGAGGCATTTCCTGGTCCGCCATTTGTCAGTGAGACAATGACATCGAATAGCTTCAATCCGCCGATTATATTGATAACAACATTGATTGTGATTGCAGGAGCCAACAACGGCAGCGTAATATTTTTGAATTTCGACCAACTTGATGCGCCATCAATATTCGCTGCTTCATAATACTCCTTGGAAATACTCTGCAAACCAGCCAGATAGATAATCATCGCAACACCAACAAACTGGAAGGTATTAACGAAAACAATGATGTATGGGTTCACCTCTGGATTACCGAGCGCATTGACCGGATCCAAACCAAGCCAATTATAAATATCGTTCAGCGCTCCACCTTGGTAGGCAAAGAAGAAATACCAGATGTAACCCATAACAAGTGGGCTGATAATAACAGGTAGATAAATGATTGTACGCGTTAAAGTCCGCACCTTTAAGTTGTAATTAAGCAGTAAAGCATAGCCAAGCCCGATAATATTTTGCAGCACCGTACTCCCGATTCCGTACAATAGGGTGTTTTTCACAACCAGCCATGTGTCCGGATCTGCAAACATTCGCTTGTATTGTTCAAGCCCTACATAATCATAGATTTGTGAAAATCCATTCCAATTCGTCAAGGAAATTCGGATGCCATCTAAAAAGGGGTAAACAATAAATAGCATGACGAGCAAAACACTTGGCAGGTACATCCACCAAAGAGAGGATTCTTTTCTGCGTTTTTTTACTTTTTTCGCTTGTTCAGTCGATGATAAAGGCTGATCCATTCTCTTTCATCTCCTTTTACTAAACAGAAGGAGCATCAGCTCCCTCTGTTTGCAATATCACTATTTCACTAAGCGACTATATTCTTCGCTCATTTTCTTTGATACTTGTTCCGGCGTCATTGCTCCTGAGACAAGCTCTTGACCCGTAGCGCCCATAGGATCCCACATTCCGCTTGGCAGATATGCACGGTCAAAATATGGCTCAATCCGTGTACCTTCATACTGGTTATAAAAATCGGCAAAATAATTATCGGCATCAACATTCGTTAACGCATCCGGCAATGATGTTCCTTCTGCAAATTTTTTCGCTACTTCCGGCTGTGCAATATACTCGATGAATTTCTTAGCTTCTTCCTTATACTCGGAGTCCTTTGAAATAGCTAAAGTAAATCGTTCGCCGCCAATCCAGCTTGGCTTATCATCTTCATGTATAGCAGGAACCGGCATTGTGCCCAACTGTACATCTGGATTCAGCTCAGATACCTCACGTCCAATCGAACCACTCATCATAATAAATGCCACTTTATTTTGAGCTAGTAAATCCGCAACCTGGGTTGTTTGAGCAGTAACAGCATCTTTATTCAGCAACCCTTTATCATTCATCTCTTCAAGCTTTTCCGGCAGGTATGTGTAATTTGACCAGTCAAAGGACCCATCCAGTAACGCATCACCATGCCTGTTGGAAGGCGACGTGATCAACAGTGGCGTTGCGAACTGATCAAAGTACTGACCAAATTGGCTTTTATCTGATCCGCCCAGCCAGAAAGGTACAACTTCTCCGTTACTCTTTTCTTTCACTGTTTCTAGTGCTGTCATAAATTCATCAAATGTTTCAGGCGGCTCAATTCCATACTCATCCAACAGATTTTTGTTGTAGGTCAGTCCATCAAGTGCTTGGTTTATCGGATAAGCATTCAGCTTCCCAGTCTCATCAGTTAAGATATCTGCCATGGCTTCATCCAGATTCTCTGACCATTCCATATCACTTAAATCCTCTGTATATTCGGCATAACGAGTAGTTGACCATCCATGTGTATCAAATAAATCCGGCATATCGTTTGCTGCCATCTTAACGCGCGCCATCTCTTCATACCCATCTGTCGGATACGTATCTTCAATATCGATATCCGGATTTTCCTCTTCAAATTCAGACACAACTTCCTTAAAGATTTCTTGGTCTGCCTTATTCGTTGCTGTTGACATGAGCGTTAATTTCGTTTGTCCATCGCCGCTGGCACCGTTCCCGCATGCCGCCAGCATAACCGTCGCTGATAAAGAAACCAGAAGTAACGTTATTCGCTTTTTCATGGTATCCCTCACTTTTATTTTAATTTAAAGCGCTTACATTTATCTTTAGAAACAACAGCCTTTAGTTTCTAAGGCTGATTGTTTCATTTTCAGAATAATACACAGGCAGCATCTCTCCATGTGCCTCAATCAAATCATCACACATACTGATAATGTCCTCCATGGAAAGCTCAGCAGCGGCGTGCGGATCTAGCAGAGCAGCCTGATAGATTTTTTCTTTCGATTTTGTGATTGCAGCTTCAATCGTTAGGAGCTGCGTATTAATATTCGTGCGATTTAAAGCCGCTAGCTGTTCCGGTAATTCGCCCATGTAGGCCGGAGTAATCCCATTTCGGTTTGCTATGCAAGGGACCTCAACGACCGCTTTTTCAGGCAAGTTGCTGATCAGACCTCCTGTATTTACAACGTTTCCGCCGAATACAAACGCCTCATTTGTTTCCATCGCTTCTATAATCCGCGAACCATATTCACGAGAACGCTTATGGGTCAAACCTTGATTGTTAAGCAATTCGCTTTTAGTCTTCTGCCAGTTCTCAATCTGCGCCTCACAGCGCCGCGGGTACTCATCTAACGGAATATTTAGATGATCAATCAATTCCGGGTACTTATCTTTAATGAAATAAGGATGGTATTCCGCATTGTGCTCAGAGGATTCAGTCACGTAATAGCCGAATTTGTCCATTAACTCATAGCGGACCATATCATGATGCTTTTCTTTTTGTTTTTCTTTTGCACGCTTCTTGATCTCCGGGTACAAATCCTTTCCATTCGATTTAATCTCAAGCAGCCATGCCATATGGTTAATACCGGCAATCCGCTCCTCTATATTCTCGTGCGGGATATCCAGATCCTTCAGCAAATCCTTCGTACATACCTGTACACTATGGCATAGCCCGACCATTTTCACATTCGTAAAGCGAGAAACCGCACCAGTAAGAGCTGCCATTGGATTCGTGTAATTTAACAGCCACGCATCGGGACAGACCTCCTCGATATCCTTAGCGATATCAAGCATTACCGGAATCGTTCGCAGCGACCGGAATATCCCCCCTATACCAACCGTATCGGCAATCGTCTGCCGAAGCCCATACTTCTTCGGAATCTCAAAATCGATTACAGTACTTGGCTTATAGCCTCCAACCTGAATCGCATTAATAACATAACTCGCATCCTTTAATGCTTCTTTGCGATTTTTTGTATATGCCTTGATGGTGACATCTGCCTGCAACGTAAACTTCAAGGCATTTAATAACAGCTCCGACTCCTCTAACCGCTCCTCATTGATATCGAATAAGGCAAATTCAAATCCCTGCAGTGCAGGAGTTAACATGCAGTCTCCCAATACATTCTTTGTGAAAATTGTACTTCCTGCTCCGATAAACGTAATTTTTTTCATCTGCCAGCCTCCTGGATAATCCAAAGATTGCAATTTAATATCGTTGCTTTATTCGATATTACAGCGCTCACAAGATAAGAGGCAATGGTAAATAAAATCGAAAAAAGGGTAAAATATTGCTTTCTATATTTCTTAATAATTTTCACAATCTTTGCTCTGGGATCTGTAGTAGATCCATTTATCTTTAGATTTGAAAAACGATACAATCCTACCTATGTCTTAAAAGAATCATATGTACTATCTCAGGAAACCTACTAGATTATATCGGTTTTAAATGAACTACACAGTGTAAATAATTCCCAATACACAAATCGACAATACTTGGTAAAATTAAACTGTAATCTATTAAATTTAAGGAGCCTTGCACTATGGGTCGAAATAGTACCGAACTTATCGACATTGCAGCTCGCTTGGAAAACTGGTCTGTCAGCATTCGACTTGATAAGAAAGAAGCTGCTGCTAGTATCCATAAAGAACTGCAACGCCACATCGACGAATACAATCATGAATCAAAGCTTTCGTACTTCCTATTGGAAAGCCGACATTACATCATTCAGAATGACTTGATGAAAAGTATTGCCTCTTTAGAACAAGCAAAAGATCTCTTTGACTACTTCTCCGACACCCACCGTTATCACCTTCATTTAGCAGAAGCTATGATTTTTTATGAAGAAGAGCATTATCAGGAAGCACTGGATAGTTTCGAAAAAGCCGAAAAATATCTCCATAAACTGAGTGACCCTGTAGATGTTGGCGAGTTTCATTTTCGTAAGGCCATGGCGTATTTCTTCTTAGAAATTATTGCTCTATCAGTCGTACATACAGAAAAAGCCATTCAATCATTTAAACCACATCAACCATTTCATTTTTTACTAGCTCGTTCGGAAATGTTACAAGGATTAAATTTTATAGAGCTTGCTAATTATGATTTAGCAGAAGAATATCTTCATAATGCTCTAACGCATGCTAGAAAAACTGAAGAACATGCTTTAACTTCATACATTAATCATAATCTAGGCGGGCTTTATGCGAGAAGAGGTTTACCAGCTGCAGCAATTCGTTATTTGAAGGAAGCCTACAAAAATAAACAGCAGCGCACACAATTAAAAGTCTTATTTTTGTTAGCAGATTGCTACTGGAAGACTAATCAACGTTCCAAAGCTACTAAAGCATATAACGAAGGATTCCAAGCTAGCATTGAGGAAGATAATATGAAAATGAAGTGGGAATTCGCTATGCTGCATAAAAAATATGAAGATAGATTAAATTTTGAAAGCGTATGGCAAGAAGGCATAGACTACTTTCACAGAATCAACGATAATTACAATGTAAGACATTATACAAAAGAATTAGCTGACTATTATTCTTCCAAGAAGAACTATGAACTTGCAAATCGTTACTATGCACTTGCTCTACAATAAAAAGGAGGGCTTTTTATGAAAAAAGTAACTTTTACTTTGATTCTGGCTATCACAATTATTGTAAGTGGATTAACAGGATATGCTGACCATGGCTCTACCGCAAGTAACAAAAATGATCCAGGTGGCGGCGGTTTTTCTATCATCTTAGATAAATAATCATAATATAGATCACCCACCGATCATCGTAAAAAGACAAGCACTATACTTCCAAGTAAATCTAGAAAATTGCCGTACGATACTTTTATCTTGCTCTACATTAAAAGGAGGGCTTTTTATGAAAAAAGTAGTTTTCACTTTGTTTCTAGCTGTTACGGTTATTGTAAGTGGAATTGCAGGATATGCAGAACACTCTGATACCGCTGAAAAACAAGGGGATCCCGGTGGTGCTGGTTTATCCATTAGATTTTAAACAAAAAAAGAAGATCACATGTTGATCTTCTTTTTTTGTACATATTTACTGTTCCCTAGATTCTCTCTCTATCCTTTCCTTGTGTACCAACAGATATTTTTTGATTCTTACCTGCAATCGTCCCTAAAAAGGCAATACATAAGGCGGCGATCATAAGAATAATGAGCGGGACCAACCATCCATTCGTCTTTTCAGCGATAGTACCAAGCAGAAGCGGCCCCATGGCAGCAACCAAGTAGCCGACCGATTGCGCCATACTTGATAGCTGGGAAGATTCCGTAATAGAATTAGTCCGTAGAACAAAGAACATCATGGCTAAGCTGAATGCTGTTCCTGCACCAACCCCCGTTAGTACAAGCGGTGCGATGATCAGCTGAGAGGAAATAAACGTAACTCCCACTAAACCAAAGAAAAATAATAGGCCGGCAATACAGCCAAGCAGCCGCTGGTTTTTCATTCTGCCCGCAATGATAGGTGCAATGAATGTCGTAGGGATAAGCCCTAGCTGATAAATGGCAATGAGCCAACCTGCTTCACTTTCATCGAACCCTTTGGACATTAGTATATCTGGCAGCCACGTAAACAGGCTGTACGGTATGAAGGATTGCAAACCCATAAAGAGCGTTACTGCCCATGCAATCTTAGATTTGAAAATCCCCCAAGAGGCCTTGTTCTCTACTTTCACAAATACTTTCTTTTCCGAACGTGCTGCCGGTAATCGAAGCAATAAGATAACTATTGCTATTAAGGAGAGGATACTCCATATTTGCATCGCATTCCGCCAGCCAAAGCTAGGTACAGATGCTATCGGCACGGAAATACCTGAAGCAAGCGCTCCGAAAATGTTCATCGAAACGGAATATATGCCTGTCATCAGCCCGATTTGATAAGGAAAACTAGACTTAATCAAACCAGGCATCAGCACATTACCAAAAGCTATCGCCATTCCGAGCAAAATCGTACCGAATAACAATAGCGGAAGACCGCTCAAAGCCCGAATAAAAATACCTACAGTCAGCATGAACATTGCAGCTAACAGCGTTAACTCCATGCCAAACTTACTCGATATCTTAGGTACTAATGATGAAAAAACACCAAAAGCAAGCAGCGGTAATGTATTTACCAGACCAACCATGGAGTTGGAAACGTCCAGTTCTTCCCGGAAGAATGGTATAAGCGGCCCAACGGAAGTAAGCGGTGAACGCAAGGTAGCAGCAATGAAAAGAATTGCTAGTATCAATAAAAATGTATAATAACGTTTTTGCGTATTTGTATTAGATCTGTTCACATAAAATATCCTTCCTAAGTTAGATGCAATAATTCATCATAACAAATAATTTAAACTGGAAGAAGAAGTTTATTCAACAGTTAATAATTATTATGAATATCGCGTCTCCCTATAGGCATTCGCACAGTCCCTTAGGCAATGACCTACATATCGTACATGGAAAACAATGGAGGTATGTATATGACCAATTTTTATTCCTTCCATGGAACTGTAACGATGATTAGTGATTTCCAGGGGAATGGCCGAGCGGATGGCTGTTTTAAATTCTTTACTGTCGAAAACGATACAGGATCAATAGTGAACTTTGTTGTATCACCTACTACTTACTTCGTTGATCATGCAATGGTATCCCTAGGTGATCGTGTAACTGGCTATTATGATGGAGATGCACCTGCGATTCTTATTTATCCTCCCCAGTTCCCAGCACTTGTTATGGTGAAGGAAAACCAGAATCAAAATGTGAAAGTTAGTTTCTTTAATAATCAGCTGGTTAGCAGTGATGGACAATTGCAGCTGAATATATCACAGTTTACACCGCTAGTATTAACGAATGGGCAAGCTTTTACTGGTGACCTTGGGAACCGGGATTTGATTGTTGTATATGGACCCACAACAAAAAGCATCCCAGCTCAAGCTACTCCTTATTGGGTCATTGTTTTGTGTAAGAGTTTATAATGCAGTTGATGAGGTGATCGGTAAACCATCAGCTTATTGCATTCAAAAAATCCAGGAACACTTATATGTTTCAAAGGAAAAATGCTTAATCATTGGCGACCGGTTAGAAACGGATATCTTGATGGGCAAAAGCTATAACGTACCTACCTGCCTCGTCTTGACTGGTATATCTGCCTGCACTATGTTTAAATAACGAAAATAGAACCAAATTATATAATACAGAATTTATTAGAGCTGTTTGAAGATGTTGTACCGTCAGTGATGCGATTAATAGTAGAAGCTTGGTTTGGGATAAGGACGATTGAATTTAACAATTTTAAATACACCTATAACATATTCCGATAAAAAAACATCAAACCTTAGTGTATCAAGGTTTGATGTTTTTTTGAGAAATGATATTACATCATGTAAGGTAAGGACTGCTGCCAGCTGTTTCTTCTGACTTGTCAGCTACTTCATAGTACATGCTAATATAAAGATTCCCTCTCCTATAAACCAGGAGAAATAGTTAGAGAGTGGAACAGAATCTTACAATTATACTTTTACTACTGTCGTCTTCATAAATAATTCTAAGTGTTCTTTTAAGAATCCAACATAACGGTCGACTTCTTCTATTGTCGAGTATGGCGAGATTGCAAAAAATTTATGAGCATATATGGATATTCGATCGTTTGAGTTTGCTGCTTCCACGAGACACTGCTTTTTTGTAAATCCAAAGTAGACGGTATCTCGTTCGGTTCCAATCATCTCTGCAAACTCGTCATTAAATTGATTAATTTCCGTCATTTCTTCTATAGTTAGCAGTCCATTCAATTCACCATTCCATTTATTCTTCTCGGGATAAAAACGGAATGTTGTAATAGGAGAAACCTCATTCGTGATTGCCACATTCGGAAATTCCCTTTTTAGTGTCTCTCTAAATGCAATATTAACATGAATATAATTGGCTAAAAGCTTTTGATAGCCTTCGATTCCAAATGCTAGTAAAGATGCATAAATCGCCAAAGCACTTCCCATTCGCGAGCATTCGAGTGTGTAGCCTGTATGATAACTACCATAACCGCGATTCCCAACATACGGCGTTTCTACTGCATCTAAATCAACATTCTTAAGATACTCTTTGTTTTTGATTAAAAATAAACTTGTGATATATGGCGTTTGTCCAAGCTTATGGAAATCAAAGACCATACTATCTGCAAGCTTTATATTTTTAAATTTTTGTTGATAGGATTTCAATACCTCAATAACGTTGTCTGTAAATTGCAAAGTATTGCTTTCAAAGCTGTAATTATTAAAGAAAGTATACATGCCCCCCATAGCAGAGTCTGCATGGATATAGATTGGATCTATGCCATATGTGCGTTCCATTTCTACCGCTATATGCTTAATCCCCTTAATGTCATCAACCCCAAATGTATCAGTAGTTCCCATTGTGGCAAGGACATAAAGCGGAACACCGCCTTTTGCAATAATATGCTCCATTTTTTCTTTTAGATCTTCTAGATTGATTGAATGATCAGCATTAACTTTCACTCGAATCATGTTTTCTATGCCAATCCCAGTTGCTTCTACAGATTTAAGCAGACTGTAGTGTGATAGCTCTGAACAGAAACAATAGAGATTTTGCGGTACACCATTTTGATTAGAGAACGGCTCGTAACGGGCAATGGCAAGACGTAAAGAGTTAAAGACAGCCCCTTGTCCTCCCCATGTTGTATATCCTGCGCTGATGCTTTCATCGTATCCGATAAGTTTGGATAGCATTGCAGCTACTTCGACTTCTGCTTTTGCTGCTGCTGGTCCCTCCACATCCCATAGATTATTACCATTAACTAGAACCATCACCAGATTACCAAGGATACTAGCAATATTGGGAAGGGGAGCTGCATTGGCTACATAGTTTCGATTGACGAACCGGTGCCCTTCTACTAATTTTAGAAGCTCCTGAACCACTTCCTCCATCGACACTCCTGTATTCGGAACAGACGCCTTTTGAATAACGCGATTATAGTAATCCTCTGTGTACTCAGGCATTTCTCCTAGCGTTAGTTTGTTAGGATCTTTTAATTCATCTATTTTTGTTAAAATCGACTTGAAAAAGGACAATAATTCCTCTCTTTGAAGGTCATTCCCGTCCATACTAGGATATAATTTTTGAATTTCATTCATTGTTTTACCTCCTAATGTCTAAATAATTATAGAAATTACTGATTGAGATTTTATGTTTTAGGTAGATAAAAGGGGAATGTTAGCTATAAGAATAAATTAAGACAAGCGCAAGTAATTTTCTCATAAGAAAAAGATCCCCTCCTTTGTAAACAGATCAGAATGCTCTCTTTATTTTTAAATCTGTTCACTAAAAGGGGATCATCCCATATTAGAAAAATTATGGAGAAGCCTTATATTTTTATTCTGTAAGGCGAATATTGTCAAACTGCTACCTTGACCTTTTATTCTGGCATTTCTAACTCGCTTTTACTTCCTCTGCTTTGACATCATCATTCTCTTTTAGTAGTTCGCCTACTACGTTTTTGTGGTCTATAAGATTCCTTGCTTTCTCAACCAGGTTTTGTATCGTATGAAGTTCCTCATCATTAATCTCAATTAGTTCCTCAAACATCTCCACCGATTCTCGTGAGATAGATGCAATCTCAACAATTGTTGTCATGATCTGGTGTGAAGCAGTAGATAATTCTTCTGTGTTTGCAGAAGAGTTCTCGTTGTTTTCAGCAATAATTTTTGTAGTAGATAGTATCTTTTCGAACATATTTCCAACCTCTAAAATGTCTGCATTCGTATCTTTAAATTCTTCGGTCCCCTGGTTCATTGACTTAACCACTATAGCTGTTTCTTCTTGTATATTTTTCACGATATGTGATACTTCTGAAGTAGATTGGCGAGTTTGTTCTGCTAATTTTCTTACCTCATCTGCAACAACAGCAAATCCTTTACCATTTTCGCCTGCTCGAGCAGCTTCTATCGCAGCATTCAGCGCCAGCAGATTAATTTGTTCAGAGATCTCTGTAATCACCTTAACAATACTGCTGATTTCATAAGATTTTTCTCCAAGTTTGTTTATTGCATTAGAGGTTGTATTTACTGTTTGATTAAATTGATCCATCTTTACCAAGGAATCTTTTAATTTCTCATTTCCTTGCTGCGTTAATTCTAGCGTAGTATTGGATTGTTCTGAAATCTGATTAGATCTAACTGATAAATTTTCTATCGCTTGTGTCATTTCTTCCATGGAGGCAGCACTTTCTTCTGTGGCTACTAATTGTTTCTCTAATCCTCTGCCTACTTCGTCAATTGCTGCTCTGACAATATCAGCTTGTTCAGAAGCATATTCACCTGTTTCCGCAAGATTTATGCCTTTTTCATTCACATCTTTTGATAACGATAGTAGTTTCTTTTCTATATGGCTGAAGTTCTCAAGCCGCTGCTCATTCCCAGCGCTATTCAAAATAATTTCATCGCCACTGCCTGAAGTGTTAAATTGTGCACGACGTTTCAGTGCAACATATTGGTAAGCAAAATAACCTAAAGCTATCAATAGAATGACTATTATTCCTATCAAGTAAAATTCCATGATAAATTAAACTCCTACTTTCTGTTTCAATCAGAATTATATTTTTATAGTTCTCTTATAATAATGTATGTTCCATCAGCTACATTCGCAGGAATGGCTTGCAGTTTGCTATTGTCTTTATACATATGAACAATATGATTACCTTCGATATCTTGGTATTTTTTCATGTTGTGATATTTTTCCATCACACGAATCGATTTAGGGTTTGTCGCTTCGCCCACTACTGCCTTCAGCCCCTGCGTCGCTGCTTTTGTAATCAATCTATTTCCTAATTGCTTAATTACTTCATGACGCTCTTGTTCAGCTATCACGCCCAACATAAATAGGTGCAACATATCCCCATTGGAAATATCTTTTCCGCTACGTCTTTTATAGTCTTCGATAAAGCGTTTATCTACGTCTTCCAGTACGTGAAGAATAACATTCATATCATAGAAAGAACCTTCGAATACATCCTCTCCGATAATTTCGGGTGCATTGGTATCACCGGCAAGTACACCTACAACATGATTATCAGTGTCTAGAGCGACTGCACAATATCCTTGGTCTACAGTTGAATCCAAATAATCCTTGGTAAAAGCATAGAAATCTTCATACGCTATACTTAATTGTCCAACCATCGGTTCCTGAACCCATTTCCCTGCAACATCAACACCAATAAATGTACGGGCAAGACATTCGGCAGCTTTTTGAATCATTTCTGTTTGATTCTTTGTTAAAATTTCATATGTATACAATTCTTGAGTTGCTTGCATGTTTTACTCTCCCTTTTAACTGCAAATTTGGCGAACCGGATGTTACATAGAATGATTTACTTTATCCATAAACCTTCCAGTGAATTCAATTCTTTCAAGGGCATTCCTAATTTGCACTTGAGCAATTTTAGAAGAAGGTTTTATTACAATTGTATCTTTAAAACCTAAAGTAGAATAGAATTGCATTGTTTGTTCCAACTGCGGTACAACCTTCGAAGGTACAGGTGTTTGATGAGTTCCATCGACAACAAAAGTATAATCTTTTCTAGATACTTTATTGATCGTATCCTGCAAATCGACCATATATCCTTCTGCATCTTCCTCCCTCATTAATCCATGCACCTGGACATGTACTTCTTTGGAATTTTCATCAATCGCCATCTTATACTTCTTTTTATCTACTACTATCATTTCGTTCGCTCCTTTTTCTATAGCCTGATAAAACTATTATTACCGCTTAAGTGTGAAAAAAAGCTATCCTAATATAGACAAGGATAGCCAATGATATAATTTCATACTTGGCAACCCGACTATCATCATCCATACGGATATTAGACTCGTAGCTTTGCGTCCCTATCTTTCGATAAGTTTGCCTAATAATTTTGATTTATAGTTCTAAATACACTCCACCACAACTTCACGTTCCCTTTTGCATTATAAATTACTCATATTTTCTTGTCTAATTATAACTACCTCTCTGGTTTATAGGTATATTAATTCACCAACCACCATTTTAAGGGTGATGTCGCAGGTCTAATTTACTATACATTAAAACCACCTACCTTCCTTATATCGGTCAACTACAGACAATTTAAATAGAAATTGTTAAATGTTTAAAGATGTTCACGATATAGTATCGTTCCAGCTAGTTCAAAAGAATAGGTGAGTCCTCATACAAACATTTAATCAAAATTCCAAATATGGAAGGCTGTTATAAATTCTAGTTGAATATAAATCAGGATCATTAATGAATTTTGCTGTATCACCTACCTTAAAAGCATCCCAGCAAACCCTTCCTTATTGGGTTAAAAAAGCGTGAAGTCTCTTGAACGAGATTTCACGCTTTTTTTTGGTTATAATATCTTCATTTACTACTTTCTTATTTCAACTGCTATCCGTAAGTTCGAGATAATTCCAAGAAGCACTATGAACGAACAAACCAACTTTTCAAAGGATGTTCCTAACAGTTGTTGGATAAAACCAACTGCACACAGCACAACAAGAAACCAACATATAATGGTTATGGCTCTATTGAATCTTCCTACTCTGTTTTCAGCAGCAAAAAAAGTAAAAAGTCCTCCTATAATACAAATAATAATACTGATGATAGATAGTTGGAATTGAGTTGCGAACGAATCAGATCGTCCACCATTCACCCATGTATATGGGAGAATGCCGCTAATAACCAAAATATGAATTAAGATTGTGAAAGAGTAAAAACAAATCCCTAATAATACCGCTGTTTTCATACTTACGTACCTAGTAGTGTTAAACAAGAAATCACCTCTGTTTCGCGCTTAGCCTCTTGTTATATAGGCTAGTAACTACGTATATGTTTACTTTCTACACTCATACCTTTTTTCACTTCTATGCTCCCAATGTAAGAATAAAAAAGGCGTCCCATGATGGAACGCCTTTTGACACTACATATTATTCAGATTGATCTGTATCTTCTTCTGTATCATCAGTATCTTGATCTTGATCCTGTTCTTGTTCCTCAATTTGCTCATCATCAGCTGGATCTTCATCATCATTGTTATTACATGCCGCCAACGTAAGTACTGATACCATTCCCAATGCTACCATCCATTTTTTAAGCATTGAAGCCTCTCCCTTTTAAGAAATTAAGGTACATAAGTAAGATACCAGAAGCCTGTTAAGGACAGGTCAATTATTTGTAAACAGGCTGTTAATGCGAACGATCATTATTGACGTTAATCGACATGAAAGAGGCAGTTATTGAACAATAATAGCTAGCTATAGATTAAACTGGGGCTTTTTAAATTAACCCGGAACACCTAGCTCTCTTTTTATATCTCGTAAGAGCCTTTAAGATTACCTAGGTTGGTCGATATATATACCGTGCATATTAATTAATCAGAAAGGAGTATCTCGGTTTGGGCGCCTTGATAGCTTTGAGCAGCTAATTAATATGTTAGTTTGAAGAGCTTTTTTTATTAGAAAGGAATTTAATTGTGAAAATCAAAACAAAACTTCTAGGGATAATTTCAATTTTAATATTTTCCTTATTATTAATTGGGGTTTCATCCATTTTCATCAATTCTTCCATTACCGAGAAGAATGATATCTTAAAGGATAAGATGGAGTTTCAAAACAAAATCAAGCATGTCCAATATAGGTTAGCTGGCTTATCGAATGATGAAAGAGGATTCATCATCACTGGTGAACAGGATTTTGCAGACGGAATGGAAGAGAAATCTGATGATATCTTCTCTACTTTAGATCAATTGGAATCACTCATCCACAATCAGGATTATATGACGAACGTGAATGATATCCGAGATAACTTCACAGAGTTTTGGAGTATCAATCAGGAGGTGATATCTCAATTTGCCTCCAGTCCAGAACAAGCGGAATCCCTTCACTTAGGAGAAGAAAGAACATTACGGAAGGAAGTATTAGATCCATCCGTAAATGAGTTAGTCGATCAATTAAATAATGATGTAGATGATTTAGAAACAGAGATTAATAGATACGGAACTGTCAGTGGTTGGTTCATTAGTGCAGTGACAATACTTTCTATCATTATAGGAATCCTTTTGAGTATGCTTCTTTTAAGGTCCATCTTGGTACCTCTAAGAAGTCTAAATAAACAGCTGGAAGATATTGCACAGGGAGATGCGGACCTGACCCAAAAAGTCGCCGTTAAAAGTAAGGATGAATTTGGTCAGCTTGCTGCATCTTTTAATGCTTTTGTTCACTCACTAGCAGGTATCGTAAAGCAAATCAGTAGTTCATCCCAACAGGTCGCGGCCGCTTCAGAAGAATTATCGGCAAGCTCCGAACAGTCTAGAGCTACATCGGACCAAATCTCACAATCAATGAAGGAAATTGCCTTAACTAGTACAAATCAAAGCAATATGACAGAACAGAGCTCCGGATCCATAACAGAGATATTAGAGAGCCTTTCCAATGTAGCAGACAATACAAACAGCATTGCTGAAAATGCCTCCTTTATGAAAGACAAAGCCGAAGTGGGCGCATCTTCTGTAAATATGATGTCAGAACAAATGACTGTAATCAATCAGTCTGTTCAAGAAGCTGGGAGCGGATTAGAGTCATTAGTGAGAAGCACAACAGAAATAAGTCATATGTCCTCTCTCATCACAGACATCTCGGAACAAACCAATCTCCTTGCATTAAATGCAGCCATTGAAGCTGCGCGAGCCGGAGAACAAGGAAAAGGTTTTGCCGTTGTAGCAGAAGAAGTTCTAAAGCTGGCTGATGAAACAAATCAATCTGCCAGCCATATTAAACATTTAGTTTCCACAATAGAAACGGACTCAAAAGATACCGTAAGCAATATCCATAACGTGCAGCAAAATGTGGATTCAGGCATGAGTTACGCTAGCGAAAGCCAGCAACAGTTTAGTGAGATATTAAATCTTGTTGGACAAGTAACAGCTCAAATCCAAGAAGTTGCAGCTGCCACCCAGCAATTAACTGCAGGTGTAGAAGTCGTGCAGCATAGTCTCTCAACTCTTGAAACAGGAACAAAAGAAACATCATCTAACTCTAAAGCAATTGCCTCAGCAACAGAGGAACAATTGAGTTCCATGGAAGATATCTCGAATGCGGCTGTTTCTCTTTCAGATTTAGCGGAAGAGTTACAGACGATTGTTAACCGGTTTAAGTACTAAAAAGAGGCTGGGACATAACTAAATTCCCATTACTTAAGACCGGATGTTATTCTTGAGCGCCGCTTCGGCAGAACACTCCGCTTTCCACGGGCACGGCCTCAGTCTCCTCGTGGAAAGTTCACCACTGCGGGGTCTTCAGCTCGTGCTGTTCCCGCAGGAGTCTCCGTGTTCTGCCTACGCTAGATGGATAACTAATCAAAAAACCGAACTTATGCAATTTTCTTAAGAAGATTTACAATATAGTTCGGTTTTTTTATATGGCTAAAACACTTTTGTCCCAGCCGCTTTTTTAATGCGTCAGAAATTGTTACGATCTCATTAGAAGAGTAATCTTCATTCTTTGAAGACGCTTTAACATGTGTTAGCAAAATAATAGCGAGTTTTTAATTTTCTTATAGACTTTTCTTTTAGAAATTTCCCATATGAACTTTATGCCAATGAAAACTTATAACCCATTCTCCATTAACCATTTTATAATGCTTTCTTCTCTTTCCTTACTATCGTCTTTCTGTGCATCATACTTACGCATTTTCTTCTGTGAAACAATATTTCCATCTGCCATAACCAGTATTCTTTCCGTTTTTGCTGCTACCTTTACATCATGCGTAACGAGCACTATCGTTGTGCAGTCTTTATTAATCTCAGCAAGAATTGACATAATTTCCTCTGTCGATTTGGAGTCTAATGCTCCGGTCGGTTCGTCTCCAAATATGATAGCCGGATCATTTATCAATGCTCTGCAAATGCCCACTCTCTGTAGCTGTCCTCCAGAGCCTTGCGTGATTGTATGATCTGCAAGCTTTTCAATTCCTGTCATTTTCATCAGTTCTTTTGCTTTTTGATTGACTACATTTTTATCCGCATCTGTTGACACAAGTGCAGGAAACATAACGTTGTCAATCAGGGACAGATTCTTTAATAGATTAATATCCTGAAAGATAAATCCCATTGTTTCCAGTCGAATCTTCGCCAATTCTTCTTCTTTTAGACTGCCGATTTCACGACCTTTAATCTTCACACTACCAGAGGTAATTCTATCCATACCACTTATATTATATAGCAGTGTTGATTTCCCGCTTCCGGACGGTCCCATGACCGATACGAATTCTCCTTCTTCCACCTCTAAGTTTACATCCTTTAAGATATGAAGCTCATTATCTTTTCCTAATGCTACTTTTTTGGTCACACTTCTAGCTTCTATTATATTGGTCACCTAAATTCCTCCCATAGCAAATATTACTATCAAAAAGTATTTTCTCAGAGGGTTCTGGCATGCTTTTCAGAAAAACAGCTGGTGTCTATGCGCAGAGTATTTCTCCAAAGCTTTCTACCTGTGCCTTCAGTACTGTCAACTTCTCAAAACGACAGATAAATCATCTTTTACGGCTACCTTACAGGAGATATATATCGTCAATCCAACGGCTATGATCAGCGCTAACGGACAAAGTAGCCAAGTCTGCCATATAATATGAACAAATTCAATTTTTGCCGCTCCCATAGAGGACATGGCCAAACTTACAAGAAATTCTCCTAGAAGGTTCGCAGTCAAAACTCCAAGTATAATACCCAATATTAGTACCATCAGAGTGCCTGCCATATATTGATGACTAATTTGCTTTAAAGTTAACCCCATACTTCGCATGATGGCAATCTGAGACATATCCTTTGATAATAGCATTCGAAGAAATAATGCCGTGATTAATACAGCTATGATGATCGCGACGGAGATTCCACCTACCACGACGGTACCCATCTGGTCGATGATATTTCCTAATGTCTGCTGCGTATATTCTTTAATATCATTTACCTGCGCTGTGCTGTAAGCATTCTGGTAGTATTCCATTTTCTTACGAGCATCAACACCTTCAGCTAAATCCAAACTCACAATATACCAAAGAATGGCTTCTTCATTTACCCCAAGACTTGTATGCGCTTTTGCTGTTTTCCCTCCATTTGTAATATCCTGATAAATACCCGTAACTGTTAACTTCTGTTCTTGTCCGCCAGTCTTGACGGTTACTTCATCTCCTACTTTCTTGTTTAATCCGTCTTTTGCAGCATTGGCTAGTGAAAGCGAGATTTCCCCTTCCCGCTCCGGTGCTCTGCCTTCCAGAAACTTTAATGGAAATACGGAAAAATCTCCGGTTTCAATATTCATATAGTCCCAGGAACCTTCTGCGTTTTTGACTTGGTAGGAACTTGTGATGTAGGGTGCAAACTTTTCAATATCCGAATCATTCTGCAGTTCTTCCTGCAGCTTTTTAAAATCTTCTGTAATAGAATCTGTCCTTCGAAGATCGATTCTCATATCCTGTTTTCCTATACCCATATATGAGGAAAATTCAGGTGAACTCATAGTGTTATAAATATTTACAGGAAGTATGACAATGAACGTACATACGATAAAAATCACTAACAGCAACCTGTATAACCTGAATCGTTTGCCTACATCCCTCAGCCCCATGTAAATATTAGTGCTGAAGAATTTGTTCTTTAGCAGTGGGAAACTGTTCTTTCCGCGCTCCATGATATCTGAACGCAAAGCTTCCACCGCAGAAATTTTATCGATTCTTTTTAGTACTCGCTTGCAGTACATCACAATTATGACATACACGAGTAATGGAGCTATAAGGGCTAGTATATAATTTAAGCTCCCTGATAAATCGGAAGCTATATAAAGTCTCATATTACTGTTTAACAGATTTACAGCTGCAAAGGACATGAGATAACCGATAATTCCGGCAGCTGCTGCGATGATTCTGTACTTATTAAGATAAACCTTCTTTATATCTTTTCTGGATATCCCCATCGCTTTCATAACACCGATTTCTCTCATATCTTCATCAATCGTTGCCAAGAATGTAAGTCTGATACAGAGCGAAGCAATCACAAGAAGCAGCATACTTATAAATATAATGACAATCGCAACTATCATATCCGACATGCTATTGAAAATCGCAAATATCTTACCTTCCAATATAGGACCATTTGCCGGAAGACCTGCTTCGTTATAGGCAGTCTGAACAGCAGCAGAATCTCCGCTTTCATTCAGCTTGAACTCAATCAGATATTCCAGTTCCCCAGCCTGCATTTTAAGCATTTCATTATAATCATCCTGATTAATCACAAACCGTTTCGAAGAAGTAAGGGGCGAGTTCATCTCAAAATCCCTTGCATAATCTGAAATGACAAACGCCTTCTCATACCAGCCGCTTTTCACCGTAATCGTATCACCTATTTTTAGGTCATGTTGTTCCATGAAATAGATTGGAACAGCTACAAAACCTTTCTTTACATCCAACCTTTTATTATCCAGATTCAATATAAAGTCAAAATTCTTATTCTGTACCACAAATGAAATATCCTGTATCGTTCCAGCCATCGTTTGATTTTGACCAAAATGAATATTACTTCCATCAATATTCTGGAGTACCATCGTCTCCTGCATCGCTATATGGTCCCGATATTGATCTGTGAATCGATCGATCTTCCCTTGATCATATTCTCCTGCATGCATCACCGTAATGTCAGCTGGCACTGCACTTTGCTGGAATTTTGAGATCCCCTGAATCAGATTTCCAATGTTATTAACTGCACTGGCTGCCAAAATAACGGCCATTGTGATAAATACAAATACTGTCATCGTTATAATTTTGTTCCTGATGAAATCATTCTTCACCATTTTCAAAAACATGATTTTTTCTCCTTCCTACAGCATCTATTTTTATTCTATCCTTGTACCTATCACTCTTTGACATTTCTTCAGAGGAATAATTCTCAGCTACTTTTATCATGGATCATATTTTTCCTTGAATGATTTTTATTGTATTAAAGTAATCATACAAAATGGTATTTATTTGAAAAACCTGATTAAGGCTGATTAATTACTACGCCTTCAGCCTTATTTTAGTAAATCGGCTATTGGAGAATGTAGAAATTTTAAAAAAAGGAGTGAAAGATATTTTGACAACTGTGATAAACCTTGACACTTGGTATTTCAAAACATAAGTTTTAAGTAATGATATTACAAATTAAATAACCTCTCATAAATCTTATGAGAGGCTACAAGAACTAGATTATATTTCATAAAAAAGATATAGATATTTTAAAGGGGAGATTTAATGGGCAGGAAAAAACGATGGCATTTACAAAGCTCAGATCAATTGAAACGTGAGGTTGCTAATAGCAAGAGGAGAAGAATTATATTTGGCTTCATCATGGTAATGGTTGCTTTTGTTATTTTAGGTGTAACTTTTATGGTTTTAAGAACATTTTTTGCTTCGAGTCTTTATCAGGCATTCATCTATGATTGGATAGGAACTGCCTTGTTGTACTTGGCTGCCTTGACTCTTATTGCCTTTTTTGTTTACACAAGTCTTGTTATTACAATAAAAAATCCCCAAAAAGTTGGCAAAAGACAGGTATTATATTTTGGTTTAACAGGGATAGTTTGTTTTACCATAGGTGTTTTCATTGTTTCACAATTAAGTTCTTTAACAATTAATAGTGTGGGAGATATGAAGGATTACGCAAATGGTGAAATGAAAGTGGATGACTTTAAAGTTGTGGATGTATACACTGGTGGCCACTCAACTATTGCACTCATCACAACGGATGAACGAGAGCTTACGCTGCTGATCAATAATTATCAGATAGAAGAAGGCACAACATACCGGTTCACATATATGGAACGGAGCGGCACTATCTTAAGTGTTGAAGAGCAGTAATTTCATTAATACATACATCCTTGAAGTAAAAATCAAGGCAGAAAAAGCGCCAAACCTTTAAGTTCGGCGCTTTTTTAGAGCTAACTAGAAGCAATGTATTCAAGAATTATTACGTAAAAATTCACCATTGGTGATGTCTGTAATAAACATATGACCCGGTGCGTGCGTAATTACAAACGGAATTTGTGAGTGAATTGCTGCAGATTGAGGCGTTACGCCGCATTCCCAAAATACAGGTGTTTCTCCTTCTCCAAACTCCGTAAATTCACCAAAATCAGGCTTGCTAATATCGTCGATACCAATTTCTTTTGGATCTCCAACGTGAATTGGAGATCCATGCATGTTCGGAAACTGTGCAGTGACATCAATTGCCTTTTGAACGAGCTCATTTTTAATTGGTCTCATTGAGACTACGACAGGCCCACTAAATTCACCTGCTTGCTTCGTTTGCCGGTTCGTTATATACATCGCAACATTTCTGTTCTGTTCGATATGTTTTAAAGGAACGCCTTCCTTTAGTAATGCACTTTCAAAGGTAAAGCTGCAGCCTATCAAAAACGATACAAAGTCATCCCGCCAGATTTCCTTAAGATCCTGACGTTTCTCCGTTAGTTTGCCATTCTCATAAACAAAGTAAAGAGGAATATCACTACGGATGTCTGAGCCAGCAGCAAGAGCAGATTCAACCACTCCTGGTTCTAATACATCAATAATCGGACAAGACTTCGGGTTTCGATTAGCAAACAACAGAAAATCAAAAGCATATTCCTTTGGTACAATCGCTAAATTCGCTTGAACATAATCACTGCCTAATCCAGAAGTATGGGTATTGTGTTCGCCACTTCTGATTTTTTCTCTTAAGGTGCTTGGATTCATTTGTAATTCCCCCAGTCTGTCTATTTAATTCCAGTACTAACTCACTGATCTTGATTGTATAGCTTTGTATCCTATTATCTCGGACGATCTATTTTTTTATATTCATCCATATATTTACCACTATTAGCTACAAATGAATGATACAGTGCTTTAATTGCTAAATTTTTCTCTAAGCCCATTTCAGCTTTCAGCCTCTTTAACTCATCATGTAATTCTCTCTGTTGATTAATTAATTTCGTCATTGTTGTTTTATTGTATTTCATTTGAACACATCCTTAATTCATTACCTTTATAAACACGACTTTTAAATAGTTAAATTCGGGATAGTTGTGCGGTACCGTAAAATCTTCTGGCAATTGATGCTCTTCTAAGATTTTGTAACGTGTGTTAGCTTCCGAAAATGCTTTATCGATAAATGTTTTGAACTTTTTCATGTTGAAGCTTGCGTTATTTGTGGACGCAATAATTACTCCACCATCATTTGTAATTTTCAATGTATCTTTTAGCAGCTTCGGATAATCCTTAGCCGTGCTGAATGTTATTTTCTTAGTCCGCGCAAAGCTTGGCGGATCCAATACGACAACATCAAATTTCAATTCATGACGGTCCGCATATCGGAAGTAATCAAAGACATCCATCACCTTAATGTCCTGTGATTCATAATCAATTTCGTTGACTGTAAATTGCTCAATCGTCTTTGGCAGGCTGCGTTTTGCTACATCCACACTAGTTGTTTTTATCGCACCACCAAGAACTGCTGCAACAGAGAACGCACCTGTATAAGAGAATGTGTTTAAAACCGTTTTTCCTTCTGAATAATGGTCACGTAATGCTTTTCGTACATTACGTTGATCTAGGAATATCCCTGTCATAGCGCCATCATTTAAATCTACCGCATATTTCATTCCGTTTTCCAACACGATTAAAGGAAATTCTCCCTTTTCACCTGACACATAATCATCTTGTTCCACGTATTGCCCATTCGTATTAAACCGTAATTTTTCATATAAACCACGTACTTGTACCACTTCACTCAAAGCTTGATATATATCTTCACGGAAAGAATAAATACCTTCACTATACCAACTCACCATATAAAAGCCGTCATAGAAATCAATGATCAATCCGCCAATTCCGTCTCCTTCCCCATTAAACACACGGAAAGCAGTTGTGTCTTCGGTTTCATATAAATTCTTACGTCTTGAAACAGCTTCACTAATCTTCTTAACAAAGAATTTAGTATCGATTTTTTCTTGTTCTTTACGAGTTAATACCCAACCCATTCCTTTATTTTGTAGACCATAATAGGCTGTTGCAATGTACTTGCCGTTGGTGTCAATTAAGCGCAATATGCTACCCTCATCCATGATCACTCCTGAAGTTTCAATCGCTTCTTTTGAGAGTAACGGATAACCATTTTTAATATTTTTAACCGATTTCGGTTTTACTTTTACTTCTACTAACTGTTTCATTTTGTCATCCTTAATTTTTATGATTTCTCTTTATTATGCCATTATTTTATAGAATAAGCGAAAGTAGTAATATATTCATTTGTTTGGCTAAGCGCGCAGTACATCTCCCAAAAAATCTTACTAAGAAGAGTCATTTATCAAACCATTGACTGAGAAGGCCTGATTAGAACTTATGGAACCAATCGTGATACGAAGCGTGGTAAAGGTGGGGCATGTACAAAGAGGTGACCGTGTAGTAATTAGGTAAAAAGGAGGTTGTAGCATGTAATTTCACCTAGAAAGACACACCAAAAACACAATAGGGTGGTAAATTATTCAAATCGGCCGATTTTTTAGCGTATTATTAGGTATTTTGACGTCTTACGCCTAGTAATCAAACCAAAAAAATACTAAGAAATCGAGAGTGTAGTCCTTTGAACAAATTTATATCAGTTTTACTGGCAACAATATTTACCTTAACCCTATTATTACCCGTGACTGCTAACGCAGCAGAAAATACTGAGTCAGATTATGAGGCGCTTTATAATCAAGCAATACAAGAAGGTATTGTAAATAAAGATGAATTAAGCTTAGATGAATGGTTAAAACAGAATGAAGAGTTTCAACAGATTTATGATGAGGGGGTTGAACTAGATGTTCTTGATTCTACTTCTCTTAAATATGGCGAATGGTTAAAATTAAATAATTACGGGCAGGAGCCAAAAGATGAAAATAATGAGGAAGTAGTTTCTTTCAGAATAAACGCTAAATCAAAAGCTAAGTTCACTATAAAACCAGGAGATATTTTTGTCACTAATGCAACTTCTGCAGCCGGAATTGTTGGGCATGCAGCAATAGCTAACGGATCAAACCATATTTTAGATATGCCAGGAGTTAAACGAGGGGCATCCCCAGAGAATAATAATCGTCAGTTGACTGTTTCCCAATGGTTATCAAAATATAGTGATGGTTGGATAAAAGTGTATAGAATAAAGAACAGTAGCTTGGCAGCTCAAGTAGCTCGCTACGCGGATACTCACTATTATTCTTCTAAAGGAACAACAACGAAAGATATTCATATAAAATATGGATTGACTCCACATTTGTATTCATTGACTCCAAGCTATTGCTCAAAGCTAGTGTATGATGCATACTATTATGGTTCAGGGTCAAAAAGTGTAATGAAGAAACACTCTGGTTATGTATTTCCTTATGATCTAATCACATTTTTTAACAGAAGCTATAAGCCATCAAAAGTCCATACTTATTAATAGGAGTTTATATGAAGAAGAAATTAATGATAATAATATTACTAATCATTGTAATTGTAGGTGTTGTATCTTTTGGAAATTACTTCATCGATAGATACACTGCAGAAAAGAAAATAGACTCGTATATAGAAGACTATGGTATTTCTAAAGAAGATATAAGCGACGAGAATTATCCATTATTCGGATCCCTCAATTCACCACCGGGGTTTGTTAAAATAATCTATACTAAAGATGATGGGGAAAACTTTTATATTTTTGAATATGACGAAGATAATGATAGAGTTGATGTCTTTGCAAATGTACGTGGCAATGAAGTTTCAATGGATGATGAATTTTTCAAGGAACTCAAACATCAACCTTCTGATAAAGTGTTACCATAATAT
>NZ_LR700949.1:68471-73396 GCF_902497585.1 Terribacillus sp. AE2B 122 | reverse complement strand
CGAAGAAAATGGCTTGGTATTTTCGAGGAGTCTCCGTGTTCTGCCTACGCTAGGATGGATAACAAATCAAAAAGACCGAACTTATGCAAATTTTCTTATGAAGATTTACAATATAGTTCGGTTTTTATATGGCTAAAACACTTTTGTCCCAGCCTCTTTACTAAAATATTTAAGATGTAGTTTTCGTGTCATGAAGGTTGATGCTTTAGCATCCAAATTTCACTTGTCATAGCATTAGTACCTTAGAACTTATCTGATAAAAGCTGCCCACCAGAGCCTTTCGTGGTAGTATGATCTGCAAGCTTTTCAATTCCAGTTATTTTTATCAGTTTTTTTACTTTTTAATTTACTGCACTTGTATCCGGATCTGCTGATACAAGTGCAGTGAACATGATATTGTCGATCAAGGACAGATTCTTTAACAGATTGATATCCTGAAAGATAAATCTCATTAGTATGGATCGCATGACATCTGGCAGTTTAGAATTTAAAGGCCGTGAAATAGGCACTCTAAAAGAGAAGAATTAGCACGTTAAACTGGAACAGCAGCAAGTAGAAGCACAAAAGCAAAAAGCCGAAGCAGAAGAGTCGAAGAGGAAGCGGAAGCCCCGGTTATCAAACAAAAGAGATGCGGATGTAGATGATGTAAAATCAGATCACAAGCGGATTACGGTTAATGATTCTGTCAAACATATAAAAGAAGACACAAATTGATAAACAAACCTAAGACACCTGCGCTAAGAAAGGAGCCCTGATTCAAATCAGCGCTCCTTCTTTTATTACCTTTATTTTTTAAGCTTAACAGGTACACCACTTCTCGCAAACTCCAAAGCAGCATACGTCACCTCATGAGTTAGATATGCATCACTATAATCAGAGCGGATTTGCGAGGCGTCGCCAGTACGAACGGCATGAATAAATGCCTCATTTTCCCGAACGTATGGATTGTCCTTATCCTTATACACCGTCTTTGTGCCTTCTTGGTCTATTTCTAGTTTATCGCCCTGCCAATCTAGTATTCCTTTATCTGTATAAAGCTTGAGCCCAACTTCTCCCATGCCACTAGGAAGGATACACGTATTCGACAGGTTAGCTACTACGCCATTTTGCAGTCTTAAACTTACTGTACCAATGTCCGGCACCGTAACATTATCGTGCTTGTTATGCTGTACTTGATTGCCATACATCGCGTAAACTTCTTCAACCTCACCGCAGACGTATCTTAGTAAATCTACAATATGCGTTGTTTGTTCGATAAATTGACCGCCAGACTTCTCTTGATCTCTCCACCAACTAACCATGGGCATCTCACCCATCCATTTACCTAATACCATACCAAGCGTTTGACCATTTACGTTTTCCTTTAGACGCTGAACCGAATCACTGTATCGAAAATGATACCCAACAGACGTAATCAGAGAATTATCGTTCATACGCTCTAACACCTTGGCTGGGATCTTGTCCTCTGTCCCCAGTGGCTTTTCGATGAGGAAAGGAATACCGCGCCCAATAAGCTCTAATTCGATCTCTCCCCGAACCATTGGCGGCGCAACGATATAAACCGCATCAAGCTCCTCTGCGTCCAGCATTTCCACATACTGGTCATACCCATTTGCACCCTCATAATCTGACACCATATCTGCTGCTTTCTCTTTACTTGTTCCGCAAATAGCCTGGATCTGAACCCCATCCATCTTTGATAGAATGTCCGCATGCTTGCGGCTAAACCAACCTGTCCCAATCATTCCAATTTTGAGTGTCATGTTTCTCTCTCCCTTGTTTGTTGGTAGTGAGCTGTAAAAAAGAAAGATGACGCTTACGTTTCAGCAACAATGAAGATAGAAAAGAAAAGCCTCCCAAAAGTCTGTTAACCATTGAGAGGCTTCTACTTTACTTTGTAGACCATAATAGGCTGCAATATACCTGCCGCCGTAATTAAGCGTATTATGCTCCCCTAATCCATTGTCACTCCTTAAACTTCAATTGCTTCTTTTGTAAGTTAAGGATAGCCATTCTTTATACCTTTAACCGACTTCGTTTTTACTTTTACTACTACTAACTGCTTCATGTTGTCATCTTTACTTTATGGTTTGATTCTATTATGCCATTTTTTAATTGAATACGCGAAAGCAGAAAAAATAAAAGGAGTAGCAACTAGCTACTCCCGAAATATTATAAACCAGCTTGATCGGCACCGTATGTTGCATCTTGTGTGCTATAACCCTCATACTTCTCACCCTTACTTGTCAAATTCGTTATAAATCCAGTAAGATATTCTTTCCAGTAAAAAATTACGATGTTAGTGTTTTCCTAGCAATGACAGAGTTAACGACTGCTATAAACTCTTTACTGTCAAAATGAAACTGATCAATAATGTTTCATTTTATCCCCCTCGACTTACTACTCCGATGACAATATGGTTACCATTGATGGTTTTAACGGAGATGCACTTATTACCCTTATCTATCCACAGTTTCAACGTTTGTTAGGGTAAGGAAATCAGAAAGTAAAGGTAAAATTCTTTGATAATCAGCTGATGAGCAATGATGAACATTTGCCCTCTTGATAAATACTACCGTTATAATTGAAATTCTATAAAATTTATCTAGTATTAAACTTGTTTTTATTACATAGACTCTTGCTAATTTAAAACAACCTCTACTTGCCATTCTTCAGCTGGTACGTTAATAATCTCTAAGATCTTATGGCTCAACCTGTATATATCCCTTGCGCTAAAATCCACGTTTACATACATATCATTCTGAAGTACACCTCTTCTTTTAAATTTATTTATATCCGCAGAGAACAAATTCGGATACTTTTCTTGTATAGATGAGAAGTTTTCTTCATTTATATTACTTGCTACGTTAAGTGTTGTAATCCATACTTCTCTCCAATTAGAAACCTCATATGTCTTACCCATTAATGTTAAAAGTCTAGGAGACGTTCCCTTTACATCTTTTACTTCATATTTATGAGATCCAAAATAATTCCATACTTGCAAACATTTATCTGCTAGTAAATTTGTTCTTGCTTTAATCTCATCTATGGTCCAATTATAAACATTCTTAAATGTTTTATTTAATTCTAAGTTACTACCAGCTAAATTTTCTCGTTTCTTTTGAAAAGCTTCATTTGACATTTCTGAGTTATATGCAGTTAGAGTTAAATTTCCCAGAACATGTAGGTTTTTATCGTGAACATTCTCCCACTCTTCCCCTAAAGAAATTCTCCATGAATCCGATAGAGTTTGTGGCATTATATGTTCAATAGTGAGGTTGTCATAATTTACTTTTTCTTTATGTTGATACGACTCTTCTATAGATTCAAGTATAAACTTCGTTTTCCTTGCTCGATCGCCACTACCATATAATCGAGTTGTTAAGAGATTTTCTCTAAATTCCTGGTCTTTCGGATATCCTTTATTCTGCAATGAAGCTTTAATTTCTTCAAGAAGCTCTTTCCCAGAAAAACCCAATACCTTCTGTATTAAAGCAGGAAAAATACTATTCAATTCATTCGTGGGTATGTTACAAACAAACCTTCTTATAAGGTAATTTTCTACAATACTTACTATACTGACAAACTCATCAGATGATATTTTTCTTTCTTTATATAAAGTAAACATGTTTAAAAAGAATGGGTATGAAGTCCTTGCATCAAGTCTTTTCAATCTAAGTAACACTTTCCTTACATTAGAATCATCAACTATTTCTGGATTCAAAAGGCATTTATAATACTCGGAGAGTTGATACAATTCCCTTACATGCCCTATAATATCTCCAGAATTAACCGATAATTTTAATTCTGAATAAACTTCAGTATTTCTAATGACTTTTCCTTTTCTCATAAGAAAGTGCCTAATATATTCTGTTAAGGAATCTTGATAATAATCTTGCATAGGCTTCCAAAATTCCAGATAGATTTCTTCATGTTTATCGTTACTAATTTTCATAAAGAAGAAATTACGGATCAAGTCTGATTGAGTTAAAGGTCTACCCTTTGCATTTAGACTCTCAAATACTAAGTAAGGATTATCATCAGAAGCAAGAACAATACTTACAAGAGAAAGTCTATTGGAAAGTAATGTCTTAAGTTCACTCAAATCCATCTCTGTTTTACTAATTTTATTCTTAAAATAGTTATACGCCAAACCAATATTTGAACTCTCGAGATTAATCTCCCTTGAATCTATTAAAGATTTATATATCTCCCTATCGACTTGAGTTGGCAGTAGCTTATAGAAGCTATCACCTGTCTTCCATTTATTCACCAATAGATTTTCATGAATTTCTTCAGCAAGTTTTAGATTATTATTTCCTCTTGCTAAATCTCTTATAACTGTTAGAAGAATAGAGAGGGTTGTAATCCTTTGTTGCCCATCAATAACCAGGTATTTTTGAACTTCATGTGGTTCTGAATCCATAGACATACTTACTATAGAACCAATGAAATGGCTCTTATTTTCATTAGTGAGGCGTATATCTAAAATATCATCCCACAATTGTTTCCATTGAGGAATTGACCAGCTATATGTTCTTTGAAAGAGAGGAATAACAAATTGTTTTGTCCCTTCAATCATTGGCTGAATAATAGACTCTGTTGCTTTCATAAAAATAGAATCCTCCTTAAACTCACTATAGTAATCGGTAATTTCAGTAATTTAATAATTTATTAGTACAAAATAGATATATTTACCAAGGCATTACGAGCAAATTATACCATAACTAGTAATTTTAAATTATATCTGCAAGTTAGGTTGTTAATACTATTGTCGTGAAGAACTAAATTCATGCGCAAAATCAAAGGCATGAAAGTAGAAGTTGATCGTATTATTCTATGGCTAAAACTGTGTATCAATAAAGTTGTAAACGCAAAAAAAGCGTCAAACCATAAGGTTTGACGCTTTTCCGAGTAGAACAGTC
>NZ_LR700949.1:55181-68413 GCF_902497585.1 Terribacillus sp. AE2B 122 | reverse complement strand
CAGGCATGCCGCCGCCAGCGTTTTCTTCTGGCTTGTCAGCTACTACTGCTTCAGTAGTTAGGATTCATTTTATCCCACTTGGGTATAATGCCGTATGTATAATAGTTTCAATAGGAAGGACTACTTCCTACCATTTTATGTACATTGCAAGTATAAAGTAGTCTTTTTTCCTTGTAAAGCAGTCCGTGTTAATTTTCCAATTTAGGAAAGTAAATGAGTACAATAAAGTTTAAGCGTATTACTGATAGTCATACCATATATAAGCATAAAAAAAGAAACCTAAACAGCATTAAATCTGTTTAGGCTTTCTATATTCAGTTATTCCATTTATGGCTTGTGTTACTTCACTATCTGAAATGATAAACTGGTTTACTTCCAGTTCCTTTGTATTATGTTCGAGTCTTCCCTTAATGGTTTCTGCATAATTAAATCCCATCTGATTTAATTGATTCTTTAAGGTTTTTTCAGTTTCCATTACATCAGAATATCCTTTACCGATAGATGCAACCTTTTCTAGGTATGCTTCTTTCTGTCTTTGCAATGTTAATGCATCCTGTTTAATTTGCCTTGCCACTGCTTCAGCATAATCTTCTTTAAGTGCTTGGATTTTATTAATGATTGCTAGTGTGTCACCCTTCTTCCAATGCTTCACTTTGTCTATCTCTGCACCTGCATTAGATAGTGCTTCCTTCAATGGTTTAAAATCCTTTTCTGCTTGCTTCAGTTCTGCATCAGATGCCATTTTATTTCTATACCTTTTGTGTATACCTTCATAAAAATCAGCTTGCTTTTCATACTGGAATAAGGCAGTAGTGTAGCTTCTTTCCAGTTCTTCTAAGCTGTTATTATAACCCTTTGTGAGTGTATTCAGTTCATGCTTTAACTGGTTAATTCTGATAATAGCTTTATCTTGCTTTGGTGCTGGTTCTGCTGTTCGTTCAGATACATCTTTTTTGCGTACTTTATGAATATTATTTTTCAATTTCTGATAGATTCTTTTCAGCATGTTTAGTTACTTCCCTTCTTCATAGCTTCCATAAATTCAGCCTTTTCATCCTGATTCCTAAAATAACGCTTGATATTAAGCTTTTCGCCTGTATCTTCATCAGTTACGATTAAAAGCAGGATTGCATGTTTCGCTGGTTCGTTACCTGCTTCAGCCTTTGAAATCATCTTTCCTTTTCTTGTTTCCTTTCGATTAGTAGCCATGTTATAACCCCTTTCAGGTATTAAAAAGAAGCCAGCATCCGTTAAGATGCCAGCTTGTTATTTACATAAATCTTGGTTTCGGATTTCTATTCTTAAAGGCTTCATATAACTCATGTGTACCGATGTTTATATCATTGGCAGTATGAGTTAAACCAATCCCTTGAATGTAAGGACTACCATATTCAATGTAATTATAGTTTTTCAATCCTGCATCTACTTGAATATCACCTATCTGTCTATCTAACGAATAAATTTTAAATTGTTCTTTGGAAATATCAACAACTTCCTGCATGAACTTGTCTTTAGCTTCCTGCAACTGCTTTTTGGCTTTATACCAGTCGCTATTTTTCAATTTATAAAATTCATCTGATATACATTCAAACTCCTTATAAATCCGTGCCAGTTCTTGCTTTTCAACTTCTGCAATATCGCCTACTTTCTTCTGTACAACTGATAGCAATTTACGTTTGGTATCTGCTTCAGATTTTACTTCTTCATATGCTGAAAGCTGTACATCATCCAGTAAATAAAGCGTGTATACTTCATGTGCTTTATTATCCAGTTCCCTTACTTCCTGTTCCAGCTTTTCAGCATCTTCTTTAGCTTTAGCAAGGCTTGTTGCAAACTTTTGTCTTGTCTGTTCTGCCTTTTCTATTATGTTACTCATCTTTTTATATACTGCTGGTTGTTTATCTGTTGCCATGTTTACGCATCCCCTTTGTTTGTTAATCGTGATATTAGTGCATTTTTCTTCTGGTCTATTGTTCTTGTATCGTTTCCTTTATCGCCTTCTGGTGTTATCCCTAGTTCCTGCATAGCTTTACGCTTTTCAGCTTCCACAACATAAGCAAAGGTATCTAGGAATAAATCTATCTCTTTTACGGAAGCATCTTTCTTTGTCGCCATCTGCATAATTTTTTTCTTGACGATGTGATATGCTTCCTTCTCACTATCGGAAATGATGTTTCCTTGTAGGTTATTTATATATCCTTCAAACCTTGGATTATCTAACCATTTGTACCATGTTGCAGTAGAAACACTGTAATTACTGCAAAAGTCTGAAACGCCTAACCCTAATTCATGCTTATCTTTCACATAAGCTTTCGCCAGCGTTACCTGCCGTTCTTTAAGTTCTGCTGGTACTGGAACTTTATTCAAATCTTTAGCCATTCTGTTTCATCCCCTTTATACGTGAAAATAGTTTTGTTTTAGTTTCCGTGGTGTTGCATTCGTGAATTTTGCTAGTTGTTTATTGGTGGTGTCTCCGTAAAAATCTGTTTCAATTAGTTCATCAAGAATTACGTTACATCTAGTTAGGTTTGCTTTCAGGTTCTTAGAAAGTTCATGATTAAGTTCCGTAAGTTGTGTTAATGCCTTGTACTTATTTTTAGTTGCATACGCTTTATATGTTTGCTTATTGGCAGTGTGCTTTTCGCTAATATAATGATGAAAGTATCGCAATTGTTTCAGCTTCAGTGCTTCAATCACTCCACTAACAAAGACAGTTAAATTCTCTAGTTCATGTTTATGTTTTTCTACATTAATTGCTTTCTTAATTGCCTTCAGTGCTTTTAGTTCGTCTTTAAGTTCGTACATACCCTAACACTCCTATTTATTGTTATTTTTTCAGTTCTGATAGTAAGTAAATTTCATTTTGAGTTAAGCCAGCTTCAGCCAGCACTTTTATTACTTTTATTTTCCAGTGTTTGTTTAGTGGCACTGTACCAGCTTCCCATCTAGTAACGGTGGCAGGATGCACCCCTACAGCTTCAGCAAAATCTTTTCTTGTATTAAATCCTGCTATCGTTCTGCAATTTCTTAATAACTTTCTATCCATTAACAAGTAACGCCCCCTATTTCTATTACTGCTGCAATTTAATTGCATACTTAATCAAAAAAAAAGCACTGGAGATACCAGCACCTTTAATATGAACAAACAATTGAACAGTAATTTTCTATATATAGGTGCGTTAAAGTTAGCAAAAGTAAGACGTGATATAATAAATCAAATAATTTTTTGGTGGTGATTTATATGAACAATGATTTTCGACCTAATGAAGCCGAAACATTATTCCTGAACTTAGCCTACAACGGCTTCTACAATATCTTTGAAGAAATATTTAACGATAAATTTTGGGATAATGATGCATACTATAGATTTGCTAAAGTTAATAATGCCTTCTCTATTTATGCTGAGGTATTAAATTACGAACCTATTAAATGGGTGATAGAAGCAATAAAGGTTAAACGACCACCAATGGAAGCTGAACTAGGGAAAGACTTGTTTAAATTTGTAAGAAATGTTTTTTCTCACTTTCCTTACTTCACAAGTTGGGATGATGTGTGGGTTAATAAATCGGTTGTTAACTGGAACAAGAAAGGACAGTCTATAGATAAATTTTTAACAAGGTATTCGGGTAAAGATGAGGTGAAGTATCGATTTTGGGAAGAAGAAAAAAGGAAAATGACCTATTTAAGTATTAATTTTCCGAAGGAATACAATAACAATAAAATATTCTTGAAAGATATTCTCTCTGAAAAGGAAGGTGTGAAATTCTCTATGATATTGATGAAACAAATTATGAATTCTCAGATTGTAAGTATAGATGATGATAAATAATAACATAATCTCAATTCATGGGAAGGGTATCTAAAATCTAGTAAAGCAAAAATACAGTGTCTATTGTTAAAGCGTAAACCAACAGATAGCTGCTACCCCTTCCCCCGTTCCCCCCCTTACTTCTATTGAAGATTAATATTCAACTTTCTTGTGCACCAATAAATAAGCTTCTTTGATTCAATTCTCTTTAAAACAAACAATAATTTTTCTGTTTCATGTGTTAATTTGATTTGTTTTCTTTCTGCTTTGTTTCTTTTGTGCTTTGTTGTTTATTTAGACCAATTACACACTACCAAGAGTACATACCCACACTGTACCAGCCATTATATAATGTTTATGTGCTGGAATATCTGCACCTAATTAGATTTATACAGCTTTCTATGTGCCTTATACATGCTACTCATAACAGCCTTATATAAGCCATATAAGCACTGTAAGGCTTAAGTGTAAGGCTATATTTATACCTCTTACCAGCTTATTAAAGCACACATACAGCCTTTAATTGATGCCCATACCCCCTGAATGTTGTACTGAATAAGGAACACAAAACAAACCGTATCAGGAAGTCATAAGAACACGTAACTATCCCCTTGATTTAAGGTTGAATACTGCACCATTGCTTCAGATTCCCATACGGAACAAACTAATCACTATTCCCAATGTAAGAAAATAGATAAAAACTTACATTCATTTCGCTTATTCTATTGAACTCATTAATAAACACTGCTATTCTTATAATAGATACCTAAAAACATACATTCAAATTATTGATTTAACTGAGATTGAAGGGATTCTATAAATGACAACAACAAACCAGATTAAAGATGTTCAGCCAATTAGAAGCAAAGAATTAATAGAAGATATGAAGTGGTCATTAAAAAGGCATTGTTCAGAAAGAGATTATATTCTGTTTTTGCTTGGTATTAATTCAGGTTTAAGAGTTGGCGATATACTGAAGCTGAAAGTGAAAGATGTTAAAAATAAAAAACGTGTGGTTATTCAGGAAGGGAAAACAAAGAAGAAAAGAGATATTAACCTAAATAATATCTATTCTGAAATTCAGGAATACGTCAAAACAATTGATAGCGAGTGGTTATTTCCTAGTCGGAAAGGTGATAAGCCAATCAGTACCACACAAGCATATCGGCAGTTAAACAAAGCTGGCGATATGCTTGATATAACTGAAGGAATTGGAACACACACAATGCGTAAAACATTTGGTTATTGGTATTATAAACGGACTAATAACATGGAAGCACTGCAACAAATACTGAACCATTCTGATATTAAAATCACAAAAGCTTACATTGGAATCACTGAAGAAGAAATAAACGACACCTTAATAGATTTTGTCTTATAAGAACCGGTGGCAGTGCTGGTTCTTTTCTTTATGGTGATAGTGCTAACAATTGAAGATTTATATTCAGTGATGTAAAAAGTAGTAATGTGATTTCATTTTCTGATTGCAAGGCTTGTTTGATGTGGTATATAAGATTAAACATCATCATTTATACGCTATAACGTACACAATTAATCCGTCAAACTATTACCATTCAGTCATCACCATCATCACTTAAACCCTTGATATGACAGCATTTTAATACATATAAACCTGATTAATTAGTTACTTATCCACCTAACCACACTAACTCATTTCGTCACAATTAAAACAGAACCCAGCAACTAATGGTAAAATGCTTTTACTTTCTGGCATGCCCTATTTCAATCAATTTTCTACTTGTTAACAGTTTCTGTTGCAGGAATAAGCTTCCAACTGTAATATTATTTTATTGAGGTGAGGAAATGTTCTTCTTATTAACAGATAAATCATTATCGGTTGTTGATTATTTTCAAATGCTAGGGGCAATTGGAACCTTAGCTGCTGCTTTATTTGCAATGATTACTACGATTCAAAACAGGAAGGCTAACAAACAAATAGAATTTGAAAGACATATGATGGTAAAACCTTCTTATAGAATCCAATCAACATCAGAAGAAAGAACTGAAAAAAATATAAAAATAAATGCAATCAACATAGGTTATCATAGAACAATGAATCAAATCGCTGGTGAGTGGAATGGTACTCCAGGTGTTAATGTTAGTGTAAAAGAAGTAATCCGAAAAGGTAACAATGAACAAAACAATATTGATATAGAAATCATTATGAATTGTTCTGATTGTACCGAAAAGAAGATTGAAGGAACATTATCTATAATTTACACCAACATTTTAGGTAAACAATATACGGAATCTGTGCCGATAGAAGCTGAAAATATCTTCAATGAATTTGCTGAAGAAGAATTTCTCATTCTTAAGGAAGGTTTGACAAAACAATATTTCTTATGAAATCTTGTCTTACTTTCTTTCCTTACAATACGTTATTACATGTTTTAACGTGCAGAATAATTTCCCACTATGCTTTGCTTGTCTGTTTTTTACTAAAAAGACTTGTATCGAGTGGTGGGAATTTTTTTGTGCCTATTTCTGATTATCCTGCTTATCAGCTTCAATTTCTTGTTTGAGACACTGTTCAGCCAAAGAGTATATATGGTTCAGCGTGTCATTCATACTGCGATGCCTCTCGTTCATACTGTCACGCATCTCATTCATTGCAGTTTTAAATTCAACAATGTTTTGTTTTACTCTCATATAGCCTTCATACTCTTTTTTTAAATCTGAACTATATTCCACCTTCAAATAACTCCCTTCCGTTATATTTCATTAAGTCGAATTAAAAGGTTTTACCTTCTGGGAAGTACTAGTACTTGTAACCCTTGTATAAGCTATTTTGGATTATTATGGGCTAGATGGTTTGATGCTAAACATTTGTTTCTCCAGTTGCAACATGCCTTGTACAAAATCAAATAAAAACTGTACAGTTCTGCAACGTTTAACACCTGCACAGAAAGCTGAATAACAATACTTAGCTATCCAATTCGTTTCAGGCTATAAGTCAACTACTCTACTAATCAAGCTGTAATAAGGTGTATTGGATACCTATGGAGAGTAAAAGTAAAGGTTAAACATCCAGCCATACCCTAATTTTTAGAAACACGAACATAATGAACCACACATTCCTACGCCTTTATATAATGCCGTATAAGCCGTTCTACGACGCTTTAAGATGTTCTTAAGTTACAGGATGATTTGTCTAGTAAACAAGCAGAAATAGGATGTATTTAATCCTGATTACTGTAATTCTTCTGTATTTGTTTCATAATCATATCAATAAACTGTTTTTTATCGCTTTCGTTCTCTTCTTCAGTCAATGCATCTAAATTCTCAGGTAAGTAGTCCATACCTTCAGCAACTTTTGATAATACAGTATAAGGTGTTCCATCTATATCAACTTCAATTTTTAAATCCCATAATGTAGAAATTAGTTCGCTACGTTTTCCTTCTTCTTCAACCAGCATTAAAATAATATCCTCCAATGCTTTTCTTTCCCAAGCCATAGTATATCCCCCTTAATTATCTTTCTGAAATTGCGTTACAGTTAAATCTACTTATTAAATATGCAATCACATATAAGCATCAAAACTCGTTCTACCATGTGTATGAAGGTTCCGCTAACAATAATCTAGACTTCGTAATAAGCTTTTATATCATCCAGAGTTTTTATCTTCTTACTTTGAATACCAAAGGAAATTTCAGGTATTACCAAATCTTCTATTGGTCTTAAAGAATATGTATTCCTTTGAATCAAGCATGGAAAACCAGTTAGTTCCTTGTAATCTTTTTTTAGTAATTCAAATAAGGCTTTAAATGCATCCAAACTATTTTTTTCTTGTAAATGTAGGTCTATTAGCCATGCACCTTCGTATTTTTCAAAGACCGATATAGAGATTGGCTTAGTTACATCTATCTCTTCACCGAATGCTTTACGCTTTGTTGAATGTATTAATGAAACCGGAATGTGATTACTCCAATTTCTCGAAGTCGTTACATTATTAAGTTCTTCTTCTTGTTCTTGTGTAAATTCGATGTAGCTAAGGTTTAGTTCTTTACTTTTTTTCTTGATGTTCTTGCGATAGTTCTGATAAGAACATCCGAGTTCTGCTTGGTCACCAAAATAGTTTAATAATTGGTTGGAAGAATTACCTAACATTGAATTATACCTATCATGTATGTCTGGAGAAATAACTCGTTTAGGTCTTTCAGCTAAATCCCTATCTTTTATGTACGTCTCTAGTTCGTTCAAATGCTTCTCAAAAATATCCATTGTTTTGGAGATTCCGTATATCAAATGCTGTATATAATAGACGAAATCTTCCTTTGTATTAAATTTATATCCCTTTAGATTCATGTTAGCTAACCTCCATCTATCTGCTTCGCACTTAGCTTCGTAAACTCAGCTAAGAAATAATAAGATATCCGTTTCAGATGTACATTCCGATATTCTTCATTGATTTATTTTCATGTGGAAGTGATTTTCTTCCACTGGTTTAGCCATTTCAGCCCTTTATTATATATCTTCTTTTAAGGGAACACCCTACAAACCCCACCATATCAGCATTATTTTCAGAATTAAGCACTTTTGAAGTCGTTATTTTATTTTATCAGAAGTACGTCTGATTACTTAAACTTTCTTGTTACAGGCTTGAAACCAAAAAAGCTGAAAAGGATGTTTAGTGATGGAAAATGTAAAGCCAGCAATGAATAAAGAGGGAACGAATATAAATATAATTGATTCTATTATGGGAAGTGGTAAAACATCATGGGCAATACAGTTCATGAATGAAGCAGATACAGAAAAGAACTTTATCTACATAACACCATTTCTATCTGAAGTGCAGCGAGTGAAAGATGCTGTGACAAATCGTAAGTTTACCGAACCACAAAATAAAGGTAATGGTAAGATGGACAATCTGAAAAAGCTAATTATGAATGAACAAGATATTGTATCCACACATGCATTATTTCAGAATGCTGATACAGAAATTATTGATTTGCTTAAAGCTGGAAACTATTATCTTATATTAGATGAAGTTATGAATGTTATTGACGAGTTCAACTTGAATAAGGATGACTTAAACCTACTGTACGATACAGGCATGATTACAATTGATTCTGAAACAGGTATTGTTCATTGGAATGAAAACAGTATGTACCAGCACACTAAATACAATGAAGTGAAGAACCTATCTAAAAACGAAAACCTGATTTACTTTGAAAATACCATCTTATTTTGGACTTTTCCCGTATCTATATTTAATTCCTTTAACGAGGTGTACATTTTAACCTATCTTTTTCAGGCACAAGAACAAAAATACTACTATGACATGTATCAGATTCAATATGAATATAAAGCTGTACATAAAGTGGATAACTATTACGTACTTGTCGACCATGCCAGTAAAGAACCCTACGACAAGGAGTTTCTAAAAGCATTGATTACTATTTATGATGGTAAATTGAACAATATAGGCGATATCAATTATAGCTTGTCGAAGTCTTGGTTTGAAAGAGAAGATAATAATACACTAGTAACTAAAATGAAAAGGAATATTTATAGTTACTTCAGAAATAACGTTGGCACACCTACACAGAAGAATATGTGGACTTGCTATAAAGACCACAAGCCGAAGTTAAAAGGAAAAGGTTATACAAAAGGATTTGTCTCACATAATGCCCGTGCTACAAATGAACATAGAGAAAAGCAATCATTAGCTTATGTTATTAATCGGTTCATGCACCCATACAAATATAAATTCTTTAAATCTAAAGGTGTAAATGTTGACCAAGATTTATATGCACTTTCTGAACTCATTCAGTGGATATGGAGAAGTCGAATTAGGGACGGCAAATCAATTAACCTTTATATACCGTCAAAACGTATGCGAACCTTATTAAGAGATTATCTGAGTAGTGATATTTAAAAAAACACATGAGGAATGTTCAATTGAACTAGGCATAGTAGTCATTAGAACATTCCTTAGCTTTCAATTTTTCGCCGAAGTAAAGATAATTACTTATTTTAAGATGTTTAACAAGAAAGAATTCGTCCATTCATATTTTACAGTTTCCTTCTGGTGTTCAAAGTGAATCTTGTCTACTTCCAGAAACCTTTTAAATTCAACCTTAGATTCATCTTCCAGTATTCTCAACTCTATAGCTTCATGCAACTTCTTTAACCATTCTATATCTTCATTATTAAACATTACATCTTTTCTTTCATATGCTAACTGATGCACATATTGAAGTAGATTACTTAAGTCCATATCGTATTCATTAAGGTATAATGTCAGATTAATGCAGTAAATCTTAGATTGTAATGCATCTTCACGTGCTGAATACCTAAGACGTATGATAGAAAACATAAGTAATTGGTGTAAAGCTAAAATTATTGTAAGACGATTCACTATCTCAAATTCGTCTATTAGACCAAACCAATGAAACATTTGACCATGTTCTAGCCATGAAAAAAAAGATAAAACAACTACTTCAAGTATTACTATTTCTATCCAATATAATAGAGTTTGCTTTGTGTTCTTAATTACTTCTCCCCCTTTCGCCTTTAACTTCTATAATTCGACATAAGAAAAACAATTCCTTTGAAAAAAACGTCTGAAAGTACACCTTTAATTGTTTAAGGTATGAATTTAAATAACATAAGTATACAAGTAAAGGCGGAAATTATATGGATAATCATCTTAACCTACATTGCGAAACACACAGTAAAATATTAACAAACATAATTGAACAATCACTTACTGGAATAACACCCAATGAGATAGTTAAATTAAGAACTATATGTGACCAGGATAGGACTGAATATTACAATAGAGTTAAAATTAAGTATGCTAAAAGCCTTGAGTTATTATGCTTAAACTTCAGAATTACAAATGAAGTCGAAGAAGCTATCTTCTTCTTAATACATGACATAATTCACCGAATTTCAATAGATATGCTTGAGAACAATGAATTGGAAATTAAACTTTCATAAGTAAGATTACGAGAACAAGAAAAATGGAAGCAGTTCTCTTTTTAGTATTCATTTACTATCCCAGACATCATTAAACAAATCTACAAGGTACTTTCTTCTAAACTTCTTATTCAGAACTGCATAATAATAACCATACACATTGTTTACTTTACCGAACTTTATCTTTCGTACTAACACTTTAAACGCTTTTATTGCGGTTTCAGTAATATTTTCAGTTATATCGTGCTTGTAAGCAGAAATGTTAACCAACTTCCAATACTCTTCGATAATACTATTATCGTCATAAAAGTTTCTCACAAAGTCAGTGAAATTCATTGGAACCTTTTCACTGGTAAAAGATGCATCTAGTGTTGTGTTCTGACCAATCTCATTTTGCTTATAAAAACCGTCCGTTTTACGTTTATTATTAGTTTGATTATTAGCTTTAGAAAGATTACTAGTTTTAGGTTGGTTCAATTTATCTTCTTTAGATGGTTCAGGTTGTTCATAAAAACGATTAAATATGTATACATTACTTGATTTTGAACCGTTCTTTCTTGTTGTTTCTATAGTTGTAACCAAACCTAAATTTTTGGCTTTTATAGTCATCCGTTTAAATGTGCTTCTACTTATTCCTATACCCTTCGCTTTATGTGTAGCAGAAACTATCGTTCCTATCTTAGCAGTACAAATCCCAGCCACCTTTGCCGAGAAGCGTATTAAACGCTTCAAAGCTACTAATTCTGCTTTTGTGAAGCTGCCTTTAATATCTAGCATCCATTGTTCAATGTTATTGTTAAAGTCTCTTGTATCCTTAAATTGTGATAAATGTTTAAAGCTTTCTATGTTTCCGATTTGCATATGAGTTTTCCCCTTAATTGGGAACACCGAAAATTTAACTCTATTTTTGGCATACTTAATACACCTTTGATTTCTCTGATATTTTTCAGTATAATAAGGTTAATTGTACGGTACTCCGTATATTATTATGGATTGTTTTTGGGTGCGTGGTGCGAACACACACCCTTTTTCTTTTGTCCTTATCTTTTAATCGAATTACATAAATTCAATAAAGCTAATGCAAATTGTTCTCCTTCTTCCACACCAAACGTAACTTTTGTATTTACTCCATTTGTTCCTTTTTTAGCCACTTGAACAAGTATTGAGTCATCATTTCTTTCTCCATTTAAAGACTTTGTATATACATCTTTTGCATCTGACACGCTAAAGTAATGACTGCAAACACCAATGTACAAATCTTTAGTTTCAGCATCTTGAATTTTATAACTGTCCTGCAAATGAACCACTCTCCTTTATTTATCTCTTATTCACAGAGAACACCTCTGTTAATTCCTTCATATACCATCTAATGGCTTCAAGTGTTGAAGGTCATTCAGATTGGGAAGTTCATAATTCATGTGTATAACTCCTTATATGTCCAAATTATTTAAAGGATTAAACTTATCATTTTGTTCCTTCAACTCGTTCCCCCACATAGCGACGTATCGCATTGTGACAGCAATGTTTTCATGTCGCATCATCTTCTGTATGGCAAATGCAGACATACCACTCATTGCCAACCTGTGGCAAAATGTGTGTCTGAAAGTATGTGGTGAAACTCGTACATCCTTAAAATTCATCTTCTTCTGCAAGTTCTGGAATATTAACATGATTGAGTTTTGTGTCATCTGATTGTTGTCACGATTTACAAAAACATAATCACTAAGCTGGGGAAAGTATCTTTTACAGAACAGGTTATAGGCTGATAATTCTTTTGCTAACCTTTCTGTCATAAACACGATTTCCTTTTTTCTTCGTTTACCATATACAGACATTGTGAGATTATCAAAATCAATATCAGACCACTTCAGGTTAATAATTTCCGTCCTGCGAATACCAGTTCCTAGAAATGTAACGATAAGCATATATCCCCTATAAGCAAAATAACTTTTCTCTCTTCTTCTTAACCCACGATAGTAACTAAGCATCTGCTTGATTTGCATATCACTAAATACATTAATCTTTACTTCTTCTCGTTGTCTTTTAACTTTAGAAGCCACATTTTCCGTAACCATTCCTTCTTCAAGTAGGTAATTAAAAAATGCCCTGATACGTTGTAACTTGGTATTTATAGTACCTGCCGAATTTCCATTTCTTTGACTGTACATTAGATACTGTTTAACGTGTTTACTTTCAACATCTTCAACATTCATTACATCACTTTCTATACAGTAATTAATGAAACCGCCTAGAAGAACTTTGTAATTCTGAATATTAACGTCAGTCGTATTTCTAAATTTACGGTCATCTAAAAAGTCTTGATAGGCAAATTTTAAAAGCACAAAAAGGACTACCCCCCTTTTAATTAGGAAGTAGTCCTTGAATTACAAACTATTTATACATTAGACAGCTTCACGAAAAGCTATCTATAGAATGGTCTGGATGATGCTTTAAAACGTTATATTCAACGCTTTAAAA
>NZ_LR700949.1:25668-55123 GCF_902497585.1 Terribacillus sp. AE2B 122 | reverse complement strand
CAGGCATGCCGCCGCCAGCGTTTTCTTCTGGCTTGTCAGCTACTACTGCTTCAGTAGTTAGGAACATAGCTGCTACGGATGCTGCGTTTTGAAGTGCGGAGCGAGTTACTTTAGTTGGGTCAACGATACCTGTTTCAAGCATGTTTACCCATTCGCCTGTTGCTGCGTTGAAGCCGATGCCGACGTCTTCTTTTTTAAGACGTTCGATGATAACGGAACCTTCAAGGCCTGCATTGTGTGCGATTTGGCGAACTGGTTCTTCGATTGCACGAAGGACGATTTTCGCACCAGTTTCTTCGTCGCCAGTTAGTTCAAGACCTGCAACGTGGTTGTAGATGTTAACTAGAGCTGTACCACCACCAGCTACGATACCTTCTTCTACTGCTGCGCGAGTAGAGTTAAGGGCGTCTTCGATGCGTAGTTTGCGTTCTTTCAATTCTGTTTCAGTAGCAGCACCGACTTTGATTACTGCAACTCCGCCAGAAAGTTTCGCTAGGCGCTCTTGTAGTTTTTCTTTGTCGAATTCAGAAGTAGTTTCTTCTACTTGTGCACGGATTTGTGCTACGCGGGAAGAAATGTTTTCTGGGTTACCATTACCTTCAACGACAGTTGTGTTTTCTTTTGTAACAACAACTTTAGAAGCGCGGCCAAGCTGAGTGATTTGCGTGTTCTTCAGATCAAGACCTAGGTCTTCTGTGATCACTTCACCACCAGTTAGTGTCGCGATATCTTCTAGCATTGCTTTACGACGGTCACCGAAGCCAGGAGCTTTAACAGCAACAGCGTTGAATGTACCGCGTAGTTTGTTCACAACAAGTGTTGCAAGTGCTTCGCCTTCTACGTCTTCAGCAATCATCAATAGAGGCTTACCTTGCTGTACAACTTGCTCAAGCACAGGAAGTACTTCCTGGATGCTGGAGATTTTTTTATCTGTGATCAAGATGTATGGATCTTCAAGAACTGCTTCCATTTTATCTTGGTCAGAAACCATGTACGGAGAAGCATAGCCACGATCGAATTGCATACCTTCTACAACTTCAAGCTCTGTGTTGAAGCCGCGGGATTCTTCGATAGTGATAACGCCGTCGTTACCAACGCGCTCCATTGCTTCTGCGATTAGTTTACCAACTTCTTCGTCAGCTGCAGAGATTGCCGCTACTTGTGCGATAGACTCTTTGCCTTCGATTGGTTTAGAGATTTCTTTAAGCTGTTTAACAGCTACGTCAACCGCTTTTTCGATACCGCGGCGCACGCCTACTGGGTTCGCACCAGAAGCGACGTTTTTAAGACCTTCGCGGATCATTGCTTGCGCAAGGACAGTCGCTGTAGTTGTACCGTCACCAGCGATTTCGTTTGTTTTAGAAGCAACTTCGGATACAAGCTGCGCACCCATGTTTTCGAATGCATCTTCTAGTTCGATTTCTTTCGCGATTGTTACACCATCATTTGTGATTAGTGGAGAACCGAATTTCTTATCCAATACAACGTTACGGCCTTTTGGTCCGAGTGTTACTTTAACTGCATCTGCAAGTGTATCCACACCGCGAAGCATGGAACGACGAGCGTCTTCAGAGAACTTAATGTCTTTAGCCATGAATAAAAACCTCCTATAATATCTTCTATGTTATATAAATCTGTTCTTCGGATTATCCTACTACTGCAAGGATGTCGCTTTCGCGAAGAATTAAGTAATCTTTTCCTTCGAATTTCAATTCTGTACCAGAGTATTTAGAGAAGATGATCAAATTGCCTTCTGCAACTTCCAGTGCAACTCTTTCTCCATTATCGGTTACACGACCGCTACCGACGGCAACAACTTTACCTTCTTGCGGTTTTTCCTTTGCAGATTCAGGAAGCACGATACCAAATGCTGTTTTTTCCTCCTGCTCTACAAGTTCAATTACAACACGATCGCCTAGTGGCTTCAACATGTGAGAAACCCTCCTTATATAATCGATAATTTGATTTTTAGCACTCGAGTTAGTTGAGTGCTAATACAGTTATTATAATAATCAAAACGAAAACGGAATGCAAGCATGACACTCTGATAGTTGTTCGACGAATTCCTTGTTTCTCCTGCCAAGCCTTGGACGAATTAACAGGCTAATTACAATGCGCACCGCTACATACTTCCTTGCTTCTTATGTTAAAATACGTAAGATGCCAACTACATAAGTAAGGCGGAAGGAGTCGTTATATTGCCAGCACGTTATTGGTTCGTCATATTGACATATATTGTGATGCAGCTTTCCGCATTCCTGCTTGTTCCTTTCGTTCCTTGGATGGATGATCGAGGGCTGGATTTAGCAACCGTCTCGTATTGGTGGAGTCTGATCACCTTCCTGCTCGCTGTCATTATCGTCTGCTTTATGCTACGCAAGGACATGCGGACACCAGCTGTGCGAAACGCTACTGGTCCCGGAATGACGATTGTCTGGATCATTATCGGTTTCTTTGGCGCTTATGCCGGGCAGATAATTGCAGGCTTGATCGAGACGTATGCTTTTGGAATTACACAAGGCTCAGAAAATACGTCTAGCATCCTGGACGCGGTTCGGGAAGTTCCAGCGTTCGTACTAATTGTCGTCGTATTCGCACCAATATTGGAAGAAATCATTTTCCGAAAAATACTATTCGGCGAAATCTACAAGCGAACAAACTTCTTCGTAGCAGTACTTATCTCCGCACTCGTATTCGGTGCCGTACACGGAGACTTCTTACACCTATTGCAATACTTCGTTATGGGTGTCGTTTTTGCAGCTTTATATGTACAGACAAAGCGAATCATCGTACCTATCATCACACACGGCTTGATGAATCTGATGGTCGTCATCATTCAGCTCTATCTCACCCCGGAAAGAATGGAAGAAATAGAAAGAATGCAGAAACAACTAGAAAATATGCAAATGATCATCTTTGGAGGATAAGAAATTATGATACGATCGCCATTGCCCGCCGCGATACTCTACCTTGTAATAGGTGTCTTCTTCGTCTATTGGGCCATACATGACGTACAGGCAGCAAAAGACTGGACGATTTTCAGCATCTTACTTGCAGTGTTCGCTGCATTTGATTTTTACACATCGTTCCGCTATTTCAGCCTGTATTTCAAAATCAAGAAAATGAATAACAAGAAATAAGGAAAACCAGCCGATTGAGGCTGGTTTTTTCGTTCCCTCATTCCTGTTTCTTATGTAAGCTTGCCACTCTACAGATTCAGGATATGCTATATCTTTCGATAATATCTCAAGGCAGGATAACTTTCTCCCTCTATATCATGGTAGCCAGGCCGCTCGTGCTGGACGACGAATCCTCTCGCTTCATAAAAAGGTATACCCTTCTGATTTCCCTTTGCTACAGATACCCACTGTTCCGTGGCGTTAAACTGATCCTTTTGCTGTTTGGTGAGGGCATTTAACAATTTCGTTCCTATTCCCTCATTGCGTCGTTCAGGATCAAGATACAGCACGAACACCTCTCCAATACCTTCACCGATCATTCCGCCGCCGATAGCTCCCAGCACTTCCCCATCTTCGAGTGCAACGATGTATCCGCCCCAATCTCTGCTCGTCTCAGATACTTCTTTTAGAATTCTGTCATGATTATAAAACTCTTCGATAATGCCTTGAATGTATTGCTCCGAGTGTGTTTCCCTGTATGTGGCCCAATAGCCATCGCTGCATACTTTGGATATACCTGCTACATGGTCTGAATTTGCAAGTGTTACTTTTATCATAATTGCCTCCTTGTAAAAGATGATAAGCAATTGATGACTGACATGTTGTTATGTAAGTTCCTTGAGATTTATATCATAATTTCTTTATTATCATCGCTATTTAACCAATATTGTGTTCCATCCGATGTTCTTTTAAATAATTCAAAAGTTATTAGATATCTTCTTTGTTCGACATAATCGTCTTTTGAAAACATAGTTAGAAGTTCATCATTAATTTCCTGTTCGGAATACATTTTTCCGGCGTCAAATCTCTTTGTGAATTCCGATGATAAGATATACTTCTTTTTCTCTTTTGCAGGAACACTAATCACTTTTCCGTCTTTCATAAAATTAGAGATTACTTGAGTTCTTTCTATTTCAGTAAAGCTGTATTTCAAGATGCTCAACTCCTCTTTCTTACTGCTACACCTGCTACTTCCAGAATATACAAAAAGGAACTGATTGGCAATAAAAGGATATGATAGAGCTTCGTTATAGACTGCGTTTTACTCCTCCGCTTCGAGCTTCATCATCGCCCCAAAATATTGCTGTGCAGTGGTAAAGCAGATAAAAGCACAAAGTTCACTGATCTCAGCTTCTGTGAAATATTCCTTCAATATTGCAAACGATGAATCTGGAACATCACCTTTATGATGGTTTTGAAAGACTATCGCAAATCCTACGGCCACAGACGTTTTCTCGTCCTGCAAGATCGTATCTGGTTTTCCTTTTGCTTTGCAATAAGTACATCCGTTGTTTTGAGCTAATGTACGCCTTACTTGTTCTTTCAAATTTTTGGATAGCTTACTATCATTCTCTAAAATATCGGCTAGCTCCGACCAGGCGGTCATGATTTCTAGGTTATGTCCTAATAATTTTGTGAAGCTCGTTCTACCGAATTTCGACTTTGTAATTCTTGCCATGACTTCTCCTCCTTCGCTATATTTAATATAAGCATTCGTTGATCCTATTTACATACAGATTTTAAGGCGTTATGTGACTGTAACTTATTCTTATTAACGAATTTAGTGAGGATGTTTAAAAAATGAAAATAGATGATACAGATAGAAGGATTCTAGCAGAATTAACGGCAAATAGCCGCCTGTCCATGAGCGAACTCGGACGGCGGGTTAATTTATCATCTCCTTCTGTAAAGGAGCGTGTGCAACAGATGGAATCCTTCGGGGTGATTAAGAGATATACACTGGAGATTGCTTATGAAAAGCTGGGTCAGCCGGTCCAATGCATCATGGAAGCGACGATGAAGAATGGAAATTATAGTGGATTTAAAGCACATATCGCGACACTGGATAATGTGGATTTCTGTTATCGAATTGCCGGCAATGCCTGCTTTATGCTGAAAATGCGTTTTGAAAACTTTGCGCAGGTGGAGGAATTCATTGATTCAATCGCTTCCTATGCTGTGACTGTGACACACTTCATCTTTTCACAGGTGGAAATTAATGAAAACATAAAAAGAGCAGACTGATTGAGTCTGCTCTTTTCCCATTACTGAAACAGATAATCCAGGAAAGTCTCTATCTTCCTTCTATCCGTCAGCTTTTCATTACATGCCTGACTGTCCTTGCATATATAGTTTCCTCTATTTACATAGGTCTCTTTCCCGCTCTTGACCCTTGTAACGAACAAACCCACTTCATCCAGACTGTTACATAATGTACAGATTCCTTGGGTACTGCTGTTATCAAAGACACCGGAGATACCTTTCAGCTTGCCTTGATATTCTACAATCAAGTGCTGCTTATGCGCCCGCGTGTCGAACCATCCGATATACGACAATCTCTTAAAATCCATACCATCAATGTCTGGCACCTGCAGCTTTTTCGCCTTCGGAAATAGCTTCTCAACAGTTTTCTTCGAGACCCGTCGAAATGGGATGACATACTGCCTCAGCTCTGATAAAAATGCCTCAGCTTCTATTTCCTCTTCTATTTCGAGCAGGCGATTAAGAAGTGTTTCTTGTACCTCATTCATTTCTGGCAGTATCTCCTCTACTTTTGAAAAAGCATGGAGCTTCACACCGTCCAGTGTATCCTTATGATTTACCGACGCATGCGCATTGATAATATGAGACACCTGCCGTGCGATGAAGTTATATTGGTCATTCCGAATAAAAGCTTGTTCCGTAATTTTCCTTTTATCCATTTTCTGTTCGCTCCCTTATCTTTTTGAGTGCTTAGATAAGTGCAAAGCCCAGACAGAAAAGGATACATTGGCGATTAGTAAACAGACCTCTCACACAAAGTATCGCCTTTCATCATAGGCTTTGCATGAGCTGTTACAAATTCTGACGCATGAGCATTCCTCTCAGTTGCCATCAGGTATCACCTCCACTTCCAGAATATACAAATGAGGGTATTGTTGCAACATGAAAAGGAATAAAGCAGTCGATTGCTAGTTTATGTTGTCCATGTGGATCATAAGCGACTGTAGCTTATTTCGGATTGCAACTCGGAGTTCAGAAGGTTGGATAGAAATAATAGACTTACCAAATCGCATAAAATAGTTAGCAATGAACGCTTCTTCATTCCTATTGTAATAGCCGGATATCCTATAAGTATCATCTGTCTGCTCTAGCTTCATGGACGGATAACTTTCTTTGTCATAAAGGTCCTTTCCGCGTTCTGTAACTTCTACGGTGAACATAGTCGCCCCTGGCTGATGATGATACGTCTTCAAAAGTGAAAACAGATACTGTAATTCCAAAGGCTGTTTCTCTTCTGACTCTTTCATTTGCATTATCTTGTCGCAGCGAATCGTTTGAATACGATTTGAGTTCGTATTGTAGACCTTCGCATACCACTGTCCGAATTTCGCCTGCAGCGTAACAAACTGAACTGTCATATTTCGGCTTTCTTCTTTCCGATAGGAAATGCTATAAACTTTCTCCTCCATGATTCCTTTCAGGATTTCCTTAAGATAAGGTGTCTCGTTTTGATGACTCGGTGTATCCAGCCTTACCGAATCCTTCATCTTTTTAATTCTATCTTTGATACCGCTTGGTAAAACACTTTGAAAGGTTTCTTCTAAGCTGTTAATTTCATGTTCAAAGGGTGTTTCCTTGTAGCCAGTCAGTGTCAGCATCGCAAAGTAAATGGCGTACAGTTCATCTGCGGTAAAAGTGATCGGGGAAAGGATGCGATTATCTAAGACAACATACTTCCCGTTTCTGCCGTGTTCCGCATAGATCGGCATTCCAAGCATTTCAAGTGCCTGGACATCCCGAATGGCCGTGCTTCTGGATGTACTATACTTTTCCATCAGGTCCTTTAAGTTGAATTGCTTTTTTTCATTTATGTATTGCAGCATATCCTGCAGCCTTTCTGATTTGCGCATGATAAAAGCTCCTTAATAGGTGTCATGAATTGATACCTTTTTACTGTAAGCTAAAACTGTTAACAGGAAAAGGAGGTCTTTTACATGACATTGGAGATTGCAGTTTTTTTATCCATGAATGGAAAAGCGAAGGAAGCGATCGAATTCTACAAGCATAATTTGCAGGCAAAGGAGCTTTTACTTGTGACCTATGCAGACATGGTAAAGCGTGATCCATCCATGGAGCTTACAGAAGAAAACAAGGATCATATCTCACACTCTGTGCTGTCAATCGGCAAAACGAAACTAATGATCGCAGAAGAAATAATGAAGCCTGGCGAGAAATATCAAACAGGCAATAACTTCTCTCTTTGTATCCAAAGTGCAGACTTAACAGAGATAAACCATTTCTATCAAAACGTAACGAGCGATACCCGCGTAAAAGTTATTCGCCCACTATCGGCAAATATGTTCAGTAAGGCGTATGCTGTTGTTCGAGATCCCTTTGGGGTTGATCTACAGTTGATGTATGATCCAAGGTTAAGATAGTTAACGAAAGAAAAGGAACCAGCATTAATGCTCGGTTCCTTTTCTCCACTAATTACTTTGCTGAAACAATGATCTTTCGCTGCAATACTTTTGTGACAATATGCTGATAAGCTTTTCTTTGCGGATTCTTCGCCAGCTTCTTATTATTCAGTCGTCCAATAACTTTTCGTACATCTTTATCAAAGATGAGCAGATCCCGATACGGCTGTTGATTCAAATACTTCTGGAACCAATCTGTTTTTCTTAATTGCTCGATATTATGCTGCGTATCATCCTCCGAAAAAGAGCCCGAAATGGAAGACAGCATCAGAATGCTGAATACATCCAAAAGTATAATCATGTTTTCAATCCTTTCTATTCATTTTTGAAATTGTAAGTGATATTATCTGTACTAACAAAAAAATGGGTTTCATTTTACATTTGAAAAAACCAGAAAACCTACCGCTGATGCACGGTAGGTTTCATAATTATTTAAGAAGCAATCGGCTTCGTTGGTGTTTTAGTTGTATGTTTGGGATAGTGATTTCTGAGATATGGCATTACCCAGCGATCCAACCCATATCGTCCGGCATTAGCTCCTGCAACTAGTATGAAGACAGTCAGCAAGACCATTTGTGCATTAGTGCTGACGGTGCCGCTGAACAGAAAGGCGAAGTTCATTGTTATTCCCATAAGAGCAGCGAAGTTAGTAAAGACTCCGAGAATAAGTGCGATTCCGACAAGTATCTCTCCCCACATAACGAGGAAGCTGAACAATCCCGCGTTCGGCAATGCGACCTGTTCCAGGAAGACAGCCCACCAGCCTTGCACCGCTGGATGATCTCCGCCAGCTTGTGCGACTGCGCCTTGCAGGAAGCCACTTGCATCAAAACCACCGCCTGTTAGTTTGCCAATTCCGCCTGTTAACCAGCTATAGCCAAGATAAATTCGGATAACTGCCCAAAGTCCCGCTGCTGCTTTACTGTTTCGAATCCACTGTATGATCATTTTCTTCTACACTCCATTCATGAAAATAGTTTGTTAAACATTTCACATAATAGATTGAGATGGATTAGCGCTGTTCCTTCTACACTTGTAGTATAAGCGAAAAAATCATATTGCGCTCAAATTTGTGAACGTTTTCACAAATTTGCAATATTCCTTTTACAGTTTTGTGAACATGGGCGTAATGCTGTTTCAAATAGTTTCTTTCATCCGATGGCTTCTGCATCTTTTTTCAAAAGACATACCTTGACTTAGAGTTGACTCAAAGGTGTAGCTTAAAGAAAGAAACAATAAAAAATTACCGAGAGGAGAAATGGAAATGGCAGAAAAACAGACGGCAGGACGGGATTTATTAGGAGAGTTCGCTCCGAAATTCGCAGAGCTGAATGATGACGTTCTTTTTGGAGAGGTCTGGTCGAGGGAACAGGAATTATCACCGCGTGATCGCAGTTTGATTACTGTTTCTGCCCTGCTTGCGGGCGGGAATATGGAACAGCTTACTCCTCATCTCCAGAAAGCAAAAGCGAATGGCTTAACAAAAGATGAAATTTCTGAAGTTATTACCCACCTTGCCTTTTATGCCGGTTGGCCGAAAGCTTGGTCCGCATTTAACATTGCTAAAAAAATTTTTGATGAAGAACAGAAAGAAGGATAAACATAATGACTAAAGAAAACCTAAGCAACAGTACTATTTTCGAATTAGGAGATAAAGTTGAAACTAACTTCATTGGCGATGCATATTTGAACATGATATATATGGATAAAACCCCAATTGATGCACCAATCGGTAATGTCACCTTCGCACCAGGAGCGCGTAATAATTGGCACGCACACAATATCGGTCAAATCCTGCTCGTTACAGGTGGAGAAGGCTGGTACCAAGAAGAAGGCAAAGCTGCACAGCTGCTTAAAAAAGGTGATGTGGTAAACATACCGGCAAACGTGAAGCATTGGCATGGTGCGACGAAGGATAGCTGGTTTGTTCACTTAGCTATTTCACCAGGTCAGACAGAGTGGCTGGAGCCTGTTGAAGATGAGTGGTATAGCAAGCTGTAAGTGCATCAAACGGCAAACAAGGAGAATATCTGATGGCTTATCGTATAGGGGAATTGGCGAAACTCACCAAGTTAAGCGAGCATACGCTGCGTTTTTATGAGAAAGAAGGCTTGCTTGTTCCAAAACGGAATGACAGCAATATTCGTGTCTACTCCGAAGATGATCGGTTATGGGCGGATTTCATCGTTCATATGAAAGGGACCGGAATGTCACTGGAGGACTTAAAAAAGTATAAAGTCCTTCGAGAATCAGAAAGTGAAAATTATGAGGAATTAGTCGCGATTCTAGTTCATCATAAAGATAATGTAGAAGCTAAAATTGCAGAGTACCAGCACAATCTGGAGCTTATGAACAAGAAGATAGACATGTACAGACAATATATAGACGGTAATGCCGAAAAGGATTTATATCAACGGTTTGTTGAAGGTAAAAATACAAAAAATGAATAGCTTGTTCTAGTATTATGTGTAGGATTGGTTATCCGCCCTGGGATAGAACAATTTAATGATACCTTTGCAAATGCTGAGCAGCTTATTTCGCTTTAAATGAGATAGTCTTTCTTACAAGCCAACAATTATAAAAGAGTGGAGAGAAGTTGATTCTCTCCACTCTTTCACTTTCATGCTCGGCATATTCCAGAAACTAACCGGGCAACGTCCTCTTCCACTGCCTCCTACTGTTACATTGTCTTTTTTCGCTTTTCATCTTCCTGTTCACGTTCTATCCAATAATCAGCATTTTTAATATTGACCTGTGAAGGTCGGAACACTGGATCAAGTCCCTGTTTCTTTTGCAGCTGATAATCTTTGAGTGCTGCCATGGTCGGTTTATACAGCAGGATGACAGCTATTAAGTTTACCCAAACCATTAATCCAAGTCCTATATCCGCTAGTGTCCAAGTAAAGGTTGCTGAGCGTACAGTGCCGAAGAATATCGCCGCAAGGAATAACACTTTTAGGATGTTGGAGAAAATCTTCCTTGATGCTCCTCTGACAATATAAAATAGATTTGTTTCCGCAATATAGAAGTAAGCAACTAATGTAGTAAAGGCAAAGAAAAACAGAGAAATAGCTACAAAAGGCGATCCGAATCCTCCAAGCACTCCATCCACAGCTGCCTGCGTATATCCTGCTCCTGCTTCCATGCCATCCGTGTAGTCGACAATATAGCCTCCATCCGGATCTGCTACACTATAATTGCCTGTCATCAATATCATCAGTGCAGTTGCTGTACAAATAAGCAGTGTATCAATATAGACTGAGAAGGACTGAACCAAGCCCTGCTTTACCGGGTGGGATACTTCTGCAGCAGCCGCTGCCTGCGCTCCTGTTCCCTGCCCTGCCTCATTGGAATACAAGCCGCGTTTTACTCCCCAGCTTATGGCAGCACCAATCATACCGCCAAACGCAGAGTCAACACCGAAAGCACTGCTGAAAATAAGCGCAAATGTACTTGGAACCAGTTCGATGTTCGCGAAGATAACAATAGCAGCTACGATTAAATAAAATAATGCCATGATTGGAACAACATATGAAGCCAAGAAGGCTATTCTGCGAACCCCGCCAAAGATGACGTATCCTGTAATAACAACCAAAGCAATCCCAGTGATCGCTGGCCCGATACCGAATGCATTATTCATGCTGTCAGCAATTGCATTTGCCTGTACACCTGGAGTTAAAAGACAGGTAGATACAGCTGCAACTACAGCGAAAATATAACCGTACCATTTCCATCCAAGCCCTTTCTCCGCATAATAAGCCGGTCCGCCGCGATACTCGCCATCCACTTTCTTTTTATAAATCTGAGCAAGTGTCGATTCAGCAAAAGCCGCTGCAGATCCGAAGAAAGCAATGAACCACATCCAGAATACAGCCCCAGGGCCTCCTGCTGCAATAGCAGTCGCAACACCTGCTATATTCCCTGTACCGACTCTGCCTGAGAGCGCAATAACCAGAGATTGAAAGGGCGAAACACCTGATTCAGAACTTTTCCCGGTAAACGTGTGCACAACCATGTCCTTCAAATATCTTACCTGCAGAAACCCGGATGCAATTGTATATACACCAGCAACTACAGCGATGAAAATCAACATCGGTACACTCCACAAATAACCGCTAATTTCCGTTAATAAAGCTTCAAAGCCCAATAGAATACCTCCTGAAAAGATGTATTTAAGATGGAATATGTTTTTATTATGTCGAAATAGCGTGGAGGATGCATTGGATTTGTAAGGAAATGTAACGGATAAATTTCATAATTCAAATAATTAAATCATTCAAATAAAGTGGAGCGTAATTAATTTAACAAAAATCTAACGGAACTGTTTTGCATTAACTACATATAAAAACCCTTCCAAATAAAATTCAGAAGGGTTTTTAAGTCTACGAACATTAAACAATAAGCTTAGCGATACGTATCATGCGACGTTTTAAACAGGTCCTCTGCTGCCTGACGCACAACTGAGAAATGATCCACATTATAGTGACCGTGCAGAATCTGATTGTGATGCTGGATGATCTGCTCTGCTGTCAGAACATCAGAGCCAGCTGTTGAATGACCATCTGCTACGAGTGTTACATCCATGCCTTGTACGGTGGCAGTACGAACTGCCGTGTCAATACAATGCTGGGTCTCGCAGCCCATGATGACAAGATGAGTAAATCCCTCTTCTTTCACATGTTCAAGCAAACCTGTTCCATAGAAAGCATTTGTAGCCTGCTTGTTAAAGATAGGTGCTTCTTTTGGTACTTGGATACCTGGATGGATCTGGAATCCCGTTCCTTGTCCTTCCGCGACATCTGTATCACGGACGAAAAGAATAGCAGCGTCTGCTGTTTGTGCCTTGCCGATGACCAGGTTAATTTGTTCAATCAGGTTCTCTTTGCGATAAACAGGTCTCTCTCCTGCTCCGCCCTCAATTAGTGCTTGCTGTGCATCAATAATCAATAGTGCTTGCTTCAATAAAAGCTCCCCTTTAGCTGATTGCTATGGCACTCCTGCTTTGCGACTTGTATGCTGCATTTGTCTGTTTCATACTGAACCGCCTCCTCTATACTGTTAGCTTCAGTATACTGGAAATTAAACAGTAATGGGGATTTTTACCACAAACTAAAATTGTAATTCCTTGCTTCGTAAAAGATAAGTCTGTATTAGCTGATTCGTGTCCTCCAAGTCCTTTACTGACACGACCTGTGTCGTCTGGTCAAGATGCTCGATCGGGATATTTAGGACACTCACTGGAATCTTGGTGGATAGTTTTTTATAGCGATGTCGAAATAGAAATTCCAACTGAAATGGAATGTCATGAGCAATGGCCAAATCGACCAACTGATTTTTCAATGTCTGATTGATTGGAATTGTTTTGTCTGCCACTTTGATCGCAACTCCGCTTCCTAATTCGATGGCTCCTCGGCTTTTGTGCGCAATTCTTTGACGAGGGACGGATCCGATAAAAAAGGCCGCTTCTCCTTCAAGCTGATAGGTAAGTTGCTTTTTATTATGAAACGGAAAGAAAATAATGGTGATTTCCCCTTCTGTTGCATCCCACTGCTGCAGAAGATTGATCGCAATTGCTGGTGCCACTTTGTTATCCAACCCTTTTCCGACGACTCTTCCACTCACTTCGTCACCAAGATACAGGAAGTCATCAAATAACGTCACATGATTGCCAGGCTCCACACCCATCTCACGCGCATCGTTTTCCGAGTTGGCACCGATGTCGATCACAGCAGCATGTTGTTCTGCTTCACCTGCCATAATCACGCCCTGCACTAATCCATTCTTTGCCTCCACTTGAACAGTCTGCCCCTGAGCATACGTAAGCGAGAAATAATTCGCATCTGCTACAAGCGCGCCTGATTCCGTAATGGACGTCACTACATAAATCTCTTCCTTTACCTCCGCCAGCAAGGTGATTTTCGGCGAATACTTTGCTCCATATTTACGGACAATAAGATTCCCCCGACTGTCAAAGTGCATCTCATCCGCGAACGGTGTAATCTTATCAACGATCTGTGAAACAAACGACTGATTATACCCTTTGTACTTGGACAGTTCTCGAATCAATTCAAACATGTTGCCTTCCCCTTTCTGTAGGCAGCGGGACAAATACAAAAGCCTCTCGTGCAAGATGCGTCGAGAGGCTTCCTCTATTCATCTTATCTGCCGGCTATGAACCGATGGAATTAGCACAGTATCTGTTGTCAGACCTGCTGCTGAGGTTTCACAGGGCCATATCCCTCCACCTCTCTAGATAAGAAACATATACAGTTTTCAGAAATTTTATCAGACAGAGATCAGATTGTCAATATAACTTATCGGGTTACTCAGGAATAAGAAGTTACATCGACATACAAGAGCAAATTGCTTAGACAACTACTAATGTATGTTTATAAGAATGACTTAGAACAATTAAAATTCATGAACCCTCCTATTGATTTTACTGGTATATTTATACATATGAGTTACAGGAGGGAGATATTTGAATTTAATACCAGAATCACAATCTTACAATGACTATTTGGATGAATCAGATGTAATTGATTTCTCACATCCCCTGATCAGAGACAAGATCAGTGAGCTAATTTCATCTCGAATGTCCGAAATAGACAAAGTTAGAGTAGTATTCCATTATGTTCGTGATAGTATAGGGCACTCATGGGATATTCAGAGCAAGCGTGTGACTTGCAGGGCATCAGAAGTACTTACATACAAAGAAGGCATCTGTTATGCAAAATCTAATTTGCTTGCAGCCATGTTAAGGTCATTAAATATTCCAACAGGCTTTTGCTATCAAAGATTGACCCTATTCGATACACCAGACAAAGGTTATTGTATCCATGCTCTTAATGGGGTTTATATTAAAAGCTTAAATAAGTGGATACGACTTGACGCACGCGGAAATAAACCCGGAATACAATCAGAATTTTCTCTGCATGATGAGCAATTAGCATTTCGAATGAATGAACAATTTGATGAGTTAGATTATCCGATTATCTACACAAAACCCAATGTAAAGACAATCCGGGTTTTAGAAAGCAGCAAGAATGCTTTAGATATGTATAAGAGGCATTTACCTGATTTTATATAAAATAGATAGAAAGGTCTGAGTATGATGAGTTGGGAAGCCAGACGTACCATTGCTGTATTGTTTATCGCCATTCCTTTATTAATCGCAATTTATCTTTGTTTTAATAGTCATTTATTATACAGAAATAACTTAGACGTAACAGAAGGATATGTAATAGGCAGGATTTTAGTAATCATCTTTACTCTTTATCTTTTCTCTAAAATAGGATTTTCTATATTTAAGAGTACAGAAACGAAGTAGCATTAAAACTAAGAGCTATTTAAAGAAACGAAAACCTCGAACAATTAAATTGTTCGAGGTTTCTCAATAGATGGCATATGACACAGAAGCTGATTGATATCACAAGCCGTTTACTAAACAGAATAATTAGCAGGCATCCAGCTTGCCCCAACTCCGCCTCGACCAAAATGAATTGCCATAACGGAACTGATTTCATTGCTGATAAATATGTCTACCTTATCACCGCATATTTCCAATGCATGCTTTAACTCAGTAGCAAGATCAATGGAATTCACATGTGTAATACGAACAACTTGTTTTCCTGATTGCTCAATATCATGTCGTAATTTTTCCAGCATCCATTTTAACAGACGTTTCTTGGTACGAACTTTACTCATAACTTCTAATTTCGCATCCTTAAAACCGATAATTGGTTTAATATGCAATAAGTTACCGATCCTTGAAGCTGTTTTCGAAATGCGTCCAGTACGTACTAGTGTTGTCAGGTCATTAATCGTAAGGTACAGCTGTCCATGTGTACGGTAATATTCAATTACCTCTAATAATTCATCCAACGATTTACCTTGCTCCAAGAGCTCACACACTTTAATGACGATATTTTCTACTCCGATGGAAGCTGTATTCGTATCAATGACAGTGATTTTTTCCTTAGCCCCTTCGATTGTATCCCTTGCTATACGTGCAGAATTGACGGTACCGCTTACATTTTCTGTACAATGTAGGCTGATAATAGCATCGTATTCTGCCAATAACTTTTCATATAGTGTTACAAATACCTCTGGTGACGGCAGGGAAGAAGAATAGGAAGCTCCCTCATCTATAAAACGAAATAACTGATCATTCGTAATCTCTTTTAAATCAATATAGGACTTATCATCTACGACAACATTCAAATGCGCGTAATATATAAAAGGATATTTCTGTAAATCCTCTTCTCTCAAGTTCGTAAGACTGTCGGTCACAATTGCAATTTTCATATATTCACCTCTAATTCAGTATAACTTGTAAATCAAATAAAGAAACTAGAAAATTAGGAAATAAGTAATAAAATCAGACAAGAAAATACATAAAAACATCACAGTTTTCCGTATATTGCTACTTTGGTTAAATTCGGAAAAGATTTGGTACGCGGAATGATTTATTGTCTTGATATTAATCCTATTCATCTACATATAAAATACCCAAATTTCTAGGGTTTTCAATCATCTTTAAGGAAATATAACCAATAGAAAAAAGCTGCCGGTCTCCCGGCAGCTTTACTTATTCTGGTGCTGTTTCATGTGCCGGAGTAGTCAAATCAACTTCCTCCAGTTTGTGCACCTTCGTTTTCTTTTTCACTTTAAATATGATCCAGCAGAGCAGGAAGACGGGAATACCGATATAAGAAGCAACTAAGGTGCCCCATTCAATTCCATCTGCAGTGAAAGCTGAGAAGCTCTGACCGACAATAACGATGATACATAGTACAAAGGCTAGTATCGGCGCTACCGGATAGAATTTAGCTGTGTATGGCAAATCCTTGAGGTCATTTCCTTGAGCAAGATATGCTTTACGGAATCGATAATGACTTACAGCAATACCAACCCATACGATGAAGCCTGCCATACCTGACACGTTCAAAAGCCATGTGTACACAACGCCATTGCCGAAGAAGGATGTTAGGAAAGCAACACAGCCTACAGCTGCTGTAGCAATCAATGCGTTCACAGGCACACCGTTTTTGTTAAGTTTACCAAGGAAAGCTGGTGCTTTCCCTTCTTTCGCCAAGTTCCAAAGCATCCGTGTGCTGGCATACATACCAGAGTTACCGGCAGATAGGACAGCAGTAAGGATAACTGCGTTCATGACAGATGCAGCAAATGCGATTCCCGCTTTTTCAAACACAAGTGTAAATGGACTCAGACGGACATCATCACTTGCAAGACTCTCTGTTGTATACGGAATGAGCATCCCGATAATGAAGATCGCCAAAATGTAGAACAAGAGAATACGCCAGAAAACAGAACGAATTGCTTTCGGAATCGATTTTCTAGGATTGTCTGCTTCCCCAGCAGCTGCTCCAAGTAATTCGGTCCCCTGGAATGAGAAACCGGCAGCCATGAATACACCAAGCAAAGCAAGGAAGCCTCCATTAAATGGTGCGTCTTCTACAGTGAAGTTGGAGAATCCAGGTGAGTCACCGCCAAGGATACCAATGATCATCAATACACCAACAATGATGAAAATGATGACAGTAACAACTTTGATCAAAGCGAACCAATATTCCGATTCACCGAACCCTTTAACAGAAATGTAATTCAATAAGAACATGATGATAAGACTGATTGCACTCCAGATCCAAGATGGTGTATCCGGGAACCAGAATCCCATAATCAATGTTACAGCAACGAGCTCAGCCGCAATTGTGATGGCCCAGTTGAACCAATAGTTCCAGCCTAGTGCGAATCCGAATGATTCATCGACAAAACGTGATCCATATGTGCTGAAGCTTCCGGATACCGGCATGAATGCTGCCATTTCCGCCAAGCTTGTCATTAGGAAAAATACCATACAGCCAATTAGCGCATATGCAAGTAATGCTCCTCCTGGTCCTGCACTGCTAATGGCTCCTCCGCTGGCCAGGAATAATCCTGTACCAATTGTACCGCCAAGGGAGATCATCCCTAAGTGACGGGCTTTCAGTGCTCTTCGTAGTCCCGGTTGTTTCGTGTTGTTGCTCACTTTCTTTCCCCTCTCTGTTTCTTCGTCGTTGCGCTATAGATACGAAAAAAGACCCTCCCGGATAGTTTGCTCTATCGGAACGGCCTTTACTTATAAACAGCATCATTCTCACAAAGATAGCGCAACACGCCAGCTTTGCGACTGACGTGACAGTCCTGCCCCTATTCGAGTACAGGCCCAGCCAGTAGGATTGGAGAACCCATCTTAGCTTCGGCAGCTGTTCCTTTCCATCCTGATCAACAATCTCTCCTGATCTCCCAGTTTGTACTAATAACAGCCGCAACCTCTACCTCATCAAATGATGAGGATTTGTATGCAATTAAAAAACCTTTTTAACTGTACTACACACATTGACTTATTTCAACAAGAAATTTTTTCTGCATGAAGAAACACGCGGCAAGCGCGTGTTCTTTTTCTTATATAAGCTGTCTCTTGCTGTTTCTGGCTGACCTGTTATCCCCTGTATTTCGCAGAGATGGCATAATCCAGCGATCGATGCCGTAACGGCCAGCGTTCGTCCCGCCAATGATCAGCACTAAGCCCAAGATAATCAATATCAAATTCTGCTGAACCGCACCGCTTAATAGGAATGAGATATTCATCAATATTCCCATAAATGCTGCAATTCCAGTGAAGGCACCAAGCAGCAGCGCCAATCCGACCAGAGTCTCTCCCCACATGACAAGGAAACTGAAAATCTCTGCATTTGGAAGGACAACTCCTTCTAGGAAACTTCCCCACCAGCTCTGGATGACTCCTGCGTCCGAGCGCGCTAACGCACCTTGGACAAATCCGCTTGCATCAAAGTTTCCGCTCATCAGCTTACCTAAGCCGGCTGACAGGAACGTGTACCCAAGATATAATCTGATCACTAGGAAAACGACTGCTGCCCCCTTACTCTGACGTAAGGTGTTGATCATAATTTTTCCTCTCCTATCGCTGCCAAAGTTGTAAACCGATGTGGGTCGGCACTTCCACAGCTCTAGTATAAAAGGAAAAACAAAAAATGGAATATTTATACGGAAATCTTAATAGATTAGTAATAATATTAGAATATTTTAAATAATGCTCCTAGATAGCAACTATATAGTCAGATGCTGGTTTTTCATGATTCTTAGGTAACAGGCGGAAAATCCTATCAGATAAATTAGTTTTTACAATACAGCAAGCCGGTAATAGTAATTCGCCTTCTCTTCTTCTCCATTTAGCGTGTAATAATCGGCCATTCGCAAGCTGTAATAATGGACACTGTATCTATCATCGATCGCTTCATAATAGGCAATACCTTCTATCCATACCGCTTCAAAATTATCGCAATCGACAAATTGCTTATGCAACATCGCGAAAGCCCATTGATAGTCCATATTTTGCTCTTTCTTACTCCTAGTAAATCCGATCTGGTAGTATTTCATTGCTTCTGAGTGGTGATTGGCACGGAAGAGGGATTCTGTCAGATAGTAGAGGCTCTTCAAATAATGAGAGCATGGGGTGGCATGTACAGCTTGATCAAAGTAATCGGCTGCCTTTTCAAACTTTTGCTGCACAAAATAAAGCAATCCAAGATTGTGATGGACCATTGACGCCAAATCAAGAGATGTTTCATCAGTATTATGCTGGCAGTCGAGCGCTTCGTATAAAAGAGACTCAGCATGTTCGTAGTTCCGTATTTCCAGATGATTCAGTCCGAGCAGCAGCTTGCATTTTGCAAGGTGATACTGCTGTTTGTAAGATGTTGCATAACGCATTGCTTTATTCGCATTCAGTACTGATAGTGCCGGTATGCCAGTGAGATAATAAGCATGAGCCAGTTTATAATAAAAATCTGCTTTTTCTTCATCCTCAGTTATGTAAAGCTCTGCATGCTCATAATACCTTAATGCTTCATTCCATTTTTTATTTTTAAAATGAACCTGCCCTTTAAAATATTGATAGAAGTATTCATTTTGTTGCGAAAGGACATGCCCGCGTGCTTCGAAATGTTCTAATAGATACCCTGCAGTTAGCAATTCCCCCAGCATCACATGGTAGCGAATAGTAAGCAAATCTGCTTTAATCAATACTTCCTCTACCCCAATATCCTTCTTCATCGTATCAATTATATCTGCCAGCATTGCTGCTTCCTCTTGTTTTTCCTGTTTCATCACATCATAGAAGTCTTGCAGCAGCTCACTAAAATCTTTATCTGTGACTGATAAAACCAGGCCCATAGTTACTCCTCCCCCTTTTATGTGATTCTGTTTATAACCATCAGTTTATTTGGAATTTGCTATTTATTTTACTTCTCTATCAGATATTTATTTCCTGCCTATTTCCTAAAAACAAAAAAGGATTGACGGCAAATTACCGTCAATCCTCCTATTTATTTTGTACCATATTTCTGATCTCTGATAAATCGACTATTCTCGGCAAATTTACAAGCTGATTATACGACTGATCTTTTACAAATACTTTTGTTGTAGAATATTCCAATAGCGTATTCAGTACATGAGGCTTATCATCAAAATAATAATCGAGTTGGAGTTTCTTGATTATGTGCACCTTTTCTTCATCCTGCATGCCGTAGAAGAATTGATCTTCTTTAACAGGAAACCCTAGTGCACGGAGCCACTCCATTGTCCTATGTCCATGTTCTTTTGGTCTTGAGGTAATATAGTAGATCTTATGCCCTTCCCGATCCAGTTCCTGCAATATCTCTACAGCATCCGGAAACGGTGGACAAGTAGTATAGTAGATTTCTTCTAAAGTGGAGTTCCACATTTCTGATCCTTGTTCATCCGTCAATCCGAATGGTTCATGTATTTCGACACGTTCAAGCTTTTGAAACACATCAAGGGAGATGTTCTGTTTTAGTTTTTTGTTATAAATATGGAAGGCATGCTCCCGCAGATTGATGAGTGTATCATCTATATCAAAACCAAATTTCATTGTTACATATCCCCTTTTTCATAGCGCGGGTAGCCAATGAATTTGAAGTCTTGTCCGATTTTAATGATGTCTGTATCGGTCAATTCCACCGCATCAGCCATTTTAGCAAAACCTGTACCTTCCAGGAAAGTTGGTGCATCTTTCCCGCCAATCAATTTCGGAGCGAAGTAAAGCACTGCTTTATCAATCAAATGATTCTCCAGGAATGATGCATGGACGCTTCCTCCTCCTTCAATCAAAACAGAGGAAATAAGCTGCTCGCCTAGTATCTCGACTACTTCTTTCACATTCACCCGACTTGAACCATTCGTCCGATATATTTTTATCCCTTGAGACAAGAGTGCTTTCTCTTTCTCTCCGTCTGCTTTCTGGCTTGTGAAAATCCAAGTGTCGGCTAATTTATCAGTGACGACTTTGCTATCCATCGGTATGCGCAAACTGGAGTCCAAAATGATTCGTATTGGATTACGTCCATTTGGTATTCTGGCTGTCAGCTCTGGGTCATCTTCCATGACCGTATTCACTCCGACAAGAATAGCCATGTTCTCATTGCGCAGCTGATGGACATCCTGTCTGGAAGCTGCAGTTGTAATCCACTTACTATCAAGCGTGTGCGTGGCAATTTTACCGTCTAATGTTGTACCTGCTTTTAACGTTATAAACGGCTCTTTCTCGACAATGAATTTATTAAATACCTCATTCATCTTGCGGGCTTCTTCTTCCCTGACACCGATAGTCACTTCAATTCCAGCTTCTTCGAGAATTTTCACTCCGTTTCCGGAAACAACTGGATTCGGATCAAGCGTGGCAATGACTACTTTTTTTAATCCCGCTTCTTTAATTGCCACCGCACATGGCCCGGTCCGTCCATGATGGGAACAAGGCTCGAGCGTGACATAAATCGTCCCGCCCTTTGCTTTTTCTCCCGCCATCCGGATAGCATGAATCTCGGCATGAGGTTCACCGGCTTTCAAATGGGTACCGATTCCGACAATCTGATTGTCATTCACAATAACGGACCCTACAAGCGGATTCGGATCCGTTTGTCCTTTCATTGCCTTGGCGTTTTGCAACGCCAAATCCATATAAAATGTGTGATCAGTCATTGCTGCAGATCTCCTCATCGCCAAGGTGGCCGGAGCGGACGATTTTCGTCTTAAGATAATTCTCGTTGAACTCAGACACATCTCCCCATAATGCTGACCGTCCGGAAAGCTGCATGCCTGCCTGTTCCATTGCAGCTAATTTACGCGGATTATTTGTCATCAGTGTAACAGGTTTCGTACGCAATGCTTTCAGTACTTGGATTGCATCAGTATAGTCACGGGAATCATCCACAAAACCGAGACTTTCATTGGCTTCTACCGTGTCATAGCCATTTTCCTGCAGGATGTACGCCATTGCTTTACTAAACAATCCGATTCCGCGCCCTTCATGGTTTGCCAAATAGAACAGTGCACCTGTACCATGCTCAACAATTCGCTGCATAGACTGCTTCAGCTGGAAGCCGCAATCACAGCGTTTGCTGCCAAAAATATCGCCTGTATGGCAGATGGAATGCATGCGGATCAGCGCATCCTCTTCTTCAGCAAAGTCGCCGTAAACCAACACACTGGACTGCTGCATTTCAGCCAGGTTCATGTCAGATAATTTTGCGATGACTTCTTCATAATCTTTGGCCACTTCCTCACAATTCAGCCAGCAGTACCACTGGAAGGTAACTGTTTCTCCGTAAAGATTAACAGGCAGCTTGATCGGGCCGACAAGATAAATGGCTCCCTCAGCTGTCGGAATAAGTTCAATTTTATCTTTTAAGATCGAAATGGCTTTCGATTCTAATTTCATTTCTGTCATCATCTTTCTCCTTTTTTATCAGTGTACGTTGAAATAACTGGATTTATGTAGGCACCAGTCCGCCAATATCTTGTTATGAAATTCAGGTGTTATATACTTCTTCCATCATAGTATGACAGTCAAGATCTTAGAAGTAGGCACATCAAGGTTATTTAGTATCCCAAAAGTAACTAATGTGATATTGAGCTAACTATACACCGAAAAACAAACATGGAAAATAAAAAAGCTCCACTCCTTGAGGAAGCAGGAACCTTATCTATTCGGTTAGTGAAGTTACTTTATGAGACAGAATTTTGCTCAAATCAGACAAAGTAAGTTCTACCTGATAACCAATTTTACCAGCGCTGAAAATGATGCTCTCGAAGTCTGACGCAGTTTCGTCCACAACAGTCCGGAAAATCTTTTTCATTCCAATTGGTGAACAGCCGCCATGAACATATCCAGTAAGCGGCAGCAATTCTTTCGCTGGCAGCATACGTACAGATTTCTCCCCGACACTTGCAGCAGCCCGCTTTAAGTCCAGCTCTTTTTCGACCGGGATAACAAATACATAATACTGATTTGATTTGCTGACCGTAACCAGCGTTTTGAACACCTGAGCTGGATTTTGTCCTAATACCTCTGCCACTTCTGTTCCGCTGATCGCATCTGTATCGGCGTAACTATAGGATTGGTATGGTACTTTCTTTTGATCCAGCATACGCATGACATTCGTTTTGTAGTCCATCGATTGTATCCTTTCTTCGCAGATAATTAAAACCGTTTTACAACAAATAAACCTGCCGTCATAAATATAAAGATGGCACCTCCATAAACCGCAATCCAGCCAAGTTCAATTGTTTCGTGTCCTATTCCAACGAGTACAAGCAGCAAAACTCCTGAAAGAAACGATATTAGAAAGAAAGCTGACAACAAATAATTCTTCAGCATTCGGACAGTCCGTTCATCCATATCAGGCTGTCGGCTTCTGCTTTGGGACCAGCTAATCAGCATCGGTAATCCAACGCCGCACAACGCTCCAACCATGATGAATAAGAGGAAATAATTCCCCGATGGCAGCTGTTCTCCAATAAGCTTTGTTCCAAGCCAAATACCAACGAAACAACAGAGTGTGATAAATACATATACCAAAAGTTCATAACGCTTCTTCATCTTTCGCATTTGCTACTCCTCCTCTACATAAAATAGCTGTTCAAACGGAACGTCAAAATACGCAAGCAGCCGAAAAGCCAGCTCTAAACTTGGATTGTATTTTCCTTTTTCGATGGCATTGATTGTTTGTCGTGTGATGCCTAGATCTTCCGCCATCTTCACTTGGGTGATATGACGAGATTGTCGCATTTCCCTTACTTTGTTATTAACTTTCATCCGTATCCTGTCCTATCCACATGTAAAGGTACCTTTACACTCAAGATATACCAAAAAACACCAGATGTAAAGGACACTTTACTTCTGATGTTTTATTTTATCTAAAAACCCCTTCACTTCTCGGGGACTTCTCAATCTTATTATTTGCTTGTCCATCCCAAGCTCCGCAAGCTTATGCTGCATCTGGGGGCGTTTCTTGCTCGGGAAGTCCCAAATCCACTTGAGGAACTGCAAATCAATTTTTTCCTTACAGCCGGACTGCATATCAGGGCGTGATCGATTATGATACATAAGGCGTCTCTTCCATACTCTGTATAGACAAAGTGACCGAGGCATATCCAGGAAAATTATCGTATCAGCTGCCTGCTTATGACCTTGGAAGGTACCATCATAAATGACAGAGCTGCCGCAAGATGGACTGTTTTCCTTTAATACAACCAAATCCACATCCTGCTCCTGAGCAATGGACAAGGCGTGTGCTGCACCTTCTATGTACTTGCCGGTAACATCTGTTCCTGAAAGCTCGATGACTTTTGCTTTACCATCTAAAACGTCATATCCATTTCCCCCGACAATTTCAGCTGGTTCCCTTGGTGTTACGAATCCGCCAAGTAATTCAGGACACACACTAATCGCTTTTTTCTGAGCAATCAGCTGTTCCACAATTGTATCGGTAGCTGGTGTTCCATTGTAACGGACAGGTTTTCCCGCCAAACAGGCACTTACCATGATCATTCAAATTCCCCCTTACGCTTCAGGTTCAGGATAATACATTAGTAGGAAAAAGCTCGCTGTACCGGCTGCTTTATTTTCATAGCTGTGCATCGTATTGCCTGAAAATTGCAGCGCATCTCCAGTTTTCAGCTGATGCTCTTCCCCATCCAGCGAGACTGTGAGTGCTCCTTCTCGCACAAGAAGATATTCCTCTCCAAGATGCGTTTTTGCTCCATGTACACATCCCGGCTCTAATTCCACTGTGTAAATCTCGAATTTCCTGTCAGGCTGAAATTTAAAATAAGGAAATACTCGATAGCCGCCTTCTTCATCTTCTACTGCGGAGATGTCCTCTTTATTTATCTTAATAAAGGAGACTTTATCTTCTTTCATGAAATACGAAAACGAAACCTGCAATCCATTGGCTATTTTCCACAACGTGGATACAGTCGGATTGGATTTCCCTTTTTCGATTTGCGCCAGCATCGCTTTGCTTACCCCCGTCAATTCAGCCGTGCGATCAAGGCTAAGTCCGCGGCTTTTTCGCAAACCAGCAAGGTTACTGGCAATCATCTTATTTAAATGCTCCATCAGAATTCTCCTTTCTTCTGCGAAAGTTATTGTTCAATATAACGAACATATGTATAATATAACGAAAAGGAGTGATATCATGCTTACAGATTCCGTCGGTAGAAGCGATTCGCTGACTTTTGTCCAAGGATTCCGAGATTGTGTGCCCACTCTCTTCGGTTATATCAGCGTAGGTATCGCGTTCGGTATTGTTGGTACGGCTTCTCATCTAAGTATACTGGAAATTACGCTGCTTTCGGCAAGCGTTTATGCTGGTGCTGCTCAATTTGCTATTTGCGCTTTGCTGCTTGCCGGCAGCCCTTTGTCTGCCATCGTCTTTTCAGCATTCATTATCAATTTGCGTAATTTCTTGTTAAGTGCGACCCTTGCCCCTCATTTTACCAAAGAATCATTTCTTCATAACATAGGAGTCGGTATTTTAATGACAGACGAATCCTTCGGCGTTGCCGCCACTAAGTTGAAACAATTCGGCAGTCTCTCTGCTCATTGGATGCATGGCCTGAATCTCACGGCTTATCTGTTCTGGAACTTATCTTGTATTGTCGGCGCTGTTAGCGGTCAGTGGATTTCAGATCCAGAAGCATGGGGGTTGGATTTTGCTTTGCCTGCTATGTTCTTGGGTCTGCTCTTCCTACAGCTCGAGCATGTACCTACCGCGAAATGGAAGCTCTACGCTACCTTGATTCTCTGCATGATTGCTGCCGTGCTCGGATTATCGCTTCTGTTTTCTACATATATCGCTGTTATCCTTGCTACCGTTATTGTCGCATCAGTTGGGGTGGTGCTGGATAAATGAGTATGAACAGCACTGTGCTGACAGTCATTGTACTTTCTGCCCTAGTTACTGTCATCCCCAGAATATTGCCGTTCATCCTTGTACGAAACTTGCGCTTGCCTGATGCAGTTATGAAATGGCTGTCTTTCGTTCCTGTCTGTATTTTGACAGCATTGGTTATTGAGAATCTGCTCATTCAAGAGAAAAGCAGCCTCACTATCGATTGGCCGGTATTGCTTATTCTGCTGCCAACAGCCATTATTGCATACAAATTTCGAAGCCTATCCATGACAGTAGTCACCGGCGTGCTGCTGATGGCAATATACCGAAATATATTGTAATTAAAAAGGCCTCATCCATAGGATAAGGCCTCCTTCATGATAGCAAATCATCTATTTTTTTCGTATATGGCTTAAAATCAACTGAGCTATAGAATTGACCTATCAGCCGAACTGGATCTCCAAAAAAGAAATATTCATATAAGGTCTCCCTCGTGCCAAAAGAAGACATAACAAAGTCCCAAGCAAGCCGAAACAGCTTTACTCGATCCTTCCCTAGTTTTGTCTTACTCTGCAAATAATGGTTCAATGCTGCTCCTTCTTCTGATTTAAACGCATGAAGCGGCGGGATACTCATCAGTCCGCTCGCTCCTAGCTGATGAATGGCAGGAGCAATTTCAGGATACTTACGTGCAAACAGATTGGACGCCACCTGGAGCGGTTTCAAATCCGGACAGAATGTTCCCCACTGGTCAGGTGCAGCACCTGCTTCTGCTTGCTGCAGGAGTGATTGAAGTACCTCTGCTAAAATGACCAGATTAGCTGCTTTTTCCTGAACATGCTGATACTCTGCGATATTGATTTCCTCTATTAAGGATTGAACGAGGCCGATGGCGAATTCCAGCTTCGCAATCCGACGAATCAGTACTTGATGCAAAGAGAAGGCTGCGAAATTGCTTTGGTTCTTAAAGCTGCTTGCTACTGCAACATTATCATAGTAGAAAATGCGCTCCCATGGAATGAGTACTTTATCAAACAACACGATTGTATCTATCTCTTCGTACCGGGCACTCAGCGGATAGTCCGCTGTACTCTTCCCTCCGGCAAATGATTCTCTTGCTACAAATGTCAGACCTTCTGCATTGCTCGGGATGGCGAATCCGAAACCTCTATCCTGCTCAAAGCCACCTGACGACATGACTACCAGTTCATCCGTAATACCACCTTGGGTTGCTAACAGCTTTGCTCCTTGAATAATTATACCCTCAGCATTGCGATCCACGACTTTTGCAGCAATAGGCTCATCATTCTGCTCAAAATAGAAATCGGCTCGGTTTACCTGGGGATCAATAAATGTATGCGTCATCGTCAGATCATGCTGTCGTACATATTCATAATAGCTTCGCAGGTGATCAGGAAAACAGTTATCCTTTCCTTCCAATAACGAAGCTGAAGATGCGAGTGCCATCAGTACTGTATTCATATAATCCGGGCTACGGCCAACCATTCCATGTGTCTGTTCCGCCCAGCATTTAATCATACCGCCTCGCCTTTTCAGGTCGTCCTTCGTCTCAGGTTTAAGAAAGGAAAGACCATAACGCTCTCCGGTATCACTGTCTGAATATGTTAGTACATCCGTATAGGCAAGATCATGCTGCAGATCGTATAATTCTGCTTGTGTACGCATTACCCCTCGGAACGCACTATGCTTGGAAAGAGGCTTCTTCACAATTGATTTACCATTCAATACTTTGTTACCTAACGCATCAATACTGGCAAGATAGGCATCTCCAGTTCTGATAGACAAATACACACACCCCTGTCATTGTTATCCAAAACGGATAAGCTGTTCTTTTCATGCAGATACTAGAGCTGTTATTCTCCCTTTCGTCTTTCTATTACCGTACGTACTGCCGCAAGGAAGACAATCAAGATAAAAACACCAAAAGCAAACAGCATCGTAAACATACAAAAACCCCCTCAAAGAAGAATATTCCAATCGTTCACAATTTATTCAAAACAAACTACTTGATTAAGTTTGTGAAGTATTGCACAATATATTTATAAAGAATGTGAAGTTATTCACATATTATAAATCTTAACAAAGGTGATGATCTACATGGAAAGAATCAATAAAGTAGCTTTGGTTGGTGCGGGATTCGTTGGAAGCAGCTATGCATTCGCATTGCTGAATCAGAATATCGTGGATGAACTAGTGATTATTGATCTAAATGAAAATAAAGCGATGGGCGATGCAATGGATCTGAATCACGGCCAAGCATTTGCCCCTCGTCCGACAAAAATAAGCTATGGCACATACGTTGACTGCAAGGATGCCGATATTGTCTGCATTACAGCCGGCGCTAATCAAAAGCCAGGAGAAACAAGACTCGACCTTGTCAGCAAAAACGTTAAAATCTTCAAAGGTATTGTTGATGAAGTTATGGCAAGCGGCTTCGATGGCATCTTCCTGATTGCCACAAACCCAGTCGATGTACTGACGCATGCAGTTTTGAAATTCAGCGGCTTGCCTAAAGAACGTGTTATTGGTAGCGGCACAACATTGGATTCTAGCCGTCTACGCTACATGCTTGGCGATTACTTCGGCGTTGCGCCGCATGATGTACAGGCGCATATGATTGGGGAGCATGGAGATACGGAGCTTCCAGTCTGGAGCCAAGCAACAATCGGCGGAGTTCCGCTTGCAACAATGATGCAGACAGACAGCAAATATAAACCAGAAGATTTAGATGAGATTTATGTAAATGTACGAGATGCTGCTTATCACGTAATCGAGAAAAAAGGCGCAACTTACTATGGCATTGCAATGAGTCTAGTACGGGTAACACAAGCAATTCTTGGTGATGAAAAAGCAATTTTGCCAGTAACAGCATATCTCGATGGTGAATATGGGGAGAAAGATGTGTATATCGGTGCTCCGACTATTGTCGGCCGTAAAGGTGCACAGCAGGTTCTGGAGCTGCCATTGAACGAGAAGGAAAAAGAACAGTTCAAACATAGTGCTAGCGTCCTTAGAAATATCATGGACACTGCCTTTCAGACTGTGAACTAACCCAAACTCCATCAGAAAAGAGATGAGCATAGCATGTGGATGCAGGCGTATGATCCGTTTGGTAATGAGTATGTTAGTGCAATAATCGCCTTTTTACCGATTCTGTTTTTCTTAGTTGGTTTGACCGCATTCAAAATGAAAGGAATACTTGCTGCGGGACTAACGCTGCTTATCAGCTTCGCCGTAGCGGTATTCGTCTTCCAGATGCCCGCACTCAAAGCGTTATCCGCTATCGTTCTTGGTATCGGAAATGGTTTATGGCCGATTGGCTACATCGTCATTATGGCGGTATGGCTGTATAAACTGGCTGTCAAATCCGGAAAATTCGATGTGATCCGCGGCAGCATCGCAAGTATCTCGCAAGATCATCGTTTACAGCTCTTATTAATTGGTTTTAGTTTTAATGCATTTCTGGAAGGAGCAGCTGGCTTCGGCGTACCGATTGCCATCAGCGCAGCCCTTCTTG
>NZ_LR700949.1:22674-25658 GCF_902497585.1 Terribacillus sp. AE2B 122 | reverse complement strand
GTTTAAAAGCCGCTAAAAGCGGCGGGACTTTGTTTAATTGCCAATGCAGCATCAGGAGCTTTCGGTGCTATCGGAATTCCTGTCATTACGGGCGCTCAGCTTGGCGGCATCAGCAGTTTGGAGCTTTCCCGGACACTTGCCTTGATCCTGCCGCCAGTCAGTTTTCTGATTCCGTTCCTGCTCGTCTTTATCCTGAACGGATTCAAAGGTATTAAAGAGACCCTACCAGCTTTGCTTGTACTTAGCGGAACGTATACAATCATTCAAACTGCGACTATGATTTTCATCGGTCCGGAGCTTGCCAATATCGGAGCTGCTCTGATCAGTATGGGAGTACTTGCCCTCTTCCTTCGTAAATGGCAGCCAAAGCATATTTACCGGGAGAAAGGCGCAGAGGTTCAAGAGAAGCCTGCGAAATATTCACTTGGACAAGTGGCCAAGGCATGGTCACCGTTCTATATCCTGACTATCGTCATCGCTTTTTGGAGCGCACCATTCTTTAAAAATCTATTTGCACCAGAAGGTCCGTTGGCAGGCTGGATTGCTTACTTGAAAATGCCATTTCTACATCAGGAAGTGGTCAAGATTGCACCGATTGCCGTTACGGATACACCGATGGATGCCATCCTGAAGCTGGACTTTGTTTCTGCAACCGGCACAGCTATCCTCGTAGCCGTCATTCTGACTAGTTTGTTCAGCCGGAATATCAACTGGCAATGTGCTGCCAGCGGATTGCAGGAAGCAGCCAAAGAGCTATGGATTCCAGTTCTCACAATCTGCTTTATCATGGCGTTTGCAAATCTATCAAACTATGCCGGACTAAGCGCATCCATAGGTTTGACCTTAGCTAAAACAGGCAGCCTGTTTCCATTATTCAGCCCAATACTCGGCTGGATTGGCGTTTTCATCACCGGCTCTGTTGTCAGCAATAATGCACTGTTTGGTACATTGCAAGTCGTCACCGGCAGCCAGATTGGTACAAGCTCAGCCCTGCTCCTATCTGCCAATACAGCCGGCGGTGTCATGGCCAAGCTCATCTCACCGCAGTCTATCGCGATTGCAACAGCAGCCGTAAAAGAGACAGGTAATGAATCAGCATTGTTTAATCAGACGATTAAGTACAGCTTGATGCTGGCTGGATTTGTATGTGTATTGACATTTCTTTTGTCTCTATTTATGTAAAAAGCGCGCGTAAAAACTACTAACTTCGAAATTTTAGTAGTCAAACAGACAAAAAGGAGGACCTGAACGTTCGATTTTTGAACGAACAGATCTTCCTTTTTACTAGTTTATATTATACATCCTCCTTCTCCAGATCCTTTCTATGCCTCTACCCAAGCAATTTCCTTACATGTACATACAATATTCTGTAAGAAATTCGTATGAGGTCTAGTTAATTATGGAGGTGTTAGTTATCGCATCAAAAAATAAATTGACCGGTCGTGTTATTTTCAGAGGCGAACCGGGATATGAAGAAGCACGACTTAATTGGAATCCGTTCACTGACACATACCCCCTTGTTATTGTGTTCGCACAAGAACATGATGATGTGGTCAATGCAATAAAATGGGCACGAGAAAACAATGTCCCTCTTCGTGCTCGTGGCGGGCGACACGCTTTAGAAAGAGATATGTCTGTTGTAAGAGACGGCATCATCATCGATGTCAGCGACATGACTCGAGTTCGACTGAATAGTAAGAAGGAAATAGCTCTTATTGAAACCGGCATTGATGTAGGACCGCTTATCAGTACTTTAGCCAAATACGGCCTCATGTCTCCCTTTGGAGATAGTCCTACCGTGGGAATTGCCGGTCTTACACTTGGAGGAGGAATTGGACCACTTCAACGTACAATCGGTCTTGCTAGTGATAATCTTATTGGGGTAAAAATGGTTGATGCCGACGGAAGAACAATAATAGCTGATGAAAATAATAATTCTGACCTCTTGTGGGCTTCACGCGGTGGAGGCGGAGGTAATTTTGGCATAGCTACAGAATACAAATATAAGGTACACCGTGCACCTGAAAAGGCAACGGTATTCGACATTAATTGGCCGTGGGAACAAATAGAAGACGTTGTGAAGGTCTGGCAAAGATGGTCTCCTTCTGTTGATGAAAGATTAGGCACAAGTTTAGAGATTAACACTAAAACCAATGGGTTGCTCCAAGCAACAGGACTGTTTCTCGGTTCAAAAGCAGAGTTAACTGGTTTGTTAGAACCATTGTTAACCACGGGTACGCCATCAGAGGTTAACATTCAAACTTTACCTTGGCCTGCTGTCGTTAGAAATCGACTTCAACCTGACCAAATACCAACAGATATGGCGAACAAATTTTCTTCATCCTTTGGATTTCAGCCATTTCCTGATGAGGCAATCAAAGCTATGCGCTATTTTCTAGAAAACGCAACCGGAAGTGAGTCCAATTTCTTCTTTCTAAACTGGGGGGGCGCAGTAAGCAGAGTTTCTCCAGAAGCAACAGCATTCTTTTGGCGTGATCCAAAGTTTTATTTTGAGTGGAGTGCAACTTGGAAAAACCCTTCTGACGCCCAGAGAAACATCGCGTTAGTAGAAAGAACTCGTGAGATGTTGAAGCCGTTCTCCAAGGGATCCTATGTCAATGTTCCGGATTTTAATATTAAGAACTTCGGAAGTGCTTATTATGGAACAAACTTTGACAGACTCCGGGAAGTAAAAACAAAGTATGATCCAAAGAATGTATTCCACTATCCGCAAAGTATACCTCCATTTTACTAAAGGTCTGGTTTCGGTATTGTTCTAGTAGGTACCACATCTAACATTCTAAAAAATGAGCGCTCCTTAAAAATGGCCTAATTGAGTAGGGCGTGCTGAAAAACTACAATATCATGATAAAGAATAACCATATAAAGAAAAAAAGTAGAAGAGGCTGGGACATAACTAAATTCCCATTGCTTAAAACCGAGTGTTATTCTTGAGCGCCGCTTCGGCAGAACACTCCGCTTTC
>NZ_LR700949.1:731-22570 GCF_902497585.1 Terribacillus sp. AE2B 122 | reverse complement strand
TTTCGAGGAGTCTCCGTGTTCTGCCTACGCTAGGATGGATAACTAATCAAAAAGACCGAACTTTTGCAAATCTTCTTATGAAGATTTACAATATAGTTCGGTTTTGTATATGGCTAAAACCCTTTTGTCCCAGCCTCCTTCTACTTTTTATTCTTCACTTGCGCACCCTTTTATCCAGGATTTGATTTATACTACTACAATGTCTTCTCCATATCCATCATAGTTCTGAATCCCAGCTCTTCATACATCCCTCTCGCACTGGAGCTGGACCACAATCTTGCCCTCTCCGCTCCTTGATCTTTTAGCCAGCCGCATACTTCCTCTACTAAACGGGAAGCCACTCCTCTTTTTCTATGCGAGGGCATCGTATAGACTGCTATAACCCATCCGAACTTCGACTTCTCTTCACTCAAAGGAAATACATATTCTTCTCTCATCAAACCACCGGCACAAGCTATTATTTCGTCTTTCTCATCCATAGCAAATCTGAACACTAGATTTCCTTCGTCGAATTCCTTCTCGAAAAGAGCTATAACTTCCAAGCCTCTTTGCGAACTAGGCACAGGTATACCGTCTAACTCTCCCATTTCACTTGCCATACAGTACCAATAATTCTTAATCAAAGGCAATTCTACACGTTTCGCCAGTCGTGTTTCATACATCTTATTTCTCCACTCCCCGAAAAAATTATGTATGTCTGCTGCCCTATATTCTTCCGCTAGTATTGTGTTATCTCCATACATTCATATACTTCTTCTTATACTTATCATCCTCGACCGTATCTATCAATTCCATCGCTGTTTGTTTGATATCCTCATCGACTAATCGGTCATACAGATGTCTCATATTTTGCATGATGTCAAAACGAATTAATGTATAATTTTTTTCATCTGTCCCGTTTTTAAATCGATCGACCATATATTCCATAAGCCTATCATATTGTTCTGGGCCGGAAAGCCCGACCTTCCAGATAGATTGCAGGCTATGCCTAGCAGTAACGAACTTCTCATCCCTTGTCACTGCCCAAAGCCTCGGCAAATCTGTAAGCATTCTATTTTCCGGATCACTCTTTGCCAGATTAGCTAAGTATTGTGCTGATCGGGAACGTTGATGATTATCTTTATCCGTTAAACCGTCCAGCAAGTCATCCCAGACTTCATATGCCCAATCCACTCGCTTTTCTGTGGCTTGTAGTATGTATAGATATGCTTCATAGCTTTCTTGCTTGTCCTTAGATTTGGATTTTATGAATGCCTCTTTTACCTCTCTATCCATGCTACTCCTCCTTATTCCTGATTAAAAAATCTTTAATATCAAAAAGAAGACGGGCGGAACAAGCAGTGCGGGCAAGAAATTCATTGTTTTGAACTTCTTTATACCTAGTATGCTTAAGCCTGATGCCATGATCAGAACGCCGCCTACTATGCTCACTTCATTTAATAAATCCACATTCACTGCACTTTCCAATGCTTTTGCCACTACATAAATCGACCCCTGCCATACGAATAAGACTCCTGCTGATAATGCGATTCCAAATCCGAAGGTTGATGCCAGGACCAAAGAAGTTACAAAGTCTAACATCCCATTTGCCAGCAGGTAGGAATAGTTACCATGCAGTGCCGCTTCAACTGGACCTAGTATAGAAAGAGATCCTATACAGAATAAAAGGATTGCTGTAGATAGACCTTCTGCTAAATTCGACTTGGAGAACTTCTTTACTACGTTCGTAAATCTTGCATCCAGATCCAGCTTTTCACCCACTATTGCTCCGATTGCCAAACTGATAATAAATAGAACAGAATATTTACTGTCTGGTAGATGTCCAACTATAGCATTAACACCTAAGGCTAGTGCGGCTAATCCCATGGCCTGCATAAGGATTGTTTGGTATCTATCTTTCATTCCTTTCTTAAAGACAGTCCCAAGTGTACTGCCTATAATTATCATTGCTACATTGAATAATGTTCCAAACATAATTTCTCCTCCAAAACATAAGCACTTTACACCGTTTTCCGCTTGATTAGTTTAGTATGGAATAGCTTCTGGTTCGTTTTCTTCTCCAAAACTTGCTGGAACAGATGCTCTCCCATTTCTTCCAAAGGCAGATGCATACTTGTAATATCCATCATTCGGGACATTGGAAGGTTATCGAAACCGATAATGGCCAGCTCTTCCGGAATACGTAATCCAACCTTATTTGCATAAGTTATCACACCAGCAGCAACTTGGTCGCTTGTTAATATCAACGCTGATGGGGGATCTTCCATTCGCCGGAGCTTTCTTACTATCACCTCGCCGTCCTCGAAATACAGCATCTTATCGAACACATAATTTGTACGATATTGCAGTTTTCTTACTGCAAGAAAATCCCGGTAAGCAGCATCTCTTTTTTTACTGCTCGCCCCATCCAGCCTGGACACGGAATAGCCGATTCTGCGGTGTCCTTCCTCGTATAGATAGAGAAGCGCATCCTGAAACGCCTGATAATGATCCACATACGAAGATGACAAGTCCTTCGGTACATTCTCACATACAACTATCGGTCCATACTGCGTATAAGACTTTATCAAGATCAACTCGCAGCTGCGCGAACAGATAATCAGCCCATCTATCTGCTTTTGCCGGAGCATCTGCAGTGCGTCTTTCTCCCTCTCAATCTGATAATCTGTCTGGATCAATACGAGCTTGAAGTTATGCAGAAACGCCTGCTTCGATATTCCTTTCAAAAGCCGTGCGAAATAAGGATGATCCGAAAAAGGCAGCACCACACCGATGAGCTGCGTTTTTCCTGTTTTCAAATGTACCGCATTTACATTCTTTTCATATCCAGTTCGCTCGATGGCCTCCAGCACAGCTTTCCGCTTCTCCTCGCTCACATAAGGATGATCATTGAGCACCCGGGAAACAGTCGTCACTGAGACTCCGGCCATCCTGGCTAAATCTTTGATTGTCGCCATATGTTCTCCCTTTCGCTATGTACTTGATTACAGTATAACGTTTCCGTGTTTGAAAAAACACTTGACCTGGTATCGTTTTCAGCAAGTAACCTGTGGTTAAAGGTGCTGGGAATCGGAGCGTGATCCGTTTGGCAGAGCGTGATCTGGTACCGCACTTTTATCTGCTTAGAAAGCTGATACTAAATACAAAAAAAGGCCTGAGCGGCCTTTTTTACATGATTTCCTTTATGTAATCATACACATTCTTCACAATCAGCACAGTCGTTACGACTATGAACAGAATACGTACATATCCGCTGCCACGCTTGATTGCAAAACGAGATCCTGCAATGGAGCCGAAAATACCAGATATCCCCATGATCAAGCCAATTGTGTAATGTACTTGCCCTAAAATCATAAAAAGGATCAGTGCCGAAATATTACTGCTGAAGTTCAACAGCTTTGCGCTGCCGGCCGCACGCAGAAAATCAAAGCCGATGAACAGGAAGGCGAACATGAGGAATGAGCCTGTCCCAGGTCCGAGAAAACCGTCATAGAAACCGATAAGAGTCAGGACTGCTGCAAAAATAAGCAGTCTTTTTGGTGTTAATCGTTCGTAGGTAGAAACGCTGCCCCAATCCTTTTTCATGATGGTGTAAATAGCTACAGCAATCAGCATTACCAGCATGAGCGGCTTAAACAGCTCTGGATCGATAATGTGCACAGTCCATGCTCCGAGCAAAGAACCGATGAAAGATAACGGAAATAATTTCATGACTGATTTCAATTCCAGGTTGCCAGATCGATAGAACATGAGTGTGCTTGTAAATGACCCCAGCGTTCCGGCCAGTTTATTCGTTGCCACTGCAGCGGCAGGATTCAATCCTGCAAACAGCAATGCCGGAATTGTTATCAGCCCGCCCCCTCCGACAACAGAATCAATGAATGCGGCAAGAAATCCAAAAAGTATAATGAGTAAAATCGTGTCTAATTCCAAATGCATACAGCTTTCCTGCCCTTTCTCTAAAAGAATTTATTACTATCATAATCTTAACATAAGAGAAAAAAGCGTAGGCAGCTGGTTTTCTAGTCTTCAAAACAGATATCAGCTTATAAACGGAATGTACTTCTAAGACCACTGGGATATATATTAATTAGAAGTTTTATGCCTAAAAATTGAATAGCTGGCACACAGAACTAGCATCAGGCCGATAATCAGCAATGAATAGCGAAACACTATGGAACCAAGGCTGTGAGCTGAAAAGAAAGCGAGACTTGTATACAAAGTAATTACACCTAGAAAAATACCTGAAATATTGATATATACCTTTTTGTTTTTATTCATATTCCGTATTATCAAACCTAAAAGTAATGCTGCGCTGATAAGAGTCATAATCGGATAAACAGCATAAAACTTAATTGCGTAAACAAAAAAGTCCAGCCAGAAAATATCTTGCGGGAAAACTGGGTTAGAAACAAGTAAATGTGTAAAAGGCGTTGATCGCGCCCATTCAAATGGATCATCTATCAAGTTACTGCCCTCATAAAGTGAAAACAAAAGGAAAAAAACAAAAGCAAATCCTGCCAAAATAAATCCAACGTACTTTCGTGACATTTCTTTTCCTCCTCTTTATATTCTGCTTTTACTGCCTAATAACTTCTCGCATACAATTTAAAGTCCTTTTCATAAAAAAGTATGATTTACCAATCAATCACTAACAATGAATATCTTATTGACATTCTACTGGATTCATTCTATCATTTACCTAATTGATACTGATTATCATTATCACGAAAACTCATCTATCACAAGCAGAAAGCAGGAATATAAAAATGAAAAAAGCATTAATCGCTATTATCGGCCTCTTCCTACTCATTCTCAGCGCATGCGGTTCTTCTGAAGAATCTACTGCCTCTGGCAGCGAAAAAGAGACGAACGAAACCTTTACATACGAATCTGAAACCGGACCCGTTGAAGTACCGACTGATCCGAAAAGAGTCGTAGTATTAGCATCATATGCTGGTGATGTACTTTCCCTTGGCGTCGATATTGTGGGTGTAGATCAATGGGCGAAAAGCAGTCCTGTACTTGCAGATGGGTTAAAAGATGCTGAAACAGTAAGCGAGGAAGATGTAGAAAAAATCCTCGAGTTGAAGCCGGATTTGATCATCGCAGCAGACACAACAAAGAATCTGGACAAGTTTAAAGAGATTGCTCCTACTGTCACGTATACATATAACAAAGTTGATTACCTGACGCAGCATGTTGAGATCGGAAAACTGCTGAATAAAGGTGATGAAGCACAGCAATGGGTTGATGACTTCAAGGAACGTGCGAAAACAACAGGTGATGAAATTAAAGCCAAAGTCGGTGAAGATGCAACTGTCACTGTAATGGAAAGCTATGAAAAAGGCATGGGTGTGCTTGGCGACAGCTGGGGCCGCGGTACCGAAGTCCTTTATCAAGCAATGGGACTTTCAATGCCGGATAAAGTAAAGGAAATGACTGAAAAAGACGGCTATACGATGATTTCATCGGAAGTACTTCCTGAATATGTCGGCGATTATCTTGTAGTCAGTGAGTACAGCGACCAGGATAATTCCTACCAGGAGACAGAACTATTCAAAGAAATGCCTGCTGTAAAAGAAGGACATGTATTGACTGCAGATGCGAATGCATTCCTGTTCAACGACGCATTGACTTTGGATTATCAGTTGGAATTCTTTAAAGAGCAGTTCTTGAAGTAATAAAAAAGAGGGCGTATTTGCCCTCTTTTTTTCATGCATTCACACTTCTATTTTATCTTTGGAAAGCTCAAGCACTATTTCCATGAACTTATCCACAGCTGGTGAGTGCCAGTTTTTCGATCTCACCATCATATAGGAGTAAATCGGTTTGAAGCTCTCTGTATGTTCCAACAGCTTTAGTGTTCCATTTTCTATTTCACTTTCCACCGTAACAAGCGGCAATGCCGCAAATCCCAACCCGCTAGCCACAACCTGCTTGATTGCCTCCAGACTCCAGAGCTCCATTGTTTGGAATTTAGGTATATCCTGTTTGATCAGGTGCTCCTCAAACATTACTCGATAGCTGCACCCTTCTTCGTTTTAGGAGCTGTATATCTGCTGTTTATTGCCTATAAAATCATGTTCGATAAAAGTAAAAAAGAGGAGGATGCAATTGAGCGCCCCTCCTTCCTTTCCAGCTTTCTTTTTCAGCTTATTAATATAAAAAGCATCCTTTACTTCATCACAGCTATGGCGACTTTTATCTTACCTTTCAAGGCTTCCGTTTCTTCGATTATCTTATATGCAGCCGTAACTATCATCATTGGGTGCTTAGGTCTCCTTTTATGGGCAGCCTTCGGTTCAGCATTCAAGAAATTCTTTAACAAATATACAAGATCAATTAATTTGATTATGTGTTTATTGCTTATTTTTTCTGCCATAAGTATCTTCAAATGACAGTTGACGATGGTTGATGAGGCGAATAGCTTACGCTAGTGTCCTCTTCCGACAACGTAGCGAAAGGCAGAGAGATTATATACTCCTCTGCCTGATTTGATACATGGGCTTATTAGGAACTGCTTAAATATGACTACTCATCGTTCTTATTCACGGTCAGACTTGAGCCATCCCGCCATCTACGAACAATTCGATGCCGTTCACATAGCTGCTTTCCTCCGAGGCCAGAAACATAACCGCGTCGGCTATCTCCTCCGTCTTGCCCATGCGGCTTAGCGGAACGGTATTCTTCGCTGATTCAAGGACTTGATCTACCGCCTCTCCAAACATATCATCATAAGCAGGAGTGTGAACCCCGCCAGGGCTCAGTACATTAAGTCGAATCCCTGTACCTTTCAAATCCATTATCCAGCTCCTCGCCATCTGACGGAGCGCTGCCTTACTACCTCCGTAGACACTAAATCCTGGGTCGCCGATCGTACCAGCCGTCGATCCGGTTAAGATGATGGTCCCCGTCATATCTGGAAACAGCGGCAAAGCCTTTTGTATGGTAAACAAAGTACCCTTTACGTTCACTCCGAAAGTCGTGTCGTACTGCTCTTCCGTAATTTGACCTAATGGTAGTATGCTACCTATTCCAGCGTTTGCGAATAGAATATCCAGGTGTCCTTTCTCCTGCTTAACCTTATCAAACAGTTTGTCCAAGTCCTTCAAATTAGAAATGTCACCTTGAACGCCGGTAACCCGGTCACCGATCAATTTTACTGCTGCTTCCAGCTCAATTTGTCTACGGCCAGTAATAAATACGTAGGCCCCTTCGGAAACAAATCGTTGTGCCGTCGTAAGTCCGATACCGCTTGTTCCTCCGGTGACAACTACTACCTTTCCTTCAAATCTCCCCATATCTATATGCCCCCCATAATATTCTTGTATCGTTCCAGACCTTAAAACGTTAACGTTTCAACGTCATCACGCATTCGTTATATGACTTCCCCATTCGCCCGTCGGTTGCAACCAGCTGACGTTTCTATCCACAATTAGATCACCTAATCTTCCTTCGTAATTCTTGCGGTATGGTTTAATAAGTTCTTCCGTAAGCCAGCTATCTCTCGTGCCTTGCCATGTTTCATAAATGATCAAGTCATCCGGTTGATCCAGATCGTCCGAAACAATGGCGCTAATGAATGCCTTCTCGGATGACATCTCCTCAATAAGAGAAAATAGCTCCTTGCAGAATTCTTCTTTTTTCCCTGGTTTAGCTTTGAATCGAATATTCAGTTGAACTTGTTGATTGGGCATGTTGACTCCTCCTATCAGTTTTATTTTGCAGTGATTCTGTTACGGCATTTATCATAACGCTAGATGAATAATTCGACAGTAATTTAGATTACGTTGAAAAGGATATAGTTGAAGTGATATTCATACGCGTCATGAAATCAAGCTAGTTCTTTCTTCGCTTTTTCGATATGAATCATGACCATTCTACGGCTGGTTATGAGAATACCTTCATTGGATAGTTCCTGTAAGGTTAGCGATACCGCTTCTCTTGTGGCACCAATCATATTGGCCAATTCTTGATGAGTCAGGGGAATATCGATTTTTCGGTATCCATTTTCTTCTATGCCGAACTTTTTAGATAGGCGGTTGAGAAAGTAGAGTACTTTACCACGTAGATCCCTAAAAACCAATTTTTCTACCAATTCATCCTGATCTCGCAGGCGTTTGCTTATTTCTGATAAAAATCGCAAAGACAATTCCGAGTACTTACCTAAAAGCGGTTCGAATTGTTCAGTCGGAATCGAAAAAACAATCGAGTCTTCCATCGTCTCCACATAAGTCCCTCTTGTGCCCAACGAGAACGTTTCAACTTCGCCAAACATGCCGCCTTCGCTTAGGATGCAGACCGTATGTTGTTTACCGGCCGAGTTGGTTTTATATAAGCGAAGTTTACCGGCGATTACGAAAAACAAGCCATTCCTTTCATCACCGGGCATCTGAAGAATAGAGTTTTTTGAAAGCTTATACATATTTGAACTTGTTACCAATTGTTCGATATCACGGATAATTTCTCCCGGAAGCGATTCAAATATCTTTATTTGTGGCAAAAATGATTTTATGTTTTCTATCGCCTCATAATGTAACATATTGCCCCTCCTTTCAATGTTGCGAACGACAACCGCTTCACTCTCCACGATAATCGTTCCTCGTGTAACATAATCTATAGCGGAGTGTTACATTCATCATAAACCACCATAATTTAATCTTCTGTAATCCAGATTACAAAGCTTTTTGCTTAGAATTTAAAGACGAATAAGAACCTCACCAAGTTTCTTACACTTTTTAAATGTGGTTCATTAAAGAGAGCCTCCCACATAAGGACACTATCCTCATGAAATGCTTCCCTGTCACCTTTAGAGATCCCTCCTGCTTGAACCCACAAATCTAATTTATTTTAAAACTAATCAGTTCTGCCATCTAAGTTCGATCGTCATACTCTACTTCTTCTATATCTGCTGATCGCTTTTGATCTATTAAATTTTTAACTTTCATTTTATGCATACATTCATGGGCTTCTTTGTTTTTAGCTGTCGCACTTCATAGTACTATCCGTCAAATAAAAAAAACCATCCTGTCACTGGCAGGATGGTTTTCTTATTATTTTACATATTATTTAAAAGCCGAATTGCTTTCCAGTACATCTGTATCTTTTAAAACAGTATTAGAATAGTTCTTTCCCCACGCATACATTGCATCAAGAATCGGCAGCAATGACAGGCCTTCTTCTGTCAGGGAATACTCAACTTTTGGCGGGACAACTGGATACACTTCGCGGTGCACAATCTGATCATCTTCCAATTCTCTCAGCTGCGAAACGAGCATGCGCTGTGTAATACCTGGAATCAGGCCCTTCAGTTCATTGAAGCGTTTTGTCCCTTCCTTGCCTAGATGCCACATAATCAGCATTTTCCACTTTCCGCCGATGATGGACAATGTCAGTTCCTTCTCACAATTGAATTTCTGTTTTTCCAAACGACTCATCCGCCATTCCTCCTTACAGTATACTTTTCGTCACTATGTAAGAAAAAAGTGCGTACTTACATAATGAAATTATACTCCCTATAATAAGAGTTGCAAAGGGATAGCCCGTTTCTCGCTGGCTATATTACTTTTTTAGGAGGGCATGATCATATGAATAGATTTACTATACCTCGTGATATTTACTTTGGCGAAGGTGCTTTGGAAGTACTAGAAAGCATTAAAGGAAATAAAGCGATGCTTGTCATCGGTGGGGCTTCTGCCAGAAAAAGCGGTGTCTTGGACCGTGTCCAGTCTCATCTAGAGAAAGCTGGTATCCAGACTAAATTAATTGAAGGTATCCGTGAGGAGCCTACAACTGACAAAATAAATGAAGCTTTAAATGACTTTGAACAGTTCGGTCCAGACTGGGTTATTGGAATCGGCGGCGGATCCGTTATGGATGCAGCTAAAGCGATGTGGGTGTTCTACGAGCATCCAGACCTATCATTTGAAGATGCCACAAAACCATTTGAATTGCCAGCATTGCGTTCGAAAGCAAAATTCATCGGAATTCCGACAACAAGCGGCAGCGCATCCGAAATATCCAATCTATCCGTTGTGACTGACTCCAAAACAAAAATCAAATATCCATTGGCTGACTTTGAACTTACTCCTGATATCGCAATCATTGATCCAATCACTATCTTTGATATGCCAAAACATATTACTGCTTTCACCGGCATGGATGCAGTCACGCATTGCATTGAATCTTATGTAGCGAAACCAAGGACCGTATTCACTGATTCGCTGGCTATCGAAGGAGCAGAAATTCTTCGTAACCACCTGATAGCTTCTTATAATGGTGAACGCATTTCCCGGGAACAAGTGCATTATGCACAGGCGATGGCTGGTATGGCATTTGCAAATGCCGTACTCGGTAATGTCCACAGCATGGCACATAAGAGCGGTCCTACTTTCGGTATAGCCCATGGATTGGCTAATGCGATTTATTTACCGTATGTTATCCAGTTCAATAGATCTGTATCGGAAGAAAGATATGCTAGCATTGCCCGCCGTCTGCAATTAAGCGGCTCTACCGATGCTGAACTGACAGACTCTCTAATTGAATGGATACGCGATTTGAACCGTGAAATGGAGATTCCATTGAATCTACGTGATTTCGGCGTTGCCGAGGAGTTATTCTATGCTCATGTTAACGATATGGCTGCTAATGCAGTTACAGATCCATGTACCGGCACTAACCCGCGTGAGACATCTGTTGAACAAATGAAACAGCTATTTGTTGCTGCCTTTGAAGGCAAAGATATAGATTTCTAAAAAAATACCCTCTGGAGCATATCAATGCTTCAGAGGGTATTTTTTAGATTAATCGGATCCCTTGTGACTAAGTCGGTGTCCCGGGAAATGCTGTTCACTCAAGCCATTGATCTACGTGCCATACTTATCAAGTGATTGCTTTTATATCAGCCATTAGAAGCTTTTTTAACTTTGTGCTCCTGCTTCTTCTCTGTCTTATAGCGCATAATGAATGATATCGGAACCATGATAAGTATTAAGATGCCGGAAAAGACAAAGGCTTCATTGATTGTTTGTAAACTTGCCTGCTGAGCTGCTTCTCCAGCAGCTGTGAGATGAGCTCGGCGCACTTCAAAGTAGATGCTGAAGAATACGATTCCGAAGGCGGACGATATTTGACGTAAAACATTGTTCATTGCAGAACCTTGGGAGACAAGGTGTTCTGGTATATCGTTCATTCCTGCGGTAGTGGCAGGCATATTGCTGAGCCCGAGACCTGCACCACGTAGCATATTGATTACAAGGATAAGCCAGAATGGTGTAGACAGACTGAGATTTCCTATTAGGAAAGTAGCTATAGCTAGAATCAGCAGACCAGGAGGTACTACCCAGCGCGGCCCTTTCTTATCTAAAAGCTTGCCGCCCAATGACATCATGGCACCGCTGAACAATGCTGCTGGAAGAAAGAGTAAACCTGTTTGAATCTCACTAAGTCCGTAGACATTCTGAATTAATAATGGCAGCAGGAATATACCAGAAAATAACCCAATAGAAGCTGTCGCTGTGACCAGTATCGAAACTGTATAGGTTGGGTTACGGAAGAGAGAGAGCTCCAATAATGGCTGCTCTTTTCGCCGCTCATAGTAAACAAAAATAACAATGGCTAGTATTCCAGCTGCAATCAGCGCAAGGTTAGATGTCGATACAAGTACATCAAGTGTCTGTCCACGACCTAGAGCAAACAGTACTAAACCTATACCCAGTGTAACGAATACGAAGCCACCCTTGTCGAATCGGCGTTCCGGATTAGCTACGGTCGATTTCAAGTAACGACTAGCCATAAGTAAACCGAGGAGACCGAACGGCAAATTAAAAGCGAATAGGAACGGCCATGGTAAGTACGCAATAAGCACACCGCCAATTGTCGGTCCGATGGCAGGAGCTACCATTGCCGCTACACCATACACACCGACAGCAAGTCCGCGCTCCTGTTTCGGGAAAGCCTGGAATATGAGTGCCATTGATATCGGCATCATCAATCCCCCGCCTATCCCTTGAATAAAGCGTGCCGTGATGACAAATGGCAGACTGCCGGAAAAGATACCAAAAATGGACCCTGCAAGAAATATCACAAGGCCTAGCAGATAGATACTCTTTTTCCCGAACCGATCGCCAAGGTAGCCGGTGACAGGCATCGTCATACCCATTGCAACCATGAATATGGTCAGTATCCAGCCAACACTGACAGCATTGGCATCGAATGTGGAAATCAATGATGGCAGTGCCGGATTCAGCATACTATTGTTCAAAATAACAGTGAATGTCCCAAAAAGGACAGCAACAACAACCAACCATTTGGATTCTAGTTTACTCACATGCATACTCCCAACTGTTTTTGCGTTTCACACCAGTTGGTAACCTTCCTATTTTACGACCAACACTGGGCAATTCGCTCTTTTGATCACTTCCGTACTTACACTTCCAACCACAAGCTTCTGTAATCCATTCAAACCTCTTGTTCCGATCACAACCAAGTCGAACGTATCATTATTTGCTTTATTGGCAATCGTTTTACCGGCATCGCCACGTTCGATGGTACGTGTATAAGGAATATTCGCATTTTGCAGTTCCGCTTCGTTTGGCTGGATACGAAGTTCTCCGTCCCGGTTCCTATTATCCGGCTTTACTTGCTGCAGAACAATCTCGCTATTACTTACATCTTGGATAACATGGGTAACTTCCAGCTGTACAGGATGTGTGCTCGCCTGACAAATTTTGATTACTTCTTCTGTCGCTCGAATTGAGTTCTCTGAACCGTCGACAGCCAATAAGATTTTCTCATACATACTAGCGCCTCCTATAACCATGATAGTACGCATTTCCCTTAAAATAGCGCTAACAAACGAGAAGTCGAAAATGCTTCGATACCCGAAACTTTTCTGTATGAAATTAACAATAACATTAAATATCCTTTTGGAAAAGTGTGAGATGATGGAAAAAAGAATTTAGGGGGGAGAAAGGTTGCTGTCTAAAACTATTAGTTTCCTTATTATCTTTCTTCTAATTATTGGAGTTATTGTTTGGATTCTTGCTGCTTTCGAGCCTTTTCAGAAAGAGGCTTTTATTGAAGAAAAGATAGAACGTATTGAAGTGTACGATGCGGAGTCAACTGACCCATCAAAAACAATAACAGATCAGGTGCAAATAAAAGAAATAATGGAATGTATCAATGAATGCAAGCGTGAGGAAATGCACGAAACAGCTTCTTATGCAGCAATTGATGCCACACTTATTATGTATAGCAAAAATGATGACTACGAAGTCGGAGTTTATCAGGGCGATGGCAATGTCAGCTTCGTATATGATGCTACTATTATTGATAGTGAACTTGAACCGTTCCCTATGTAATACAAGAAAAAAGCCGTCCCTTTTAATTGGCGGCTTTTCAATGCTGCATAGATTTCTTTAAATGAGACTGTATTCTAATCAATAACTTGCATCCGCTCATTAAATTTCGTCGGATAAGATAAAAAGCCAAGCATAGTACTTGTAACAATAGCAGTTGTCAGCAGCAGGAAGAGAATCAGGAGCTGGAACATGACGGCCTGGAGCGGATCTGCTCCAGCAATGATCTGACCGCTCATCATACCTGGCAGCTGGACTAGTCCGATTGTCTTCTGGCTTTCTATTGTCGGAATAGTACTTGCCTTAATGGATGCCAGCAACGAGTGTTGAATTGCTTGCTTTGGTGTGCCACCTAAAGAAAGGATAAGCTCAGTCTCCTCTCTTCTGGATGACACTTCTGAAGTGAATCGGTTTAAAAACAAAATACCTAGCACCATAGAGTTTCCTATCACCATTCCGCTTAATGGGATGATGTATTGTGCAGTTGCCGGTGTAATATGAAGCCCTAACAAAATCCCTTGTGTCAGTACTTCAATTACAACGAAGGTAAGCACTAGCTTCCATGTGATGCCTCTTATCGATGCTCCTTTTTTCCTTGCGTTTTGTACTGCTGCACCAATCATGAGCGCAACCATCAGGAATATATAAAGGATATTTTCGGAGTCAAAGATAAACTGCAGCACATAGCCAACTGCAAACAGCTGAATGATGGAACGGACTGTGGCAATGAGCGTATCTTTTTCGAGCCCAAGCTGTAATGTCTTAGATAAGAAAAGTGGAATAAGGACGAATATCAAGGTGAGTATTAAAGCAAGTGCGCTCATTTTCCCTCCTCCATGACAAAGTGTTTGACATCATCATTTTCTGGATGATCCAGCATTTCAATCGGTCCCGCTTCGGCAATACGGCCGTCTATCATGACCCAGACTTCTTCTGCGACTGACTTTGCCTGTTCCAGATTATGCGTTATCCATATGACAGTCGTTCCAGTCTCTCTATTGATCCATTCAATCAGTTTCTCTATGTCCTGCCTGGAAACTCGATCCAAGGAAGATGTGATTTCATCCAGCAGCAAAATCTCTGGCTCATTCAGCAGTGTTCGAGCAATGGAAACCTTCTGCTTCTGGCCTCCCGATAAATCCCTGCTGTTTCGATCCAATATGTCTGGATCGAGCCCTACTAACTGTATCATCCGTTGTGCCTCGTCATCTGTCAACTCCTTTCCATCAAGCTGTAAAGGCAATGCCAAATTGTCCCGAACGCTTCCTTCCAGCATAGTTGCCTGCTGGAGAACGATACCGACATGACGGCGCAAGCTCACAGGATCAAACGTTAAGATTTCCTTCCCGTTGATCAGTATATTTCCGCCTGAGGGTGAAAGCAATCCATTACATAATCGAAAAAGTGTCGTCTTTCCTGCGCCTGACGGACCGATTATTGCTGTGATCTTCCCCTTCGTGAATCTGCCTGTTATACCGCAGATGATTTTGTTCTCCTCTGTTTCATACACCACTTCCTGTAACGTGATGGCGGCTTGCTGTATCATATTTTCACTTCCCTTCCGCTTCTTATATCCTAGTATCCTTGCTTAGTCGTGATTTAACCGCGATTAACGTGATAAGTAAAATGATTTGGATAATCGTATGTAAGAAAAAAACACCTCTGCATGAGAGGTGCTTGAATCAATAATGCTTCAAAAAATAAACTAATGACTGCAATTCGATAGCCAAATCGATATGATGCACACGGATATTGCTCGGTACTGCGATTCGCGCTGGTGTAAAGTTCAGGATTCCAGCAATACCACACTCGACAAGGCGGTCAGTGATTGCTTGGGCAGCTTGCGCTGGCACCGTCAGGATCGCTGCACTTACGTTGCCGATATATTCTTCCAAATCATCAATATGGTATACAGGGACACCGCCGATATTATGATCCACTTTTCCTGGATCCGTATCGAATGCCATTTCTATTTTTGTATTGTTATTCTTCGTAAAGTTATAATTCAAGAATGCTGTTCCAAGATTACCGACCCCGATAAGCGCCACTCTTGTGATCTCATCTTGATCTAGTGTCTTCCGGAAGAAGTTCAGCAAATACTCTACATTATAACCATAGCCTTTCTTGCCAAGTGCTCCGAAATAGGAAAAGTCACGGCGGATTGTAGCTGAGTCAACTTTAACCGATTCACTGAGTTCTTTAGATGAGACTCTTGTTTTACCCTGCAGATGCAGACTGTTGAGAAATCGATAATAAAGTGGCAGCCGCTTTGCCGTAGCTTTTGGTATTTTATTTTGATCCATATACATGCTCATTTATCCTCCTAAAGCCTACAGCTTCCAGAAGCGAACTTCGTGCAGCCATGCAGCTGATCAAAAGGCCTATCGGACTAGAACGATACCGTTCTGTTACCTCTTGTCGTATATGACCAGCACTATCCCTAAAGAATGGAATAATGGCTGCAGACAGGTTCCTTTCTGGCATCTATAAGGAGTTGCAGATGCTGCCTGCGGCTTCGTCCTTGAATTATTACGAAATGATACTTTCACAAAGTACGATTATAGTTAACAACTTATTCTAACAGATTTAAGAAGGAAAGTCTTGTACAGATTCACAAAGAAAGATGATGAGAGTCACCTTGTCTCCATTTTAACAAAATCATTTCTGATGTCCATCCGCATGAAAGCTAAAAGTGCTGAAATTCGGCGCTTGCTACTGTTTTGTCACATAGGATACACTGATAGTATGAGGTGAACAGAATGATTTTATTGCAAGCGAACAATATAACGAAACTATTTGGCGCAGACGTCATTTTATCAAATATAAAACTGGAAGTACAAACACAGGACCGATTAGCCATCGTAGGACGAAACGGTGCCGGAAAATCGACCTTGCTGAAGATCCTTGCAGGAGAATTAAGCTATGACGAAGGAAATGTATTCCTAGCAAAGGATGCCACACTTGGGTACCTGGAGCAGCATACAGGCTTAGAGTCGGAAAAAAGCATCCTGGAAGAAATGAAGACTGTCTTCGCTGATCTTATTCAGCAAGAGGAAGAGCTGCGCCGTCTCGAAGCAAGGATGGGAGACCCTGATCTTATTTCAGACGAGACAGCCTACCAGCAGCTTCTAACCAATTATGATACAAAACAACAAGCCTTCCGTTTAAACGGAGGCTATCAATATGAAGCAGATATCCGTTCCGTGCTGAATGGCCTCCGTTTCGGAGACAAAGACTTGTCTACTCCGATAGGTTCATTAAGCGGCGGGCAAAAAACGCGTCTTGCCCTAGGAAAACTCCTTCTCCAGAAACCGGACGTATTAATACTGGATGAGCCGACGAACCATTTGGACATTTCAACCTTGGACTGGCTGGAAGGTTACTTGAGCAGTTATCAAGGGGCTGTCGTAGTTGTATCGCATGACCGTTACTTCCTCGACAAAACTGTTAATACCGTAATTGAGATAGCGCACAATCACTCTGTTCGTTACAAAGGAAATTACAGTAACTATCTCGAACAGAAAGCTGCCAATTTCGAACGCGAGCTGAAGCAATACGAGAAACAGCAGTCTGAAATCAAAAAGATGGAAGAATTCGTTCAAAAGAACATCGCACGTGCCACAACGACGAAACGCGCACAAAGCAGACGTAAACAGTTGGAGAAGATGGAACGAATCGACCGGCCGCTCCATGACGCATCATCTGCAAAGCTCACATTTGATATCGATCGTCGAAGCGGAAATGATGTATTGAAGGTAAAAGACTTGGCTTATCAATATCCAGAGAGTACCTCCCCTGTCTTTGAGCACGTTACCTTCCATATGAATCGTCAAGACCGTATCGCTCTCACCGGGCCGAACGGAACGGGTAAGACGACATTGCTCAAGACCATTATCGGAAAGCTGCCTGCTAAATCCGGTCAGGTAGAGGTAGGCACAGGCGTCAGTATAGGCTATTACGACCAGGAGCAGACGGAATTGCATTCATCGAAGAGTGTCCTTGCTGAGCTATGGGATGAGTATCCGCTTATGGATGAGAAGAATATCCGCACCATTCTTGGTAACTTCCTGTTCACTGGCGATGATGTCCTCAAAGTAGTCAACACACTGAGTGGTGGCGAAAAGGCCCGCCTTGCTCTGGCGAAGCTAATGATGCAGAAATCGAATCTCTTGATCATGGATGAACCGACCAACCACCTTGATTTAGACAGCAAGGAAGTATTGGAAGGTGCATTGGCCGACTACCCAGGTACTATACTCTTTGTCTCCCATGACCGTTACTTCATGAATAAAGTTTCCACACAAGTACTGGAAATGGCGGACAAGCAGATTTTATCCTACTTAGGCAACTATGATTATTTTATAGAAAAGAAACAAGAGAAGCAGGAGATTGCTGCCTTGGAAGCTATGGCAGAAGAAACGAAGCAGAGAACTGTTATGTCGGAGAACAAATCCTCTTATCATCAAGATAAGGCAATAAAGCGGGAAATTCGGAAACGGGAACGACGCATTTCAGAGCTAGAAGAAAAGATAGTTGAACTGGAGACAGAGATTGAAACAAATGAGACTTTGCTTACCGATCCGACAATTTTCCAAGATTATCAGAAAGCCCAGGAAATCACTGAAAAGAATGAAGAGCTGCAGACAACACTGCTAGAAGTAATGGAAGAATGGGAAATACTTAGCGAAGAACAGGAAAGTTATACACAGGACTAAATGCGTTTTCATCGTTGATTTAATGGGATATACACAAGGTTATGCACATTATCCACAGAATCCACAGCGCTTTCGCACAGTTTTATCCACTTCTATACCTGGTACTAATAGTGGGTTTTAATAAGTTATGCACAATCCAGAATATAGGCTGTGAATAAAAAAGCATCGTTTTCATAAAGAAAACGATGCTTTTTTTATAACGGCATAGATGCCCTAGCATTCATAGATAAATCCGCGAATTTTTCTTGCTGATAAAGGATGGATGCCGCAGCACCAATCATGGCTGCGTTATCCGTGCATAGAGCAAGCGGCGGGATAAGCAGATCAGCTTGCTTGTCTGCAAACACTTCTTCCAAAGAAGCGCGCAGCCCCCTGTTGGCAGCAACACCACCCGCAACAATGACTTGCTTTGCGCCGAATGCTTCGGCCGCTCGGATTGTTTTCCCTACAAGCACATCTACTACACTGGCTTGGAAGCTTGCCGCTACATCTGCAGGTGCAAATGTTTCTCCCTTTTGCTTGGCATTATGCAGTGTGTTGATGACCGCAGATTTCAAACCGGAAAAGCTAAAATCATAGCTCTCTGGTTCTAGCCATGCACGAGGGAAATCAATGGATTGCTCGCCTTCTGCTGCTAGCTTATCAATGCGGGGACCTCCCGGATAAGGCAGCTGCAATGTCCTGGCTACCTTGTCATAAGCCTCACCTGCTGCATCGTCACGTGTCTCTCCAATTACTTCAAAGCTGCCATGTTCTTTCATAAGAACAAGCTCTGTATGACCGCCAGAAACGACCAATGCAAGTAGCGGGAACTTGAACTCCTGCTCTAGTCGGTTGGCATAGATATGTCCCGCTATATGGTGGACACCAATCAGCGGTTTGCCAATGGAGAACGCCAGCGCTTTGGCTGCATTCACACCAACAAGCAATGCTCCGATAAGACCGGGCCCCTGTGTCACAGCAATCGCGTCCAGCTCTTCTTTCTGAATTCCAGCTTGCTGGATCGCTTCTTCAATGACGAGCGTAATTTGTTCCACATGATGCCTGGATGCTATTTCCGGCACTACACCGCCAAAACGCTTATGGCTCTCAATTTGGGACGCAACAATATTGGATCTGATGATCCTGCCTCCCTCAATGACGGCTGCGGCTGTTTCATCACAGCTTGTTTCTATTGCTAAAATAAGTTCTGATGTTTTCATAAATTCACCCACATTACAATCGCGTCTTCCTGATTGTCTGTATAATAGTTTTTCCGGATACCGCCCGGTACTAAACCAAATTTCCGGTATAAATGCTGTGCCGGTACATTAGTTACACGTACCTCTAGAGATAAACGGTAAGCCCCTGCCATAATTGCTTGTTCCATTACATGGGCAAACAGCTTCTCGCCCAGTTTCTGACCTCGAAAGTTCGGCAGTATAGCAATATTCGTGATCTGTGCTTCATCAATGACGAGCCACATACCGCAATAACCAGCAATTACGCCATCACTTTCAATGACAAAATAATTTGCAAACGTATTTTCCGTAATTTCACGTTCAAAGATATCGATGGTCCATGGAGTTGCAAAAGATGCAGTCTCAATTGTATAGACAGCTGGCACATCGGCTAATTGCATCGGACGTACGGTCACTTTTGCGCTCACTTCTGCTGCTCCTGCTGCTTAAGCCAATTTGACTCAGCCTCTGTCATACGAACATAATTTGGTACGATTTGGTGCAAATCATCTGCTTTCCTTGCAGCTCCTATCTGAGCAAGTACAGATGGACGAGCGTAATGTATAGCAGCTTCTGGGATTATTGCTTGCTCACCCAGTATCTCAATGATCATACTGCGGTACATCTCGATATCAGGGCTTAGAAACAATATTCTTTCGCCTTTTTCTCGTAGCTGTTCCAGCCAATCCGAGAATAGAGGATTGACGATTTCGTCTATTTGTTCAAAGGAGTCACTATTGCTGGCGTAAAGAGCAGTATACACTTGGCCTCTGCGAGCATCGAAGAAAGGACAAACATATCCTGAGAATAGCTCCCCTTGATGCGCAAGACCTTCCAGACTTGAAACACCGATGACATCGATGCCAAGTGCCCATGCCATTGTTTTTGCAGTTGCCATACTGATTCGAACACCTGTGTATGAACCAGGTCCCTGGCCAACGACAATTCGATCTAAATCAGCAGGTGTCGTTTTTGTTTCCTTCATCAATTGTTCGATTGCGGGAAGCAATCGAACCGAGTGATCTCTGTGTCCATGCATAACATGTTCACCTAATGTCACTCCATCTTTCACAATCGCTACTCCTAGCAGCTGATTGGAAGTATCAATCGCTAATATATTCATTCCGCTAACTCCTTACAAAGCTTTTCATAACGTTCACCAATTGGCTGCAGTAAGATTGTTCTTGCTTCTCCATCATGCTTGAGCGTAAGCTCCAGTCGTTCCTTTGGCAAATAGTCTTCAATGAATTGTGCCCATTCTACAATGGAAACACCTTCCCCTGAAAAATACTCCTCGAAACCGATATCTTCATCGCTGTTCTCTAACCGGTAAACATCCATATGATATAACGGCAGACGTCCTTCATACTCCTTGATGATTGTGAAGGTAGGACTGTTTATCGTCCTTTTCACACCTAGACCCGCACCTATTGCTTTAGTCAGCGTCGTCTTTCCTGCACCAAGGTCTCCTTCCATCGTGATGATATCTCCAGGCTGAAGCAGTTCGGCCAGCTTTTGGCCAAACGAATTGGTATCTTCTATTGTATGCATCTTCTTTATAAATTGGGTCATAACCGTCACCTGACTCACTTTCATTCTTTGTTCATCTATTCATCATAGCAAAATATAGCCTAAAAGCAAAAGCACTAGAAACAAAAAGGCTTTCGTGGATTTATGGAGAATACTTATATTATCAGCCAATAAAGGAGTATGTATATGGAAGCATTAGAGCAAATGTACAACTACAGCTGGAATGGTGAGATGAAATCCTATCTGGATCAAGTCGATCTGAGCGGATACCAGCATGTCTGGATCGGGCGCTTCGGCGGAAGCATTGCGCATGGTGCTTATAAGAACGAGAATGCTTGTCTTATCCTTACTGGAGCCGATTGGGAGCTAGCAGTTGTCATGGGGGCACAGCATACAGTAGAAAGTGCTGCCTTCATCGCAGACTCCCTCATACTCAGGCAAAGGAAAATCACTGAGACGCTTGATGAAGATGTTTCCAGCGCAATAAAAAAGATCGACAGCTTTCTGATGAGTATGTTCAACAGCGTACGTTTCCGCTCAACGGCAGCCAAGGTAAACGGTAATGCTTCTTGTTTAATCGCTGTACGGAAAGCGGGTTATTTGTATTGGTTATCCATTGGGGAGAATTCACTTTATCATTTAGTACCTTCTCCAAATCATTACAACTCTGTCCAGCTGAATCAGCAAAATAGTTCAGGTAAAATTGGTGCTGATAATACGTTTGATCAAGTGGTGCCTGTCTTTAATATGGGGAGCGTGCCTCTTTCAAGTGGTACTAACCATATCCTGCTCTCCACAATCGGATTGCAGTGCTTCCCTGTATCTCCATATAAGAGTGCCTCCCGGCTGCAGCGCGCTTTTAGCAAGAGCGAGAGCATGCCGCATTTCATGCAGACAACACTTACAAACGCCCAGTCAGCAGGTGCTGCGGAAAGTATTACACTAGTTGGATGGGAAATACACATATAAAAAAAGCTTTAGGAGTAATCCTAAAGCTTTTGAACGTTTTATGT
>NZ_LR700949.1:468-721 GCF_902497585.1 Terribacillus sp. AE2B 122 | reverse complement strand
GACTCGAACCCGCGACCTCCTGCGTGACAGGCAGGCATTCTAACCAACTGAACTACCGGACCAATGTTGCTACTATGTATTAGTGCAATAAACTTTTGACTGTACACAATGTGTACTGCCATTTTTCACTTATTACTTAATGAAAAATTGGTTGCGGGGGCAGGATTTGAACCTGCGACCTTCGGGTTATGAGCCCGACGAGCTACCCCTGCTCCACCCCGCGATAATATAAAGGAAATACTCGGCCTGGCAG
>NZ_LR700949.1:254-458 GCF_902497585.1 Terribacillus sp. AE2B 122 | reverse complement strand
GTCCTACTCTCGCAGGGCGAACCCAACTACCATCGGCGCTGAAGAGCTTAACTACTGTGTTCGACATGGGAACAGGTGTGACCTCTTCGCTATTACCACCAGACCTTACTTATCTTTTCCTACGACAATATATATTATACACTGTCTGATCAGGAAAAGCAAGTTTTTTTGAAGTGAACCTTCAAAACTAGATAAGAATCATGT
>NZ_LR700949.1:0-229 GCF_902497585.1 Terribacillus sp. AE2B 122 | reverse complement strand
CATGCGGCCAAGCACCGGAGTGCTTGGACTTTGGCGTTGACTTACTAGTCAGATCCAGCTCCAAAGGTCAGAAACTGCAGTATAAGCAATAGCCCTTCAAGGGAAAGTACCCCTTTACGGCCTCTTACTTATCCTTTCGTTTCTAAGCGGCCTTTTGCGCTTTTCGTTTTTAGTTAAGTCCTCGATCGATTAGTATTCGTCAGCTGCACGTGTCACCACGCTTCCACCT
>NZ_LR700948.1:18813-150019 GCF_902497585.1 Terribacillus sp. AE2B 122 | reverse complement strand
TGATCTTACGATCTTGTCGTTTAATTCGTAATTGGTTGTTTTGTTCAGTTTTCAAAGATCAATGACTGCCTTACGACAGTAACTATATACTATCACCATGTTTCGATACTGTCAACACTAGTTTCGGAGAAAAATAGAATATGAAAGAGGAAAACGTCGGAACGCCTTCCTCACATAGATTCCTTCGCCTTATTTAAAGACGAGTTCACCTTTCCATTCCAGCATTCCGCCGTCCATATTAATCACGTCATAACCTTGATTCTCCATAAAAGCAGCAGCATTCATGCTCCGGTGACCACCGCGGCAGACAAGTACATATGTGTCTTCTGTCGACAGTTCAGGAAGCTTCTCAGGTATCTGCTGAAGCGGGATATGAACCGCACCAGGAATCATACCTTGCTCTACTTCTTCATCTTCCCGCACATCAATTACTATATAGGAGGAAGTATCATTTTCAATTAGTTCATCCAGTTCTTCCGGTTGTATATTGCGCATTTATAGTTCCCCTTTACTTAAAATAGAATCCCTTCCGTAAACAGAAGGGATCCGACTATTAATTTGCTACTACATTAACTAGCTTGCCCGGAACCACGATCACTTTACGGACAGTCTTTCCTTCCAGCCAGCTTTTCATTTGTTCATCGTCAAGTGCGATTTTCTCTAGCTCTTCCTTAGAAGCATCATGAGGCACCATAACTTTTGCACGTAGCTTACCCATTGCCTGCAATACAATTTCTATTTCCTGTTCTACAAGCTTCGACTCATCATGAACCGGCCATTCAGCGTACGTAATTGTTTCCCCGTGGCCAAGTTTACTCCACAGTTCCTCCGCGATATGTGGCGCAACTGGTGAAAGTAACTTCATGAATCCTTCCGCAAATACGCGCGGGATGACAGGTGCCTTGTAACAATCATTGATGAACACCATCAATTGAGAGATACCTGTATTGAAGCGCAAAGCTTCAAAGTCCTCTGTCACTTTCTTCACAGTTTCGTGATACGTTTTTTGCAGGTCTTCTGATTCTGTGTCTTGTACTTTCTCTGAAAGTTCGCCCGCTTCTGTGATGAACAGTCGCCATATACGATCAAGGAATCGACGGGAACCATCTAATCCATTTTCAGACCAAGCGATGGAAGCATCCAATGGTCCCATAAACATTTCGTATAGACGAAGTGTATCTGCGCCATGTGATTCGATAACATCATCAGGGTTAACCACGTTCCCTTTGGATTTACTCATTTTTTCATTATTTTCTCCAAGGATCATCCCTTGATTATATAGCTTTTGGAAAGGTTCCTTAGTCGGCACAGCACCGATATCAAATAAGAACTTATGCCAGAAGCGCGCATACAGCAAGTGAAGAACAGCATGTTCTGCTCCCCCGATATAAACATCAACCGGCAGCCATTTCTTCAGTGTTTCAAAATCAGCCAGCTTTTCCGGGTTCTGCGGATCGATATAACGAAGGAAGTACCAGCAGCTGCCTGCCCACTGCGGCATTGTATGTGTTTCACGTTTCCCTTTCTTGCCTGTTTCCGGATCAGTGACATTCACCCATTCCGTAATATTAGCAAGCGGAGATTCACCTGTACCGGATGATTTAATCTCATCTGTTTTCGGCAAAACAAGCGGAAGCTCTTCTTCGGGAACACTTGTCATTGTACCGTCTTCCCAATGGATTACTGGAATCGGCTCACCCCAGTAGCGCTGACGGCTGAAAATCCAGTCGCGCAGACGGTAGCTGATTTTTTTCGAACCTTGTTTGCTCTCTTCCAGCCATGCAACTGCTGCAGAAATTGCTTCTTGTTTATTCATACCATCAAGGAAATCAGAATTGATATGTGCTCCCTCACCAGTATAAGCTTCATTTTCTATATCGGCACCTTCGATAACTGCCTTGATCGGCAAATCAAAAGTCTTCGCAAATTCATAGTCGCGTTCATCATGTGCAGGTACTGCCATGATAGCTCCGGAACCATAGCTCATAAGTACATAATCCGCGATCCAGATCTGCATTTTTTCGCCATTAACCGGGTTTATTGCATACGCACCAGTAAAGACACCTGTTTTCTCTTTTGCAAGATCTGTACGCTCCAAATCACTCTTCGCTGCTACTTCTTGTTTGTAGCTTTCAACTGCTGTCTGCTGCGCTTCAGAAGTGATCTTATCAACTAGCGGATGCTCTGGAGACAGTACCGCGAATGTAGCACCAAACAAAGTATCCGGACGAGTTGTAAACACATCGAAGCTTTCCTCAGTGCCTTCTATACGGAATGTTACTTCCGCACCTTCCGAGCGTCCGATCCAGTTACGCTGCATCTCTTTCAAGCTATCCGGCCAGTCAAGTTCATCCAAGTCTTCCAGCAGGCGATCTGCATAGGCAGTAATACGAAGCACCCATTGCTTCATTGGCTTACGGATAACAGGATGCCCGCCGCGTTCGCTCTTTCCGTCGATGACTTCTTCATTGGAAAGTACAGTACCAAGAGCAGGACACCAGTTCACTGCTACCTCATCCACATAAGCAAGTCCCTTTTTATACAACTGAAGGAAAATCCATTGAGTCCACTTATAGTATTCTGGATCAGTTGTATTAACTTCACGATCCCAATCGTAAGAGAACCCGAGTTCTTTGATCTGTCTTGTGAAAGTCGCGATATTCTTTTTCGTGAATTCTTCCGGGTCATTCCCTGTATCCAGCGCATACTGCTCAGCAGGTAATCCGAAAGCATCCCAGCCGATTGGATGCAGCACTTCAAAGCCTTGCATCCGCTTCATACGAGACAGAATATCTGTAGCTGTATAGCCTTCAGGGTGTCCTACGTGCAGACCAGCTCCTGATGGATAAGGGAACATATCCAAGGCATAAAACTTTTCTTTTTCAGAGGAAGTATCTGTTTTGAATGTTTTGTTTTCTTCCCAATAAGCTTGCCATTTCTTTTCGATTTCATGGTGATTGAATGACATATCGTGTGCCTCCTGTACTCTCTTCAACTTGAACAATTCTGACCGTGAAGCAAAGAAAAAAGCCCCTCATCCCAATAATGGGACGAGAGACTTCTCCCGCGGTACCACCCAACTTAGCGCAAATGCGCCCGCTCGACATTCCTTAACGCGGAAAACGGCAAAAAGTACTGGTAGTTCCCTTTTGCAATTACGAAGGCGAGTTCACAAGATGCCGGGACGGCTTGCACCAGAATGCCGTCTCTCTTAAACCAAGCAGAGCTTGCTACTACTCCTTCTCCTCATCGTTCACAGTATTGTTGTGTCCAGTGTACGGAACTGCGCTACATTTGTCAAGATTCGGCAGCTTCCGTCCGGAACACCGAAACAGCATCCTGCAGTTCACGTGTTACGCGGTCAAGGTGCCTGACTGTCATTGCCAGCTGCTCATAGGCTCCATACTGTTCATTGGTGGAATGATGGACTACATCTGTTTTTGCAGTATTTTCCTGAAGGGTGCTGCTGATTTGTTCTACCCTGCCAAGAACCTCGGTGCCCAATCGCTCCGATTGGACACTACCGCTTTGAATTTGCTGCAGCCGATTCGAGATGGACTGAAACTTTTCTTCAATTTCCACGAATGAGCTTTCCATGCTTTCCATAGAAGCGGTTTCTGCTTTAGCAACCTCATGACCAAACTGCACAGCTTCGGATAAACTCATTGTGCCCTGCCGAATTGATCCTACCGTCTGATAAATCGCATCCGCAGAAGATTTGGACTCATCCGCAAGCTTTCGGATTTCATCTGCTACAACAGCGAAGCCTTTCCCCGCTTCACCAGCTCTTGCAGCCTCTATTGCAGCATTTAGCGCAAGCAGATTGGTCTGTTCAGCAACAGAAGATACCGATGCTACCATTTGCTCGATCTGTTGCGAATATTGGATGAAGTCTCGCAGCGACGCTTCCATTAAATCTCTGCTCTCCCCGTTCTTTACGGTAAGCTGCTGCTGATTATGTACAGTTTCCCTGCCGCGCACTGCTGCCTCTGATGCAAGCTTGCCAAGTGCAACTGTTTCCGTAGCAAATGTACTGTTCGCACTTCCTTGCTTGTCCATTTGTTCAATCAGAGTCACAGTTTGCTGCAGTTCGGCGGAAATACGCTGCGAACCGGAAGTGATCTCACCAACTGAAGCAGCGATTTCTTTATGAAGTCCCTGCAGATTCTGATTGTCTTTATCAATTTCAGCAGACATTCCAGCTACTTCATCACTTGCTTTCTCAATCGAACCGATTAAATTTTTCAGCTGCTCTGTCATCTGTCCGAAGGCCTGATTCATCTCACTGATTTCCAAACTGCCTGTCTTTTCTATCGGCTCTACCGTTAAATCCCCCGCTGCAATTTGGTTCGTTCTGGACGCTAGTGCTAATAGAGGATTTGCAATCGATTTACTCGTTCTTCGAGATGTATAATTTGTAATGACTATGAGCAGCACTACCCCAATAACAGATACCACAATTACAAATGTAATCTGATTCTGCAAGGCAAGCTGTTCATCCTCATAAGCTGCTGTACTGTATGCGTTCGCCATATAAATATCATTCAGCAGCCCTTGAACACGACTCGATAATCGCAGCGCATCCATCTCATTCACATTGGTCAAAAGACTCGTAACTTCCCCTTGCCAGTCATCATACTTTGCCTTTCCCGCTTCAAGATATGCTGCTGACTGTCCTTCTGATGATTGCAAAAGCTGTTTGAAACTTGAGTTGCTTTGTTCCATGTATGACCGTAAATCCCCCGCTGACGCATCAGTACGGATTGTAGTCGTATTTCTCAGTACCTGTCCGGCATTATTCAGCTGGCTGTCCAACTGCTGAAGCTGGAGAAGATGCTGAACTTGCTCATAACTTGAAGCATTGATCCTTATCATACTGAAAATGATAAAGGCAATGAGCGCCAATGCTAATGCACTCGTTCCTGCTGCCTGCAGGAATAGTTTCCGTGTCAGTTTCATTTAGCTCACTCCGATTCTAACAGCTTTTGTGTCGCTGTGTGGACTTTCCCTTCAACTGTGTCGGTAATACTGACAACAGCGATAGGACTTAATCCGACAGCCTGCTCCTTCAAGCCGACCATATTGTCTTCCGGCAGCTCTTCACCTTTAGAGATCCGTTCAAGAAAATCAAATACAATATGATCAATTTGCAACTGAGCAGATGTGACGACGTTATCAGGAGCTAGATAGCTCTGATCACCTCCAGCACCGACTGCATATATATTCGCGAGCGCTGCTTGCTGCAGCATTGCCTTTCCAGCATCGCCAGGCTCAGCGAAAAGAATATCTGCTTCCTCAGCAATCATCTCCTTTGCTGCTTTGCTGCCCGCTGCCTTATCTTCCGGTGAAGTCTCCCGAACGAGCAGTTCGGTATCCTTGGATGTAGCTGCAATTCCTTGTTTAAAACCTTCAAGGTAAGCACTGGACGACTCACCAATGAAACCTGCTTTACCAGACGGCGTTACGGTGGCAGCCGCTACACCAGCCAAATAACCTACCTGCTCTGTATCAAAAACGTAGCCGAATAGATTATCAGCTTTCAGCTTCGTTTCAAAAGCTATGTATGTAATAGCAGGATTGGCCTTCGCCTGGTTGGCTACAGCATCTTCTGCCGCTGCTTCCAAAGTTATAATTGTATCCATGCCTTCATCAGCCAATTCCTGTAATGCTTTCTCATAAGTTAGTTCTGGTGTAATTTCTTTATATGTATAGATGATATCAAGTCGGTCTCTCGCTTTCGTCAACCCTTCGATCGCCAAATCATTCCATTCTTGATCTCCGAGTCCCGCTTCTGTCAAAACGATTCCGATACGTTTTTCTTCATCCAGCTTGGCTGCAGCCGGGTTTGCGGCACACCCAGATAAATAACATAGAATCAAGACACAAATAGGTATTAGGATGCGCTTATACATGTCGATATACTCCCTTCTCTTTCTTCACACTACTACTATGGTCCTTATATCGACATGTTTCTACATATATTTGGTAAATTAATTGTAAATTTTCCTTTACAATAGAGAGGTTTGATTTGCTAAATAAGCACAGGTAGCGTAAAAATAAGAGAGAACAATTTGTCAGAGAGAGGATTCAAGAAATGCTAAAACACGTTATCGCTTATGCACACGAACTGATGGAGCAAGTGACTCAGCCAGGAGATACAGTCATTGATGCAACATGCGGCAATGGGAATGATACACTCGCACTCAGCCGTTTTGTCGGAGAAGAAGGAAAGGTGCTGGCATTCGATATACAGGAGCAAGCCATCGAAATGACAAGCAAGCACTTGAGCCTGCATGATGTAACGAATACAACTCTAATTCTGGACAGCCACCAGCGTGTCGATCATTATATAACACCCGAAGATGAAGGAAAGCTCGCTGGAGCCATTTTCAATTTAGGTTATTTGCCCGGCAGCAATAAAGCCATTACCACCAATGCAGAAAGCACGATTACTGCAATTGAGAAAATCCGCCGTGCATTGAAACCCGGCGGCAGAATCGTGTTGGTTGTTTATCATGGTCATCCGGAAGGCGCTATCGAAAAAGAAGGACTGCTTGCTCACGTGAAAGATTATGATCAAAAACATTACGCTGTCTTGCAGTATCGCTTTCTTAACCAAAAAAACACCCCGCCATTCATCATTGCTATTGAGAAGAAAAAATAAAAGAAGCGCGATCCCCTAGTCAATCGGGGTACGCGCTTCTTTTATATAGGCTTCCAATCAGATGAAAGAAACTTGATTAAGTCCGTCTGCATACACAAACTCAAAGTCTGCTTTTTAAGAATTGATATGCCATGTGATCAGCTTCCTCCCCCATTGTCGGGCCGTGATTAGCCTGGGAAGAAGATAGGTACATAGCGTCCGCATCAGAAGATACTAGGGCTTTATAAAGACTCTCGCTTTGCTCAATAGGAACCAGAGGGTCTTTCCCCCCGTGCAAAATCATCATCGGCGGACTATCGGCGCTTGCGTATGTAATCGGACTGCATTTTTTGGCTAGTTCTATATACTTCCAATCCGGATCACTCGTATTGCTGCTTTCCAGCAATCGATTCAAATCTAACAACGATTTTCCAGGCTCAGTATATCCAAGAATTTGGGTTACAACAGTATCCATGGATTTGTCCGCATGATCAACTTCTGTTCCAGACAGATTCTTTAATGCTGCATTCGCATCATTTTTGATGAGTTCTACTAAGTCGGATGGCGCATAAAAAATTGCCGCCGCCCTTACCGTACCCGTAAATTCTTGGTTACCGCCGACATCCCCTTCCATTTCTCTGCAATTTGCGCTCATTGCAACCATCGCTGCTAGATGTCCACCAGCAGAGTTCCCCAACACTCCAATTCGTTCAGGATCAATATTGTATCTCTTTGAACTCGCTTTCAAAAAACGGACTACTCCCTTGCAGTCATGAATGCATGCTGGGAAAACAGACTGACTAGCCAAGCGGTAGGATGGAGATACAATTGTGAATCCTTGTTCTACCAATCTTATAAGTTCCCTGCAATATACTGCTTTTTGGGTAACCTGCTTGTATTCTCCATACATCCACCCACCACCGAAATAGTAAATGATGCATGGACCTGGAGTTTTCTGATTAAGATCTTGATAGATATCCATTTTCAGTGTGTATGGCTCTCCATTATCAAGCGTGACCTCCGCAAAGGGTACATCTTCGTAACGCGGCGGACGACCTGGCGGACATAAAGGTTTTACTTTAGAAAGTTGTTGCCCCATACATATTTCCTCCCGATAATTATCTCAACTTTTGTAGTACCGTTTAGTCGATCAGAAAGGTACCATTATTACATGATCAGCTTACAGGGAACATAATCATCGCACCAACGCTTAGCGCGAAAATACGAATCACATACATAGGTACTGAGAACAGCCAGAACTGCGGCAGCTTATACTTACCCATACCTAAGATCATAGCAGGCATACCATCGACTGGCATGTAGCCGCCGTTCCATGCAGATATTACAACTGCAACTGCTGCAGCAGTTGGATCAAGCCCTAAACTCAGGCTCGTTGCAATGGCAATTGGCGCAAAGATATATACAGAACCCATATTTGAACCAGTAAACGTAGCACATGTGCTAGTCAAAAGAGCGAAGATAAAGATTAACATGAATGGACTGATATTAGTCCCTAATGAATTCGCTACGTAGTCTCCTACCATAGCTGTGAATCCAGTCTCAGCCAATGCATTGGCAACCCCGATAACACCAGCCATTAACAGGATGACAGGCGCTCCCATATTATCTCGAACTTCCTTGAAGTCAAGTACATTAATTATTAATAAGAATGCTCCAGCAAGACCAGGAATTACATAAGCCGCTTCGCCAAACACATTCATTAGCATCATGCCTGCTACACTTAAGACAAATGCTGCTATCGTAGCGTATTCTTTCCATGGAGGCATGGTATTAATCTCAGAAGCAACTGCAACCTCATCAAAACCAGAATCTTCCGAAATCGGATGATCCGGCAGAAGACGGTAAGCAACCAAAGCCCATACCAAAAAGCCAAGGGTCAAGATGAAATTCACGACAGCAAACTTAGACATAGAAAGCCCGCCGGTAAATCCAGCTGTTTCTAGTACACTGACAGTAACACCATAAAAGAGCGCCACATTAAAAGGAATCAAAGGATGGTTAGTTGCAAATCCCAAAGGCATCATTAATTTAGACGTAGGCATTTTTTTATTGTAAGGGATTGTAGATATTAAAGATAAAATAAGTACATAGTATCCCGTGGAACCAGGTCCAGCTAAACTGGCACCAAACATAACTACTACAATCAAAAGAGCATAACTTTTGTATCCTCCCTTATTCACCAAAGCAAGCATAGAACTTTGAACCTTACCAATTACGCTCGTCTTCATTAGTCCCGCCATAACAACCATAAAGCCGGCGACCATGATAACGCTTGAGTTTACAAAGCCGGCAAAAGCCTCGGGAACTGTAGCCAGACCTGTCACTACAAGTAAAAGGGACGCTATGAGTGGTGGTGCACCAAATGCAAATTTGTCTGACATGATCATCACAATCATCAGCACCAAGATACCAAGTGCAAGATACATATCCAATGTCATTTTTATTACTCCTCTCTTAAGTGATGACACTTCGCCATCACCTTAAAGACTTCCTAAAGTCTCTTGTGGGGGTGTACTTCCTAATAATCCCGAGCTCATTCTTCTTAGTGAAGCGGTTACATTATTTGCCGCTCCAACAGAGAATTTATTCTAGGAGCATGTATTCTCAGATTGTGCTGCTGCAATTGAGCAGCGCACCTTGATTAAGCAATGTTGTCTAAATTGGTATGCGACAGCGTTGTATGAGAGCGTGCTGCGGCTGCTATGCAAACGCAGCACACCGATACTAGAGTATTGGAGTCAGCCCCTATGTCTCTCCTTATTTCTAAGGAGTTACAGTGGGTACGATAATGATGCTATAACAGGCTCTTGTGATTACTACTTAGCTAATTTCTCCAGAAGTAGGATTGTAGACCCCTTCGTATTCACGCTTTGCACCATAAATATCCTCAACTGAAAAACCATTATATTTTACACACATTCTATTTTTATACGCGTAGACTAGGTGTAGGTGCCCTTGCGGATCTTGATAAAGAGTTGGATATTCGAACTGTGAATTGTTCGTTTTATTTTCTGATCCGATGAAACCTTCAGCGTGTTCAATAATTCGTCCAATCGGCCAAGTATTACCAGCATCTTCAGACACGGAAACCACTACAGGGTTTCTTAATCCAGGCCATGCCACTTTACCTTTTTCGGGTCTATTAGCTGCATTTGCGTTATATGCAATCGCAATTGCACCGTTATCCAGCTTGATTGCGCTTACACTTGAATTGTTATTTGGTAAGGTTGTTGGCTCAGGAGCTGTCCAAGAATCTCCATAATCAGTTGACTCACTTCTATAAATATAATCTGCGAATCTACTTCTCATAAATGCCACTAGATGACCATTTTCTAATTCTATGACATTGGCATGTACTCGTCCGTTACTATCAGGCATACGCACTACTTTCCAAGTCAGTCCTTCATCGTCCGACACATGCATAACTGTGGGATCGTTCGTTAGACCAAATTCGGAATCCTCACATACCCAAGTACTGAATATCCATCTACCATTACTTAATACTTGAATAGCTTGTCTTGCAAAAGTTCCTTGCTGGCTGAACAAAACTTCTGGCTCAGACCAACTTTCGCCATTGTCACTTGTTTTTTGATACTTGATAATTGATGTAAATTGCATATTATCTTTATCTGGCTGTCTGCCTTCCTGGGAAGTATAGATTACCCATACTGTGTTATCTGGTGCATGGAAAAATGAAGGGTTTTGCTCGCTGCGCGTATCGTCCTGCGAGATAATTTTCGGCTCGTTCCACTCTTGGGATACATGATCAAATTTCGATAATACAATTGAAATATCCGGGCTGCCTTCAAATGACCCTGCAAACCACGCACATAACAAATCTCCATTTTCCAACTTTGTAACAGTAGGTGCATGTGCAGTTGAAAATGGTCCAGATGGAATCAAAGAAAAATCAATATTTGTGTATGCATCGTGATACAATTTACCGTTTGAAATTGACTCGTTAACTACTATTTTATTACTCATACTATTCACCTTATCTTTCTATTTAAATTTCGATTTTAATTACTGCTTTTTTGTAATTTGTCGCTTTATCTATATACTTTAAAGCTTTATGCCCATCATGAGGCAGACAAATGTAGGCCATGCCTTTATTGATTTTCATGGTCGTTTCCGGATTGCCGTTCAATCGAACAACATCTTTTTCGACATTGTATGCAACGTCAACTTCTAATTGATCAATGGGTGCCCATGCTACATATTCCGATCCGTCCAATACAATTTGAATATCGATATATTTTTTATGTGCTTCAAATGTCCCTTCATCTATGTGAGTCGTAGTTCCTTCCTGAAAGAACAAATAACCTCCATCAAATTCAAATCGCTTATTATAATCTATTTCTATTTCATTGAATTTCTTTAATCCGTTGCCGATTTTTGGATTTAATGAATTATATTCAACCAAATTCTCTATTAAATCGAATATCACACTTTTCACTTCGTTTCTGTATTGACATTATGAGCTAACTTCTTTCTCCTAAGTAAGGGGTTACATTTTCACATAAGCTTTTTTTGAAAAGCTTTGAGTAAGACTTCAGGTTCGCTACTTATGGTTTTGAGGACTAATCTCCCTTAAACTCATTTTGCATCATGACTATTTTAGTTCTTATTTCAAAACTTCTTTTGGAGACAAATCAGCAGCAGATTGGATAGCTGCAAGCATACTTCTTTCATCTGCAATATTTTTCCCGGCGATATCAAATGCAGTACCGTGGTCTACGGAAGTACGAATAACACCGCCATTTAATCCAACCGTGATATTAACACCCTCTTCCAAACCTAATACCTTTATTGGAACATGGCCTTGATCATGATAACAGGCAACGATAAGATCAAAATCACCACGAACCGCTCGGAAAAACACAGTGTCGGCAGGGTGTGGACCGCTTACATTTATTCCTTCAGCAAATGCTTGGTCTATTCCAGGAACTAGTTTTTCTTCCTCTTCCCCTTCTCCAAACAACCCATTTTCACCCGCATGTGGATTGATTCCGCAAACTGCAATTCTTGGATTTTTATATCCTGCACGCGTTAAATTATCGTGAGCAAGCTTCACCACTTTATATGTCCGTTCTGGCGTGATAGACTCGACTGCTTTAATCAGTCCAACGTGTGTGGTTAAGTGGATGACTTTTAGTTTTGGCGAAGATAACATCATGGAATAATCAACCGTTTCCGTTAACTCAGCAAGGATTTCAGTATGTCCCGGATATAGATGTCCTCCCTTATGAAGGGCTTCTTTATTTAATGGTGCAGTACAGATCGATTGAATCTCCTTATTCTTAGCCAACTCAACAGCCGTTTTCAAATATTGAAAGGCCGCATCTCCTGCTTGTGGTGATAATTCTCCAAAAAGCATGTCAGCAGATAGCAGATTCAAATCAATACAGTCAATTCTGCCAAATTCAAAATTACTTTCAGCGACAGATGCAACAGTCTCAACTGTTAAAGGAGATTGAGTGACGCGTATAGCTCTTTCTATCATTTTCGCATCACCAATCACAAGTGGTCTGCATATATCATAAACACCCTTATGGCTCAAGGCTTTTACAATAATTTCAGGACCCACACCTGCGGCATCCCCCATGGTAATCCCTATAATCGGCTTCATCATATTCCCTCCCACGAAGTTCATAATGTGGCTTTCAACATGACTTTTTTATGGCCATGTTGAAAGCCCTAGCAACAACACATTTTAAACCGATTGTATTCTTGTACCTAATAATTGGAGCTGCTCGCCTAAACTTTCAAGAGAGTTTGGCCCTGCAATGATTTGGTCTGCTGTTTGAAATTTAAATAACTTTTGCATTGTCGTTACCTCTTTTCACACATTTTATAATTCGAATCAAGATGTGAGTAGCACTAGTTTTGCTGCGTTAATCCTTAAATAACTGTTTCCTTTATGTAAGTTTGTTTATTTTTTAAACACATATTAATTTTATAACGCTTTCATAAATCCATTATATATATGCATGTTTAATTTATCAACAGGTTTTTTGTGAAAATACATTGATTCCGGGAGATGTTATTAAAGTAGATGTAGAAACCCATCTCAAAGGCACCCACCAATTCACGAATAGTGCAATTGCCATTTATCTCACGAGCTTCAATGAATAAGATGCTAAGCCTTCAAAAAATAAAGATATATGCAATAAAGGAATATTTACAGCTAGGAAGAAGTCCAACCAGCACCCGAGGAATACATTGGAAATGAAATGCTTATGCAGAAGTCAGAATCAGACATGCAGATCCATACAGACTATGACTGACCGTCAGATAGTACAAAGTCCTGTTCATCTTACATTTATCGGCCGCTTTCATATTATTCATTATTACTTTTTGCAACAAGAAATAAAGAAGCGCGATCCCCTAACTTATCGGGGTACGCGCTTCTTTCATTTTATTATATGCTTTGATATTCAAATGGAAAAACTTCGATTTGTTTCCGCTTGCCTTGAGCAGTGTTTTGATCATCTCTTTGCCATCCGATAGCAGACTCACTTTGCGATCTGCCAAATACAGTCCAACAAGCCCGTGATGGACCATCTCATGGAATGACGCATGCGGGAGGCGCTGCACGCTTTCGTTCGTCCGCTCAATGAAGTACTGGAGTCTTTCCTTCATTTCATCTGAGTCTCGGTAATAATGGCAGAAATTCAGATCTCCTTCCTCTTCATCCTCCATCTGATCGATATAGTAATCTAGCAGAATGTGCAGTCCTTGCATATATGGGAAGTAGCTTTGATAGATATCATCTGCTAATTGATGGTCAAGTTCCATCCCCATACCATAGGATACAAAACAGAAGATACCGAGGGTCGACCCGCTGCACGCTGAGAATTCATACCATGTAAGATCCCTGTGCTCCTCTTGATGCTGGGCAAACCAGTTCGTCAGTCTTTCAATCCGCTCTTCCTTCGCCACATGCTTATGCACTTGCAAATCGCCGTATAAGCCGGAAAGTTTCAGCAAATAAGGCTGCAAAACTGGAAGGTTCGGCTGTTTGCCAAGGATAGTCTGACACGTGAAAACAAGTGAGTGCAAGTATCCGCCGTCTTCCCGCTCGTCACGCAATGCATAATAATCCTTCAGCTTTTCACCGGGCTGAAGTGCATCCAGCATCGATTGATGCAACAGACGAAAATCTTCTGGATCGAGAGAAGTACTACGATCACATAAATTATCAAGATAGTCACTGATAGTCTGATAGGCAATAATGAACTTGATCGCTTGCTTCCAGGCATCACCAGCAAGCAGACTGTATACTGCCCCGCCCTGACAATGGAAGCGTTTGGTCCGAATACTTTCCAGTGCCTGCTTCCGCAGTTCCGGATCCGGTATCGCTTCTGCCCGCTGTGTCCATAGTTCTAATTCTTTATGTACTTCCGGGAATATTTTCCGATATACTTGATGCATAAGTAAAACCGATGACTTTGGTATTTGTTGGACCATAATGTAATTTCGCTCCTCGAATCCGGGATTGTCTTCTTTCCAAAAAATCTATTAATTCTATAAGAACATAAACGAAGGGAGTATTCAAATGATATACGAATACGACAAGAAACGTCCACATGTTCACAAAGAAGCTTATGTAGCTCCTGACGCCGTTATTACAGGAGACGTTACGATTAAAAAAGATGCCAGCATCTGGTTCAAGACAGTGATACGCGGTGATGTTTCTCCAGTTATGATTGGTGAAGGCGCCAATGTGCAGGATCTTTGTGTCCTACACCAAAGTCCTGATCTTCCTCTTATTATAAAGCAAGGAGCCACGATTGGTCACCAAGTTACGCTCCATTCTTGCACAATCGGAAAAAATTCCCTTATAGGCATGGGGTCAATTGTCCTTGATGGCGCGGTCATCGAGGATGGTGCTTATGTAGGCGCAGGTTCACTCGTCCCCCCAGGAAAAACAATTCCCTCCGGCAAACTTGCATTCGGCAGACCTGCCAAAGTAATACGTGATTTGACCGAAGCTGATTTCCAGGACATGGAGCGCATTCGGTTGGAATATATCAAGAAAAGCAAACAGTATAAAGAAACAACATAAAAAGCCGTTCCTCTTGCAGGAACGGCTTTTTTATTATGTGGTCTGCAGTTTGCTTTCCACTCTATCGACTTTTTGGAACTCAGCAAAGTCATACTTACGTTCTACGTAAATCTGATGCCATAGCATGAAAGCAAGTACAGTCCAGATTTTACGGCTGTAATCTCCCTTACCTTGGCAATGTGCATCTAACAGATTCAAGATGTAGTCTTTATGCAAAAGATGATCTGTTTGGCTTTCATGGATGAGTGTTTTCGCCCAGCCATTCAGTTCATTTTTCAGCCAGTGGCGCATTGGCACTGGGAAACCAAGTTTTTTCCGATGCAAAACATGATCCGGAACAATGCCTTCTACCGCTTCACGAAGTAAGCTCTTCGTTGTGTTGTTGGCGATTTTCAAATCTTCCGGAATCTCGCGGGCAACACGGAATACTTCTTTATCCAAGAATGGAACGCGAAGCTCTAGTGAATGTGCCATTGTCATCTTATCCGCTTTCAGAAGGATGTCTCCGCGCATCCATGTATGAATGTCGATATACTGCATTTGATCGACAAGAGATTCGTTTTTTACGTTCTCATACAATGGTGCTGTAATCTTCTGGTAGTGAACCGCATCACTGTATGTTTTTAATAGCTTCTGTTTGTCTGCATCCTCAAACATTTTAGCATTTCCAATATAACGATCTTTCAATGGCGTTGTACCACGCTCAAGGAAGCTCTTACCACGTACACCTTCTGGCAAGATTTTAGCTACTCTTGCAAGCAAGGCTTTTGCAGGTCCCGGAATACTATCGAACATGCGAAGGGATTCTGGTTCACGGTAAATATTATATCCACCGAACAGTTCATCCGAACCTTCTCCGGAAAGTACAACCGTTACATGTTTGCTAGCTTCCCTTGCCACGAAGTAAAGTGCCACAGCAGATGGATCAGCCAATGGATCATCCATATGCCACATGATTTTCGGCAGTTTTTCCAAGTATTCTTCTGGTGTAATGATATGGGAATAGTTTTCTACGCCGAGTTTCTCAGCTGTTTCTTTTGCCACATCTACTTCGGAGAATCCTTCACGTTCAAAACCGACAGAGAATGTCTTCAAATTCGGATTGAATTGCTTCGCAATGGCTACAATGATGGAAGAATCAATTCCACCTGAAAGGAAGGAACCGACTGGTACATCACTTCGCATATGCTTGCTCACGGAATCATGAAGCACATCCTGGATACGTGTGATCCAAGCTTGCTTGTCCATGATTTTCGGTGAGAATGTCGCATGCCAGTAACGATGGAATTCTATAGGTTCACCTTCACGCTTCACGAAGTAGTGACCAGGCTCTATCTTTTTGATACCTTCTGTCATCGTGAATGGTTCCGGTACATACTGGTAACTCAAGTAATGCTGCAGCGCTTCCGTATCGACTGTTTCTGATTCTTCCAGAAGTGTGATGCTTTTCTTCTCAGAAGCGAAGAAAATCTCATCTTCTGTTTCTTTATAGAAGAGCGGCTTGATGCCAAATGGATCACGTGCTCCGAAAAGTGTCTTCTTCTCTTTATCCCATAGCAAAATGCTGAACATACCGCGAAGCTCTTTGAATGCTTCCGTTCCGTATGTATGATACATCGCTGCGATGACCTCGGTGTCGGATTCTGTCTTGAACTCTGCGCCTTTTTTCAGCAATTCTTCACGAAGCTCTACATAGTTGTAGATCTCTCCGTTGAAAACCATCCAGATTCTCTCGTCGTCATAGCTTAATGGCTGAACACCAGCCTCGATATCAATAATACTCAAGCGGCGGAAACCGAATGAGACATGTTCGTCATGGTAATAACCTTCATCATCCGGACCGCGGTGCGTGATGATGTTGTTCTGTTGTTTGAATTTATCCTTATCAGCTTGCGTTAATTGTTTTACGTTTTTTCTAATTACGCCAATCAAACCACACATTTAATGTTAGCCTCTCTTTCATTACTTCTAGCCATTAATTATAGCATAAAACAATTCGGTTCTTGAAGGGAGATTATGGGTGCCGACACAAAAAAAGCAAGAGCGAAATTACCGCTCTTGCCTTTCAAGCAGCTTATGCAAATGTATAGCTTTCCAGCTGTACTGCTTTGTCAGTCTGCTCCCAAGGGAAGTTTTTATCTGTACGTCCGAAGTGACCGTATGCAGCTGTATCTTTGTAGATTGGCTGACGCAGGTTCAGCATCTTGATGATGCCGGCAGGACGAAGGTCGAATAAATCGCGTACCGCTTTCACCAATGCTTCTTCTGACTCTTTGCCTGTTCCGAAAGTATCGATACTGATGGATACTGGTTCAGCAACACCGATCGCATAAGCAAGCTGTACTTCACATTTCTCTGCAAGACCTGCTGCAACGATGTTCTTCGCCACATAACGTGCTGCATAAGCACCGGAACGGTCTACTTTTGTAGCATCTTTTCCGCTGAATGCACCGCCGCCGTGACGAGCATAACCGCCATACGTATCAACAATGATTTTACGTCCAGTCAGACCTGCATCACCTTGTGGTCCGCCGATAACGAATCGTCCAGTCGGGTTGATGATGTATTTTGTATTCTCATCCAGCAATTCAGCTGGAACGACAGGTTTGATAACAAGCTCTTTCAAATCGGTATGAATCTGAGCTTGCTCCACTTCTGGGTGGTGCTGTGTGGAGATGACAATCGTATCAATCCGTACTGGTTGATCGTTTTCGTCATATTCTACTGTTACTTGTGTTTTCCCATCCGGGCGCAAGTAATCCACAGTTTCATCTTTCCGTATCTTCGCCAGTTGCTTGGATAGACGGTGCGCCAATGAAATTGGCAGCGGCATATATTCTGGTGTTTCATTGCTTGCATAGCCAAACATCAAGCCTTGGTCACCTGCACCGATTGCATCGATCTCTTCGTCCGTCATCAGCCCTTCACGAGCCTCAAGCGCCTGATCAACACCACCTGCAATATCAGGAGATTGCTCATCGATTGCTGTCAATACAGCACATGTATCAGCATCAAAGCCATATTTCGCACGTGTATAACCAATTTCCTTGATTGTTTTACGCACGATGTTTTGGATATCTACATAAGCACTGGTTGTAATTTCACCTGCAACGAGTACAAGTCCAGTCGTAACAGTCGTTTCACAAGCAACACGGGCATTCGGATCCTTAGCTAGGATTTCATCTAATATAGCATCCGAGATCTGGTCACAGATTTTATCCGGATGCCCTTCAGTAACGGATTCTGAGGTAAATAATCGACGATTAGCAGTCATTCTGCCAAATCCCCCTTCAACTACAATTAATACGGAAGTTTTACTCTTTCCAAGGTATGTTATTAAGAAACTTGATAATGGGTGAAGGTTGAAAGAGCACTATCATTAGTATTGCTCTTTTTTTATTATTAAGCCGTTACATGAAAAAAACCTTCCATCATAACAGAAGGCTGGCTTATTCCCTCTCTTATCGTTCAAGGTATCCCTTGCTCAGGTTGAGCACCATTTCACAAAATGTGACGGTTGCCGGGTTTCTTAGGGCCTGTCCCTCCGCCTACTCTGAATAAGAGTGATTTTCCGTTCGCAACTATGTTATCGGAACAGCCTCCAGAAGTCAACAAAATCATGTTAATACCGACTTAAAAACTCGGAATTATTAACCAATAAAGCATTCACTTATCGATTGCATTTTAAAATAGTATGTATTAATATTTTAATGTGTTATACTAATTAAAACTTCTAAAAAAAAGGCGGGATCCAGATGCGAATGATGCACGCATTAACAGCGCTAGAAGAAATGCGCTCCCAATCCAATGTAAGGAAAAACCTATCAGCAGCTCAGCTGACGGAGGCGGCATTGTCCCACCAAGAAGCTCGTTTGACAAAGACTGGTGCTTTGCGGGCTGCGACAGGGAAATATACCGGCCGCTCACCAAAGGATAAATTCATCGTCAAAGACGAGCTTTCCGAAAACAAAGTAGACTGGGGAAAAGTCAACCAGCCTATTAGCGAAGAAACATTCGAGCAACTTTTAGGTAAAGTCGTAGACTATCTGCAGGCACAGGAAGAAGTATTCTCATTCCAAGGCTTTGCAGGGGCTGATGAACGTTACCATCTCCCAATACAAGTAATCAACGAATATGCTTGGCATAATCTATTTGCCCACCAATTGTTCATTCGGCCAAATGAGGAGGAGCTGACTGCACATAAACCTGCATTCACTGTCATCTCTGCTCCTGGTGTAAAAGCAGACCCACTAGTCGATGGCACTAATTCAGAAGCATTTGTCATCGTTTCCTTCAAACAGCGTGTAATCGTCATAGGTGGAACGGAATATGCCGGAGAAATGAAGAAATCCATCTTCTCCGTAATGAATTTCCTTCTGCCGCAGCAAGAAATCCTGCCAATGCACTGCTCTGCTAATGTAGGTTCAGACGGTGATACAGCACTCTTCTTCGGTTTATCTGGAACAGGTAAGACTACACTATCTGCTGATCCGAACAGACCTTTGATCGGAGATGACGAACATGGCTGGTCACCTGATGGAATCTTCAATATTGAAGGCGGCTGTTATGCTAAATGCATCAATCTTTCAGCTGAAAAAGAGCCAGAAATTCATGGCGCCATCAAGTTTGGCACTATTCTTGAAAATGTAGCTGTAGATGAAGCTGGCGTTTGTGACTATAAAGATGGTTCTGTTACAGAAAATACGCGTGCTGCTTACCCGATTGACTACATCAAGGGCAGCCTGGCGAAGAGCTTAGCTGGACATCCAAAAACAATCATTTTCCTGACCGCAGATGCAACTGGCGTGCTGCCGCCAATCAGTAAATTGACAACGGAACAGGCAATGTATCACTTCCTGAGTGGATATACGAGCAAACTTGCTGGCACAGAACGCGGTGTTACAGAACCTGAAGCTACGTTCTCGACTTGCTTCGGTGCTCCATTCCTGCCGCTGGCACCTTCTGTCTATGCTGAGATGCTCGGCGAAAAAATCAGTGAACATCAAGCAGAGGTGTATCTTGTCAATACCGGCTGGACAGGCGGAGATTACCATTCCGGTTCCCGCATGAAGCTTCCGTACACGCGCTCCATGGTCCAGGCTGCTCTCAGCGGAGAATTGCGTAATGCAGAAACTACTCAAGATCCAATTTTCGGCCTGCATGTACCTGTTTCCATTGCAAATGTACCAGCAGAGTTGCTGATGCCGGAAAATGCATGGGAAGACAAAGCAGCTTACAAATCGACCGCACAAGAACTTGCGGTAAAATTCCATCAGAACTTCACAAAATTTGATTTTATCGATGATGCTGTCCGCCAAGCTGGACCATTATATAGATAAAAAAAGAACTGCCCCAAAAGATGTTGATAGCTTTTGGGGCAGTTCTTTTACATTGTCTTTTCAAACTTATCTATATGATGCAATGCACTAGGCAGCACCTTATCTTTCATCATAAAGCTGTATTCAGCATGCTGTGCCAGATGGGAAGGGAACTTTTCGACCAGTACTGGCCCATATGTTTCCATGTAATTGGATTTCTTCCTCAGTTCCGAGATGATGGCATAATAGACATTCTTCACGATATGCCCGGCCTTGCCTGCCACGAAGTACTGACCGACATACTTCAGTTGCTGGACTACACCGCCAGTCTCTTCCATTACTTCCCGCAAAGCCGCATGCTCTGCCGTTTCTCCTTTTTCCACCTTACCGCCAGGGAACTCCAATCCCCTATCTTTATGACGTGTGAGAAGCCATTTGCTTCCGTATCGGCAAATCACCCACACATGTTTAGGCTGATCAGAAAATGGATGATCGGCGAAAGACATCTTCACTTCATTATTGTAGTAATCTCTGAACGTAATCATCTTCCCACTGCCTTCTTCACATCAAACCTACAAGTATTTGACTGCTGCTATCTTCCAGCCTCCGTCATACAAGAATTTGATCTCGATTGTATAGTTACCGTGCAAATCATCGGTATTGCTTTGTGTAATTGTAACATACTTATCGGAGTCTGTTTCCTCTTTGTATGAATTATCAGGATTGAACCAAGCTGGTGTCTCAGTCGGCAGAATGTACAAGCCGTCTGCTTCTTCCGTGAAATAGAAATCGACGATCGGTCCGCTTACATCTCTTGTAGCCACTTCGTCAAAACTTTTCAGCAATTCTTCTTTCGTATTATAGTTTAGAACTTTGTAATTTGTATCAATGTCTTGTGTGACTTTATCCATAAACGCAGCTGTAAGCTGTTCAATTTGTTCTTTATCCAGTTCCGGCTGCTCAGCAGCCTCATTTTTTTCTGCGTTTACTTGTTCAGCTGTTACAGCAGATATATTGTCTGATTGGTATGATAGCGCGAATGTAAATGGGACTAGGAGCGTGATGATAGCAGCTATTGCTTTTTTCCAAGTTGGTTTAAGCATAATTAGTCCTCCTTATGTAGTCATGTTATAGGTATTCCTCATCTTTCTGCTTTTAAAACCCAATTCTTTTGTAGGATTTTCTTACTGTTTGTCGTTTTCTGACACTTAACTTCAATTTGCATTTGAACAGGCATTACCCCCTTGTCTTTCTTTCAGCAATATAAAGAAGTGAAGGTTTAATTTGTAAAATATAGGGAAATAAGCATACGAATTACAAATGGCTTGATGAAAAGATACATACTATACCTTGAACTCAATTTCCTTTCTATCTGGCCAACTAAATAATATTGGAGGGTTAGCCTTGAAAAGAACTGAACCTAAGTTGGTTTATACCAGCCATCGCAGAAACTAAAAATCACTCGAAATAATGGAGAAACCATAGAAAACAATTGTAAAGACCATCAATGCCCTATGATGCAACGGTGGAATGTAAGACTTTTTCTCATGGCAATTACTTCACCTAGTACTGACGTCTCATTTTCTTCTGGGTATTATGCTTCTCTTTTGTAAACATCTGCAAAAAAATCGTAGTAACTTCTTACTGAATGTAGTTTTTTGTAGGAAATTGTGAAGCAAATTCATGTAAAATACGTAATGAATTGATAAGCATTCCATACGGACCAATTTTTAACATCTATTGTACTAAGACATACTCCGTTTGTAATAAGGTAACGGGGTCCGTGAAAAAGCAAATTATTTTGGAGGGATTAGATGAAATCGGTAAAACATCTTGGCTGGTTAGTATTAGCACTAGCACTATTTTTGACTGGGTGCGGAACAGACAGCGCTTCTACAGACGCTGAAGGCAAAGAGAAGAAAGGCCCGACGCCGGAAGAAATCCTGCAAAAATCCGCTGAAGCTAATGAAGACTTGAATAGCTATGATATGGATATGACAATGGATATGGACGTCAAAGCTTCTGGATTGGATCAAACCATGACTACTACAGCGGACGGTACTATCGTAATGGATCCACTTTCCTCAAAACTTAGCATGGAATCCATGGGACAGCAATTCGATATGTATATCAAAGACAATATGATTTATATGTATGAGCCAGCATCTGATATGTGGATGAAGATGGATGCTGAATCCGAAATCGGTGCTTCACTTGGTACTGATCAAGTAGCACAGCCTTTGGATGAGCAGGTCCAGCAAGTTAAGGATCTGGCGGAAAGTATTAAAGTATCCGAAACCGATACAGAGTATGTACTTGATGTAGTAGTAGCAGAGGATAAGATGATGAGCTTTATGGAAGAGCAAATGGGTGCAGCAGGCGAAAGCCTCGAGAGCATGGGTGACTTTACTTTCGATAAGTTCAACTACACAATTTCCATTGATAAAGAGACAAATTATCCTAAGAACATCAAATTGGATATGGTCATGAAGATGGAAGATGCCGGTGAAGAAGCAACTGTCAATGCATTGATGGATATGAACTATGAGAACTACAATGCAACAGACAGCATTGAAATTCCAGCTGAAGCAGAAAGCGCAGTAGACATTTCTGATCAAGCAGCTGCAACTTATTAAACAAGAAAAGGCACCAGGATATCCTGGTGCCTTTTCTTGTATTAGATATTATATTTCACATCTGCATCTTTTTCGAGCTCGTCCACTTTATCGAGCATGACAGTCTGTAAGTTCTGCTGTTCCATTGTCGCTTTCAGCTGGTCCTTGATGTCATCGTATTTCGGCAGACTATCTTCTTGTTTACTTTCTTTAGCCTGTTTTTCCATCTCTTCATAATATGTCTTCATATCGTCTTCTGTCACTTCTTTTGGTGACAGCTCGCTATCAACATATTTCGTTACAAGCAAGCCTTCCTTCAGCTGCTGCTTATACTCATCTTCTGTAGAGCCTGTAGCTTCCAGTGCCTGATTGAATTGGTCTTCATCTTCAAACTGCTCTTTAGCGGATTTAAGTTCATCGTCCACTTCTTTATCAGAAACCTCGTAGTCTTTATTCTCCGCTTCCTGCAGAAGCAGTTCATTTCCTACAAGACTTTTCAATACTTGTTCCTTCATTTCTTTCGCAGCATCATCTGTTGTCGGATCTGAGCCGCTTGCCTGTGATTGCTGTTGAGCAGAGGATAGAAGTGAATTATACTCTTCACCTTTAATTTCCGTACCATTGACAGTTGCGACTGTTTCGTCCGGATCCACTTGCTGTTTCTCCATCTTCTTCTGCATTTCTTCCATTTGCTTCTGTGCTTCTTCCTGATCGGCTGTTGTAGAAGCATTATCAGTTGATTTATCCTCATCATTCCCGCATGCAGCCAATACAATAGCTAGTACCAGCATCAGGCATAGGGTTGTAATACGTTTCATAAAATAGAAACCCCTCTCTTCATGTATGGTTACGAATGTAACATCTATTAGCACTCAACTCAAGTATACCACGCATTTTTAGTAGAAAAGTAAGAGAAAGACGCCCGGTTAGAGGGCGCCTTTTTTACGCATACTGCTTCTTGCTATTTTTATGGTCTTTCACTACCAGGGCAGCATGTACAGCTCCCGGAACGAAAAAGATTAGCGTTAAAACTAGATTCAAAAGCGCCTTAAATGGCTTACCGGTGAACAACACGGCCACAGGCGGCAATAAAATCGCCAACAGGTACATAAACATAGGTATTCCTCCTCTAAGCTGCATTACTTTAGAAATACCCCTATTTAGTTCATTTGACACCTATTTTCCTGTTGATACCTCACTGGATACATATAGCAGATATTCCATATCTACCTCAACCCCGATACCTGGTTCATCTGGTATTCGGATGCTTCCTTGTTCCACTTGCAGCGGATTGATGAGTAAGTCACGATCAAAATAACGGTCAGATCCAGACAAATCACCAGGGATTGAAAACCCTGGCAAAGAAGCGAGCGCCAGATTATGTGCCTTCGATATACCTGTTTCCACCATTCCTCCACACCAAACAGCTAAGCCAGCTTGCTGACACAAATTGTGTATTCGGATTGCTTCCGTCAAGCCTCCTACCCTTCCAATCTTAATATTAATTGTCCTGCATGCTCCTAACTCGAGAGCCTGCCAAGCATCAGAAAAGCTCTCCACTGTTTCATCAAGACAAATAGATGTGTTCATACGCTGCTGCAGGCGTTGATGCAGAACAATATCCCCTGGTATAAACGGCTGTTCAATCATCTGCAGGTTCAAGCTGTCCAACCCGGCAAGCAAGGAAATATCCTCTTCCTTGTACATGCCATTTCCGTCAATCAAGAGCGGAAGTTCTGGATCAATTTCCTTGACCAGCTCAATAGCTCTGCGTTCGTTATACTTTGCGACTTTTAGCTTGGCACGCTCAAAGCCTTGGCTGCGTATCATTTCAATTGTCTGCTCAAGATCGTCAGATAGACTTATAACCGCCCCTGCTTTCGCTTTTGTTCTTCTACCGCCAATACAAGCAGCAAGGCTCTTGCCCTGCTGCTTCGCGTATAAATCCCATGCCGCCCCTTCCACAGCAGCCTTGGCCATTTGGTTGCCGACGATGCCAGAAAACAGCTGTGGAACTTCTGTAGGATGATTTACTTTTTTAGCGAATAAAAGCGGAAGTAATGTTTCCTGCAGCAGGATCCAGCTGGATGCAACGGTTTCGCTTGTATAAAAAGGAATAGTAAAAGCAACGCCTTCGCCAAAGCCAGAACGCCCTTCATTATCCTGCAGCTCGACGATGATTCCTTCTCTTTCGTTCAGCGCACCAGCATGTGTCGTAAAGGGCTGTTTAAGCGGGAGCGTGTATCGGAATAGACGATAGCTTCTCAGTTCCATCACGCACTTCCTTCATCAAGCAGCTGCTGCAGCTTATAGCGCATCAGTTTATTACTGGCATTACGCGGAAGCTCATCCACCCAGTGCCAGTATTTTGGAATTTTATAGCGGGCCAGTCTTTCCTGACAGTATGTCTGTAATTCTTCGACGCTCACATCTGCACTTTTTACAAGGAATGCTACTGGTACGCCCCCCCATTTTGTATCAGTTTTTCCGATGACAGCTGCATCTTTTATAGATGGATGACTCGTTAATACGCCTTCCACTTCAGCAGGATAGATATTTTCACCTCCGGAAATGATCAGATCCTTCCTGCGGTCAAGCACATACAAGTAACCATCTTTATCTGTATAACCTACATCCCCTGTCGCCAACCAACCTTCTCGGAAAGCTCCTTCAGTTGCGTTTGGATTCCGATAATATCCTTTGGTGATCATCGGACCTTTCACTTGAATCTCCCCGGGCTCCTCCGGCTTGGCAAAACCAGTTTCGGTCATGATGCGCAGCTGGGCAGGAACAAGCGCTTTTCCGGCAGATCCTAGCTTGCGAATGCTATCCTCAGGGCTTAACGTCACGATTTGTGACGAAGTTTCGGTCATCCCATACGATTGGAATACAGGAATAGCACGTGCCTTTGACTCCTCCAGCAGATGGAGCGGAGCAGGTCCTCCTCCCAAAAGCATGCAGCGGAACTTCTCAGGATATGCGACACCATCTTCCTCCTGCAGCCGTAGCAAACGCTGTAGCATGACAGTCACCACAGAGACGATCGTCACACCATGGTCTATGATCGCTGTCTGTACGATTTTTTCATCAAAACTCTCGGTCACGTATAGAGGCATTCCATAAATGGCGCTTTTGAAAATAGTCGATAACCCACCCACATGGAACATCGGCAGAGGAGATAGCCACTTATCCTCATGGGAAAGGCCAAGATTCAGGGCAGAACCAATTGCACTCCACCAGTGGTTGCCGAATGTATGTTCAACACCTTTTGGATTGCCGGTTGTGCCGGAAGTGTAGATGATATTAAATACATCATCTAATCGAAGCTCTGTACAGCATGTATACTCCTTTTCAGGCTGCTCGTGCAGCATCTCTATCGTCAGTAAAGCTACACCAGTATCCTTCGCCTGTTTTTCGAATCTTGCTGCTGTGAGCAGTAAATCTGCTTCACTATCTTGCAGCTGGAATGACCATTCAGACGCTGTCAGTCTCGTATTAAGCAGGATCAATGTTGCACCGATATAGCTCAGCGCATGGACAAGCACCACCATCTCCACGCTGTTATGGGATAGCACAGCTACCCGGGATCCTTGTAGAACACCTAGAGAAGCGAGCTTACGAGCCTGGATATCGACTGCTTTATGCAAGTCACCGAATGTAATTTTCGTGCCCTCCGGCGTCTCTAATGCCAAACGCCCTGGACTAAGATCGGCCTGCTTCTGCAGCCAATGCGGGATGATTTCAGTCATGTTACATCCATTCCTTTCTGTCATAAAGAAGAACCTTTGCAATATGCTGCAAAGGTTCTAGATGGTATCTATTAAGGGAAACGCGGGAATTTCTTGAAGTCAGGTGTGCGTTTTTCCTTGAACGCATCACGGCCTTCCTTCGCTTCATCCGTTGTATAGTAAAGCAATGTTGCGTCTCCGCCCATTTGCTGCAAACCAGCAAGTCCATCTGTATCTGCATTAAGAGAAGCTTTCAAGAAACGCAATGCTGTTGGAGACATGGAAAGCATCTCTTCACACCATTTAACTGTTTCTGCTTCTAGCTGATCCAATGGAACGACTGTATTGACTAGGCCCATATCCAATGCTTCTTGTGCATTGTACTGACGGCATAGGAACCAAATTTCGCGAGCTTTCTTCTGACCGATATTACGCGCAAGAAGACCAGCACCGTATCCAGCGTCGAAGCTTCCGACACGAGGACCTGTTTGACCAAAGATTGCGTTATCAGCAGCAATAGTCAAGTCACAGACTACATGAAGAACATGTCCGCCGCCAATTGCATAACCAGATACTTCGGCAACAACTGGTTTAGGGATGACACGAATCAAACGCTGTAGGTCTAGTACATTCAAGCGAGGAATTTGGTCTTCTCCAACATAGCCGCCATGACCGCGTACTTTTTGGTCACCGCCAGAACAGAATGCTTTATCGCCGACACCAGCAAGCACGATAACACCGATGTTAGAGTCGTCACGAGCGTATGTAAACGCATCGATCAGTTCATTTACCGTTTGCGGACGGAACGCATTGCGAACTTCCGGACGGTTGATCGAAATTTTTGCGATCTGATTGTATTCTTCGTACAAAATATCTTCGTACGTACGGGTAGCTTCCCATGTAATTGCCATTATGATTCCTCCAATATATCCGCTTCATTATGAAGCAAGTATCTTCTTACTATTTTATCAAAGATTCGCGGTTGTTCAACATGGACACAGTGACCGGCTGTCGCAACGATGTGTAATTCTGCTGCTGGCAGCCGTTTTTCCATCTCCTGATTGATACCGACGAATTTATGATCCATCGATCCAGCAACTAAGATTACTGGTTTATCCAAATAGGACAGCTTGTCCCAATAGGAGTCTTGTTTGCCCGTTCCCATAGTCCGGAGTGAACTCGCCAAACCGTTCGCATGCTGCGATAGGCGTTCTTCCCTAATGATCTGCTGGATAAACTCAGGCAAGTTTTTTTGTGTGTCAAACAGCGGGATGTTTTCCCAAAAGTCAATAAACTGCACCACACCATCCGTCTCAAGCCGCCTGGCCAGACGCTCGTCCTGCATTTGCCTGGCCAGCCTTTCCTCTTCTGATCGCAACCCGGGTGATGCACTTTCCAGCAGCATCTCACTTATTCTATCAGGATAGCGGCAAGCAAAAGCAAGAGCAGCTCTCCCTCCCATTGAATACCCAAGTAGCTTGACGTCAGCAATGTTTTGTTGATCCAAAAAATCAGCAACAGCATCCGTGAAGCGGTCCATGGTCAGATCATCCTGAATGGCTGTCTGACCATGACCTGGCATATCTACAGCAATTACGTGATGCTTTTCACTCCACGATTCCAGGAATGACAACCACGTTTGATGCGTGCCAGTAAATCCATGAAACAGCAGGAGTGTATCTGACGCATTAGCACTGCCACTTTCGATATAGTGAATCTTAGGCATGACTAGCATCCAAATAATCTAGCAGCTGCCTCTCGGCTTTCTGCCATTTTTCACGGTGCCAGCTGACATTAGCATCCCGTTCGGTACGCACCTCGATGATATGCATTCCTTTTCTATTATAACTTTCCTGCAAAGCATCGGAAAATGCTGTACGATCATCTGCCAGTGTATAAGGCAGCTGATATAGTCCAGCTGTATGCGCGAAATCCAAGTTCGTCGGAGTACCGAAAAGCGCCTCGAAATGAGCTGCCTCTTGAGCTTGCGGCAGGAAGGAGAAGATGCCTCCTCCATTGTTATTGATCACAATAATAGTGAGATCGAGGCCGTAGTTGCGACCTAGCATCAGCCCGTTCATATCGTGATAGAAGGAAAGATCTCCGATTACGAGTGTGGTGCGTTTACCGCTGGCTGCAACACCCAGTGCTGTTGAAACAACACCATCAATTCCATTTGTTCCACGGTTGCACCATGGGTAGATTTGTTTATCTGTTGCAAAGAAGAAGCTGTCCAAATCACGGATCGGCATACTGTTACCAACGAACACGTTACTATCTTCCGGTGTTTCACGAAGCATGTCTTGCACAGCTGTTCCCTCAGTCAGCTCTTTTCTTTCCATATCGTCATGCAATACTTCTTGCGCAATCCGGTTCATTTCCTGCCAGGTTGGCAGCCATGTTTCTGGCTTAGCGGCAGGAATTGATGCTAACGCCTCGCAAAGCATAGCCGGATCAGCGTAGATAAATTGCGTGTCCACACCGACTGGTTCACGATAGCCTGCGTGTTTCTCCACGACAATATGTTTATTGCCAGTATATTCTTTCATCAGAAATAGATACGGCTTGGAAACAGGCATAGCGCCAAAACGAATAATAAAGTCCGGCTGCAGTTTCACACGTACAGATTCCGATTTAAGAATCGTATCATATGTTTCAATAATAACATCTTTCGCATGTGCTCCGCTTCGCAATTGTGATAGCGGATCTGCTAATATTGGCAACTGCCACTTTTCTGCAAGATGAACGACTGCATTCGCAAATTCCTTATCCTCCTGAGGGCCGACTACGATCAAGCCTTTTTTAGAGGTTTCAAGAATTTCGGCAAGCTGCTGTACTTGGTTTGCATCCAATTGTGCTGAACCATATAGAGCAGGCTTTGCTGTGTTTTCTCCTGAGGACCAAATGTTCTCAATGGTAAAATCAGGCGTAAGCGGCTCCCGAAACGGAAAATTAAGATGCACTGGTCCTGGATTTCCTTCCAGCGCCTGCTGCATCACTCTAGCTGCTTGCTGCTGTACATATCGCAATGCTGGCGGATTCGCTTCCGGAAGCATCATCTCATGGAACCATTTGACGAAGCCGCCGTACATCTGAATTTGATTGATGGCCTGCGGTGCACCTACGTCCCGCAGTTCATGCGGGCGATCTGCCGTCAAAAGAATCAAAGGGATACGACTGTAAAAAGCCTCAACAACAGCAGGCATATAGTTTGCTGCTGCAGTTCCTGATGTACAGACAAGCGCCACTGGTTTTTGACTTTCCTTCGCAAGACCAAGCGCAAAGAATGCAGCGGATCGCTCATCCAGATTCACCCATTGTTTCATTTGCGGATGCTCTGTCATCATAAGGGCTAGCGGAGTGGAACGAGATCCAGGTGAAATTACGACCTGCTCCACACCGCTTCGCCAAAGTGCATCCACAAAATGTCCGACATATTTGGTCAATGTTTCTATATGACTCATTCTGATACCTCCAAAGCTTCCAGCATTGGACGGAATTTGATCGCCGTCTCTTCGAATTCCATATCTGGATCCGAATCCTTCACGACACCACAGCCTGCAAACAGCACAGCCTGGTTCCCGTCCAGCAAACCAGAACGGATGGCCACGGCAGTATCACCATTACGATAGCTGTCCATCCAGCCTACCGGCGCACCGTACCAGCCTCGTTCAAGCGGTTCTTTTTTTTCAATGAAATCCAATGCTTCCTGTTTAGGCAGACCGCCTAACGCAGGTGTTGGATGCAGTTCCTGCACAATCTGCTGCAGCGAGGCTCCAGGCAGGAGTGTGGCAGAAACCGGTGTATGCAAGTGCTGAAGCTGCCGTAGTTTCAATAGCTGCGGTCCATCAGGCACAAGCAAGTCCTTGCTATATTTGCTGATTACATCGGTAATCATCTTTACAACGTATTGATGTTCTTCACGATTTTTACTATCTTGCAGCAGCGCATCTCCGATCATTTGATCGTCTGTCTCGCTCTTACCGCGCGGAGCAGTTCCTGCGACACAGCTTGTATGCAGTATGCCAGACTCAACACGCACTAGACGCTCCGGCGTCGCCCCAAGAAAACACGCTGAGCCATTTTCGACAGCAAAAATAAAACTGTCCTTTTGGGTGTCCAGCAAATTACGAAGCACACCAGCTGCATGAAGCTTCTCTTCAAATTCAAGTTTCATCGCTCGCGCCAGCACAACTTTATCCAATTCAGTCGATTTTATTGTGTCCGTTGCTTCGTTTACTAATCGCTTCCATGCTTGTGACTCTAGCTCTTCCTTCCTAATGAGCTCCGTCTGCAGCGCAGGAAGATCTTTTTCAGCGAACAGCTGCTCGAGCTGCCCAAGTATAGTAGTGATTTGACTCTCTATATTCGAACCATCCACTAACTGATTAATTGTTACATAATATTCTTTCTCCGTTTTGGTCAAAGTAAAAGCAGGTATGCGATATTGTGTATCTGGAAAGTCCTGCCACAGTTCACGTTCACGCTCCTGCTGAAAGTTCATTCCACTAAAAGCAACAGGGCCTGTTCCAGCTCTCAAAGAAAGATTGTGAACAACTGCACTTTCTATAACATGCTCCCATTCATCAGCAGTACGCATATCCAATATTGCCGGTCCTGCACCAACCAAGTAAAGATCATCTTTTTGGCTGTACCAGAAATGGCGGTTTCCTTCTAAAGAAGAACCATTAGCAAAGAAACGGAGAGGATCTATCGCTCCGACTTTCTCAGTCCAGCTGACCAGTATTTGCTGTTGCTGCTTATCAGCAGCTTTACGAAGAAAAGACTCGAAATCCGTCTTATATTGTTGAATCATATTTTCCGACCTCCACATTACTGCAAGGACAATTAAAGTTCATTTACGTTCATTTTCTGATGTCCTTCCCTATTCTATTCCCTTTTTCGCCGATAAACAAGGAGTAGCACTTGATAACTTATTTTAAGTAAGCAATTAACGTTGACATGCTATCTTTGTTTCCCTAAAATTAATATGATATAATGCCCTGCATTTTTAAGGAGAGAAAGTATTATGCAATCTATCGGGAACGATAACGTGCGACAAGCACTTAATGAGCGCGAAGGCTTCCAAATTTGGTGGCGCCTGATGCGTCCTCATACTTTGACGGCTTCCTTCGTGCCTGTCTTTATAGGAACGATGCTCGCTGCATTGGATGGCAAGATCAACTGGCTGCTTTTCGGAGCTATGCTGCTTGCATGTATGCTGATCCAATGTGCGACGAATATGTTCAATGAGTATTATGACTTTGTCCGCGGCCTGGATAATGAACAGTCTGTTGGAATCGGCGGTACCATTGTACGCGACGGTATCAAGCCGAAAACCGTTTTGTCACTAGCATTGACTTTCTATGCTATCAGCATGCTGTTAGGCGTTTATATTTGCATGGAATCCAGCTGGTATATTGCATTAATCGGACTAGCATGTATGCTTTGCGGTTATTTGTATACAGGAGGACCTTATCCAATTTCCTACACACCTTTCGGGGAATTGACATCTGGAGTTTTTATGGGCGCAATCATCATTTGCATAACATATTACATCCAGACATTAACACTTACTGGTGATGTTGTATTGATCAGTATTCCTGTGACTATTTTCATTGCGTGTATCAATTTCGCCAATAACCTGCGTGACCATGACGGTGACAAAGTAAACGGCAGAAGAACAGTTGCGATCCTGCTCGGCCGTAAAAAAGGTGTTACCTTCCTTGGCATTTGTTTTATTGTCAGCTATGTCATTACTGCTGTGTTCATTGCTGTAGGATTACTTCCAATTTGGGCGGTCATCACATTCTTGAGCATTAAGAAAGCTCGTGATGCTTACCGTGGTTTCATTGGCAAGACAATGCCGCTTGAGATGATGCCTGCGATGAAGGCAACAGGTCAAACAAATACAATTTATGGTCTATTGCTTGTGATTGCTTTACTGATCCAGCAATTCGTACCACTTTCATTCTGACTTTAGAAGCGGGCATCCAGCCCGCTTTTTTATATAGGTTTAATACATACTAGTACGGGAAATACATTACATACAGAAAGCAGGTTACTATATATGAACTTCTCAGATACATTAATGGAGCAGCTGCAAATGCGTGTGGTCGAAGCAAATAAGGATCAGGTTGTGATGGAGATGCCCGTCGGACCGCATAACAGACAGCCAATGGGTTTCTTGCACGGTGGTGCTAGCGTAGCTTTGGCAGAAACAGCAGCAAGTATTGGAGGCAACCTGCATGCAGATCCTGCAACACAGGCTGTGTTTGGCCTGGAGATCAACGCAAACCATATTCGCAGTGTTCGGTCTGGCATCGTAACTGCAGTCGCTTCTCCGATTCATGTTGGAAAATCGACGATGGTATGGCAAATATCCATTTCGGATGAGAATGAAGACCTGCTCTGTATCGCCCGCTGTACGCTGGCCGTTAAAACGAGAAGGCAATAAAGGAGATGGATTGAAAATGGATAAAAATAAACTGGATTATTTCCGTAAGCAATTGCTTGCGATGAAGGAAGAAGCAGAGGAACAAATTAAAGGCAACGATAGTTATAACAGCGCTAAAGAATTCCCTAATGATTCTACTGGCGAGCTTTCGACAATTGTCAATCACCCAGGTGACCTTGGCACAGAAATGCATGATCGTGAAACTGCAGAAACATTGAAAGAAGCAGCACGTGAACGCCTTCGTGATATTGAGGATGCATTAGACAGAATCGAAGAAGGTACGTATGGAGTAAGCGAGAAATCCGGCGAACCTATCCCTGAGGAACGGCTGAAGGCTGAACCTACCGCCCGCTTGCTAGTAGAGGAACAAGCTGAAGTTGAAGAGACAAGAAGAGCTTAAAAAGTGCATAAGAAAAGGCACCCTCGCAGGGTGCCTTTGTTGATATTGCGGCGTGTAAAGCCATGTGGCCACATCCACACGTGTCTAAGACGTGCTTTACCGACTTATGCAATTCAGCTCATCGCTAGACTATTGTAGCATGGATTATCTTGCTTTGCAACAACTTTTTCAGTCAAATAAAAAAGCTCCCAAATCGGGAGCTTTTCTTATGCTGCAGCTGTTCTTTTACGCTTCGCGAACCAAGGTTTCAGTTTTGCAAATAGCGGCACGAAGACGATTGCTATGATGATACCTTTCAAAAGGTTGAATGGTAGGATACCAGCAACGACTGCTGCCCATTTCGCATCAGCACTTAGGACAGGAGAACCCAGGAAAATGCTATATAATGGCAGAACAACAAAGTAATTTAGTACACCCATTCCTACAGCCATGGTAACTGTACCTGTAGCCAATCCTGACACGAGTGTTTTTTTGCCTGCTTTGAATTTATGATAAAAGTATGCAACCGGCATTACGAAGAGCATGCCTGCCAGGAAATTCGCCACGACACCAACCGGGTCCCCAGCTCCTGTAAAGATAAGATATAATAAGTTCTTGATTGCTTCGACAGCAACACCTGCAAGCGGTGAAAACAGCAGTGCTGCAATCAGTACCGGAATCTCACTGAAATCTATCTTCAAGTAAGGCGGCAGAAATGGAAGCGGGAAATTGAGCAGCATAAGCACCATGCTGATCGCTCCCAGTAAAGCGAAAGTGATTGATTTTGTTAACTTGGATGAACGCATAATCGTTCTCCTCCTTCATCTTGTTTATCGATTCTAACTCTTGATGAAGGGGAAGCAGCCTATCTACGTTAAAAAACCCCGGAGCATAACGCTCTGGGGCTTGGAATATACGCAAATAAGCATGAAGATGTTAAGCATACAAATATCGTATGGAAACAAGGATAGCCCGTTCGGCATCCCTCTTCTGCTTCGTATCTTCTCCCATCCAGACTTTCACTGTCGGTCCCGGACTTGCACCGGATCAGCCGCAGAACTAAGTTCTGCGGGTCACGGACTTCAGCAGTGTTTCCTGCTGTCACCGTCGGTCGGGAATTACACCCTGCCCCGAAGATAGAATCGATTTAGTTTTGTTATTATATTATAACTGCTTTCTGTGCATTTGCAACCCCTATGCTCACAGGTCTAATGGATTCAAGCTTTCTTCGCCAGTCAGGTTTGTCAGGAATTTTACCAATAGATCGATTTCCTGCTGAATGACCTGCAGACTGACTGTTTCCACCGGGGAGTGCATATAGCGAAGCGGCAAAGACACAAGCGCTGTCGATACACCTTTACCTGAATAGCGCATCTTATCGGCATCAGTTCCGGTAGCGCGAGGTGTTAGTTCATATTGCAGCGGAATGTCCAGTTCCTTCGCTGCTTGCTCTAGCAAGATATTCCCTTTTCGGTTGATCGGTGCACCTTTAGCCAGCACAGGTCCTCCGTCCAAGCTAACGTCTACTGCTTTCCGTTTGTTAACACCTGGATGGTCAGTTGCAAATGTAACGTCACATGCAATCGCTAAATCTGGCTGAATACCAGCTGCTGCGAAATACGCTCCACCCATATTTGTTTCTTCGTTTACTGTGCTGACTGCATATACGCCAACATTAACGTTCTCTTTCTTAAGCCGGCGGACAACTTCTCCTACGATGAATGAACCTGTACGGTTATCCAAACCTCTTCCAGTCAAATAACGATCCATAAGCACTGATGGCTGCCGCTGATAGACGATCAAATCACCTACTTGCACGTATTGCTCCATTTCCTGCTTGGACTTCGCTCCGCAATCTATATACAGATCCGGCAGTTCAAAGTCTCCCTTCACTCCTCCAAGATGCATCGCATTCACACCGACTACACCTGGAATCGTCTTGTTATAACCTATGACCTGTACGGTCATACCTAATGCTGCTTTTGCATTGAAGCGTCCCATTTCATCAATCTGCAGGAAACCATTCGCATCAATTCCGGTAACGACCATTGCGATTTCATCACAATGCCCAGCAAGAAGGACTTTGAATTCTGCATCCGGGTTTACAACTGCAATAGCGTTACCTGATACATCCGTTCTCATCTCATCTGCGTATGGAGCATATTCTTTCATCCACTTTTTCTGTATGTCCATTTCATAGCTTGACGGAGATGCCGTCCGCAGTAATTCCATTAAAAATTCCTGATTATCTAGTTGCATGTCTATTCCGCCTTTTTATGTAGTCTTCTATCACTGTAGCATAATCAGAAGCTTATTTGTTTAGTTTATCCTAGCGCTCGGGTAAACTAAACATCAGAAAGGATGAGATACATGACGACACTAAACGAATGGTTTGAAAAAGGAATAAATATCGACGCTTATTTGGACTCCATGCAAACTCATAAAGAAAATACAATGCATATCTACGATCACTACGAGCTCCCAGCTGATACGGAATTTTTCAACACACTGCGCACTCAGAAATTGCGTGCCATCGTACTGACAGAAGACTGGTGCGGAGATGCCATGCTGAACTTACCGATTTTTTATCACATCGCACAGGCCGGAGCAATTGATGTGCGCATCCTTCACCGTGATGAAAACCTTGAGTTGATGGATCAATACCTAACTAATGGGAAAAGCCGTTCCATTCCGATCATAATCTTTATTAACCAAAATGGGGATGAAGTTGCAAAATGGGGTCCAAGAGCTCCTGAACTACAAGTATATATAGATGAATCCTTCAGCAGTCTGCCAGATAAGGATGCACCTGAATATGAAGAAAAACGCAATCAGATGCTCACTTTTATTACAAAATCCTATCGTGACAATACAGACTTCTGGCAGCGCGTCTATGCAAGTTTTAAACGCGGCCTTGAAGAAGCATAAAAACATCCATTACGGATGTTTTTTTGTTTTGCAAAGCAAGATATGTGTCACGCCGCTTCCATATCACACAAATTGGCGCTCCATCTTAGCTGCCAGCTTGCGGCTAGGTCCATATTCAAGCAGTTCATAATACACCCCTAAGTTGGTTAGCAGGTCTGCACGCTGACAGATTGCCTCCTTGTCGGCAGAATCATAATTAAACAATACTTGCTTCAAAAAATCCGTATTTATTTGTCTGATTCCAACAAAATCGATGGCTGGATCACCAACATGCATATCACTGAAATCGATGATGCCGACCTGACGGGATGATTCCTCCCACAAAATATGCGCTGGTCTGAGATCGCCATGTACTACAGTGGTAAAAACCGGATGCAGTTTTGCAAACACACTCTCTGTATGATGGATAACAGAAGCGGATAAATCGGGATAAAACAATCTTATTTTCTCAAGGAGCAGATCATAATAAGATCTGTCTCTTTTTGGCAGCCTGTAACTGGTGGGATCTAGTTTGTGAAGCTTCGAAAGAAAGGTACCTAGCTGAATCGCGGCATTCTCCAGAAAAAGATCCGACATGCTCGCAGAGATTGGTTGACCTGGTATGTATGGATAGAGCATCGCTTCTCTGCCCTCCGGAGTTGTACAGATGGTAAATGCCGGCAGTGCAATATTTGTTTTGGTCTGCAAATCCTTAAGTATTTTCTCCACTTCCTGGTTGGCTGTTATAGCTTTTTTTGGCACTCGGAATACCCAGTTGTCATTCAGTACATATACGTCATGATCCCAACCCGAATCAATAGCTTCTACTTGCCTGATTGGCTCCTGCAAGTGCCCTTCCAGCCATGCTGCTGTCAATTTATCCAACCCTTCTCCTCCTGTCCGTTTAAAGCATGTGAATATACATATACTAACAAAAATTGAGGAGGGATAGCATGGTTACACAGTTTCTGCGCCGTTTCTATTTCCGCCTTCCCATATTTGTACGTCTCTTTTCTACTATACTTGTGGTGATGGTGTTATTCGGCATATGCATGCGCCACATAGAACCGAAGCAATTCCCAACTTATTTTGACGGTATCTGGTGGGCATTCGTCACTGCTTCCACTGTCGGCTACGGAGACTTGATTCCGGAAACATTGTATGGCAAGATACTTGCAATTTTCCTCATCCTATCTGGAGCTGGTCTTGTTACTTTTTCTTTGACCACCATTGCTGCTGGAACTGTAAAGTATACCCAGGATCTTTCCAAAGGGCTTACTGAGTTCAAAGGAAGTAATCATATCATCATTATTGGCTGGAATGAGCGGACCAGGACACTGCTTGAGAAGCTGAATGAAAAACACCCGGAACAGTCTGTCGTCTTAATCGATCAGTCACTGACTATGCTCCCCTACCGGGAACATACTTTACACTTCATCCGTGGAGACGCATCTGAGGATAAGACCCTTCAAAAAGCGAATATCCAATATGCAAAGACCGCTATTATTACTGCAAACGCTGGCAAAAACGAGAAACAGATTGATTACATGACAATTCTGACAGCAATTGCTTTACGAGGAAACAATCCAAATCTTCATATCGTGGCCGAAGTGCTGACGCATAGTCAGAAAGAAAACCTTCGCCGTGCAGGAGCAGATGTCGTCATCCGATCAAATGATTTCGTGAGCACATTGTTTTTCCACGAAGTGTATCATAAAGAAAAGAAAAGTCATCTGGAGCTGCTGCTGCATTTTCTGAAAGAACAGGAAATTCGAAGCATATCATTGCCAAGTGAATTAGCAGGTAAAAGCTTCTTTGAAGCAAGCCGTTATTTTGCCCGTAAAGAGAAGACGGCAATTGGTTATATGCGTGGAGAAACAATAGATATGAGCCCAGACTTCCAGGAACCGATGCTTCAGGAAGACAGCATCATCACCTTGCAGCATATCGAATAAAAAATCCCTTCTGCCACCAGGGCCAGAAGGGATTTATCAATTATAATCTTTTTTCTAATTTTGCTTTTTCTTCTTCATAGCCAGGCTTGCCAAGCAGTGCGAACATGTTCTTCTTATATGCTTCCACTCCTGGCTGATCGAACGGATTCACACCAAGCAAGTATCCGCTGATTGCACATGCTTTCTCGAAGAAGTATACCAGATACCCGAAGCTGAACGAATCCAGTGCTGGAACTTCTACGACTAAGTTTGGTACGTTACCATCTGTATGAGCAAGCAGTGTACCCTGGAACGCTTTGTAGTTCACTTGATCAACTGTCTGACCTGCAAGATAGTTCAGGCCATCAAGGTCTTCCTCTTCCGCTTCTATGGTCACATCAGAGACAGGCTGTTTCACAAGCACGACTGTTTCGAACAAGTCGCGGCGGCCTTCCTGTACATATTGACCTAGGGAATGTAAATCTGTAGAAAAGTTAGCAGACGCCGGGAACAATCCTTTCAAATCCTTCCCTTCACTTTCACCGAACAATTGTTTCCACCATTCACTGAAATACTGCAATGATGGCTCGTAGTTCACAAGCAGTTCGATATTCTTACCTTTGTTATAAAGAACGTTTCGGATAGCTGCGTATTGATATGCCGGGTTCTCCTTCAGATCAGATACAGACAGTTCTTCCTGCGCCTTTTGCGCGCCAGACATGATGCTGTCGATATCAACACCAGCAGCTGCAATTGGCAATAGTCCCACAGCTGTCAGCACAGAGAAACGGCCGCCAACATCATCAGGGATGACGAACGACTCATATCCTTCTTTGCTGGCAAGTGTTTTCAAAGCACCTCTTGCTTTATCCGTTGTGGCATAAATACGCTTGCGTGCTTCTTCGGCTCCGTACTTCTCTTCCAAATACTTTTTGAAGATACGGAAGGCAATTGCCGGTTCAGTTGTTGTACCACTTTTGGATATAACATTCACACTGACATCTTTGCCCTTAATTGCATCAAGAAGCTGATTCAAATATGGGGCACTGATGCTATTGCCGACAAAGAATACTTGTGGTGCTTTGCGGTCTTCTTTAGAAAGTACGTTGAAAAAGCTGTGTGTCAGTGCTTCAATTGCCGCACGAGCGCCAAGATAAGAACCGCCAATTCCGACAACGAGCAAAACATCCGAATCAGATTGGATCTTCGCTGCTGCCTGCTTGATACGAGCGAACTCTTCTTTGTCGTAATCCATTGGTAATTCAAGCCAGCCTAAGAAATCATTGCCGGCACCTGTTTTATTATGTAATTGTTCATGCGCGGCCTGCACGAGCGGTGCAAGGTAATCCAGTTCCTGCTCCCCGATATATGGCAACGCTTTCTTATAATCAAATCCGATGTGTGTCATATTCATCCTCCTTGAAACTGCTTACTATAGCAACTTTACCGAAACTGGACAAGTAAATCAAGAATTGTTATAGGAATATAATCGGTCAACAAAGGCATGCTAAGAAAGATTTATCATCTCGCTTCATGAAATGGAGGTTATGCAGTTGAATATGATACAGCGTATCGCTCTTGTTCTTGTCATAATTGGCGCGATCAACTGGGGACTAGTCGGTTTATTCAACTACGACTTGGTTGCAGGTATCTTTGGTAACGGCAGTCAGGCGGCTGCTTTCCCACGGATCATCTACAGTCTTGTCGGCTTGGCTGGTCTTGTGTCAATTTCCGCTCTGTTCCTAGAGCGTAAAGAAGTGGAAGAAGCGACAACAACCAAGGCATAAATGGATAAATCAAAAAAAGACCCCCTATTATGGGGGTCTTTCTAATTATTTGCCTTCAGTTTGTTTGATCCAATCCTGAAGCTTGTCTTTCAACGTATTGAATCCTGCTGGAGCATCCTCAGAAACAGCTTGCTTCTGAACGCTAGCTTGCTGCTGCTTTGCAGGTGCTTCTTCTGTAGCACGGATAGAAAGGGAATATTTACCGCTTTGTTCGTTGATATCAAGAATTTTAACTTTAACTTCATCGCCTACAGATAGGTGTTCATTGATATCTTTAACGAAACCATGAGTCACCTCGGAAATGTGAACCAAACCTTGAACCTGCTCATCCAATGCAACAAAAGCACCGTAAGGCTGGATTCCTGTTACTTTACCTGTCAATACTTGTCCTGTTTCGAACTTCTCTGCCATACTAAACAACTCCTGATTTTTTCTACTTTTATACGCAATAAATAATTCTATCACAGTAAGTTGGTTTCGGCAAAAATTTATATATGTATAATTTTTTTATTAGAATAGGTTTGCTAGTAAGCAATTTTGGTAATACATAGTTATGTAAGACTTTCTCGTATTCCCCCTGTAGGCAAAGCGATGCGTATCGCTTTGCTATTTTTTTTGCATATAAAGTCCAAAATGACCGAAACTAGAACTAATTGCAGGCAAAGGGGCAAGCTAGAATGTCTTACTCGAACCATACCTTCTACTACGAAGATATAGCTATTGATTATCGTATTTATTCTTCTTACAGTCATGACACCTCCCGCACAATCCTTCTTCTTCACGGGTTCCTTGCCTCCGGAGGCTGCTTTCACCGCATGATTCCGGAGCTGCGTCAACGGTACCAAGTAGTGACATTAGATTTCCCCCCCTTTGGAAATAGCCAAAAATCGGCTGAAATAGCTTTTTCCTATGAAGATTATACCCGTCTTGCCGCATCTCTTCTTGATCATTTACAGATAGAAAAAATAGATATTGGCGGTCATTCAATGGGCGGTCAAATTGCCATGCGTCTCGCCTATAGTTACCCTGATCGGATAAATAAACTGTTTCTGTTTGCACCATCAAGCTATATGCTGCCAACAGACGCATTCTCAAGCTTGATCGCTTCCGCCAGCATCTTCCCTGCCATTATGCACCTCGCATTCGAAGCCAGCAGTGTCGTTGGTTTCCTGCGCCACCTTGTAGCTGATCCTGATAAGGTCACCCTTCGGATGGTGGTTGCGTATAGCATCCCCTTTATGGCTAAGGATCTTTATCCAAGTCTTGCTAGCTTCATCCGAACACGAGGCGGCGATTTGCCAAATGACAGTTTGCAGCAGATACAAGCAGACACAATTATTTTCTGGGGAAAGAAGGATCCATTATTGCCCCCTTCGATCGGCTATCGTCTGCTTGCCGAGCTTCCGAATGCTACACTCCATATCCTTCCTGATGCCGGTCATCTTCTCCCTGAGGAAACGCCTGAAACAATTCTCTCGTATATAGAATGATCAAGCCTTTCGCTTTTCGAAGGATTTCTTTATATAATGGGGAAAGAAATGATGGAAGGAGTACGGACTATGCATAATTTCGAAACAGTTCACGACCGCAGAAAGACCCGATCGGTGAAATGGGACAACCTTACAGCATTATATGGAGGAGAAGATGTTCTGCCGATGTGGGTCGCAGATATGGACTTCCAATCACCTCGAGCGGTGATAGACGCCTTGAAGAACAGGGCTGAACACGGTATTTATGGTTATACAATTACAGATGCGAGTATTTCAAAGACCGTATCCAATTGGGTTGAAAAACGCCACGGCTGGCGCATTAAGCCAAGCTGGCTGCTTTACAGCCCCGGCGTAGTAACCAGTCTGCATATGGCTATCCAGACGTTTACAGAACCTGGTGAGCAAGTCGTCATCCAGACGCCTGTTTATGCTCCTTTTTACAGCGTGGTCACTGCACATGACCGCAAAATCGTCGAAAATCCTTTGCTCGAAGAAAATGGTACATACCAGATGGATTTCGAGCACTTGGAGACATGTTTCCGAGAAGGAGCAAAGACGATGATTCTTTGTAATCCGCATAATCCAGTCGGACGTGTTTGGACGAAAGAGGAGCTAAAGCGCTTAGTGAACCTATGTCAAACGTACGATGTTTTACTTTTGTCAGATGAGATTCATGCCGATTTAATTCATGAAGGGAATCAGCATATCCCCATTGCCTCCTTGTCTGAAGACATGAGCAAACGGACAATCACATTCTTGTCCCCGTCAAAAACATTCAATTTGGCAGGACTGCAGGTATCATACAGCATCGTTGAGCAGGAAGATATGCGAAAGCAGCTGCAAGAAACCTTCTCTAAGCAAGGCTTCCATATGTTGAATACGATGGCAGTCGCTGCAATGGAAGCCGCTTATACGGACGGCGAGGAATGGCTGGATGGTTTGCTGGACATTTTGGCAGTAAATCGGAAGCTGACGGAAGAAGCATTGGCTGATACTCCTCTTATCCAGCTTGCACCGCTGGAAGGCACCTATTTGATGTGGCTGGATTGCCGTCAAATGAAGTTGGAACCAAAAGAACTGATGGACTTCTTTGCCCAGAAAGCGAAGCTAGGATTCAATGACGGTGTACAATTCGGAGAAGCAGGTACTGGATTTGTTCGGATGAACATTGCCTGCCCGCCTGAAACGATGCGGGATGCCCTGGACCGGCTGAAAAACAGCCTTAAAGAATTCGAGGCAGCAAAATGACCTTAGAAATGGGCAGCGTCGTAAAAGCACGCTATAAAACTGGTACCTATGTCGGAAGTATCAAAGAAGAACGCGGCAAGTTTTATTTAGTAGAGATACTGGCTGTTCTCAAGCATCCGCAGCAAGGTGATTTGCATCATCCGAAGGAAACAGAAGATGTTTTCTTCCATGAACGCCGGGCGCTCGCACAGAATGAAAAAGCGAATATACCAAAAACTGCAGTATCAGCATATACAAACACAGTACCGGAGTACTCCGATTCTTTGCGGACAGCAGTTCAGCAGCTAAAGCACGATTTGAAGGAACAGCCTTCTTCTCGCTATCAAGAACTTGCGCTTGCAAACGTGGAGACATTGGAGAAAGATTACTTTAAGTAAACGAAAAAAGGCAGGAAACTTTGTTCCTGCCTTTTTTCGTTGTCTTAAGAGCCTGGCAGTTTCAAATTACGTTTTTTCGTCACAGGCTTACCAAAAATCTTGTTCGTTAACTTTGGGGCAAATTCGAATAACAGTACACCAATGAAAGCCGCCAATACGATGTAGATGCCTGCAAATACTTTCGCTGTACCAACTGCAATACTAGCAATCACGACACTGAATTCCCCTCTGGCGCAAATAGACAATCCGCCACGGAAGGCGACTCGCTTCGGCAAACCGTACATCAAGCCGCCGAAGTAGCCTGTCATCACTTTAGCTGCCATCGTCCAGATCAAGACAATCGTAAGCAGTACTGGCATTGGTACACCGTCACCGAAATCTATAGTCGTACCAAAATAGATGAAGAACGTCGGCAGCAACAAATCTCGAATCGGGTTCACAGCATGTTCCACTCGCTCGATCTTACCCGATTCCGCTAAAATCATCCCTGCCAGGAAGGCACCCAGCACCTCAGATAAGCCGAGATAGACGGCAAGTCCTCCATAAGTCAAGGCTATTCCGATTAACAGCACAATCTTGAAATCCTCGTCTTCAAACTTATCCATGAATGTATCGAACCTACGGAAGACTGTTTTGCTCAGTACCACTGCCCCTACAGCCAGACCAAGTATTTTCAGCACAAGGTATACAGCACTAATCGGTTCAAAGCTTCCCGAACTGCTGATACCAATAAGCACAGCGACTAAAATCGGCGCGATGATATCCTCGAATATAAGCAGCGCCAAGATGAATTCTGTCTCCATATTGGCCATTCTGCTCTTGTCATCCAACAGCTTCGCCGTAATGGAAGAGCTTGTTGCATAGGCCACCGCACCAATCAGGAATGACGTAAATAGATCTACTTGCATGATTAAACAAATCCCCATTGTCACACCAAGGCTTAACATCACATCCAAGAGACCAGTTGACCAGATTTTCTTAGCTATACCGCCAAGTCTCGAAATACTGAATTCAAGTCCGAGTACAAAGAAAAGCAAAACGATACCAACTTCACTTGAAAAGTGGAGAATTTCATTATGAAGCAGCAAATCTGCCAGAACGATGCCAAACAAAATATACAGAATGACACTCGGAAAACGGATTTTGATGGATAGAAAACCTAGGTAGAATATTCCGAGCAAGACAAGGCCAGCTCCAAGCAGCGTTGGCAGCTGCACACTCAAGTCTGCTCTTCCTTACCGTCGCAAAGGTCGATCATGGCATCAATCTGATTCTTCTTTCCAATTGACATCAATACATCTCCCGGTTTCAAAACAGTAGCCGGCTCTGGAATGGCAATCGTCTCATCACCTTGGATAATACCGATAACAGTAACACCAGTTCTCGACCGCACTGCTGCTTCTTCTAATGTCTTATTAGCAATCTCAGATGATTCCGATAATTCAATGTAATCCACAACGATTTGCTTGCGAAACAATTTTAGCTGGTCTGTATCAACAGGCTGATAAGTAGCACCTAAAAGCTGTGCACCTAGCTCCCGTGTCTCATCTGCCGTTAAATCCATTGCGAAATCCGCCTCATCACTGGAAGCGTCTTCAAAGAAATATAATTCTCGTTTGCCGGAGTGATGGACGATAATAACAACCATCCCCTCTTCTCCAGTGCGCAGCGTAATTTTGCTTCCGATGCCAGGAAGCTGTGATATATGACATTTCATAAGCTAGGACTCCCATCCGGTATATTATACTCCTTGAGGAAAGTATAAAAAAAGCTGGAGAAAATCTCCAGCTTTTTCAATCAGCTCAAATGGTTTTCCAGCACTTCCTGGATACCTTCTATTGCTGCTGCCTCATCATTTCCGTCAGCTGTAATAACAACCTGTGCTCCTTGCGGGACACCTAGTGACATGACACCCATGATCGATTTCAAGTTCACTTTCTTTTCTTTAAAAGCGAGTTCAATCTCAGAATTGAACTGGCCGGCTTTATTAACAAGCAGCGTTGCAGGTCTCGCATGGATTCCCGTTTCGCTTGTAATAGTGAATGTTTTCTCTTGCATCGTAATTCCCTCCAAAGCAAATAGCTCATGTATGTAAATGTGAAAGTAGTAACATACTTATTATAGGAGAAAAGAAAGCGTTTTTAAATAAATATGTCACTTTTTTAAGTTTAAAAACAGCTTCACGCCATAAGATTGAGTTTATCTTGTATTTATGGTAATTTTGACACATCTAGCAAAAAGGAGTGCTGTCATGAGTGTACATATAAATGCAGAAGCCGGCCAGATTGCAGACAAGATCCTGCTTCCTGGGGATCCGCTTCGCGCAAAATACATCGCTGAAACATTTTTGGAAGATGCAAAGCTTTATAACGAAGTAAGAGGAATGTATGGCTATACCGGTACATACAAAGGAGAAAGAATCTCTGTTCAAGGTACAGGTATGGGTGTGCCGTCCATCAGCATCTATGTAAATGAATTGATTCAAAGCTACGGCGTGAAGAAACTGATTCGCGTTGGTACTGCAGGCGCTATTCAGAAAGACGTTAAAGTTCGTGATGTAATCTTAGCCTCCACGTCTAGCTCTGATTCCCAAATAAACCGTCAGGAATTTGGTACAGTCGATTTTGCCCCTACAGCTGACTTTGATTTGCTGCTGAAAGCATATCAAGCTGGACAAGCAAAAGGCTTGAACATCCGTGTTGGTAACGTCTTTACAAGCGATCGTTTCTATCGTGACAACACATTGGAATTCTACGGAAAATTGGCAGATTACAAAGTTTTGGCTGTCGAAATGGAGACAACTGCACTTTACACGATTGCTGCGAAACATGACTGCCAAGCGCTATCTGTCCTTACAGTCAGCGATCACATCCTTACTGGCGAAGAAACAACTGCCGAGGAGCGTCAGACTACTTTTGGCGATATGATGGAAATTGCATTGGATGCAGCAATCCAGGCATAGAAGAAGGCTTCTATGCCTTTTTCTATGCCTATATTGTAAACCTCAACAAAAATTAGGTTGACAATAAAGAGCCTGTCGCTTACTATTTCTGCAAGGAGTTGATAAATTTATGAGTCGTACTGGTAAATTGACTGCAAGCGCGATGTTTGTGGGCTTGATGACAGTCGGAGCAAATATCTCGGTTTGGCTGCCGTTTCTTGCAGTACCAATCGGAGGACAAACAGTGCCGTTATCATTGCAGCCTTTCTTCGCACTACTTGCTGGTTTGCTGTTAGGCTATAAATGGGGATCCTACAGTATGATTTGTTATGTACTGCTAGGTCTTACTGGGCTGCCGATTTTCGCAGATCTCTCTGGAGGATTTGGTGTCTTTGCCGGGCCTACTGGCGGTTTCTTGCTATCTTTCATACCTATTGCCTTTATCGCTGGGTTTATTATGGAAAAGACATCTATGCGTTACCGCGTTTTTGGAGCGGTAATCGCTGGTGTAATTGTAAATTATCTCTTTGGGGTCACGTATATGTACGGCGCCATGCATCTTTGGATGGGTGTGGATATAAGCTACTTGGCTGCTTGGATCAGCATGATACCGTTCTTTATCAAAGATTTCTGTTTCGCAATTCTTGCAGCCTTGTTTTACCCTAGAGTGGCTCATGCTTTCAGAAAAGGTAAAGTGACATATAATACTTCGTTTAAATGACATTTTCTCAGGGAAATTTAGTTATAATGAGTACATCATATATTATAGCTTTTTCTCTGAAAGGATGTAGCAGTACATGTCATTGTTACAAAATATGCCTCTATGGAGTGCGCTGATTGCAATCGTTTTCGCACAAATAATAAAAGTGCCTATCCGTGCGATTGCGGATAAGCGCATTCAAGCCGACCTTGCATTCAGTACCGGGGGAATGCCGAGCAGCCATTCAGCAGCCGTGGCTGCCCTGACAACCTCGATCGGCTTTGAAAGCGGACTTGATTCCCCTATTTTTGCCGCATCCTTCGTCTTTAGCATCATCATCATGTTTGATGCATCCGGTGTAAGAAGACAAGCCGGTGAACAGGCAATATTGCTGAATCTGCTTCTGAAGGATTTTCAGCGCTTTGTGGATGAAGCGAAAATCTGGGGCAGTAAGCAGGAGTTCGAAAAGAATCGCGAAATCCGAGAAATGCTCGGACATCAGCCGATCGAAGTCTTTTTCGGCGCATTAACCGGCATTGGTATTTCTTTAGTCATCTATTTGCTGTTTTAATTGTAAATGCAGCTGCTTGCTTCCGAAGTCACGTACAGGAAGCTGCCTCTGTTCATATTGGATGACGTCCTCTGCTGTCAAATTCGTCAGCTGGCTCCAGGTCACATACATAGCTGTAAGCCAGAGGGTACAAAGCAGTGCTCTTATGCACCATCGTCGCATCATATCTTTCACCTCTGGTAACAGCATCGACAAATGAGAATATCCCTATACAAAAGAAAAGCAGCCATATGGCTGCTTTTTGTTTAGCTGAATATGTTGAACTTCCCTTTTTTCAAGACTAGTCCTACACCGCCAAGCTGGAAAAGATAGCGATTATCCGACGCTTTCTTCATCACATCTGCCGGTTTTCCGAACAGCTTCTTACCCATTACCATACCCATGGCGTCACCGCCTCCTAAGGAAGCAAGCGTACCCTTGATCTCTGGCACGAATTTCTGGGTGTTGCTTTCCTTGCGGATGAGTGCTTTCAGATTCTGGGCACAGTTATAACCCATCTGTGTAGCTATTTGCGCTGTTGGCGGATACGGTTTACCGTTTTCGCCATTTATGACGGCCGCACAATCGCCGACAATAAAGATATCGTCATGGTTCGGATCACGCAGATCCTCTGTCACCATCACCTTGCCTCGGTTTACTTCGAAACCGGATTCCTCCAGAATCGAGTTACCTTTAACACCAGCTGCCCATACCGTTGTATTGGTTTTGACCGTATGTCTCTCACCAGCTTTTTCATAAACAATGCTGTTGGCTGTCACTTCCTTAAGGAAGGCATTTGTCTGGAATTCGATGCCGCGGGATTCCAAGGAATTCAAGGCATATTCAACAAGCTGCGGATCGAATCCCATCATGACGGAAGCTCCAGCTTCTACAACTATGACCCTTACCTTATCCCGGTCTATATCGTATTCTTTGCACAGTTCTGGTATACGTTCTGCCAATTCTCCGGCAAACTCGATGCCCGTGAAGCCCCCTCCGCCAATAACGATATTAAGACGTTCTTCTTTCTTTTCCGCTTCATTGTTATACACTGCGAAATTGTGCTCGATATGCTCTCTGATCAAACGGGAGGAATTGATGCTCCGAATCATGTACGCATGGTCAAGAAGGCCATCAATACCGAAATTCGCCGGCTCAAAGCCTAAGCCTACAACAAGATAATCATAGGAGATTTCGCCGTTTTGCATAACTAGCTTTTTTTCATCTGGTTTGATTTTCGTTACCGTATCTTGGACAAAATTGACTTTTTTTGCATCGATAACATCCTTGATTGCAATCCGCGTCTGATCATGATGTCTCGTCCCGGCCGCATTCTCATGAAGCCATGTTGTCTGATAATGGTAATCATGCTTGTTTACGAGCGTGATGCTCGCGTCGTCCGCTCCAATCAGTTTCTGAAGTTTCACTGTCGTAATCAGGCCGCCGTAACCAGCACCTGCAATCACAATTTTTGGTTTGCTCATCTTTGATCACATCCATTAATATAGTTTGGTTTTTCCTAAGCTTGCTGCAACCTAATAACTCATTAATTTTTTTGTTTGTGATACTATTCACTTTATAATGCAGATGAAAACATAAAACTGTCACAAAACCGTCATCAATATTATGGTAAACGTTTTCTTTCCTTTTATCAACCAAAAAAGGGGAAGCTTATCATGTTCGAGGGCATACTACTAGTCATTAAAAATCCTTCTTCTTACTCATATTTCAGCAACTATGATAAAATACCAATTGTTACGTTTAAAAATACTAGGAGGAACCGGTATGTCAGATCAAATATATGATGTGACCATCATCGGTGCAGGTCCAGTCGGACTTTTCACCGCATTCTATGGTGGGATGCGTCAGCAAAGTGTCAAAATCATTGAAAGCCTTCCCCAAGTGGGCGGACAGCTTTCAGCTTTATACCCTGAAAAATACATCTATGATATAGCTGGATTCCCTCAAGTCCGCGCACAGGAATTAGTGGACAACCTTATGGAACAGCTGAAACGCTTTGACCCTACCATCGCACTCGGCGAATCAGTCGATAAAGTCGAGCGTTTAGAAGATAATACATTCCGCATCGAAACAGATAAGGATGTACACTTCTCGAAAACGATCATCATCACAGCAGGAAACGGTGCCTTCCAGCCTCGTCGCCTGACAGTTGAACGATGCGACGAGTTTGAGGGTGTTAACTTGAATTACTATGTGGATAATATGCAGAAATACGCTGGCAAGCGTGTGCTATTAGCAGGTGGCGGCGATTCTGCTGTTGACTGGGCGCTAATGCTTGAACCAATTGCCAAAGAAGTCATTCTCGTGCATCGCCGGGATGAGTTCCGTGCCCATGAACACAGTGTAGAACGACTCATGCAATCCAATGTAAGAATCATGACTCCTTATACACCAGTTGAGATGCTTGGTACTGACCGCATCGAACAGGTTGTTCTGCAGAAGGTGAAAAGCGAAGAAACTGAAACGATCGATGTTGACGAAGTACTCGTCAATTACGGCTTCATTTCTTCCTTAGGACCAATCAAGCAATGGGATTTGGAAATCGAGAAAAACAGTATTGTTGTCAATACGAAGCAAGAAACGAATATCGCTGGCATTTACGCAGCTGGTGATATTTGTACGTACCCTGGTAAAGTCAACCTGATCGCCTCTGGTTTCGGCGAAGGCCCGACTGCCATCAACAATGCCAAAACATACATTGATCCAGAAGCTCGTGTACAGCCTAAACATTCCACAAGCATGTTTTAAATAACACCGCACCGGTTACCTTTATGGAAAACCGGTGTTTTTTTATACTTCTTGTATAAGGAAGCCCTTCTTTCACACACTAGTATCGATAAAGGAGGAGCTGTATGGAAAACGAATATGAACATCGCTTAATTCCGCTTGCCTCAATAAAGAGCGGAAAAGAAACAACTGTCTCCCCAACTGTTCATGGCTATCTAGACAGAATAGTAAATGTCTTTTTTATTGAAAATCCTGATACAAAAGAATGGGTACTTGTCGATGCCGGGGTTCCTGATACAGCAGGCAATATTAAGCAAGCTGCTGCTGAACTATTTGGTGAAGGCACTAAACCAGCATGCATTCTCCTCACACATGGTCACTTCGACCATGTCGGCAGTATCGTCGAGCTGGTGAAGGAATGGGATGTGCCTGTTTATGCGCATGAGCTTGAGCTTCCCTACCTGACTGGACAGCTTGACTATCCGGAAGGAAAGACTGATGCTGGCGGCGGACTGATTACCAAGCTGTCTAAGACCTTCCCGAATACAGGAATCGATTTAAGCAAGCATGTAAGGCTCATACCGCTCGACCATAAAGTACCGCACCTGCCAGGCTGGGAATGGATCCACACACCAGGACACACTCCAGGGCATATCAGCTTATTCCATACAGAAGATAAAGTCTTGATTGCAGGTGATGCGTTTACGACCGTGCAGCAGGAATCTCTGCACAAAGTGCTTACGCAGCAAAAGGAATTCAACGGTCCTCCACGCTACTTCACAATGGACGAGCAGGAGTCCTTCCGTTCCATCCGCAAGCTGCAGGAGCTGCATCCTCAAGCGGCTGGTACTGGACATGGAATGCCTGTCTTCTTCGACGAATTGGAAGCAGGCTTAAAGAAACTAGTCGAAACAAAAAAATAGGAGAAGGGATTATACCCTTTCTCCTATTTCTGTTTTCTTCTTCAATTTTGGTACTGTTTTGCGGATTGTCATCTGGCGGAAATCCTGTTCCAATTCTTCCAGCGTACGATCCTTTGTTTCTGGAAGGAATTTTTGTATAAAGAGAATTGCAGCAATCCCCAGGACAACAAAGATTAAGAAAGTACTGGATAGACCAATTGCACTTAACAAGACTGGGAAAGTCAAACTAATAGTGAAGTTCGTCATCCATTGGAAGAATACAGCAATCCCCATACCCATTCCGCGCAGCCTGGAAGGGAAAATCTCTGCTAGCATCAACCATGTGACTGGTGAAACAGCACCCTGCTGGAAGGCAAGGAATGTGACTGTCAGAGCTAATACCATATACGGAAGTGCTGTCGTCCCTTCAAAGAAAGTAGCAACAATCGTAATAAGCAGCAGCGCACTCGTTGTTCCGATAAAACCTACTGTCAGCATCTGTCTACGACCTACTCTGCCTAGCAGCCAGATACCAACAAATGTGGCAAGCACAGAGATGACGCCATTTGCAATATTACCAATCAATGCAGCTTGTGTTCCGAATCCTGCATTACTCAATATCTCTGTTCCGTAATACATGATAGAGTTAACCCCGGTGATTTGCTGGATAATACCTATACCCATACCGATAAAAACAATCTTTCTTATCCACGGTATCGCAAGGTCTTTATATGACGCCTTATCCTGTTTCTCTTCTTTTTCCACTGTCTTGCGAATTTCCGCCATTTCTTGTTTTGCTTGATTATTGCGGCGAATCTTCGAAAGAATTTGGAAAGCAGTCTTTTGCATACCTTGCTGTGCAAGCCAACGAGGACTTTCCGGCATAACCAGCATCCCAAACCAAAGTATGATAGCCGGCAAGGTTGCGATAACCAACATATAACGCCAGATATGACCTGTATCAGCGAACAAGTTTCCAAGTGCAGCATTGGAAGTATAAGCGAGCAACTGACCAGTTACGATCATCAATTCATTTTGTGTTACCATTCGTCCACGTTTCGCTGCTGGAGACATCTCAGCAAGGTAAGCCGGCACAGTTACAGAAGCACCACCAACGGCCAGACCAAGCAGCACTCGGAAGATCACCATTGTCTCCGTGTTCGGTGCGAATGAACAGCCTAATGTCGCAATAAAGAATAAAACAGCAAGATACAAAATAATACGGCGGCGACCTACCTTATCAGAAAGCTTTCCGCCAAATACTGCACCAAATGCAGCTCCTAATAGCAGAGAGCTGGCAACAACACCTTCTGTCAGCGGTGTAAGATTCAGCTGATCTTCCTGACCCATAAACGGCAGTGCACCATTGATGACACCTGTATCATATCCAAACAATAATCCTCCGAAAGTAGATATGATGGCAATCCATCTCAGCCTCCGCTTCGAACTTTTTCCATCATCCTCAATCTGTGGGACATGCCCTTTTTCAGTCTCATGTTTGTCCATATTTTTCTCCTCCATTTACGCATTTGACTGCTGCATGAATAATGCTTTTACCCTTTCTGTATGTAGGGGCTGGTAGGATTTATATACCCGTCTTTTGTCAAAATAATCACTTTTGTTATATTACAACTCTATTTCAATTGAACAGTTGTACCACAGCACTCATGATTATTACCATTTTCACCGGTGAAAACAGCATAACAATTTCTTTCTTTATAAAAGAAAATCCCCTCCTGTCTGCCAGGAAGGGATCTTTTTATTTACACTCTTTCACTTAGTTCAGTTTTCTTAGTCACTTTTGGAACAGTTTTGCGGGTTTTCTTATCACGGAAATCTTGTTCCAATTCTTCCAGCGTACGACCTTTCGTTTCTGGCAGGAATTTTTGGATAAAGAGAATAGCAGCAATACCCAGAACAACAAAGATAAGAAATGTGCTGGATAGACCGATCGCACTAAGCAACACTGGGAAGGTCAAACTTACCGTAAAGTTTGTCATCCAATGGAAGAAGATTGCAATCCCCATCCCCATACCACGAATACGTGACGGGAATATTTCAGAAAGCATCAACCATGTGACAGGCGATACCGCTCCTTGCTGGAATGCAAGGAAAGTTACCGTTAGACTCAGCACTAGATATGGAAGTGCAGCCGAACCTTCAAAGAATGTCGTTACAATCGTTAACAAAAGCAATGCAGTTGTCGTACCGATAAATCCGACCGTCAGCATCGGTCTGCGTCCTACTTTACCTAGCAGCCAGATACCAAAGATAGTAGCTGCTACGGAAATGATACCATTGGCAATGTTACCTATAAGAGCCGCATCTCGACCAAATCCTGCGTCACTCAAAATTTCAGTACCATAGTACATGATGGAGTTTACACCAGTTATCTGCTGGATTACTCCAATCCCTAATCCGATAAGAACGATTCTTCTGATCCACGGAATAGTCAAATCTTTAAAGGAAGCTTTGTCCAGCTTCTTCTCTTTTTCTACCGTATTCTTAATCTGTTCCATTTCCTGCTTCGCCCGATTTTTACGGCGAATCTTTGAAAGAATCTGGAAAGCAGTTTTCAGCATACCTTGCTGTGCAAGCCAGCGCGGACTCTCTGGCATAACAAGCATTCCGAACCAAAGTACAAGAGCTGGTATTGTAGCAATAACAAGCATATAACGCCAAATATGAGCAGTATCTCCGAACATATTTCCAAGAAATGCGTTAGAAGAATAAGCAAGAAGCTGACCAGTAACGATCATCAAATCATTCATCGTTACCATTTTTCCGCGTGACTCAGTAGGAGAAACCTCCGCCAAGTAAGCAGGAACAGTTACCGAAGCACCACCAACTGCTAGTCCAAGCAGTACGCGGAAGACAATCATTGTCTCCACATTCGGTGCAAAAGAACAACCTAAAGTTGCTAAGAAGAATAATACAGCTAAGTATAATATCACACGACGTCGACCGACTTTATCTGCAAGCTTACCGCCGGATACAGCACCGAACGCTGCTCCAAGAAGCAAGGAACTTGCTACCATTCCTTCTGTTAATGGTGTCAGATTCAATTGGTCTTCCTGCCCCATGAAAGGCAATGCCCCATTGATTACACCTGTATCGTAACCGAATAATAATCCACCGAAGGTAGAAATAATAGCGATTAATCTTAATCTTCGCTTCGAACTTCGACCATCGTCCTCAGTATGAGCGACATGCCCTTGTCCATTCGCTTGTTTGTCCATCGTTCTCTCTCCTCCATTTATGCATGTTGTCTGTTGTACAAACAATGCTTTCACCTTATGTAGGTGTTGGTAGGAGTTATATACCCGCATTTTATTAATATAATCATTTTATAACATTACAATTTTTGGTTTTCCGCATGATATAGGTTTTACTGAGCTCTACTTACTTATCATAGCTTTTTGGTCATCATGACTGTTTCAACCCGAATCCCATTGGATTTTGTAATTGTTTTACTGTCATTGATGCAAAATCCGTTCTTCTTATATAAATCGATATTTCTCTCTTCTGACAGCCTCACCTGACAGTAAAGCGTACCAAGACTTTGGGTTGCCGCATAATTTTCTAATGCTGATAGTAAGTGTCGTGCTACCCCTCTTCCTCTCCACTCTGGTCTTACAGATAAGCGGAAGAAGTATAAAGCACCATCCTCTTCCTTAAAACGGACAGTACCTAACGCTATATTATTAATCCAAAAAAGAAGAGCTCTCTCTTTACCCTCTTCTAAAAATGATCTTATTGAATCTATTGTTTCATCCAATGCACTGGATGGAACTGCCGTATTTCTGTACTCTTCAAATGCAGCGATCATGACCCGGTGGATTTCCGACGCATCTGCAGGTTTAGCTAGTGTGATCATCTTATATCTCCTTAATAGACATTAATGGGATTTCTAACTGTTGATTCTAGCAATATTATCACAAGAATAAAACACCTACTTTGTACACTCTAATTGGGAAATAAAATCTTACTGATGAGTGATTATGACTGTGAAAATGGTTTACTAAAGGACGTAGAAATAGTGAAATCATCATAAATTTCCCAATACCGGAATTCCAGTTGATATTTTACAATTTAATAGTATTACATAATATAAATATTAGGAGGATACAAGAAATGAGAAAATGTAAACAAATTACGCTTTTGATTATCAGCTTTGCCATGGTACTAACATTTTCTGCCTATTTCCAGCCCACTAAAGTCCAAGCCGCTACTGATAACACACCAGTTGTCTTTGTTCACGGTTTGACGGGTTCCGATTCGAATTTCTATTTCATTGAAAGATACTTACAGAACCAAGGATGGTCGAGTGATGAGCTTTATTCAATTGATCTCCCAAGCAAGCAAGGGCATCAAGAATTGAATTCATCTGCCATTCAGGGATTTGTAGATGACGTACTCGAAGAAACAGGCAGCGATAAAGTAAACATCGTGGCACATAGCATGGGAGGCGCAAACAGTCTTTATTACATATTGAATAAAGGCGGCGGTGACAAAGTGGATAAGCTCGTAACGCTAGGTGGGGCAAATAGACTGACAACTAGTGCAGCGCCTTCTGGCATAGATACTACTTCCATCTATTCGACAAGTGACTATGTCGTAAGCTCCTATCTATCCGTCCTTACTGGTGCGAATAACATTAGAATTTACGGCGTATCTCATATTGGTCTTTTAAACAGCTACCAAGTAAATGGTCATATTAAAGAGGCTCTACTAAATTAAATGAGAAAGACTCTAGAAAATGCAAAAAAGCCTTTCTGCCGTTTGATTGTACAAACGGCAGAAAGGCTTTCATTTTAACATCAGCAATTCTCAGGCGTACCTTCACGGGCTGCCGCCTTAAATGACGAACCACACCCGCAGCTGACGATGGCGTTCGGGTTATCAATAGTAAACCCGCCGCCCATCATATTTTGTTTGAAATCGATAGTAGTGCCTTGGATAACCGGAATATCCATAGAACGGATGATGACCGGGATATCGTTGACCTCTTCGAATGTATCCAACTCTTCATTTTTTTCATATTCAAAGCCGAGGCTGTAGGAAAGGCCGCTGCAGCCACCGCCTTTGACGCCAAAGCGCAGCAGGACTGTTTCTGCTTCTTCTTCCTTCATCATTTCTTTGATCTGAAGGCTGGCAGTGTCAGTAATATTCAATACCATTTCAAGTTACCTCCCTATTCTAATCTTACTTTCAGTATACGCTCCTATTCACTGATGCTCAAGCACTGTGCTCCCAATAAAAAGTTCCAGATACAGTCTTTTCAGCCGCACCACGCATCCAGACGGAACCGTCTTTTTCCCATCGGATGAACAAATCGCCGCCGCTAAGATGTACGGTCACTTCTTCTCCATACGGTGCTTTGCCATTTTGAATTGCTGCAACGACTGCCGCACAAGCACCAGTACCACATGCCTGTGTAACACCAGAGCCGCGTTCCCATACACGGAAATGCATTTCTTTATTGGAGACCATTTCTATGAACTCGACGTTGACTCCTTCTGGGAATCGAGGATCCTTCGTAATAACAGGACCTTGCGTATAAAGCGGTGCTTCATTAATGTTATCGACAAAGAACACGGCGTGTGGATTACCCATGCTTACTGCTGTAACATGAAGCTGTTCTTCTCCTGCTTCAAAAACTTCATCGACGACGTCCTGACCAGCCTCACCGAGCATTGGAATCAGTTCACGCTGCAAAATCGGCGCTCCCATATCAACTGTCACTTCATGTACATGCGCTTTTGATCCATGCACTTTTGCTTCCACTTGTCCTGCCTTCGTCTGAATCGTGAATGTATCACGTTCCACCAAGTCATTTTCATAAGCATATTTCGCGACACAGCGGAGACCGTTCCCGCAATTCATTGCTTCGGAACCGTCCAGGTTGAAAACACGCATGCCTACATCACACGTTTCGCTCGGATGGATAAGTATCAAGCCGTCAGAGCCGATTCCAGTATCCCTGTCTGCGACAGCTATCGCAAGCGGCGCTAGCATTTCCTCCTCCAGCTGGAATTGGAACAGATTAATAAAAATATAGCTGTTTTTTAAGCCATGCAGTTTCACAAACGGTATCTCCATTGTCTCTTCTCCTCTACTATGAAAAAAGCCGAGGCCTGCGGAATGCAGACGCACGGCCAATTAAAATAACGGATTTTCTTCGATGAACTTGTAAACATTTTCGACAAGCTCATCAGGTGTCTCAGCTGTCACCGGTTCACCGTTTACAAGAGCGAACATGTGCTGGGCACAAATGCCGCAAAAGCTTGTACAGCCGTATTCTATGACATCAAGACCTGGGTCACTATCCAGCTTTTCATAAGCTGCCTGAGAACCTGAGGCCAGATTATTAACACAAAACTCAATGATCGGATTCAACCCGCTCACTCCTATTCTAGGATGTAACACTATTAAGTGATAATCCTACCATAAGGCGGGATATCAGCACAACTAGGTTGCGCTGACTGTCTCGACAGCTTTTGTGACTGCCTTAAGGGAAATGATTCCCTCACCCGCGATTTCATCATTAACGAGAACAACAGGAAAGAACAGATCTTCTTCTATCACTTTCGCCGCGAACTGCTTATGCTTTACTACATCAGGCGGTTCATTGATATCAATGTATTCGAATTGAAACTGTTTGTTTTCGAACTTCCTTGCCAATGCGGCCTGCAGCCATTCATACGTGTCTTTAGAGCTTGGTGCATTCACACAGCTTGCACAGATGATATCAGCTCCATATACGGTAATATTAGTTGTCATCCTGCTCCATCCTCTCGTATGCTGTTAGCTTCAGTTTACCGTAACAAGCACGATGTTGGAATTTATTTTTTAATTGATAAAATTTCTCAGTTAGCCAGCGTGGATTTTTTTCCGGAAAGGATTTATAATGAATATATAATCGTAAGGGGGATAATGGATGATGGAAAACCAAGTACAAGAAGTTTTGAATAAATTGCGTCCATTCTTGCTGCGTGATGGCGGCGACGTCGAGCTAGTCGATGTTGATGAAGGTATCGTACGTCTGCGTCTTATGGGAGCATGCGGTAACTGCCCAAGCTCTACGATCACATTGAAAGCCGGAATTGAACGTGCTTTAATGGCAGAAGTTCCTGGTGTGCGTGAGATCGAGCAAGTATTCTAATACAATGATAGAACCACGGAAAAGTGACAGCTTTCCCGTGGTTCTTTATTTATACGTAAGATAGTAAAGACCCACAGAAATCATCCCGATTCTGTGGGTTTTGTCATGCTTCGACAGCTAACTCTTCTGCGAAGCTTCCTTTTGCAGCACATGAAAGCAAAAGCCATTCAAAGTCAGGATACATATTCTGATAGTGTGCATGGACAGCTTCTGCCCGGGCTTCATCGATTAAAGCTATCATCGTCGGGCCAGCACCGCTTAAATAGACACCATATGCAGCTTCCTGCAGGGAGTCGGTGATTTCCTTATAATGCGGAATCATTGACTCTCTGTAGGGTTGATGGAAAAGGTCCTTCGTCATCATCTCTCCAAGCAGCTTCCAATTTTGCTGCAGCAAGGCAGCAACGGCTACATTTGCAATACCACTTGCCTTTACAGCGTCTTTATACAGAAGCTGATCTGGAAGAACAGCTCTGGCATCTGACGTTGCAAGTTTGAATGATGGAATAACTGCTAGAAAACGTACATCCTTAATTGGTGTCTGTATATAATGAACTTTGTCATCATAATAGCCAATCACACATCCCCCTAAAATGGATGGTGCTGCGTTATCAGGATGTCCTTCCAAACTTACAGCGATATCGAGCTTTTCTTCATCACTCAACTGAAGCGACAAAAGGCAATCCGCCAGCTCAATACCGGCAACAAGGGCTGTAGCACTGCTGCCGAGCCCTCTGGCTAGTGGAATAACACTATTCATACGAACCGTACATGCTGGCAGATTACTATATCCATAGCGATCTGCCACATAAAGGGCTGTTTCATAAATCATATTGTCTTTGCCAGCCGGAAGACCTTGCACGGCATCTGACATCGGAATGAATTCCCACTCCAGTCCAGGCTGAACTTCCAGCTCCAAATACAGATTCAAAGCGATACCAACCGAATCAAAGCCTGGTCCAATATTGGCAGTGCTTGCCGGTACGCTTATTTGCCAGCGTTTCATTTACATCCGCTCCCTGATGGCGTCTGCAATCACTTGTTCTTCGTTCGGGAGGACGACCGGCTTGATTGTACTGTATTCAATCGCTGTGTTCGGATCCTTCAATCCGTTTCCAGTTAGTACACTAACAACGGTTGCGCCTTTAGGTACTTCTCCTTGCTCCAAAGCTTTCAGCAGTCCCGCGAAAGATGCACAAGATCCTGGTTCAGCGAAAATGCCTTCTTCGCGAGCTATTTTCTGATATGCAGCGATAATCTGCTCATCTGTCACTTCGTCAATTGTTCCGCCTGATTCATCTCTTGCAGCGGTTGCTTTCTGCCAGCTTGCAGGATTCCCGATACGTATGGCAGTGCCTACAGTTTCCGGATTCTCAAACACCCGGTCATGCACGATCGGAGCTGCTCCGCTTGCTTGATAGCCCTTCATAACTGGAAGACTGTACCCTTTTTCTTGCTCATATTCCTTGAAGCCTTTCCAATATGCACTGATATTACCTGCATTACCGACAGGAATGAATAAGTAATCCGGTGCTTGTCCTAATTGTTCGCACAGCTCGAAGGCTGCAGTCTTCTGTCCTTCGAGACGATATGGGTTCACAGAATTGACGAGCGCCACCGGCTCAGTTTCGCTCAAGTTCCGTACAACACGCAGTGCATCATCAAAATTGCCTTCGATTGAAAAGATCTCCGCGCCGTACATGACTGCCTGGGCAAGCTTTCCTTGTGCAATTTTACCTTCCGGAATGACAACGAAGCAGCGCATACCCGCGCGGGCAGCATACGCAGCTGCTGAAGCAGAAGTATTGCCTGTCGATGCGCAAATGACTGCTTTAGCCCCTGCTTCTTTTGCCTTGGCAATGGCCATGACCATACCGCGGTCCTTGAAGCTTCCCGTTGGGTTCGCTCCTTCGATTTTTGCGTAGGCCTCGATACCATAAGCTGCTGACAGCTTTTCTAGCTTAACTAAAGGTGTGTTACCTTCTCCTAAACTTACAGCTGGTGTTTCCTCTGAAATCGGCAAATATTCTTTATATGCTTCTAAAAGTCCTTTCCATCCCATGCTTCTCAATCCTCTCCGTCTACACGATAACAGCTGATTACGCGTTTCACGACGCTCAATTGCTCCAGCTGCTGTATGCTGTTTTCGATTTGCTGCTTGCTATGTTTATGTGTCACCATGACGACTTCTGCTGTTTTCGATTTGCTATGAGGCAGCTGAAGGATTTTAGCAAACGAGACATCCTGACCTGCAAACACATTCGTAACGGCGTGGAACGCACCTGTCTGATCCTCTGCTTCTACACGAATGAAATACTTGGCATGCTTTTCAGTATTATCCTTTAAAGCAGTTTTATATTGAGGTTGCACATAAGCCTTACCGCTGACACCTAAGCGGATATTCTTGATGACCTCCATCAGATCGGAAACGACGGCTGTCGCTGTTGGCAGCCCACCAGCACCCGGACCATAAAACATCGTCTCGCCGACTGCGTGTCCATACACATAAACAGCATTGAACTCATTTTTCACCTGTGCCAGTGGATGTGCTTCCGGCAGCAAAGTAGGCTCGACGCTCACTTCTACTTTTCCATCATCTATTGCTGCAATACCGATCAGCTTCACAATATAGCCTAGCTTTCCGGCAAACTCGATATCTTCCTGGGATACGGAAGTGATACCTGCAACTTGGACATCACTATATGCCACAGGCATCTTAAATGCCAAATTTGCCAGTAATGTCATCTTACGGGCTGCATCCAAACCTTCAACATCTGAAGTTGGATCAGCTTCAGCAAATCCAAGAGCCTGCGCTTCCTTTAGCACTGTTTCAAAAGATAGGTTTTCATCTGTCATTTTCGTGAGGATGAAATTCGTCGTTCCGTTGACGATACCCATCACTTTCTCAATCTTATCTGAAGCAAGGCCGTCACTGAGCGAACGAAGGATTGGAATTCCGCCGGCCACACTAGCTTCATAGTAAATATCCGTATCATATTCCTGGGACAGTGCAAACAGCTTGTCACCATGCTCTGCCATCAAGTCTTTATTGGCAGTCACGATATGCTTGCGGTTTCGGATACTGCGTTCCATCAGCTGATACGTATCCTCCATGCCGCCCATCACTTCGACAACGATGTCAATGTCAGGGTTATCCGTAATATCAGAAGCCTCCATCGTAAGGATGGAAGCATCCTTGATATATTCGCGTTTCTTTTCCTTGTTTTTGACGAGCACTTTCGCTACTTCCACTTCACAGCCGAGTTTATAACGAATCTGCTCTTGGTGATCCTGTAAAATCTGAACCACACCGCTTCCGACTGTACCAAGGCCGCATAAGCCGATTTGTATCTTTTGTTTCATCTCATCCAGCCTCCTGTCCACCTGAAATAAACAAATGTTTTTGTATAAAGGACATTATAACTCTATCAATCTACTATCGCAACCAACTTTACAAATAATTTTCCAACATAGGTATCTCAAGAGAGCGAGTATCAACCTGCATGTGATCGAATAATCCGGCCAGACGCTGCTCGTATTTGCTTTGCTGCATGATAAGTGTTTCATACGCTTTTCCAGTTAAACCTTTCTCGATTTGATCGAAAAGATGAAGTGGCATGATCAACCTGGCATACAGCACTCTCATTCCAAATACAGAGAGCGGGCGCTGCTGCATATAAGATTGGAGAAATTCACCCGTTTCCATCTCTTCCTCCGCACAAAAAGCAGTCCTCATATATTCTGCTAAATCACGAGCTGGATGGTCATAAATGATGCTATGCGGCAGCACATATGTATCTGCCAGTTCAGATTGGTATTTCGTGAATACCGTGGTCGGCTGATCATAGTCTGTAAAACGGAACTCATTGCTTGTTTCATTCAAGTATTGAATGGCAAGCTCCGTCCTGCCGATTACATAGTGAAAAGTGTCCAGAAATACACGTTCTTCATGAACAAGTGGTCGTTTTTGATAGATGTTTGAATAAAGTCTTTCTGCCTGCGACAGCCGCACAGTCCATAGATCACTCCATTTCCCGTAGCTGGATAGTGTATCTGGTGCAAACGGACAGCCGGCACCTAGCTGATGGAAGGCAGCAAGCTCTGCACCATGCGCATCCAGACTTCTTGAATAAGGCGGCGGCATCTCTACCACGAGATAAGCTGTATTTTCATAAACAGTCAATATCTGACCTTCTGTTGTCAGCATCGGCTGAGCGAGACGCGGAAAACCTGCTTCCTGCATATAAACGGTGATAGCAGCCAGTTCATAATAACTGTCTTGATCCGTTCTTGCTGGTATAATGACATATAACCGTTCTGTTGTCTGATAAGCGTGATAATTCCGATAGGAAACCGGCTTCCCGGTGAACCCTGGTATATATTGCTGCATCAACTGCAACACGAGCAAACACCTCCTGATACATTTTATGAAGCATCGGTAAAAAACATGTTCCAGAGCTGACGGTTGGCGCATAGGTTAGAAGGGTATACTGCTAACAGAATTATACATAGAAAGGCGAAGTGATCTTATGACTGCTGAATTAGAGAAAAAAGCACGGGAATGGCTTATCGAACGAGGTGTACAAGTAGAAGACATCGCGGAGCTGGTACATTTTCTGCAAGAGAAATATTACCCTGGCCTAACGATGGACCGGTGCATTTATAATGTGGAACGCGTATTGTCAAAAAGAGAGGTACAAAACGCCATCCTGACAGGAATCCAGCTTGACGTACTAACCGAACAAGGAAAACTGGAACAGCCGCTGCAGGATAATCTGGCGAGAGACGAGAGCTTGTATGGAATAGACGAAGTGATTGCACTCTCCATTATTAACTTATATGGATCAATCGGATTTACGAACTATGGCTATATCGACAAACAGAAACCCGGCATTTTGGCCAAGCTGAATGATAAAAGCAGCGGGGAATGCCACACTTTCCTGGATGACATTGTAGGTGCTATCGCAGCGGCGGCAGCCAGTAGGCTTGCGCACAGTCAGAACGACGAAGAAAATATTGACGGATAAACAAAAAGAGCGGCCTTATGAAAGGCTGCTCTTATTTGAATTCCCATTCGGTTAACGTATCGATCGTATATGTTGGCTTCGGATCAAGGAAAGGGAGTTCCTCTCTTCTTGTAAAACCGGTACAAACCATCAGTGTATCCATACCCGCTCGGATACCTGCAGTTATATCGGTCAGGTAGTTATCCCCTACCATAAGAACTTGTTCCTTGTTCAAATCTAATAGCTTCCTTGCTTGCTCCATCATGATATTCTCTGGTTTGCCGATGAAGGTCGGTTCAATACCAGTGCTGACAGAAATGACAGCTGTGATCGCTCCATTGCCCGGCATCAAGCCGGCATCAGTAGGAAGTGCTCTGTCACTGTTCGTGGAGAGAAACTTTGCTCCTGCTCGAACAAGCAGACAAGCCTTTGCCAGCTTCTCATACGTAATCGATGTATCAAGACCGATCACAACATAATCACAGTTTTCTTCAGCTAAGGTAAGCTCCTCTTTCTCCAAGGCATCGAACAACCCTTCTTCACCAATAGCAAATACCCGGGCAGCTGGATTGTGCTCACGGATGAATGCTGCCGTAGCCATGCTCGTCGTAAACACATCCTCCGGTTCAGCTGCAATATCCATTTGGCGAAGCTTAGCAGCTACTTGCTCCTGTGTGCGCGTGGAATTATTCGTCACGAAAAGATGCTTTTTATCAGCATCCTTTAGTCTTTGAATGAATCCTGGTGCAGCTTCAATCCGCTCCTTACCTAGATACATCGTTCCGTCTAAATCGATCAGATACCCATCATATGCTTTCATCTTGGCTGCTCCTTGCAAAAGCGGAAGCTGTCCGCGTCTCGTCCACCAGATATGCTCTAACCCATTCTACATATTGTTTAAGCAAACCGTGATGTTTCTCCATCGTATCTGCAAGTCTTTGGTGATCCACATGCTGATATTCTGCAGTCAGCATTTTACGCAGCCCAATCACTTCTTTAAAGGCTGGTGCAGTATCTTCCTCTATTACCTTTTCATCAGCTAGGATATCGATAATATCATCATAGCTGCCTGGATCACGCATGATAAATCCGTCAATTACACTGTTGCCAGTATCCAGTATACCTTCAATCAAAAGCTGTGCCCGCCGTTCTGCAGCAAGCTTGCCTGTTAGCCCCGCAGAATGAGGTATCTCTACTCCCAGCAGCTCTTCCATATATGTAAGGATTGCTTCTATCTTTCTTTTATCTACAAAGTACATCGTATTTGCCCCTCTCTCACGCATTCACTTTGCCGAAACTTTTTTCACGACAAAATATGCGCAGCCAAAATTGCAATACTCATACAAATAATCTTCCAATGTGCTGATTTTCGTATCGAAGGTGGATTTTGGGTTATCGTCATCAAAGAATCCTTTTAGACGAAGCTGCTCATACCCCCAGTCACCGACAATGTAATCATATTTAGTCAGGATTTCGCTATAGCGGTTTTGGAATGCCTGTTCCTGAAAGGCTTCCTTCACATCCTGCACCACTTCATAGTGCTTGCCTTGTACTGTTGTTTTCACCATCTATCGACTCCCCTATCTTGCTTCTAGTGTAGCATATTTCTTTTATATTTTCGCATTCCTTCTTCTCATCTAATGATCATTACTCATGAAATTCTGATCTCTGTACAAACTAACAGCAAACGTGTAAGGAAAGGTGAGCAGCACATGAAAAAGATACACATTGCCATGCTGCTAATTCTCCTGCTAAGCAGTTTCCCGTTCTCTGCCTCTGCAAAAGGTGAAGAAAACGTAAATAAAGCAAAGCAGGATCGCATGGCGCTTTATAAGAAAACAGCAGCTGCCGCAGGACTTCCTTGGTATTATTTAGCTGCAATTGATCAGTACGAGCATAATCTCCCGACACAATCCAAAGAAGAGAAACTGATTGCGATCGAAATCCCAGAAGAAAAATGGTTTGGGGCTGCTTCACACGGACAGCTGGCAGACGAATCCTCCATTCTATGGTTTCAAGGATTAGGGCGTGATGGAGATGGAGACAAACAGGCTGATCCAGATAATCCAGAAGATGTACTCTACACGATGGCCTCTTTTATCCAGCGAATTGGAACGACGAAAAACGATATCAAGATAGCCCTATGGCATTATTATGAGCGTGATCTTACTGTACAGACGATCATGAATACTGCCAAGCTGTATGAGAAGTTCGGTACAATAGAGCTGGATAAACGCTCTTTCCCGCTTCCGCTTCATCATAATTACAGCTATCGCAATACATGGGGAGATGCACGCGGATTTGGCGGCAGAAGGATTCATGAAGGTACGGACATCTTCGCTAACTACGGAGTACCCGTATATGCGACGACATACGGCGTTATCGAACTGAAAGGCTGGAATTTGTATGGCGGCTGGCGTATCGGTCTTCGGGATAGCAATAATATCTATCACTACTATGCCCATTTGAACGGATTCGAAAAAGGTGTATCCGTCGGGAATGTCGTCAAACCTGGAGATGTAATAGGGTATGTAGGCGCAAGCGGCTATGGACCGCCAGGAACATCAGGTAAATTCCCGCCTCACTTGCATTACGGCATGTATAAGGACAATGGACGCTCAGAGTTTTCCTTTGATCCATATCCATACCTTCGAATTTGGGAACAAAAATCCAAACAGCAAAAAAGGGAAGGCTGAATTTATTCGCCTTCCTTTTGCATTGGAATGGAGAAAGATGGAGATGATCCGGACTCTCCTCCATTGTTATAGAATTCCGGCACTTGCCCTTGGATGACCGTACTTCCCAACAAAACATCCTGCGTTACAGTTGTCGTCTTCGTAGAAAATGGAATGATGATTCGGACATTCGCTTTAATTTCGACCATAAATACAAACATCGCATTATTTATGCCGTACTCTTCCACCTTTACATCAACACCTGACTCTACATAGCCAATCATTTCGAATTTTACCGGAATCCGCGGACCAAGATTAGCAAGCAAAGCATTATTGGTTGCTTGACCAAGTGGTATATCGACAAGTGTCGGATCCTCCTCCAACTTCTCCTGAATAACGTCAGCTGCTGCTTCTTCAGCCAGCTGTTCCTCACTGACAGCCGGCATCTCGCCATCCTCCATCAGCCGCAGATAGTTTTGTACACGGAAGGTCACTTTCCGCAGCACCTCATTTACAGTTGCTGCATCCCAGCTGGCATGTGTAACATTTCCATTCGTATCTTTCTCAACTTGCACAAATGCATTCAAGTCCAAATCCGCTTCCTTTTCTGCCTGTACAGCCTGGTTTATCGCCTGTTTAGCAAATTGCTCTGTCTTTGTTTCTGCAATTGCCATAAGTGTCGGCTCCAAGCCCCTATTCACAAGCCAAAGGCTTAAACTAGTGAATAGCATGAAAAGCAGCAGGGTCATCAGAAACACATGACGAAAGGAAGGTGATGCTTTAGAAGCTCTGCGCTGCCATGGACGCATGAAAAAACCCCCTCGAATCAAGCATATGCTTGACCAAGGGGGCTTAGAATTAGCTAGTTCATCTCAGCAGATGTCGAACAAGCTACAACCGTTATATTCAAATGCACATACAAGTCCACTTCATACGGCACAGGTTCTGTACCATCCGCTTCCTGAAGAATCCGGATAATCGGCCTTGTATTGATGTCTTCATTTTGACGTATCACGATTCCCATCCGTCCATCACTCAGGCGAACAGTAAGTCCAGTCGGGTAGATTGCAACACTTCGCTTGAAAGCCTCAACCATCTCCATATCGAACTGATCCCCTGCACCTGCAAACAGTATTTCCAAACCTTCATGCGGCAGCATCGCATCCCGGTAAACACGGTTGCTCGTCACAGCATCAAAGACATCTGCTATACCTATGATTTTCGCATACAAGTGAATATCCGACCCGCTAATACCTCGTGGGTAACCGGAGCCATTTATCCGTTCATGATGCTGGTATGCACAATGCGCGACTACCAGAGGGATATTGTTCATCTTGCGCAAATAATGGAAACCCTTTGTTGTGTGTTCCTTGATTTGCTCGAATTCCGAGTCAGTTAGTTTGCCGGTCTTTTGCAATACTTCCTGCGGAACGAACATCTTGCCTACATCATGCAGGATCGCACCAAAACCGATTTCCTCTACAACAGAAACAGGAAGTTTCATTTCATTGGCGATGGCCATCGCATATAATGCCACATTTACTGAATGAGAGAAAATATAATCATCATATATGAGCATATCGGAAAGAATCGTCAATGTTTGGCGTTTTGGCCGCAAATTGCTGACCATCTCTTGGATGGAGCTCGTAATTTTATCTGTCATCTTTTCGGTCAGATATCGGCCATTATCATTCTTCTTGATTTCCTGAAAGCTCTTATGGATAACCTGCATCGCTTTTAGCCGTTTTTCATTGGAAGTGGAGAAGTAAAGCTCGATGTCCTGCAGCCTGTCATCTCTGATATAGACATAGGTATATCGCAGCTCTCTTAAGCGATCGATAATATTTACTGTCAACTCCACATCTCGCTGGATGAGAACACTGCCTTTATCATTATATACGGGTTGAGCGAGCTTACTGCCGGGCTTTACCGATTTTGTCGAAACTAGTCTCATTTACGTACCCCTTATCTTCTCCGACATTCCATTCTGATAAAATAGTACCAGAAAAACGGAAAACAATCTAGATTGAGGGGACGCACTTCGACAATTTTTTTAAGGTAGGAGAAGTAATGCTTCTTTTCCTATGATTCCAGGTTTCCAGCCATACGCAGCTGATGCTTCTGTTACCTTTTCAAGCGGTGCTGCAAGCAGTTGCTCGATTGTCTTAACTCCGACTGCCCTGCCAGATATAATATTGCGATCTGCCAGCTTTTCATTCAGCAAATCTACGTCCAGTGCTCCGCACATAATATAACCGACATCATTCGACACAACGAGCAAGGTTGTTTTCGGCAATTTTACAGTCACAGCGGTAAAAGGCTTACCTTCTAGAAATAAAGGTTCTACAGTCATCAATTTAAATACACCTCCGTTATATCCTATGTAGGAGAAACGGAGGTGTTTGCTATTTTTCTATTTCTTTAAATGCTTCCAGAAGTAAATCCCGCAGCATTTCAGGCATGAAATATTTCTTACCTTCTGCCTGCTTTATATTTGGCAGCAAGCTGCCGAAAGTGAAGGTATCCGCCATTGCCGTTAGATAAAGCTTGTTAGGATCCAACGGCATACCGTGTATCTTCAAGTTTACAGCCACGGGTTTTGCTTCTGTTCCCGTAATGTCGAACGTCAGTCCGCTGTAGATCATCTTACCGATCACCTTTCCGCGGAAACCAAAGCCCTTAAGAGGGAATGAAACGAAATCAGGCTGTAATGCAGCATTTACGATTTGCTCCAGTGCTTCTCCAGTTAACGGAACTGTAGCCGGATTTATCGGATGCGGACAAATCCGATGAATATCCATATAAGATACGGCTCCTGCAGGAAAGCTATCCAGTAGCACCCCTGCGTTTAGAAAAGCAAGATCTGCCTTCGTCCATCTGCGCAGATAATCGGTCAGGAGATCCATTACACGGGAATCTTCATAAGGAACACAAGGCATCGGATCTGGCAGAACGACGGCAGGACGATGCATTGCTTTTGCTGCATTTTCCGAATAAATAGCAACATGCTCCGCTGTGTCTGTATCATCTTCCAAATCTGCCACAGGAATTGCCCTGGCTCGCTTATCGATAATGCATCCCTGTTCTGTGTCCCAGATGATTTCCACTTCTCCGAAATGGAAGCCCTGCTTACCAGCAGTCGTAATCAGACATTGATTCACAAATTCCCCTTCATGGAGTAAGTGATGGGTATGCCCGCCAACGATTACATCAATCTCAGGAAAAGCAGCAGCTATGTCCCTGTCTGCATAAATTCCGAGGTGGGAAAGCAAAACAACCACATCGCAAGAAGATCGAAGCGAACTAATTTCCCGCTTCAGGACTTCCATCGGATCTTGTACATTCCAGCCGATCAGATTATAGAAATCCGGAAACGGCGCTGTTAATCCGATCATGCCGACTTTTACACCGCCAGCAGTTTCGACCACCCAGGACGACTCCATCCAGCTCGGATCTTCCTCGGTCTGTGAATGAAGGTTTGCAACTGCAACACGGAATTCTGCTTCATCGTACAAATGATAAAGGTCATCATAATCAAGTGTGATGCCTTCATTATTGCCAATTGTTGCGAAATCGTAGCCAGCTTCGTTCAGCAGGCTGATATTGGCCTTGCCTCGGAATGCTTCCGCAATCGGACGTGATCGATCGACATGATCACCGATATCAACAAGCCAGCATGTCTCACCTGCATCTTTAAGCCTTTGTTTATTTTCCTTCAGATAGCCGACAATCTTTGGCCAGTTCTCGAAATAGCTATGCAAATCATTTGTGTAGTTGATAGTCAGCTTTTCCTGCATCCTTCTCTACTCCTTTATGACGACAAACCGTCCCAAATCAAACGGACAGCAACTAATACGAGCATGATACGCAATATCCAAACGACAGTATTACCTTTCAGCATCTGGTTAATCCTCGCACCGAGGAACCCGCCAATAATCGCACCTGGAATAAAGGCCCATACAACGTTCCATTCCACATGTCCCAGGGATATATGCATAACGGTACTAACGATACTGAGGAAGAATACCATAAGCATGCTTGTGGCAACAGCAACATGCGCTGGAAATCCGAATAAGAGAATCATGGCAGGCACCATAAAACTGCCTCCGCCAATTCCGAACATACCAGAAAGCAGTCCGACAAACAAGGACAGTACAAATGCTGCCATGAATCGGAAGCTATATGTATACGTGGTTCCGTTAATCTCTTTTGTAACGATGATGCCTTTTGGATTAATCACTTCACGTTCCTTACGTTTTACGAAGAACATAAAGAAAACAAGCAGCACAAGTATACCAAAGTATAACGAGAAACCATCACCCGAAATAAAACGATTCAGGAATGACCCAAGAATAGCTCCTGGCATTCCTCCAGCTAGGAAAATGAGTCCGCTTTTGTAATCAACCCGTCCGCTTTTCATATATGTCAGCGTAGAAGTCAGGCCAGTAAAAATCATAAAGATGACAGACACACCAACGATTGCTTGTGGTGTAGCCCAGCTGAATTCATCCCAGAAGTTGCTCAAAATCAGCAGCGACGGTACAAGGATGATTCCTCCTCCCAAACCTACCAGACTGCCAAGCGCTGCTGCAAGAAGTCCTATTAGTAAACTTACGGCAAATACCATGTGTATCCCTTCCATCTTTTCAACTGTAATAAAAAAAGTATGACTGCATACCGCAGTCATACCATTATAACAGAAATTATTTGTATTTGACCGACCCGCCGTTTACTGGGAATTCTGCTCCAGTGACATACGTCGCTTTATCAGAAGCTAAGAAGACAATCACATTGGCAATCTCTTCAGGTTTCCCAATCTCACCGCGCGGAATTTGACGGACTTCCTTCGCGAAGTAGCTGACCGCTTCCTCTCCTTCTTTATCGAACATATCACTAAGCATATCGACCATACCGCCTGGCTTATTCCACATCGTTGTACGAGTCGGACCTGGTGACACGACATTCACACGGATATCTCCGCCAAACTCATCTGATAAGGCTTGTGTCAGATTAAGAATAGCTGCTTTGCTGCCGCTGTAATCAATCGCAAACGAATCCGGCACGTGTCCGCTCTCAGATGCTACATTGACGATACTCGCCCCAGGCTGTTTCTTCAGTTCCGGAATAGCCGCTTTCGTTAATGCTACGACAGCAAATAAATTCGTCTCGAAAGTCTCTTTCCATATATCCAACGTTACATCCATGAAACTATCTTTATAGATGGCAATCCCCGCAACATTCGCTAGGATGTCAAGCTTTCCGAAATGAGAAACAGCCGCTTCGACCACTTTGTCAGCAGCACCTTCATCAGTCAGATCCAGCTCCAGTGGCAGGAAAGAAGAATGATCTGCAATATCTTTCACATTATCCAACGTCAAGCTGACACCGACAACTTTCGCTCCCTCTTTCAAAAATGCCTTCACTGTCTCCAAGCCGATACCATCATTGGCACCAGTCACGATTGCTACTTTGCCTTCTAAATTATAACTCATGGACTTCATCTCCTTTGATTCTTCACATAAGGAAATGTTCCCAGTCGAAGTTATAACCAAACATTTATCTCTCGCTTTGCTAAATGCAGTTTGCTAAATAAATTTATGTGGTTCTTCCCTTAAACTTCTTCAGCGTAGCTACAATAAGGAAGCTGACAATTACTAATAATAGCCATGAGCTCACCTTCCCTAAATGAACAAGGCTCCATGCTTCCGTTTGGTTCGGATATTCCCAAGCTCCGAAGAATGTTGCAATATTCTCAGCTACCCAGATAAAAAAGCCGATAAGTACAAAGGAAAGTACGAGCGGCATTTTATAACGAATTCCACCAACCTCGTAAGTAACCCATGCTCGCCAAAAGACGATAAGTACCAGCCCGGATAGAATCCACCGAATATCAATCCAGAAATGATGAAGGAAGAAATTCAAGTAAATAGCAGCTGCAAGTGGAACCACAACGAGATACGGGGGCCACTGAATAAGATCTACTTTAAGTCTTCTCCAAGCCTGGCAGAGATAACTCGCAACACTTGCGTACATGAAGCCGCTATACAAAGGAACGCCGAAGATTTTGAAGTGGCCTTCTTCGGGATAAGACCAGGAACCCATATGTACCTTGAACAATTCGAGCGCAAGACCAATAATGTGGAACACTGTAATCACTTTTAGTTCATCCCGTGTTTCTAGTCCGGAACGCAGCATCAGCCATTGCATCAGGAGACAGATAACTAGCAGCCAGTCATAGCGCGGCAGGAAGGGAAGCGGAATTACTTGAGTCAGAGCCAAAGAAGCAAAAATCACGACCGGAAACAAACATGATAATGCCTGATCCCAGCCAAAACGAACGAGCTGCGTTAATGCTCCCAGCATTCTTGAAGCTAATGTTCTCTTTTGGAATGCCGGTAATTCCTGTCCTGCATAGTAAGTCAGATTGCGATTTCTATACATAGCTTTATCCCTCCAGTACTTTCTTCCTCTTACCACATTTGCGCTACTTCATTACACTTCATCATTTTGGTATTCCAGTATATCTCCTGGCTGACAATCCAAAGCCTTACAAATAGCCTCTAACGTTGATATTCGAATTGCTTTTGCTTTTCCGTTCTTTAAGATAGATAGATTGGCCATCGTGATCCCAACCTTCTCGGACAGTTCGGTTACACTCATTTTTCTTTTTGCCAGCATTACATCTATATTTATAATTATCGCCATATTTCTCACCTCAGACCGTTAAGTCATTTTCTGATTTAATATCAATGGCATTTTTCAGCAGCTTTTGCAGGACAGCAGCAAAGATTGCTACTACTAACGGTGCGAAGATAAGTGCCATTCCTACTAAAATAAGTCCTGGAGCATCGTCTCTCTCTGCAACGACATAAATTAGCGGCAGAAGTATTACGTAAACAATACTGATAGTTATAGCGCAGTGTTTAATATTCTTTAATGCCTTAACAGACAAATCGGAAAAAGCTATATTTTTGTCAATATAACCAAGCAGGCGGAAAGACTGATATAGAGCTAGAAAATATGCCAATGCCGTTACATACAATCCAACCAAAGCAGGATATTTTAAAAATTCTACTTCCGGATAATAATCTGCCGAACCAAAAGCTATATTCGGAATTGCAAAAATACATATTGCAAGAACCGGCAATGCCATTAGAAAGACAGCCAGCTTTAAAAAGAGTGTTTCACGTTTCATAAGAGCACCTCACTTGAATTTCTTATTTATGATATTAATACATTATTTATCGTTTTACAATAAATAATTACTGTATAATAACGTTTTTTTATTGAAATAGACAAATAAAAAAGCATTCTCGGCAAGAAAGAATGCCTTATATGCTAAATTGGACCTTACGATATTTATAGGAAGTGAACAGTTCGGCTTATGCACCTTATTCCTTCTTATTAGTGCCTTCAGATATCAATCATCATTTTCTTGTTCAATTTTTAGTATTCTGCCGTTTTTGGCTAGTATCTCTACTTCATAAATCATTCCTTGTGCTGTCATAATGAATACCTCATAAACTAAAACACCATTTTCTAGGTCCATATCTACATGCATTACGCTTCCAGGTACTCTTTGAAGGGCTCTTTCTTGTGCTTGTTGCATTGTGATTCTTTGTCTCTGCATTGGTAATTGCTTGCTGTTATAAGAATAATCTTGATCCATAGGAATCTTCCTCCTCACGAAAGTTGAACTCATTTATTTTTATACAACTAACAAGTTTAATGTTCCTAAACTAAAGTCTACGTAAGAAAAAGCAGTAGATTCCTATTTCCCTTGTCTTTCTTTATTTTTTCACAAAAAAGAAGACGAACTTCAAAAGTTCGTCTTCTTCAAATAAATATTACGTTTATTAACCGATAGAACCTTCCATCTCGAATTTGATTATTTGCGCCTATTATATAGGAAGATAGAAGGTACTAAATAGCTTAAAACTAGCATTTTTAATAGGGTGTTTGGGATAGGATATTCTATGATGTTCTAGGTTGTTGGGCAATTGGTGGGCAGAACGTGGGCAAGCTCAGACCTCCTTAGGGAGGTCTTTTTTGTTTAACTCCACAGTATGCTTGCATTGACGGCATACTAAGATCACTGTGTGCATGTTGTGTTCGATATCAATCACTTTCTTCCTCTTGTACTTATAACCGCATTCGTGATACTCTTCATCAATCAGCACATTCATGATGCAAACCTTCCTTCCAATTTTTTCTCCGTGAAGTTATACTTTTAATAGCTGCTTAAGGAGGTAAACTATGGCACTCCGGAAAGGGAAGTGTCGTTTATCTTTAATCCTTACAGATCGCAGAATGAACCAGGCAGAGTTTGCAAGACGCATGGGAGTAACTGAAGGAACTGTGTCAAAGTGGAAATCAGGTACGAGTGAAATGAGATTTAACCATGCTGTACTTGCCGCGCGTATTCTTAATTGCTCAGCAGAAGATCTGTACGAATGGATTGAGTGCTAAACGGCAGAGGGTGATTGTAACCCTTCCCGGAGCGATACTTTCTCAATGAGAAAGTATTTCCTTTGTTATTACTATACAGGAATGTTATTCCATATTTAAGTTGTAAAATATGGAAATAAAAAAGGCCCCCACAAGGCCCTTATCTTAAATAAATATCAGATACTACAAATCCTTCTACAAATTCATCGTCCCCATCTCGCATAACTAAATCAGGCGAAAGGGTTATCTCAGCTTTTTTGTATATTTTTTCTCCAAATTCATTTGCTATTTCAACATTGTATAAAAGCGTGTATTTAGTTTTGTATGATTTGCCATCCCACAACTCAAGTGTTTCTTGATTATCCTGTATTATTTCATAATCACCTTTAACATTATGGAAGAGCTCTTTTTCAAATTCTTTAAAGTCATCAAAAGTGGCGTAGTCTTCAGCGTACACGTCGTGCCATAGATCGTATGAGTAAACTTGTGTGTCTTGTATTTCGGTTTCATCAATGGTTTCTAAATATTCATAATCAAAAACATCAATAAATCCTTCAGCTTCCCAATCTATATAATCGCTTGCTTCATCGCTTCCAGACTTGACTGCATCCATGTAATCTTCGGCAGTGCCTCTTGCACCACCTTCACCTTGCGCAGAGCTACATCCGACTAAGCAGAGCAATAATATGAGTCCAAATACCAACTGTTTCATAAGTACCCCCTAATACTATTTACCTAAATCATACCATTATAACCTTGCATTTTACAGCTGCTTTTTTACATGATTCTTCCAACTTAGCTTTCCTTGAGGCGGATATCGTGCACCATATTAACGTAGGCAGGTGCTTCTGAGATTCAAAAATCAATCTGGATAGTTCACTGTACCGCTTAATCTTTTCATAGTTAGACCTCATAGGCTGTGTATTATCGACCTCTACAAAATGTACTTCACCCTTTAAGTGATACATCGCATCCGGAATAAGCTTGTTCTGTCCCCATGTGACAGGGACCTCATTACGCCAGTCTCCAGGCATTCCGAGCTTAATGTACATCTCGTTACGCATAAGGGTATGTTTCATCTTACCTGTTCTCAATTCATCTTTTGTGCTTCCGATCGCATCTCTTCCTCGGGCAGCCACATAGTAAACCTTCTGTTCTGTCCTTTGGCTGCCAATCAGTTTATCTTGCTCCATCTCCTTTAGGATCCTGTGAGCATTACGATCTCCGCCCAGTTGCTCAATAAGCTGTAGCTGTTTACGGGTTGCAAAACCAAGGCTATCCAAAGTGGACAATATCTTTTCTTCGCGTAACCTTCTCTTCTCGGCCTGTAACATCTTCCATGTACCTCCCCAATTTTTCTTTTATCTCTTCGTCGCTGACATACGGTACCTGAATCTCCTGTCGCTCATGTGTCCGGTAAATTGCCCGGCCCACGTTGCTTATCTGTTCTGCTCCAGATTCATCGATAGCCACACGGCTGGCTACTTCAGTCGGTAGTCGAAAACTAATCTTAGCATCACTATTCTGCTTTACCTGTCGCGGCAGCGTGTCAGCTGTTGGATATTGCGTACAGAATATATTTCGGTACCCCATGGCACCTGCGATGCGTGTGATCTCTGACAGAGCTTGCTGGCAATACTGGTATACTTTCTTCTCGTCTTTGGTGTGGAAAGCAGATGGCGTTAATTCTGCGCCCTCATCGACTATGATGAAAGTCCTTCTTTTCAAATCAGTGTCCAGGATATTGGTGTATTCCTTTTCCCTGAACATCTTCATCCGCTGCCGCATCTCAGCAAGGATATGTTCAAATAGTTCGCCGGCTTCGTCTACTGAGCTGGCCACGCGTTTGATCTGCTTCATCCTTTCATATGGTCCAAACTCCAAGCCGCCTTTCATATCCACAATGTAGATTTCCGCATCATCAGGATGGTTTGAAATCAAGTGGGCAAGGATTAACTTCAGCAGCACTGTTTTACCCTGTCTCGTTGCTCCAGCGACCGTCATGTGAGGGACTTTATCAAAATCATGCGTCACCATTCCTGAAAGACCAACTCCGATTGGGAACGTCCAACCGTCACTCTGCTGCCAATTGTAAGCAATCCTTTTCGGTATGCTGCTTTTATACACTCTCACATGAAGCTTCCCATCAAAATACACATGCACAGGGCGGTCAAGCGTTTTCTCGAGCACAGGCTGCAGCTTTGAATCGTCTATCAATCCATACGGCACGTTGTAGACATACTCCTGATAATCGTCTTTCTTAATCGTCCGAATCAGTGAAGGGTCATAGTCCTTCACTCGGTATTTCAAATTGCGAAAAGCTTTTTTGATCTTATAACGGTCACTGTCAGGTGCGAACAATCTAGCCGCAATATAGCTGCAGCCGGCAATAGCAAATGCCATTTCAAACATATGCATCCCTCTTTTCGATTGCATATACGGTCGTATCTTCATGTGATGTATAGTCGTTTGTATATTCCGATGGGTTGATAGCAGGGATTGGACAAGGAAAAAGAGAAGATAAATTACAGGTCATCTTAGGAGCGAAGCAAGAAAGAAAATAAAGTTAAAAGAGAAGCGCTAAGATGAGAGTCTCCTAGATTCTAAGGTCGTGTATTCGATTGTATCTGCATTCGTATATGCGTTTCTAAGATTAGTATATCCATGGCACTCATATTTGATACCAAAAATCACAAATTAATTTGTGATAAATCCAAGGGTGATACGCATGAAGATGAAGCTAGAAGAGCATATTAAGCAGTCCGGATTCAAGAAAGCACACATTGCCAAAGAGCTTGGAGTGTCTGGCAATACACTTGCTAACTGGATATATAGCCGTAGCTATCCTCCTCTTGATAAAGCTGTCCAACTGGCAGCTATGTTAGGTGTGGACATAAAGGAAATTTACACGGATTAAGAAATTGTAAAAATGGAAAATAAATCACACCTCTCTAACCTTTTGTCCGATTATAAAGGTGAAGGGAGATGATCAGATTGATCAGACCAGAAATGTATTCAGAGTATTTATTAGTGAGGCAGAAGGTAGTTCATGACTTTATTGCGCACGAGGAAGGGTACGACTTAGAAAGAGCATTAGAATGGGATCACAGGTTTTTGAGGTTTACTGATGAGGAACGGAAGATGTTCGAAGAAATGTATATGGATCATGCTGCTTTAATCTTCGGTGATCATACTGCCAAATAAAAAAAGCCCCTCCAATTAAGGAGGGGTATTGTTATGCAAGAAGCTCTGCCCAAGTATTTATGCCGATGACAGCATCTCTCTTCAAGCCTTTGTCTCCTTGGAAATCTTTTGCGCCGGCAGCAGTATTGGAGCCGAAACCTCCATCCACGCCGCTGCCGTCTTTGTCCGTATCCTTACCGTTGATGTCGTACCCTTTGATATAAAGGATAGCTTGTATTAACCAAGTAATGTTTCCTTTAGCACCTTGCCGTACAGTAGGTAACGCTGCTTTCGTTTTCTTGCCGGGAATACCATCTACAGCTAGTCCAGCTTTATACTGCGTGTTCAATTCTTTTTGCAGACCCTTGTAAATTGCCTTGTTTGTTTCTGGTCCCGGGATGCCGTCCTCTGCTATTTTCAATCCGTAACGGTTGTTAAGAGTATCCTGAATCTTTTTGATGTTGCTCTTTCGTGTATTGGATGCAGTGGACGTTGCTGGCTTGCTTGTACTAGCTGAAGCTCCCTTAGCTTTAGCAAATTTAATCTTTGTACCAGGACGTAAATTGAGTGGATCTACATCATTCACTGCTATTAAATCCTCAACTGTTACGCCACCAGCGCCGTCACGGCCAGCAATGCTGTAAAGCGTGTCGCCTTCCTGAATTGTATATGTGTCCGGTACCGAATCAGATTTGTCACTAGAAGGTACATATGACCCTTGAATTGCTTTTTTATAATCAAACACGCAGCAAGCCTTCCAACTGTATCCTGGCATCTCGTTATGAGCCTTGTCGGTCTTACCAATCCCATCGGAAACCAGCGCGCCGTGTAGCTCCTTAATCGATCTAAGGGTTGGCTCATCCAATTTATCAGAACGATAATCTCCTGCAATACAGATACCAAGAGAGAATTTATTGCTGTTACCTACGTGATATGATTTCTTTCCGATTTCCTGCGCCCATACGATTCGCGCTCGATCTTTACCGTCCTTGCCTTTTACGATATTTTTCGGCTCAATTATGAAGTGGTATGCAACTCCTGGCCAGCCTAAGGAAACATGATAAGCCGCGAAACTGGCAGCATCTGAACCACCAGCAGTTTTTTTGGTTAAGCTATGATGCCAAACCCGTGTTGTTTTACTTGATGCACCATAATCAACATACTCCCCAGCTTCTTTTAGTCCTTCTCGTTTATCCACTAATTGTGTTAATCCTTGAAATTTGTAAGCCATATTATTTATCCCCTTTCGGTTTGTTGTAAGTCAAAACCTGCTGGCTGTCTCCGATACCTTTTGTGGTGTTATCCGGAATAGAGTTATAGACGCTGACTGCAACAGTGAACAGTACATATGGATTTCTGACTGCTTCAGCGAATACATTAAAAAGCGTCGGCCATGTTGTAAGGTCCTGCGCTGTCAGCCCTGCATATGCCAAGATTGGAACGAAAATTGCTAATGCTAGTTGAATGTAGAAATGAAAATTTGTGAAACGTACTTTCCAATTGATTTTCAAAGTGAACCTCTCCTTTTTCTGCATAATAAAAGCCCGCCAGATGGACCCGGTAGGCTTAACGTGTCATATATCCAATTAAAGCTTGAATTAAGGTGATAAGGGCACCAGCGCTGCCACCTATACCAATAGCTAATTTCCAGAAGTTCTGTTTATCCAGTAGCTTTAGTTCATGCTTACGATCCTGCGACCTGGTGTTGATCTCAATAAGAGTTTTGAACATCTTATCGTTCTGTTCGCGAAGATAAGTGTTGTCTTTTTCAGCCTTGGTGTTTCCGGCAGTGACCTGATCGGACAATTTATCCATTTGATCTTTTATTTCTGCTTGCCCCTGCTCCAGACTGGCAATTCTGCGCTCGTGATCATTTAGCAATTTTTCTTCCTCCATTTCTTTTCTCGCCCCCTTTTAATCTTTTCACCGCTGTCACCTCCTTCACAAAATAAAAAGCACCTCCAATTTGGAGATGCTTAAAATTAAAACACTATGTGATTTAAGCTATTTCTTCATTTCTTAATTCACTGTTCTTTTTTAATGCTGAAGCAATTTTCTTACCAAACTTTATTCCTGCGCCCTCCAAATATATAGATGACACCTTTGAAACGACAAATGTAGATATTATAGTTAATATAAGTACTACGAATGCATTATCTATGAGGCTAATGAATGAAAGTAAAATAATGAAATGTAACAAATACAGGCTATATGAAATATTACCCAACTCAATGAAAACTTTTTTATTGAGCATTTTGGATATTTTAGAGCTAGCCATGGAAACTGCAATAATAATACAACCAGCTGATGCCGTGAACCAATCTGAAACATATGGAGGTAAGAGACTGGAATAAGTGTACAGTAGTAATGCTAATATTGACACGGTACTGAAAGTTAATTTATTCAATCCTCTTAGTTTGTTAATTATATATTCGCGGTGCTTAGCCAACAAAGCGCCCATTATAAACATTAGGACATAGTGGAGTGTATCAAAATAATTAGTGTAATAATCAACTTTGTCAGCAAATACGTAATGAAGGCCAATGCCAGCAATCGACAATATTGTGCCTCCCAATATAACATGTGTTATTTTTTTATAAACCACAAAGTACATTAACAGAGGAAAAATAATATATATCCTCATTTCATGAACAAGACTCCATATTACTGGATTGAGTTGCTTTTGATCATACATCCCAATCAAGAAGATATGTTCAACTACAGAACCAAAGCTTAGAGATTTAGACCAGATATCCCCTTGCCCTTCAATAGTAAGAAAGCTTCTCGCAATTATCGCTATAACTAATGTGACTACAAATGGAATGTAAATTCTGAAAAACCTTTTAACAATAAATTCGGGATAACTAACTTTATTCCCTTTGATAAAGGGAAGTGACAGCACAAAGCCACTTAGAACAAAGAATATAATAACCGCCTCATTACCAGACCATAAAATCCTTAAAGGCGATTTTTCCAAAAACGAAAAATAGGCTGTTGAAGTGAAGCCTAATACTATTAACAAATGCAGTACAAATACTGCTAAAGCTGCAACTCCTCTAATGGAGTCCAATTCGTGGTACCTTTTCAAAATAGGTACCTCCTTATCTTTTCGGGCTAACTACCACACAATTCTTTTTCTTCCTACCTTAACCCCTTTAGGTTTCTTACCATCTTCTAATTCAGTTTGATTAATAGCCTCGAACTTCTTATCATTTAGTGATATTCCTATGAATAACCAGAATACGAGACCGAATATTCCTGTGAAACTGTTACCGGCTAAAAGACTGACAAATAAGCAAACTAACGTTAGATAAGCCAACCTGCTAAAAGGTTTTAGCGAATTATCATACACTAATGATTCCTTAATAACCCCTCTAATTTTAAAGAAAACGATAATTAAAAATGTTCCAAACACAACTCCAAAAGTATATATAATATCCAGGTAACCGTTATCGAAAACACTAGTTCCTCCACCGTCACTACCTAACTTAGTACCTACACCCGTGCCGCCTAAACCATACCCCAATGGATTAGATGCAATCGCATTTTGCAATGTACTCTGCAAAAAGCTAATCCTGGCATTGAACGATGTATCCTGACCTAAACTTTGGAATGAGTTGGCTCGACTTGCTATTATGTCCCCTCCTGGTAAGTGTGGTACTACCAAGAATAAGAAGGCTCCCATTGTTGCCATGAGGAATAAAGATTTAAATTTTTTCTTCTTAGATAGGATGAATACAGATGCAAGAAATGCTATCGCAACCATAATCCATGCTGAGCGAACAAGTGTTATTGCAAGTGCTGAGATGATAATAATGACTTTTAGAATTCCCCATCGACCGCTAAACTGGTTGTCAGATAATTGAGCAACTAGCACTGCACCCAAGAAAAGGGCTGTAACTCCCGGAGCATTTAATGTCGAAAACATCCTAACTTCTAAAGGTAGCGGACGGCCGATTGAATTCATTTCAACACTTTGCATCCAAAAAGCATCCCACGGTGGAACGAACAGAAATTGAATCCATCCATATATTGAAACCAGTACAGCCATTGAAACCAATCTATTAATCCACTTAACTCGTGTTTCATTAGAAGGGTTTTTAATGAGAATGTACAAAAGGATAGTTACTGGAGCAAAATATGCTAGAAATTGATAAAGTGCTGCTGTTCCATTGTTTAGAACTCCATATAATAATCCGTATCCAACTACAACAAGAAACGATACCATTAAATATTTTTGTTTCTTAGTAATGCGATATTTACTCCCTAAAAGCGGTACGAACAGTATGAAGCATGCGACATAAGGAGCAACAATAATTAGTGATGTATCTGAATACGCTCCCGTGAGCCAGTCACATATTCTCCGAAAGAATGGTGCCAAAATCCAAACATAAAATACCGCAGGGATTATTCGATGTGATCCTTTTATACAATAAAATAAAGTGGGAATTAGTAAGATTGCTGTGAAAAATAATTCAATCAACATTTTTTGATTGTATAAAGAGATTACCGGTATCGCTGTACCAAAAAACACGCTGACTGCCAAAATAATAAAAGCTAGAAAAAACTTATTATTTATTAACCTAGAATTCAATAAAAAACACACCCCTTTTTATATGATTAAATATTACCATATATTGAAAAAGAGGTGTCCCTTTATTTTGCTTATATAACGTAATTATCCATAACGTCTATCGCATTTTTAAAAAAATCTAGGGTTTTCAGATAATCATAGGCTTGTTCATATAAATTTCTAGAGTCAATTAAATCATAAGAAAACGAATGACTATTGTTTCCCGTCCTTAAAGGAGCAATACCTTCTTCAGCTGCTTCTTTCGATATATAAAAATTTATCGTAAAAGAAAATTGATGCTTGTCTCCATTAAAGTTTGTTATTTTACCGTAGGCATTAGAAATCGTAATGCCGTCTGTTGTAGTAATCGTCATTGTCAAAGCCATAACTAAACCTCCAATCATTTAATTTTAGCCATTGAGAAATAAACAGACTGATTTTGGTTTGAGCTAACAATATCAGCATTAGTTGCTCCATTTGGCTTAGCAAATATCTCAACGTAATCCCCTGCATTCAAATTGATTGTAGATGTACCTGATGCCATATTTCCTGTTCCATGGTATATCTTTTTGTACTCATTTCCGTTTCTTCTGATTGCTAAGATCATATCATTGGTTGCACCTAAATAAATTGCCGCTGAAACGATATATACGCCTGATTTGGTACAAGTGAACCGTGAGTTTTGAATATCATATTCACCAAGTGTGTCATATTCTTCAACTCTATAATTGACTTTAGTCCATTCCACGGAAGGGAAATGTTGAGTTGCATTAGCGTATGCATTAAACTTTGATACAACCGGTGCTTCTTCTTCCCCGTTTATAAACACTTTTCTTCCGCCAGTTGGAGAATAATAAAACTCTTTCGCCAATCCATTAAGAGCTGTATCAATATAAATAGGATGGTTGTGGTAAGAGTTTACTCGAATAAGGAATGGCGAATTTGGATTAGGTCTAGTGGTTTCCGTTCTTACTTTAATTTCTACAGGACCGAAATTGACCATATCCGTAGTAATACACGCATTTGATGAGGTCGTTCCGGTTGCCCACGCCCAGTAACCACCTATAAATCGAGCTTGACCTATCGCTCTACATTTAATCATGCCCTCGCTAACGAACTCAATCGGAGAATCAATAAGAGTAAGACCCGCAATTCCATCATTCGTGGTGGTTTCCTCTTGATAAATGCCCCATTTAGAAAATCCAAGGTGTGTTCTCAGCACTGTAGTGTTAACTACACTGTAATTAGAAGGAAAATATAAACTCGATTCAACATTCCCGTCCAAATTGCTGTCTTCAAAGTAATGATCATGATGAGTATCTTTTCCGAAACCTACCGCATGATTGTTACCTGTAAGATATGACTTATGATTTGATATGTGGTCACTAAAAGCACCATTCATTTGTCCGATATTAAAACCCATTACAATGCATCCATCAAGTTTACCGGTGTGTACATATTGTGATGAGTCAGTAGGTACCGCTTCTGGGTTTGAGAATTCAACTCCAATACCTTTCTTATTCAATCCCACTACAGCAGTAAATCGTAGTTCACTTCCGCCTTTTTTGAAATGGAGCAAACTTTCTAAGGAGTTTTGAGCTTCTTCAGAAGCAACCTTTATTACACTCCCGAATACCGCCATACTGTTTGGTACCCGATACCAGCCAAGACCCTCTACAATAATCTGCCTATTAAAGGCCAACTTCCTTGATAAATAGTAAACTTTTGCCTCGAGTTTTAGGATTGCTCCATTAGGGATATCGGCTGCAGCTCGTTCAAAGCTACCATTGTCGTCTGTTTCACCTTGGAGCCTTGGATAGTTAGCCATAGGCACTTTAATTGCTGAATAGATAACATTAATTTCATTACTTTTCTTCTGCAATGCATTTGTATTTGTTTCTATCCCGCCATTTAACTTATCGTAGTCAGAATTCAAGCGGGCGCTTGCCGTTGCATGTTCTTCTCCATCTGCATCATATCTCATATCCACCACTTCAGAAGGCTGAGGATTGTTTCTGATTAAGTTATCTACTCTTCCAGTCTGGTAATCTGATGCTGTTTTTGCTTGATCCGCTACATCCGCAGTTTCTTCCATGCTCTTTGCAAAGGACTCCCTTACATCTACTCCAAATATTTTTGTACGAACATCGTTTGCAAGTTGCTTAATCTTATCAGGTATTGCCATTTGTTGTTCCTCCTTCCAAAGCTGTTATTCTTTCGTTCATCTGATTAAGATCAACAGGATTCACAACGGAAATAAGCTGCAGTTTTTTCTGCAGCTCTTCTAATGTTGTTTTGATTAGATCTAAATCAATTAATTGCTTAGCTGAGATTAAGTCAAGCTTTGCTTTATCAGTAGCAGGCATAAGCCCTGATGTATTGGGCGTTGCATCTCCATAAAGAGGAATGCCTTCTATTGCTGAATTAAGGTCATATATTGCCTCATTTAGATTTACTATTGCTTGGTTCATTCCAGGCAAATCATTGTCAATGATTGCTTGGTTTATTTGTACAACACTTTCGTTAACAGCTTTCACTTCTGCCGACAGCGTTCCTATACGCTGTGACTGAGCACCTACCTGTGACTGTATTTGAGCAATGTTCCTCGCTGCCTTTGCATTATCTGCTTGGATTTGGTGCAGCTGTTTGAACTTGTCACCTATGGTAAGGTCATTTCCTTCAGGACCATTGATGTCAATCGACTTCCCAATGATACGCAAGTCCTCGTTTATATTCATGATTGGATTATATACAGGGTGACTGTTTCCGACCTCAAAGCTGTCTATAGCTTTATTAATCAGCGATAAATCCACAGCATTCAATGTATATTGAGCTAGAAAAGTCTTTTGACTTTCCAAATACTCCTGTCCTTTGCTTTTGAGAATATTCGGATCTGTGACATCATCGAAGGTTACTGATCCACCTTTTATATCGTATTCATCAATAAGTGCATATCCATCAAGATATGGAAGTCCGTTGTTTACTGATTCAATTGTTATCCTTGCTTCAGATGCATCTGTAGCAGTGTCGTCCTCTGATTCAATTCTTGCTCCAAGTACTGTAAGCCGCGTAATGATACTGGTCAGGTCTACTTGCTTCGTAATACTCTTGAGATTCTTTGATAAGCGAATAGGCGTGTTCTTTTTTAACTCTCCTATTCGCACCATATAGTCCAGGTATCGGATGCCATCCGCTTTACGTATTTGCAGTTCTCCACCCAATCGATCAAGAAGCTTATCCTTGATGGTATCAAAAGTGGACTGTTCTGCACTTGTGTAGTAATAGACGTAATCGTTTGGATCCGTTACAGTTACCTGTCCCAGCCTAAAATGTTTGTAATCCTCGACCTGACTATTATGGTAGTTGAGTATTTCCTGTAGAAAGGTTGTGGGTGATCCCCGATATTCCCGATGCTTCTGCTGGCTGTCATGTAAATACCCAAGTTCGCCCTCGCAAGTAAAGGCTGCATTGACAACACCTGAATCCTCCATCTCTTCATTCGGCTGGAGGACACGTCCTTCAAAGTCATACCGACCTGTCTTGAGGTTCAAGACATTGATCAGTGTTTTGAATGGGCGTATCTTGCCATATCCCGGATTGCTCGGATAAATCTGAAAATTAAAAGAGTCGATCAAGTTAATTTCTTTAGCGATCGACCCTGTAGGTAATTTAATACTATTTACTTTTGGGTGATGAATAACTGTTGCCACACCATCATTTATTGCAGTGACTTTGTACATCACAACATCTCCTTGTAATACACAAACTCAATGGTTCCAGTACCCGTAATTGTAATCAAGTTGTCTCCGGATTCCAGTGTGAAATCATCGCTCCTATTCCTACCTGCGGGCACCTCTAATGTAATAGCTCCTTTACGCAAGGACATTGCAGATGATGTGATAATTTCAGGTATTACATCCGGCGTTCCTACATTCAAGAGATTCACCATCAAGCTGCGATTGACATCAAAACGTACTTGCTGAGCAACGTCCAATTCAAAATTGAATTCATCCCATATATCGTGTCCTTCTGGCCGGGTACCAATCATAAACGGGTATGCTGTGAAGTTAGCTGTAAGGATACCCGTGCGCCAGTCATCTTGAAAGCTTGCACCCTGATCAAGTTCCGCTAGAAAATAGTAGCCTGGGTAGTCGTCATCAAGTAGAGGTTGCTTCCCAGGTGAATTCGCTAACCAGTTTAGCAGCCTCGTGCGAGTCGCAATGAGAGCATTCCTCGAGGGGTTGCCCTCATTCACGATATTTATTGGATACGTCAAGGACCGCGATGAATATGTCTGCGAACCATACAACTCACTGAAATCATATGAGCTGTTACTGAATGGAACAGTAATCAATTTCTTCTGTTTTTCGGCAATACCTATTTCCTTATCCGGAGATATTGTATAGCCGAAATCCTTAAAGGAGTGTTTACCCATGAATGCGATACCTGACATCATGTAGCAAGTCCCCTTTCGGCTGAGGACAGTTTATTTAATCCGTGCCTATCTACCTGATCTGATACCAACTTACCATCCAAATAAGTATTTGTATCTTTTGCTAGGATATTATTAAGCACGCCTTTAACCTGTCTTAATTCACGCACAACTTTATCAAACTCATTTCTGTTATCAATAGTTACAGCACCTGTATTTTGCTCTCTGCTCGGCACTCTTACACGACTAACCGCATATCGAGCAAACATGTCCAGGCTATTTGTTACATTGGATGCAGCCGCCAATGTACCGGTAGCGTAACCAGGATAATCCTTCTCTGCTGCGCGCGCCATCCTCATTGATTCGCCATGAGGAATTATTTGAGCTCCTCGAGGAACATACATAAGTTCCTTACCTTGTTCACCTACCCAGTTCAAACCGTTGGCAGTATGCATAAGCTCTTTTCCTTGCTCTCCAACCCAAGCCATGCCTCCAGGTGCATACCTTGTACCTCCAGCAAATCCGAGCCAATCACCTACTTTTCCAACAGCACCTTTTACTTTTGCCCAAATTGTCACCGTCTTGTCTACATCCTTGCCAGCCTCATCTGAGATGGACTTCGCTTTTCCATAATCTGTTACTTCAACTTTTTTCATGGTGCCTCTGGCTGTCTCATCACTTATTATCTTGGCATCTTCATAGCCATCTCCGGTAAATCTGATATCTTTTGCCTCGGATTTACTTAGAGTGTCTGACATCTGACCTGCCTCTTTACGACCGGCACTAATCTTTCCGTTCACTGCATCCTGCTCACCTTGAATTTCTTGGATGGAGGATTTTGTATCCTTGTATTTCTGTATAGAGGAATTAAGATTTTCTAATTCCGTTCGCTGTTTATCATTTAAGCCTCCTTGCTCATTACTAATGTTAATTAGTTCATTGCGCTTATTAATGGATTTTTCTATGGATTGATCTAACTGGGTAATTCCCTCTGCTCCTTTTGCATTGATGCCTGCTTGAGCAAGCTGTAAATTAATCATTTCTCCATATATCTGTTGTGTCTTTTCAAGCTCTTCCTGGCTCTTCTGCAAGGAAGTCTGCTTTCCCTGAATCTCTTCAGCTATCTTCGCAACTTGTTTACCCTTTTGATCAACTAACGCTTCTTGCGTTGTAATTTGTGTGCCTAATTGGAACGCAATGCCTTCCTCACCCGCAGCATACGCTTCTTGCTGCTGTTTCTTAAGCTGGTTCAAATTGTATTGTTCTGCTGCTTCTTCCACGCGCGTATTGTTAAATTCAATGATTTTAGCATTAAGATCTTCTCGAGCTTTTATCTCATCCCTGATATTCTCATCAACTTTTGCGTCTGCTTTAGCCTTTTGTGTTTCAAGTTCTAACATCAATTGTTCACGCATGACCTCGTTTGCTTCTTGTAATTGGTCAGTATTCTCGATTATGGATTGACCTTTATCCGAAAACGCTTGGCTAGTTTCCGGAGTCTGGGAAATTATCTCATCGTTTAGCTCTAGCATCTTTGATAGTTCGCCGTTCGTAAGACCCGACTTTTCCTGTAATCCTGCAGCTTCATCTTTTAACCTTGCAATTTCGTCAGCTGAAGAAGCCGTTTTCAACTCTGCCTGTATATCTCGGAATCTCAAAAGCTGTTCATTGGTCAACTGGTTTTGATTGCGAAGCTCTTCGTATTTAACAATCATCCCCTCAAAAGATTGCTGCTGCTCGAGAAGAGACTTAGCGTGATCAAGGTTAACCTCTTTACTCTTTTCTACCGATTGAGTTACGGCATAAACTCCACCACCGAGAAGTGCAAGAGCACCGACAGTTATGCCAACGGGTCCTGTTGCAAATGTAGCTAAAGTAGCCCCTAAACCAGCTGTACCACCTAATGCTCCAATTAAAGTGCCTCCGACTGTAATCAAGCCCCCGATCCCCTGCGCCAAACCTCCTATGCCCATCAAAGCAGGCCCGGCTGCTGCCGTAATGCCAGCAATAGTTATTATAGAAGTTTGCATCTCTGGGGAAAGGTTACTAAAAGCATCGGTCATGCCTCCAACCATGTCGACAACGCGAGGCATGACATCTTCTGCGATATCAAGAAGTTCTTCGCCCACCGGTAAAAGCTCTTCTTGCAAATCACGCCACACTTTCAATGCCTCTGTTCCGAAGTTATTACGCATAGCGTCTCCAGCTTTTTTCGTGGCTCCCTCTACATCTCCAAGCATATCCTTAGTTGGATCTAGCGAAGAAATGACTTTTGATTCTAAGTCTTCAAATTGTGTCCCGAAGAGAGCAACACCAGCAATATTTCTTTTCACTGGATCTTCGACTGATGCAAGAGCAGTGACAGTAGCCATGAATGCTCTTTCTCCATCCTCGCCTCCCTTAGCGATAGCTTGAGCCATTTCATCGGCATTAAGACCAATAGCTTTGAATCCGTCAGCAGTCGTTTTAGAACCGTCCTTGGCTTTGATATTAAACTCCTTGACTGCGTCTCCAACCTTGTCCATATTGAAAGCGCCGTTTTGTGCACCTTGAACAAGGATATTAAACATCCCCTCCACACTTATGCCTGCTGCTTTAAATTGAGGGCTGTATTCGTTGATGGTATCAAGCAAGTCATTGGAGTAATCACCAGTCTTCTGCGCTGCCACAGTGACATAATCAAAAGCCTTCACACCATCCACACCAAAGTTATCTACTAGTGATTTAGCTGATCGAATACTTTCTTTTACGTCATACTCAAAAGCTCTTTGAAGATCCAATGCACCAATAGCTACATTCTCAAGTTGTTCGTTCGATAATCCTTTAAGTAAAGTGTCAGCTGTACGAATAGCGTTAGATGCTTCAGATACGTTATTAGCTACTGCGTCTTTCCACAATCCCTTACTAATACCGGCTAATTCTTCAGCTCTGTCCGCAGTCGTACCCATTTGAGCTTGTATTTTTCCTGCTGCTCCATCGAATTCCAAAGCAGCATTTACACTAGCCGCTCCAAAACCGACTATAGGAGTAGTTACACCGACTGTCATGTTCCTACCGGTACCGAACATTTTTTGTCCGGCTGAGTGAATCTTATCCCCTGCAGCACTTACATCCTGACTAAGCTGATTCCAAGGATTTGATTGTTCCTTAATCTCTGCTGTTAGTGCATCCATCCGAGTTTGTGTTCTGGTGATCTGACCCGCAACATTGTTATATTGCGCAGCTAGCTTTTTTGTTTCATCAGCATCAACACCCTTAACACGAACACTCTCATCATATCGCTTTTTAATTTCAGCAAGCTTCTGCTGCTGCACTGTTAAAGTCCTAGAAAGAATATCAGACTGTTGCTTCATGCCGGACATGCTGTTCTCGTATTCCTTGCCGCTCGCTTTGACCATATTCATTTCTGACTTTAATTGACGGAGATCAGCAGCCATTGACTTAGCTGACCGGGTAAACTGGGCATCCTCCATGGACACCTTGGTCCGTAAAGCAGCAATTTCTTCAGCCACGAATAGACCCCCCCTTACAAAATCGATTCAATAGAAACCTGTGGCTCTTCGAAAAGCTCAAAAAAGAAAAAGATATCCATCTCGTCAACTTCGGAAATAGACATCCCTTCACTCATTCTTCTTTTATAAAAAGTTTTTATGTCGCTGTACTGCTCAGCGACACTTTTTACTTTCCCACTGGTTCCGTATCCTGATTTTCTTGGATCTCTTCGACAGCAGCTGGAGGATTTGCCTCAGTGATACCTTGTACACCACGGCAATATGCTTTGATTCGGCCGACAGTCTGGAATAATTCATCTGTGTTTAGACCTTCATAAAACTCATCAGCTGAGAATTGGTGTCCGAATACATCTACACAAAATCCAACAAGCTCATCAACTACCTCCAGCTTCATTTCTGTATAGTCAATGCGCATATCCTGTTCTAAAGCCTTTCGAAGAAACACAGCCTTCACCTTGTTAATAGTGTATAATTTTTCTTTTTGGTTTCCTTTGTCATCTGTTAGTGTAAGTTTCAATGTCAGCGCCATAACTTATCCTCTCCTCTAAAAAAATAGGAGGCTAATTAGCCTCCTTAAATTGTTGAATCAGTTGTTTCCTCTTCTGTAGTAAAAGTTTGAGTTGAAGCTGGAGCCTCTGCCGTTGACTTATCGTAAACCTGATTGAACCAATTAGATATAGCTGCTTGGTTTACGTCAGGATCGGCGCTTTTAACCTTATATCTCCAGTCGCCATCAGAAGTACGAGGGATACCTGAACCGATGATAGTAGGGGTCTGGTACTCAACGTTTTCACCCTTCGTCTGGTGGTTGGAATCAGGGACTCGGAATTTAACTTTCAAAAGCCACACAAATAGCTCTTTCCCGTCATCTGTCTGCTTTGAACTGAATCCAACCGCAAAATAAGGTGACTGATCCTGACTGTTCGATACCATAACTCCATCATCATTAATTGTATGACCGAGCATTTCAGCTTCAATGTCTGCCGGTAAATCAGTTGTATTGAGTGTGAGTTCCACGGGGCCAAGAGTTGTGTCTGCAGAAACAACTTGGTCATCACCATATAGGTTGTTTGAATTTGTAGTAGGTACCATTCCTACTGTAATAGAAGGAGCCACTTTTTTCGGTGTATCATAGGTCACTCCATCTTTATTGTCAGTCAACAGCTTTGCGATGTGTAGATTACTTACGCCAATAGATGCCATTTACAATTCCTCCTCTGGTTTTGTATCAATAGAAAAACGAAGCGCCGTATGCAGGAGCTTCGTATCTTCTTCATAATCCGGATATTCAAATGTTCTCCAGTAGCCGGCAGCAATCATCGTTTCCTTTACTTTCCTCACGACCGCATTGATATTTTCGTTTGCCCACACGTCTACCTGGACAATATGCTTCGTCTTCTTCTCTGCGTCGTCCGCAGCTAATGCAGTACCCTGATGAACATAGAAGTATGAGATACTCGGAAGCTTGGTGCTTCTTCTACGAAACTTATCAACCGGATACCCTAGTGGTGTCAAAATATCCTTTATGGTCATAGCCTCAGCTCCTTCCGCAGGGTTTCAGCCATGACGCTTATCATTTGTGCCTTTGTATTTTCGAAAGCCGGCAGCATTGTTGGCGTGGCCTTCATCTTTGATGTTCCTATCTCATGAAAGATAAGGTACCACCCATCATCGGAAGGTCCTACGTCAAATGCTATTTCCCCATCAACTTTCTTTACGATAATGGACTTGGCCATCTTACCCGTAGCGACTAATCCTCGTGCACGTATTAAAGACTCGACTTCATCGCGATAGATGTTTGCCGCAGCTTCTACTGCTTTTTCCTTTGCTTGAGTGGTATCTTGTCCAAGCGACTCAATTTTACGGATCAATTCATCAATACCTTCAAATTCAAATCTCATCAGGTTGTTCCTCTTCAGATTGAATTCTGGCATTAACTGCCTTAACAATGATGGTCATGGTCTTCTTTTTCCCGTCATCGTCTGTAAGAGAGGCAATTTCATAATCTCTATTCCGCCACCGGAGACCCATTCGCGTTCCTTGTTCATCACGCTTTGCTATATCCTTTCTGTAACGGATTAGAAACTGAAGGTTATCCTCATTGTTGGTTTGTGCAGCTGCATAAAAGGAACGATCCCGGAGCGTTTTCAGTTCTGCCCAAGCTTTTGTAAACTCCACTTCCTTTTCTACTCCAAAACCATCGTCATCTTCTACATAACCCGTTTCTGTGAATGCAATACGTTGATCAAGTCTCCCGGGGTTCATGTGGTAATGCACCTGCCTTTAGCTGGAGGATAATACTCTGCAAACTAAACGGTAGATTAGCTGCAGTCATGCCGGTAACAACAGGTATCCGATTTTCATGGAAATGAGTGACGCATAGGAATATAGCTAGCTTGTATTGCTCGAAAAGCTCTTTATCATCCGTATCAGTAACTTCCGGAACTCCAGAACCTTTTAATATTGACTTAGCAGAATAGAGAAGGGTGAGAATTGTTTTATTCTCATCATCCCCATCCACTCGAAGCCATTCCTTCACTTCTGGCAGTAATTCTTCTGCTGTAGCCATTACGTTGTACCTTCATTTCCAGGTGCAGGATCCGTTGTCACAGTGAGTGAATCACTTTCTGGAGAGTACAAATCATCATTAGAGATAGCACGAACGGTATATTCATAGGCAGTATCAGCTGTCAAGCCGCTATCAGCAAAGTTGGTGCCCACCCTAGTCCCGATACTCGCCCTATCACGGAACACTTCGTATTGCTTAATGCCCCCATCATAACTGACAGCATCCCAAGTCAGACTCACACTCGTGTCCGACTTGGAGCTTAGCGTCAGACCTTGGGGCGCATTAGGGTGTAGGAGCTTCTACAGTCGCAATACGGAATGCAGAGTCAAGCGTACGTTGCTGATCGTACCAAGCAGTAAGAACAAATAGATAATCCCCCGTGTCCACATTCTTGTCAGTGTCATATGTCATTGCATCGTAGTTAATACCGAAATAATTGAAGTCACCGACAATCGGTTCAGTAGCTGCATCCACGAACGTTGCAGGTTTCCCAAGTACTTGTTCTGGCTGTGCTTGGTAGAACGTCGCATTGCCGTTAGCAAGATCTTCGATAATATCGGTATAATCCTTGTAGCTCATTACAATTTTGGCATTTTCGCGGTAATCCTCATGAAGATCCGCAATTGCCGCTTTAATTGCAGCGTACTTTGTGGCACCAGAAACACGCTTGACTTTCGCGCCTTCATAGAAGGACATATGCTCAAGTCCCTCTTTAGGAGTTGCCGCAAGAGCATCCTTCTTCTCTTTGGCAGCAAGTCCGGAAGCTAAAGCATTATCTACATACGTGACAAGCTCTACATCAGAACCATGAATGACTGTGTCTGAGATTTTAGCTTTAACCTTAAACTTATTACGGCCAAAAGCTACGGTATCACCTTTTAATTTAAGTTCTTTGGCAGTTTGTTCATCCGTAATAAAATCATCATCGTCCAAAGTGTAGCTGATACGTGGCACTTCCAAGCCTTTGATTCCTGTTACCTTAGATACTTCACGCAGCTTGTTTGTTGCGAACGGCTCATGAACCAATTCTTTTTGCATATTTGTCGGCAAGAAATTATCTCCACCTGTTGAGTTGCCAGCCGGAATAGCAATTAGCTGTTTAACATCATCAGAAATCTGTCTCTGTTGAACAGATGCACGGATGAATTCAGCTTTAGCTTTTACCGTCCGCTCTTCTGTGGAGAGTCCTTCAAAGGAGTTCTGATTCTGCTGCAGTTTTTGCTTCGTTTCTTTCTCCATTTGATCGTGCTGCTGCTTGATAACATCAAACCGCATTTGCAATCCGTCTCTTTCCTGCTGAAGCTGTTTGATATCATCCATGGTAGCAGATGTGTCCATAGCCTTATCAGCTAGGTTCTGCTCCACCTTTTGAAGCTGCTGACCGACAGTAGACATATTTTGTTTCAATTCATACAGTGTTTGCTTGCTGAAGAACTGAATTTGCAATCCGAGTGGCAACTTGTACTTTTTTGCTTGATGAAGTGGTGTTCTTTTAAATGACATAATTAAATACCTCCTAGGTATACATCCAAATAAGATTTGTTTGATTTTGCCGCGTCAGCAATTTGTTGACGCATTACTAGTTCTTCAGCTGAGATACCAGCTCTTTGTTCTGGTTTCTTCAATTTTTCTGGTACATTCTTGTATCGTTCTAGAAATTCATCACTGATGGAAGCGACCATTTGGTTTTCTTCAAGAACTACATCACACAGACCGTATGATAATGCTTGATCAGCTGACAGCCATGTTTCTGCATCAAGCAACTCTTGCAAACTTTCTTCTGTCAGCTTATCCCCTGCTTTCTGGAGATAAGACTGGACACTTGAGTTCCCAATGCGATCAAGGTCATCTGCAGCTTTTCTAAGATCTGCAGCATTGCCAACTACAATATTCCATGGGTTATGAATCATAAGCATGGCGTTTTTCGGCATATGAATCGTCCCGACCATAGCAATCACACTAGCAATGGATCCGGCTAATGCATCGACATAAACATTAATCGTAGCTTTGTGCCGGGCTAACATGTTGTAAATGGCCAGACCTTCAAATACAGAGCCTCCAGGTGAGTTGATATATAGATTGATTGTGTCAACTTCTCCTAAATCATCGAGCTCTTTCTTGAATCCAGCAGCCGTTACATCAGTTTCTTTCCACTGATACCGTACAATGTCACCGTAAATAAAAATGTCTGCAGTGTTATTACTTCCTGCAGCCATCTTCATCTCCCAATATTTTTTTGGTTTTTTATTCTTCTTGTCCTTGCTCATTCTCCTCACCTCCTTTCGATGGTGCTGTGCTTGCTGAAGACTTACGTTGGCTTGGGTCCATATCAATAGGATATAAATCACCACTAACCCATAACTTGTCCGCATTTCCGCCTTCTGGTGGAAGATCCTCAAGCCTTCGCACTTCATCCGGCTTCATACCGCCAGAACGAAGCATCATGTTATAGAAGGACGTCCTTGCTGCTGTGTCCCCACGGAGCAAACTATTCACGTTGAATTTAAAATACCGACCGCTTTTGCGCTCGGCCGGTGTCAATAATTTACGATTAAATTCCTGTTCGTACTGTCGGACAATAGGCATCAGTGTTAAATCCACGAACATACGCATCAACTGCTCGTTACTGGAGTAACTTTGCCCCTCAGTATCATTCAGCATAGTTGTAGGTACATTAAATACGTTAGCAACCCGGGAACGTGTTATCCGTTCAGATGTAAAGGTATCTGCAGCTACATACTTTCTATCCAGGGCATTGATCTCAACGCCTGGTTCCTGAAAGAGGATACCGCCGTTATCTTGGTAAAATCGCTTGAAATCATCAATAACTGCCTGCCTCTTCTTCTCGTCAATGTTTGCCCCGTATTTTAGAATGAAAGAATTCTGAGCACCCTGCATTTCTTTTAAACTGAATTCACGCACTGCCTTGTCAAAGTCATTTGCATTTTTTAATACATCAATTGGACTGATGCCTTTTAAGCTGCCGTTGCCGCTAATATGCTTTACGTGAATCATATCCATGTTATGAACGAGGTATCTTTGGTTGTTTGCTCCCATTACCTCGTACCATAGCTCCCGCGTATCTGTATCCAGTACTGGAACAACGTAATTCGATTGCAGGATCCATAAGTTTTCAACTTGCATTCTGATATCTCGTTGAATTAAAGCATAGCCATTGCCGGACTCATTCCGCGATACTTCCAGCTGTCGGATAAAATCAAATCCAGTTGCATTTACATTGGGCGAATTTATCAAGGTATCTGATGTATCGGTATCGACTACATCAAATGATTTGTATAACTTCAACGGTAAAGTCGCCATGATATTGGAAAGTCTTGTAATGATGCTGAAAATTGTCTCGTTTGTGGCTAATGTAGAGTTCTCAATACCCCAAAATATCTTACCTCGCCAAGGAGAAAAGTCGTAACTTACTCCTTTCCAAGCCATATACGCCCCGTACACTGCACTTCTGACACGCTGATATAACTTCAATATCTCACCTCCTTCAATTCATTAAATCTGCAAGGGAAACGACGCTAATATCGCCATTGCCTGCAGGTTCAACCAAACGCTCCATGACTCTGGTATGTGCATTCAGTAATGCAGCAAAGCCATCTATCTTACGGTAACGGTTGGTTTTGGTAGGCAAAAGGTTACCGTTCCTGTCTTTTATCAACTCAACGTTGTTGATATACCAACGAAGCAAGGGATTTTTATTCGAAATCACTTTGCCATCAATAAAAAGATTTTTCAGGTCCTTTAGTGCCGGGCTTAGAGTAACGTAACCTTGCCGCGTTATTTCTGTTTGGAAACCGTGTGCTTCCAGTGCCTTATTCAGTCGGAACGCATTTGCAGGATCATATGTGATTAATTCGGCGTTATATAGATCTGCTTGTTCTACAAACCAATCAAAAACAGCTTCTTCATTCACATAATCACCGGGGACAATCGTAAGGTACCCTGCTTCCGCAAATTCCTGATACGGAATCTTTTCATTACCCTCATTTACTTTCCTCTGGGGAATCCAAGAGTGTGACAACACAAAAACCTCTCCTGTGTCCAAGAGAGGAAATTCCAAGCAAGCGCTGGTGAAATCTTCAGTTGATGATAAATCATAGCCTCCTATGGCAACTTTTCCTCTCAGAATCTCCATATCAATGACTTTTTCATTTCGTTTAAGGACTTGGAATTCCAAGAAAGGATTTGCTGCAGCATTTACAAAGACATTGAACTGCTTTGTTATGAAGTCGGTTCGTTCAGATGGCGTCCGCTTATCCTTGTTCCAATCTTCAACCAATGTCTCCAAATCTAATGAGACCCCAATATTCGGATTGGCCTTAATCCACATCTTCGGATTTTCAAATTCTTCCTCGCTGTCTAATTCAGCAAGGAAATAAAAGGTACGATCATCATCAATGACTTCTTCTAAAACATCAGCACCTTGCTCGTAGTAATTCACAAGAGGACCATCCAGCTGATAACCAGCTGTCGTAATGTAAAGAATCAGTGGCTGTTTACGGGATCCGCGAGATTTCTTAATGATGTTGATCAGCTTGTAATCTTTAAATTCATGTATCTCATCAAATACACCAAGATGCGTGTTCAATCCATCCAGCTTTTCACTATCAGAAGCCCTCGCTTCTATCTTCGAGAAGGATTCAGGATGCTTTATCTCAAATCTGAGCGTCTGATATCGTTTCCTTAATGGAGGCGACTTCTTCACCATAGCTTTTGCTTCATCGAAAATGATACTGGCCTGTTGTTTACTGTTAGCAAGGAGATAGACGTCCGCGCCATTCTCCCCATCTTTAGACACAGCATAGTTTGCTACGCCGGATATCATGGTGGATTTACCATTTTTCCGACCTACAAATTCAATTGCTTCCCTGAATCGTCTGATGCCAGTATCCTTATGAACCCATCCATAAATTGAGCCTAATATGAAATGCTGCCAAGGCTGTATGACTAGGCTTTTGAAATCACCTTTGGAAGGACGACAGAACCTTTCAATAAACCGAATGGGGCGATGTCCCTTATCTTCGACGAATATCCATGGGAAATCATCGGTACCTTGCTTCTGTAAATCATTTAAATGCCGCTGGGCTGCCATAACGTTTTTCTTGCTGGCTAAGATTTCACCGGCAACAAGCTTTTCGGCATACCAGGTTGTAAGTAAACAATCAGCTGCTACTTCAAGAATATGGCCCTTTTGTTTTTGTTCTACCAGCCAACGCTGATACCAGCCTTTTGGTAGCGATGTTTTCTTAGAAATCGTCGAAGCCGTCATCGCTGCCACCGCCGTCCGATATAATCTTGCGTTGTGCCGGCGTTAGCCCGAGAGATTTCAATAAATTGTTCAGCGTCTGAACCGTCTTGGTCAGCTCAACCGCCAGAGGATTCTTAATGAGGTTGGTCGCGCCGCCCTTGTTCGTATACTCGTACATTAAATCAGTTTTGTTAATCTCTTTTTTAAGCTTTCGATAAAACCTATGGGTTTCTACATACAGTAAAATCAATTCTTCATCTGATTCCTTATACGAATCTCCGAGATAATCGCGAAGCAATTTTGCTGTCGGAACTGCCATCCTTTTACCTCCTTCCTCTGGCGTTGCCCCCCCTCATGAAAAGTTCCAGCGGTGAAAACGAAGGGCCTCCCTCCGGTACCGCTGTGTTGTTCCTATACTTTTCAAGGGAGGGGGGCTTAGTAAATGTCTGGGTTTTGCGCCATTTGCATTGGTTTTACTTTGTTTTTTGTATTATTTTTAATAATTTTTCGCTTTTTTTGATTATATTTTCGTTTGTCATGCTTCTCTGGATGCAATCTATTATGGCACGCAGCACACACACTGATCAGGTTGTCCTCATCTAATCGCTTCGACCAATCATCAAGTAGATGGATGATGTGATGGACAGTTGATGCAGGTGTTAACCTCTTGACCTTCATGCATTCTTGGCACAGGTGGTTGTCCCTGGTCAGTACCTTTGCCCGGCATAGCTCCCATGCTCTGGACTTGTAGAAGCTCTGCTTGCTCCAGCATCTGTTGCAGTACTTATCACCTGCTTGTATATGGCTGCTACAACTACGACACTTCACAGGTTATAACCAATAGTCCTGAAGTTTGGTCCGTCTTCTTTTGAGATATAAGTAATGTCCAACTGAGTCATATCCTTCAGAGGCTCATCAGTCTTGGTATGCCAGTCAAGCCGCAGCCTGTACAGTGGATTGATACGCTCACCTTTGTACCATACTTCTGGTACTCCGTTTATATTGCTAAGCTTGATAGATAGGAACTCTGTTTCCTTTGGTGCAATGTAGTCAGCAATATCCTCATACATCGTACCGAATAATACTGTACCTATATGCACTTGCTGTATAATGTCGTCGCACTCTTGTAACTTGGATAAGACAATACCAATATCGGTTTCATCATCGCTAAGTCCTATAGCAGCCAACGCTTCAACAGAGTAGTCAGAGAAGTCAACTGAACGTATGCTGTACTCCTTCTTTGCTTCCTTCATTAATTCAAAAGGTATCAACGCTATCCCCTCCTATTTGTATAACTCTCAAGAAATACTGGACCTCTACATTTAGAACACGTCAAAGCATCTTGTTCACAATCATCTTTAGAGAAGACTTGTTTATGTGAACAGGAACCGCATCTCCATACAGCATACTTACCATTGAAACGATCTTGCTCTCCGACTTCTAATGCTGAAGCTTCCCGCACCTCATCACTATTGCAACACGGACACAATGCCGGACCAGACCAGTCTTCTTCAATCTTCCCTGGCTTCTTGTCACTATCGAATACTTCATCACAAACCATGCATACATAAGCTTGCATAGTGCGTCACCTCTTCTTATTTCTAAGCGCTCCTCCTGGACCTCGCTTATATGTATCACGATTAGTCCCCATTATTTCGCGCCATTCTTTTAGCGATAGCTCTTGTGCCGCTCCCTGCTTCTTTTCGGGTTTCGGTTTGTCTTTCTTCATACTGATCACCTTCAGTCATGAACATTGAAAAAGACGCCTTCCATCACGTGGAAGCGCGCCTTCGTTTTATTGCTTAATATCATATTAGCTCATCCAGAACCAAATGACCTGCCATCATTCTGCCATTTGTCTGCCACTTTTTATAACTTACCGACTTTCTACAGCTGTTATTATTTCTTGGAATCTAGCCATAATGTATTGATCAGCGATTTTTTGTCTGATTACTTGGCTTTTAGTTCTTACTTTTTCAATCTCCTCTTTATTAATCGTAGGATCTTCAACGAGGAGTTCCAAGGACAATGGTGCGCCGGAATTACTGTAAAAGACTCTTCTGCCTCTTCCATAAGGCCCGTATCCTCCTGGTTCACCAATATAGCACTTTATAAGCCAAGTCATAATCTTACCCTTAATTAATTCATCTTTGCAGTTGACCAATCCACCAATCTCTTTTAAATCCCTTAATAGCTCACCATGCACAATATGGTTCTCCCAATGGTAACCCGTGTCTTTTAATCTTTGTAAGAACTGTTCGTAGAAACTGTTAACGTGAGCACTTCTAAGATAAGGTAAGATCCCTGATACATTAGCCACTCTCATCTCAGCTAATAAAGGAGTTCTTCTTTCTAGCCTATTATCAACGAAATGTCGGGATGCGGTTAAGATTGTATTCCGATTTGTATAGGCTCTGAGAGTACCTAAAGCGTTATAACAGTTCTGTCGTACAATATCTGGATGACTGCTGTTCAATGCAGTACTAATAAGGAATTGATAAATTTCAGTTTGTCGAGGTTCAGGAGCCTGTCCAAAATCTTCAATGACAGCATGGTCTAGAGTAACTGGATCCGGGGATTCCACAATGGATTTAATCTCAGTCAACTTAATAATGCTGATTGGATCATTTGCTAAGATTACATCCACACAGGTCTTGAATATATACACTACATCTTCTACGCCCGCTTCGTATTCATCATCCTCATGTTCCAAGTCCTTTCTAATATCATAGACCCTTGTAATTCTTCTGTATTCTGGTCTAGTTAACATCCCCATCCTGTATGCTAACGTAATTAACTTTCCAGTATCATAACGTTCTAAAACGTCTTCATCGCTTGAAATTGCGGGAAGATTATAGGATCTTGCAGCTTGTTGAGCTATATCAGTTCCTGCCATTATCACTTTTTCTCTTAGGTCATGAATACTCGCATTAAATATTCTTTGGCAAGCACTACTTGGATCAACCGGTAGAATCCTCATTGTACGTTGAACTAATTGTTTTGCATGCCATGCCGGCCTTATTCGTTGAAGATAATTTTTTACTCCGGACTCTTCTATAATTTCATAGTTGGGATTATGCTGTAATTCCTGACTCGGCATAATCTCAATTTCATACTCATTTCTACTCGACACTTTAAATCCTCCTAATAGATATCAATTACCCATATCTTATATTTTGTGTAACTGGTAAAATGGCTGAATGCCTTGCTACACCTACTTCCATAATACCCCATGGAAATGAGTTACACATAGCGTTTTTATGGATAATTCACTAGGTATTTATCAGATTATGGAATATGCCGTCGATAATTAAGCAAATAAAAAAGCTCATCCCTTTATCATAGGATGAGCCTATATCTTAAATTCCTTCATTGCTTTATCGATGCCGTCCTGATTAATACCGATGTACTTCAGGGTAATATCTGGACTGGAATGGTTAAATATTGTCTGCAGCATAGCCACATCTTTTGTTTGTTTATAGAAGTGATACCCAAATGTTTTACGCAGCGTATGCGTACCAATTTCCTCAAGGCTGACGTACTCAGCAGCTTCCTGCAATATCTTATATGCCATGCTGCGGCCGATAGGCTTATTGATTCCTTCCCGGCTCTTAAATAAGAATTCATGGTCCTCTTTATCGATGATGTATTCACGAAGTTCTCTACGCAAGGCTGGAGTCATATCTAGACGTTTCTGCTTGCCTGTCTTCTTCTCCTTGAGGCTTAAGTAATTCCTTTTAGCATCACTGACACGCAAAGGCAAGATATCCGATATTCGCAGACCGCAATTGATGCCTGTGACAAAGAGCATGTAATTGCGCATATTCTTTTCTTTTAAAAATGCTTTCATAACCCGAATGACTTCAGGATCCCGAATAGGTTGTACAAATTTCATTCCGTCGGCACCGCCTGTCCATCCTGCACGTACACTTCTTCTCTTAACGCAAAAGCAAGTCTTAAGAAGGCGCGCGCCTTTATTCGGTAATACTTTCTTTCAGACATACCAAGCTCATTATATACTTCATAATCATAGTACTCTTCTTGCAACATATACCGCCTAACAATGATGCTTCTCTCCTGAAATGAAAGCCGATTAACGGACTTCTGCATCCGTAGGATAAACTCAGTTCGATTCCTCTGGTAATCGACTATTTTTATGGCAGCATCTTCCGTAGAGGAATGAAAGGCATTGGTGTTTGATGGTGGCACGAGACTGTATCCAGCCGTCACCTTTGGTAAGAATTCTATATCAACTTGCAGCAATAAGATGCGGTATTGCTCCAGCAAGTTCTCCACTCGGTTCTTGGTACTTACTCGATCGATTTCAGGCAGCACAAATGACAATTGTTGAGCCATATGTAATTCCTCCCCTTTAAATAAAAAAGAGCACTAAGGAGCATCCTATTCTGGATTGTCCTAAGCGCCCTGGTTGTTCCAGTAGCGTTATTTAATTGTGTAGCTTACTTCTACATTAACCAACTTATTCTTTTGCCAGGTAAGTTGTTGTTTACCATATCCGGACTTCGGTTTGTCCAATTCTTTTAACGTCCCATTTGAGACCATATATACTGCATCAGTGTTCAAATCAATTTCTACATTCTGTTTATTTTGTTCCATTATACCACCGCACTGTCTAATTGAGTATTAATATGTGTAACTCATGCACTTATTTGGAACACTTGTTCGTGTTATAATGCCCTTATTAAGGAGTGATTACCTTGGATGATCAGATGAAAATTGTTCTTGGCTATATAGGCTTATCTCTGGCTTGTAAAAATTTTGAGAATGACATAAAACTGTATGAGAAGTCAGGGCTTCATGGGAAACGTATTTATATTGCTAGAACTGAAGCTGCCATTAGACTGATAAAGCAAGATCAGGAGCAGATGCGGCGTGCAAACCGTTTGGCCGTTAAGGTCATACATACTACCGAAGATTCTCGTGAATATCAATGGCGTACCAGATACGACAGCGGCACTTTTCGGGTATCCGGCCAGCAGCTGCTTCGTCTGACTGCTAAGGCAAGCCATCGTTACTGGGTAGACAAAAACATTGAATTTAATCTCAAGCCATTTTATTAATACTGTTTATTACCGTGCTTGTACAATCTACCTTTGTTCTTTTCCATCTTTGCGGTGATGGCAGCTTCCAAGTCAATGTCTTTAGATCCACACAAGTCAAAAATCCGGATGCAAGTGTCAGCAAGCTCTTCAGCGAAATTCTCTTTATCACCTTTGCGATCGGCTTCCAGAGCTTCTGATACTTCACTGTGAACCAATGCAAGCAAGGTTCCAGTTTCACGAGGTTCATCGTGCCATCCCTTTGATTTAGCTGTTTCGAATGCTGCAGTACAAAGTTCATTGATTGATTTACTCATTTCTTTTCCTCCCAGTGACCATGACGTTTCATGACCTCAATGATTTCATCTACATACGGCTCATCAACATTAATAACAATATAAGAGTTGTACCGCTGCTTACCGTCATTGCTTCTTCCTTCTTCGATTAAGTCACATATATTATTGAATTCATATTGGAAATCACTTTGTGCTTTCTCCGGTACGTATTTGTTTAAATCGCGCTCGTTTATGACTGTATATCTGCGTTTTCTTCCTTCGAGTGGAGTACCGACAAATGCTGGTTCGCTCATTACAATTCCTCCCCTTGATCTAACTGCTCATATTGACGTAACTGTTCATCCTTTTTAATTACATACATTAACGTGACAGTTGCTGTGGCAATTAAAGAGCTTATTGCTTTCTTCATGTAAATCGGCATCCTACTTCCTCCTCTTTTGGCCAGCAGGTTTCAATACGTACTCCTTTTCGTTTATGACTACAGAAGTCGGTATTTCTTTTTTCACTTTCACAACTTTTATAGGAGCGTAGAAAACATCGCCTTTATTAAACTTGAGAATATCCTTTAAACTACCCACCTAATCATCCTTTCTAGAGAGAAATGATCGGGGCGTTCAGCCCCGACTTATTATGCAATTATGCTAACCTTGTCCGCTTCGATAAGTTCCTGCAGCTCGTTAGCTAGATAATCAGAGATGTTATCCATTGCTTCATGCACCCAAGCTCCTCCGTCTGCCTCAAACAATGCACAGCGAGGACCATTCTGCATCCGGAATATAAAATTACTCTCCGGTTGTTCGACTTCGGTGAAAGTACGATAAGGTGCAGCTAGTACAGGATTCGGTACCTTTACATCACTTACTGTTGCAACTCCAGTTCGTATTGTGGCTTTCTGAGATACGCCGTCATCACCTGTGGTAGACACGTTCTCTTCCTGGATATTGCCTACAACCTTCAGCATGATGTCACGATCTTCATTTTGAACGAAGACGGACTGTAGCTTGATGTTGAAAGACTCTGCATCATAAAAATTATCGAATCGAAAATCCGGGATAATTGCTGAAGCATGTAACCATTCATTTCGATTCATGTCTTGATTATTTTGCGAGTACACTCGAACGCTTGTCGGGCTTTCGATATGGATTAGTACTTTGTTTGTTTGATCGAATTCCTCTTTCAGGTACTCAACTAGGCCTGATAGACTGCGAACCTTTAACGTGCTAACAGTCGGCTGTGGAATTAGGTGTAGTTGACCAGTAGCATAATTCTGACCACCAATTTCTTTGATTTCCTTCTGGGCTAAGCCAATAACATACTGAAACGCTTCTTTAATCATGTATAATTCCTCCTGATATGTTCGTTTTATTTGGATTCGTTGCGTTTTTTCTGCAAATCAATTAGGTGGCCTGTATCATCCCGCAGCTCACCATCATCATCCATGTATGTTTGACCGATGATGCCAGACTTTAACTCTTGACCTAAAACGTTGCCGTAATGGTCTTCTCCGATGACCAACTTCGTAGATACATCTTTAGAAGGCGCCAAGGTAGACTTCGCAGAAACAGTTACATCCGTTGTCATTCGATTCTCATCACCGGCAATTGTCAAAGTAATAGTGATTTTGCGTTTCTTTTCTGGATCTGTGTTCGGGTCCATTATGTTTGCTAATACGCGTTTCATTTCACGGTTAAATTTCTCATGCACTGCCCCACCGGCAAGTTCATCAAGATTGATTTGAGTTTCTTCGGTATTCACGGTACAACCTCATTTCTGTACTTTTTGTCAGTGCAGCTGCATATCTTGTTTTGAGAGGACAAGTTATGTATCTGCGGTGTATTGACTGCTAACAGCAGCTATATCATTAACTTCTGGTACCGATGATAAGGTTGATCCACCTCCTTCAGGAATTCGCGCATTTTACGGTAATATTTAATCTTTCTAAATCCACCAATGGTGCTATGATTAATGACTTACCAGCTGGCGTCCGCTTAACCCCTGCAGCTTTTAAATACTTAATAAGCTGGAGTCTACGTGTTGTTTCTGCAACCCATTTGTCTGCGTCCGTTATGGTCTTTGCCACTAAACATCCCTCCTGGATAGCTCTTCTGAAATCATTGCGATAATGCCCTTCTGTTGCTCTAAATAATTCTCATCTGGATATTCGCTAACAGAGTGAGTACCAATGCGGCAATAGGCATCCTTTGCCAACTCACATAATCCATCATCACTGAGTCTTTTCAACTCATTAGGACTCATTTGTTCCACTTCCAATCCGATAAGCAAAAGGTCTGCTTATTACTTTCTCGTCAGCAAGATAAAAGAGTGCTAGAAACATAGAACGTCGGCTTACTGCATGCCTTTTAGCGATTGATTCAAGCTCTTCCCCAGCTTCCCAACTTTCCGCAACTTCATGGAGATCTTCCCATTCCCAATCGAACTTGCAATCTTCTAAAATAATTACTCGTCGCGGATGAGGTTGCATTACTGCTTGTCCTTTGCTTTTTGCTCGTTAAATTGTCTTAACATCTCTGCAGCATCCATTGCTTCCTCAGGTGTAGTAGGCGGAGGGTCAATGAAGACCGTTTTATTTTGAAACCACTCCGGAACAATCTCAGCTGGCTTGTTTGATACAGAATTGTTCTGCTTGCGCTGGTTTTGGTTAGAAAACCTTTCCTGCTCATCTTGTGCTTGTTGAACAGTACGAATATTGTTTTGCAACCATTTTTTCAAGATGGCTTTCGCATAAGCCCATGTTGGTTTGTTTTGATCTACTGCACGCTTTAAAGCAAATAACACAAGATCGTCTCCAACATCGTCAATCCATTGAAGGATTTCTTCTGAAACGTATGCGGATGTTAGTCCAATATTTTTCTGAAAAAATGTAATAGATTCAGAAGGAGTAGGTGGTGTGTCCGAATCGCCGTGAGGCGCATCTTTTTCTTCTTCTACTTCTTTATCTTTTTCTTCTTCTTTTTCTTCTTCTTTTTCTTGTCCCCTTATCGTGGTACGTATCGTAGACGTATCGTTCAAACCGGCATTATTACTGGATTCTTGTTTTTCTTCTACCGAAGTACCACTTATCGGGATACGTGCCGTTAACGATTCGTAATACGTATCGTAGATGGTTCGTATTTTTTCATTTGCAATTCCAGCAGCAACATACTTAATCAGGCTTAAATCCTTCACATCTGACAGCTCGCTTTTCACACAATCCTCGATTGGCTTCCCGCCCTTATTGAAGTTGTATTTGCCCCAATTCTTTATTGCAAGTTCACGAGTTTCGTAATTGTATTTAATCAGCTTATGATGATTTATAAAGCGATCCATCAGGGCATTTGCTGATTCAGTAGAAAAACCAATTTCGAAAGCCATCACCTTTTTTGTAATTTGGTAAATACCAATTTGCGTAGTGCGACTGTTTGTAAGGAGATATAGGAAGAACAATTTGTCTTCCGGTGTCATCTCCTCAATTACTTTTGGATCACTCCAGAATTCAGTGTGAACCATTCTGAATTTTGCCATGCTACTCTCTCCTTTTGAGTAATGCGTAGTTCTCTTCTATGCGATCTAACTCCCATCCTGGATGAGTGTTTAAGACATAACCAGTGACATAGGCTTTAAATTTCTTCCTCACTTCATCGATGTCAGTATCTGCTGGATATGCGTTAGCAGCTAAACTGTGATAGAAGTAAGGAATTGGGATTTTATATTGCATAGTCATCACCGTTAATAAAAATTGGTTGATACATTAACTGTCGGCTCAACAGCAACAGCAATTTTTTTGCGGTAATAACGCTCACCATTAACTGAAATAGGGGTGAGTTTAGCACCTTCGTAAAGATTGCTAAGACGTTTAAAATCCGATTCTGAAACAACTTTCCAAATGAAAAAGTCATCCATTGATTCTTCCATATTGTTTGTGTCGTATCTCTCGCGTCTCCAAAATTCTTCCGCAAGCCATTTATCCAAGTCTGAATGATCATCAAAGATATGCACTTCATCTCCGCAGTCATCTTCCTCATAAACAAAATAAAGTGTTGGAAATGAGGAATTTCCAAGTTCTTTCTCAGCAAAGTCGATAAAATATGACCAGTTATTTTTCAAACCGAAATCAATTGTTTTCATAGCTCATCCTCTTTCGTCCAGGACTTACAGCTGTAGCACTGCACCTTGCCTTTTTTCTTTTTCGATTTGTCATTAACAGCCCCACATTCGAAGCATGTCCATGCATCAGGCTGCTTGAATGTCGGAAGTACTTCTTTCTTAGTAGCAGGTTCAGGTTTAGCTTTCTTAATTATCTTGGCTGGAGACTTTTTTCGATGAGTCTCCTTTGCTTTAGACGGTACTGTTTTAGTCAAAGGTTCTTTAATAACTGGCTTATGCTGCTTCTTATCTGCAGGCTTATACCCTTCTCCAATCAGGTTGACGATTGGGCGATCAATACTGCCGTCGCTTGATGGAATCATTTTTTGTACTGAAGCATTTACTGCCTTATGGCTTACGAATAGCTTGACTGTATTCAAATCACGGATAGGCTCGCCTTCCCAAATAACCTGAGTTCCACTGGACTTGCCGTCGGTGAGAATAATTAGTTTGCTATCCTGTATAGTCTTCAAACGAGATCGTAGTGAGACGTTATCTTCTTCCGTTTGGTTAAACACTCTTTCCATTTCAGTGATGGTCTTTTGCAGTTCAACAACTTGTTTAGCCAGATCTTCCTTCAAAAAATTCCGCACCAACTTTTTGATTTCATCTGTCATACCGCGAACCTCCCTTGAATAATCTGTTACGAATGGTTAAAATCGAATTAAGTTATTTTTTTAGGCACTGATCTTTGCTTGGCGGCTGATCAGTGTTTTCTTTTTTTCTATATATGTTCTTCGCAGCACCTCCTTCATTAGCTTCCGATAATCCCAGATACGTAGAGGAATAACCATGCCATCCCGCCTAAGCTCAGATAAAAGTAATCGATCTTATCAAACTTCATCGCACTAACCTCAACTTCCGATTGTTCTCGGCCACTTCTAAGCGGATTATGCAACGTTGAATAGTCAGCATTGTGTTTAAGGAATTACTTGCTCTTTGCTGATATCTCAGAGCGCTCTTTTCATCACCATCAAACGAAGCTTCTGAAGCTTTTGACGTAAAATCCAAATGATCGGAGGCTGCTATAGCAAGCAGTCCTTTGTAGTAATCCTTACGAGGATTTGACATCATCAGTTACCTCCACGAATTCATATCCCAGGTATATAGCTGCTAATTCTATGCCATGTACTCGACCTTCTTGAATACTCACTCTATTACCATGAGCGTCATTGTCTTTCATTTTGTTCAATTCTTCTTGTTGTTCAGCGTAAGCCTTTTCGAGTAACTTGAGTTTCCCTTCTCTCAGCTCCGGCTTCTCCATCTCCATATATGGTTTAAGCTTGTATGCCACTGAGTTCAGCCTCCCTTTCGATTGTTGGTAAAATACCGTTTTGTTTCAGCAGCTCATACAAGAACAGTCGTCCCTTTTGCGTCCACTTCATATTCACCTTGGACTTGTCCGTATCGATAACATGAGTTGTTGTTTGGGTGTATCCTTTGTCCTGATGTTCTGCATACAGCAGCCAAGTGCCGCTCTGTTTATATTGGACTCGCAGTTCGTGCAATTTACGGTTCAATGTAGTTCCGCTCATCCCGTAATCCTTGGCAATCTTAGTAATGGTCAGTAGGGATTTTGTCTGCAAAACCAAATCATAGTAGGAGGCTTTTGGCTGAAATTCCTGAACCTGCTGAGAAAGTACAAGATTCTGTGTTTCCAACTTCTCTTTTTGTTCTACCTCTAATAGCAGTTGCTGTAATGCCTCTCTGTAGGTGACAGGTAACTTTGGACCCTGAAGTCGCCTCTCCATTTCTTCAAACTTTTTTGTATAAGCAGCTGTGAAAAGTACACCCTTTGTACCTGTCATTTTGTTGGCAACCATATCGCAACCAATTTTAGTTAGAAGGTAACACTTGTATGATTTACTGGTGCCTGTTCGATAAGATGATTCTAAAAAGAAGTCATCAGCCCTCAAATTTGAGGTTTCTAAAATATCGACAAATCCACTTATATCCCTAACCAAATTGTCATGCCTTTTCCCAATCATTTCAGCAACATCACGACTATCAGCAAGTAGGAGACCATCTTGAGAGGTTAATATCAAATCGCTCATCCTCTTGCCCCCTTTTCTTGAATCCAGATCTGGAGAAATTCTCTAGCTTCTTTTGCAGGGAAGAACCATTTAGACCCCACTTTTGTTTTGATAAATCTTGGATCGTAAAAGAACTGTTCTTGTATGAACTTCCAGCTCATACAAGTCCTCTTACACAGTTCTTTCGAATCCCAGTAGACTAAGTCTGCATCGTAATCCTTGATGACTTCAGCTACCTTCTCCTTATAAATTTCAAGAGCTTTATTCTCGTCTATCTGCACATTTATCAAAGCACTCACAGGCACCCTCCTTTCACTGAGCGATTTTTATATTTTCATTTTCAGTAAACAGATACTCTACTGTGTGTCCAGGGAATATTTTCCGCTTAATGGTGAACATCTCTGACCTGCTGAACTCGGTTTTACCGGACATCTTATTTCGGAATGTTCTTGTACTCACACCAATGATGTCAGCTACAGTAACCCCATCAATATCCGACCGCGCCATTTCAGCTCGAAGGTTTGGAAACATTATCATCACCTCCCCAAAACTACCATGCGTGGTAGGAATGACTAAACTATATACCGTGCATGGTAGATGTGTCAACAGAAAAGTAAACATAATTTACCATGAAGGGTATATATATTATTCACAAGTGAAAAATATTACTGTATAATGAAACCTAACTTACCTTGTAACGTAATAATTTACATAATTCATTTAAAATAAATTAGCTGCAATCGGAGGAAAAGGAAAATGTTGTTTATCGAAAAATTGGATATGTTAATGGATGAGCGTGGTATTAACAGGAGTCAATTATCTAAAGCGTCGGGTGTTCCATACACAACAATTGTGAATTTCTATGAAAAAGGATCTGACAATATTAAACTTTCAACACTTAGAAGATTAGCTGATTACTTTAATGTTAGTCTGGACTACTTAGTGGACGATGACTTAGACGAGCGTAAGACTCCTAATCAAGAAATGATAGCTCTTCCAGTAGTTGGTGCAATCTCCTGTGGTAATGGAACAGTTGTTTTTGAAGATATAGAAAGTTATGAGGCTACTCCAAAAGAATGGTTGAATGGTGGGGAGTATTTTTATTTGCGCGCAAAAGGCGATAGTATGACTGGGGCAAGGATTAACGACGGTGACTTACTGCTAATTAGAAAACAAGAGGAAGTAGAAGATGGAGAAATAGCAGCGGTTGTTATTAATGATGAGGCTGTATTAAAAAGAGTTTACAAACAAGATGGTGCTTTGGTTCTTCAGTCCGAAAACAGCAACTATCCACCTATAGTCGTTACGGATGGCAGCGTTAAGATCGCCGGCAAACTTAAGAAGATTGTCATTAACTTTTGAGCCTTATCGTTACCTAATGAAACTTGAAAGGAGGTGAGAAACCATGGCGTCGTTTAGGAAACGCGGGAAAACGTGGGAATTCCGAATCGTATATAAGGACAAAATCACAGGTAAAAGACGTGAAAAGACTGTTGGAGGTTTCAGTACGAAGCCCGAAGCAAGGATAGCTGCTACACAAATGCAGTCCGATCTTGATTATCACGGATTCATTGAAAACGGGCGTGAGGTTGTAAGTAAGTACTTTGAAGATTGGCTTGAGGTTTACAAAAGGCCTTACGTAAAGCCCATAACCTACTCTCTTCAGGAGAGAAATGTCAGGCTCAATATACTGCCTCGATGGGGTAATTATCAGTTAAAGGAATTAAACCGTACTGAATATCAGAAGTGGATCAATGAGCTTCCAGGTAAGTATTCTGAGGGCACAATAAGAAGAATTCACAGCATAATGAATTCAGCAATCAATGATGCGGTACATGAATTCCAAGTGTTGAAATCAAATCCTATTCAAAGGATTAAGATACCGAAGCAAGTCGATAAGGAGGAAAAACTCCAATACTTCACCAAACAGCAAATGTCTGTCTTTTTGGATGGGCTGAAAAATCCACAGAAGAACGCGAAGTATCAACACAGTCGACAGTACTTGTATCTGTTTACGTTAATGTCCAGGACAGGTCTTCGTATAGGTGAAGCACTAGCACTTACCTGGGATGACTTTGATGAACTTAGAAAAACAATTAACGTAGACAAGACATTGGTCTATCCAACTAACTCCGAGCCGTACCTTTCTACTCCTAAGAGTAAGAAGAGTGTTCGTAAAGTTAAGCTCGATGACTTTACTGTGAAGGCATTAAAAATGCACAGAATCAACCAAAAAGAAACTGTGCTTAAATATGAAAGATATAGACCCTCCAAGGATGGTGTTATATTCCACCAGCATGAAGGTCGCTGGCTGCGTACAAACATAGTACGTGATTTCTTCAAGGTCCATTGTAAACGAATGGATCTACCTGTATTGTCACCCCATGCGCTTAGGCATTCTCATGCAGTCCACTTGCTTGAAGCTGGCGCAAATATAAAATACGTGTCCGAGCGACTTGGTCACGCAAGCGTGAAAGTCACAGCAGACACGTATCTACATGTAACAGAGAAGATTGAGGACGATGCTCTCAATCAGTACTCCAGTTATATTGAAGGTTAGTATTGCACTTGTTGGGCAATTGGTGGGCAACCACTTCAACAAGTGCAGGAAAACCCTTATAACAAAGGCTTATCCAATACTACCTTCCATTTCGAATTTAATCAGACGGTTCATTTCAACGGCATATTCCATTGGAAGTTCTTTCGTGAATGGCTCGATGAAGCCCATTACGATCATTTCTGTCGCTTCTTCTTGAGAGATACCACGACTCATCAAGTAGAACAATTGTTCTTCGGATACTTTGGAAACTTTCGCTTCGTGTTCCAAAGAGATGTTCTCATTGAAGATCTCGTTGTAAGGAATCGTATCGGAAGTGGATTTATTATCCAGGATCAGCGTATCACACTCGATGTTAGAACGAGCGCCGTCTGCTTTCTTACCGAAGTGAACGATTCCGCGATAAGTTACTTTACCACCTTGTTTAGAGATGGATTTAGAAACGATCGTAGAAGAAGTGTTTGGTGCCAAATGATGCATTTTCGCACCAGCATCCTGATGCTGTCCTTTACCTGCAAGTGCGATAGACAATGTCATACCGCGTGCGCCTTCACCTTTTAGGATGATTGCAGGGTATTTCATTGTAAGTTTGGAACCGATGTTGCCATCAACCCATTCCATCGTACCATTTGCATCAACAGTCGCACGTTTTGTAACTAGGTTATAAACGTTATTTGCCCAGTTCTGGATTGTTGTATAACGGCAGTAAGCATCTTTTGCTACATAGATCTCAACAACCGCACTATGCAAGGAGTTCGTTGTATACACTGGAGCAGTACATCCTTCAACATAGTGTATAGATGCATCTTCATCAACGATAATAAGCGTACGCTCGAATTGACCCATATTCTCAGAGTTGATCCGGAAATATGCTTGCAATGGAATATCTGTCTTTACGCCCTTCGGTACATAGATGAAGGAACCTCCGGACCAGACTGCTGAGTTTAAAGCTGAGAATTTGTTATCGGAAGGCGGAATAAGCTTACCGAAATATTCTCGGAACAAATCTTCATTTTCTTTAAGCGCAGTATCTGTATCTTTAAAGATGATACCCATATCCGCTAAGTCTTCCTTCAGGTTATGGTAGACAACTTCTGATTCGTACTGTGCGGAAACACCAGCAAGGTATTTCTGTTCAGCTTCCGGAATACCTAGTTTATCAAATGTGTTCTTGATTTCTTCCGGTACCTCGTCCCAGGAACGCTCGGAACGCTCGGATGGTTTCACGTAATATGTGATTTCATCAAAATCAAGCTCAGCAAGGTCTCCACCCCACTGCGGCATTGGTTTCTTATAGAACTGCTCCAAGGATTTAAGACGGAAGTCAAGCATCCATTGTGGTTCTTCTTTCATCTTAGAGATTTCTTCAACGATTCTAGGTGTAAGGCCTTTTTCCGTACGGAAAATGGAAACATCACGATCACTGAATCCATACTGGTAATCTCCAATTTCAGGCGCTTTTTTAGCCATAGTAAAACCTCCTTATAGGATTACATCTATTTCACACGACAGTGTTCAAGTCTTAGTTCTTTTCGACGCCTTGCTCCATCGCCTTCCAGGCGAGTGTCGCACATTTGATGCGTGCAGGGAATTTCGCAACTCCCTGCAGTGCTTCCACATCACCCATCTCCAGGTTACCAGGATCGATTTCCTTCCCTAGCATCATGTCAGAGAACAGCTGTGACATACGAAGTGCATCTTCGATGGATTTGCCTTTGATGGCTTGTGTCATCATAGAGGCAGAAGACATGCTGATAGAGCAGCCCTCTCCTTCGAATTTTGCATCCTTCACCTTGCCATCCTCCACCTGGATCTGCAGCTGGATACGGTCTCCGCACGTCGGGTTATTCATATCGACCACAAGTGCGTCTTCTTCCAGCTTACCACGATTCCGCGGATGTTTATAGTGATCCATGATCACTTGACGGTAGAGTGTATCAAGGTTATTAAAAGACATTTCCGAAAAACTCCTTCGTTTTTGCCAGTCCGCTGACAAGTTTGTCGATATCGTCTTCGGTATTGTAAACGTACATGCTTGCACGGGCAGTAGCTGTGACATCAAGCCAGCGCATAAGCGGCTGCGCACAGTGATGTCCGGCACGGACAGCGATACCTTCTGTATCGAGTGCAGTCGCTGTATCATGCGGATGGACACCATCAATATTGAAAGTGACCACTGCAGAGCGTTTATTCTTCGAAGGACCATAAATGGTCAGTCCCTCGATTTCGCTCATCCGTTCCATTGCATATGCAGTCAGCTTCTGATCATGCGCTTCTATTTTATCCAGACCGATTTCAGTCAGGAAGTCAATCGCAGCGCCAAGTCCGATTGCTCCTGCAATGATTGGAGTACCTCCCTCAAACTTCCAAGGAAGCTCCTTCCATGTTGAATCATACAGATGTACGAAATCGATCATTTCACCGCCGAATTCGACCGGCTCCATGTTCTCAAGCAGTTCCTGCTTTCCATAAAGAACACCGATTCCAGTCGGTCCGCACATCTTATGACCGCTGAAGCAATAGAAATCACAATCGATGTCCTGCACATCCACTTTCACGTGCGGAGCACCTTGCGCACCATCAACGAGAACGACAGCATTCTGACGATGCGCAAGCTCAACGATTTCTTTTATAGGATTAATGGTTCCCAATACATTGGAGACATGAGTCAAAGCAACGATCTTCGTTTGAGGACCGATTGATTTTTTCACATCTTCCATGTTCAAGGTTCCATCTTCATTTAGCTCAAAATATTTAAGTGTTGCTCCGGTCGCTTTGACCGCCTGCTGCCACGGGATGATATTACTGTGGTGCTCCATTGGTGTAATGATCACTTCATCACCAGGTTCCAAGTTCGCACGGGCGTAACTGTGAGCAACCGTATTGATTGCTGTCGTTGTACCTCGTGTGAAAATTACTTCCTTGGTGCTTCTGGCATTGATGAATTGCTGCACTTTTTCTCTGGCACCTTCATATTTATCCGTAGCCCGGGTTCCTAGCGTATGCACACCACGGTGTACATTGCTGTTGTCATTCCGGTAATAGGCATCCACAGCTTCCAATACCTTTATTGGCTTATGGGAAGTTGCGGAGGAATCCAAGTAGACCAGCGGATGTCCGTTGACTTCCTGATGCAGGATCGGGAACTGTTCACGGATAGAGCGGGCATCCATTAGTTTACTTTCCCTTCAATTACCTGAGTCAGCTGATTTTTTACAGTTTCAATCGGCAGCTGATTAACAACAGGTGCAAGGAATCCATGGATGATTAGACGTTCAGCTTCATGCTTCGTGATTCCGCGGCTCATCAAGTAATAAAGCTGAAGCGGATCGACACGGCCTACAGAAGCAGCGTGTCCAGCAACTACATCATCTTCATCAATCAAAAGAATCGGGTTAGCATCTCCACGAGCACCTTGGCTAAGCATCAAGACGCGTGTTTCTTGGGTAGCATCAGATTTGCTGGCGCCATGTTCGATTTTACCGATACCGTTGAATACAGAGCTCGCCTGGTCTTTCATAACACCATGGGACAAGATGCTTCCAACAGAATTCTGACCGAAGTGGACAATGTTCGTCGTGAAGTTCTGGATTTGTTTCCCGCGTCCCACAACTACACTTTTCGCTTCAGAACTGGAGTTGTCACCGATCAAGTGAGTAATATGCTCACTGATTGTGTTACCATCGTTCATTTGGCCGATAGCCCAGTCGATGCGAGCATCACGGTAAGCTACACCGCGGCGTTTTGCATAGACAGTCGTACCTGCAGCATAGTTATCAACCGCACCATAAGAAACGTTAGCATTGTCCGCCGCGATAACTTCTGTTACGACATTTGCGAATGTTGCTTGCTCTGCATTATGCGAAATGCTGTTTTCAACATATGTTACAGCGCTGTTTGCTTCGGCAACGATCAAAATATGATTAAAGGAAGCGACTTTATCATCTTCCTGCCAGAAAATAGTTTGAAGCGGCTCGTCCACTACAACATTTTTCGGAACATAGACGAACACTCCGCCGTTCATCAATGCTGCATGCAGAGCTGTCAAACGATCTTCATCAATGTTTACAGCATCCTTCATGTAGAATCGCTTCACCAAATCACCATGCTGCTGCAAGGCAGTGAAGATATCCGTGAAGATAACACCTTGCTCGCTCCATTTTTCGTTTAGGGCAAGGTATGCCGCGCTATTATTACGCTGAATGTAAAGGTTTGGAGCATTATCCGCATCGATAAGTGCCGCCACACTTGCTGGCAGGCTGCCCAATGCACTGATTTTCTCCCCTTTTACTTCATGCACGTACGTATCAAAATCCCAGTTCTTAATCCCAGTCTTATCGGGTTTTGGCATGTCCAAAGATTCCGATTGAGAAAGAGCTTGCTGGCGAAGTTCCTTCATCCATTCAGGCTCATTGCGAGAACTGGAAAAACGGCTGATATATTCATCATTATATTGTTGCTTCGTTTCAACAGTCATAAGATCCCTCCTCCAGTTTACGCGTTAATTGTTTCGTCTTGGATGTTCAGCTCTTGTTTGATCCAATCGTAGCCTTCTGCTTCCAAACGCTTAGAAAGCTCAGATCCGCCGGATTTAACAACACGGCCTTGCATCATAACGTGTACGAAGTCAGGCTCGATGTAGTTTAACAAACGCTGGTAGTGGGTAATAATTAGGCAACCGAAGTTTTCGTCGCGCAGTTTGTTGATTCCTTTTGCAACAACTTTCAGTGCATCGATATCAAGACCAGAGTCAATCTCGTCAAGGATACCGATTTCAGCCTTCATCATTAGAAGCTGAAGGATTTCATTACGCTTTTTCTCCCCGCCGGAGAAACCTTCGTTCAAGTAACGCTGTGCCATGTTCTTATCCATTTCAAGGAAGTCCATAGCTTCATCCATCTCTTTAATAAATTTCATCAGTGGAATCTCATCGCCTTCCGCGCGTCGAGCGTTGATGGAAGAGCGAAGGAAGTCAGAGTTTGTTACACCGCTGATTTCACTTGGATACTGCATTGCAAGGAACAGACCAGCACGAGCACGCTCGTCCACTTCCATTTCCAAAACATCTTCTCCGTCCAAAGTGATGCTTCCGCTTGTCACTTCGTATTTAGGATGTCCCATGATTGCGGATGCCAACGTAGATTTACCAGTACCGTTTGGTCCCATTACTGCGTGGAATTCCCCGCTCTTTATCGTAAGGTTTACACCTTTTAGAATTTCCTTATCTTCAATCGAAACATGTAGGTCTTTAATTTCTAAAACTGAACCTGCCATTTATAAACCCTCCGATAGCTGCTATTTTATAAGTTTTGATAATATGTTATTTAAACACATTATCAATTTATTCTCATTACAATCTTAAAGCATTATTCGACCATTATCAACTTTTTTACTGGATAAATACACAGTTTTAACATGATCTTTTTCTATTGTATCACACATCCATTTCAAGCCAAAAATAAAGCCTCTGCTGAGAATTCCAGCAAAGGCATGAGAATAGTGGTACTTATTTATCGACAGGAAGAATTGCTCCGTCGTAATTGTCTTCGATGAACTGTTTGATTTCATCAGAATGAAGGACATCCATCAATTTTTTCAATGCTTCATTGTCTTTGTCTTCGGCACGTGCCGCTACGATGTTCCCATAAGGAGAATCAGTACCTTCAAGGATCAATGCGTCCTCAGAAGGCGTAAGACCTGCTTGCAATGCATAGTTCGTATTGATAACTACTAATGCATCTTCTTCGGATTCATACGTATCCGGAAGGAAAGCTGGATCAACATCCATGCTGAATTTCAGGTTTTTCGGGTTATCTGCAATATCATCCAAAGTAGCATCTACAGGCTCGACACCATCTTTAATTTTGATAAGGCCTTCCTCTTGGAAGATGGATAGGATACGTCCTTGCTCAGAAACGTTACGACCCATAATTACTTCAGTACCATCTTTAATATCATCTACGCTCTCGATATTCTTAGAATACACACCCATTGGCTCCAAGTGAACTGCTCCAAGGCTGATCAAGTCATAGCCAGTATCTGCGTTAGAAGTTTCTAGATAAGGGATGTGCTGGAAGTAGTTCGCATCCAAATCACCACTTGCCAAGTCATCGTTCGGGAGTACATAATCCTGATACTCTTCAATCTCAAGATTGACTCCTTCTTTTTCAAGGATAGGCTGTGCTTCTTTAAGAATTTCAGCGTGCGGTGTGCTGGAAGCCCCTACTTTGATTGTTGTTGTTTCTTCATCGCCTGAGCCGCTGTCAGATGAACCACAGGCTGCCAGGAAGATCATGAAAGCTGCCGATAAAATAACTAATAATGCCTTTTTCAAATGAATCTCTCCTTATCGTTTATCTAATTTATTTGAAATCAAGTCTCCAATAAATTGGAAGACAAATACCACAATAACAATTAAAAGCGTACAGATGAATACTACATCAAACTGACGTCGCTGGAAGCCGTAGAAGTAAGCGAAATCGCCTAAACCGCCTGCTCCGATAACACCTGCAACTGCTGTAGAACCAATTAACGCAATTGCTGTTACTGTAAGACCAGAAACAAGTGCTGGCATGGATTCTTTCAGCAGTACTTTGAACATGATCGTACTATTCTTTGCACCCATTGCCTTAGCAGCTTCCACTACTCCGTTGTCTACTTCTTTCAATGCGATTTCAACTAACCGTGCATAGAAAGGCGCTGACCCAATGATAAGTGCGGGCAATGCTGCCTCCGGACCGCGGATTGTACCGACGATAAAGTCAGTAAATGGGAATAGAAGCAGGATAAGTATGATGAACGGAATCGCCCGGAATATGTTGACGACCGCTGCTACGATTCCGTAGACAATTTTATTTTCCCAGAGCTTGCCTCTGCTAGTCAGATAAAGTAAAAGACCAAGGATGATACCGATAATGAATGTACCGATCAAGGAAAGAATCGTCATATAGAATGTCTCATAGATGGCTGTGTTCAAGTCTGCAATATCTACATTCGGAAACCACTTCTCAAACAAGTTCCTGCACCTCCGCTTTTACATTTGCTCCGCGGATGAAGTCCAGTGCCTTCTCCACTTCCGATTCATTGCCCACTAGCTGTAAGAAAAGATTGCCGACTGCGCCGGTTTGCGTCTGCAAAACATTCCCCTGCAGGATATTGATATCCACATCGAATTGTTTCGCAGTCTGGCTGACGACCGTCTGATTCACGTTTTCCCCAGAGAAAGAAAGCTTTACGATCGTGCCAGTTCCTTCTTTGACTACTGCTGCGGATAAAGAAGCATACTGTTCACTTCCATCCAATTGTCGAACGAAGCGCTTCGTAATATCCTGCTGCGGATTCTGGAATACATGCGTTGCATCTCCTTGTTCCACAACTTTTCCGGTATCCATAACAGCTACATGGTGGCAGATTTTACGGATTACATTCATTTCATGTGTAATCAATACGATAGTCAAACCGAGACGGTTATTGATGTCCACAAGCAAATCAAGGATTGAGTCTGTTGTTTCCGGATCCAGTGCGGATGTTGCTTCATCACATAGAAGCACTTTCGGATCGTTAGCCAACGCCCTTGCAATGCCGACTCGCTGCTTCTGTCCACCGCTCAGTTGAGATGGGTAGGCGTTTTCGCGCCCTTGCAATCCTACTAGCTCAATCAGACGATCCACTTTTGCCTTTCTTTCTTTTTTCGGCACACCTGCGATTTCCAATGGAAAAGCAATGTTTTGGTGTACAGTACGAGACCATAGCAGATTGAAATGCTGGAAGATCATCCCGATTTCTTGTCTGGCAAGGCGAAGTTCATTTTTGCGCTGTTTGACGATATCCTTGCCATTGATTATTATTTCACCAGCTGTCGGTTCTTCGAGACGGTTCAGCAGGCGAACGAAAGTACTTTTCCCAGCACCGCTGTAGCCAATTACGCCGAAAATCTCACCTGACTCAATTTTCAGATTAAGCTCATCGACCGCTGTAATATTCTGTTTTTTCGTACGATATATCTTGGAGAGGTTTTTGATAGTGATCAATATCCGCTCCTCCTTCCTCGTGTTGCTTTATAAGCATAAAAAAGCGTCTTTTTGTTCAGAGAACAAAAAGACGCAGCTGCGTTCGATAATTGTTCTCTCATCTGTACAGGTTTCCCTGCAGGAATTGGCACCATACAGGATAACCTGTGGTTGCCGGGCTTCATCGGGCCAGTCCCTCCGCCACTCTTGATAAGAGTATAGTTATATGATTGCTAAAAGGAGTTTAGCATCTAGTCAATATTCTTGTCAACATATTTCACAGACTTCCTTGACCTCCCAGAAATAGAAGTGCCTCTACAAGCAGGATATGCTGATAATCGCCGTCCACTACTTGCTTGTTACGGATACTGCGAAGCTGTACCTCACCAGCAAGAAGCTCCTGCAGTGTCTGCTCATCAGTACGTATATGTAAAATACCATAAGGCTTAGAAGCTGGTGTCGTGAGGCTGCTTCTGTCTATATGTAAATCAAAATGTGCATCTCCCCATTCAATGAAGACCTTCAGCCGCTTGTCATTACATAAAGGCAGCAGATCCTCCCTTACCTCGATCTGATGCTTAAGCTTTGTCAGTTTTTCGATGATCATCCGCCATTCCCTCCCTACACTGTATTTGGCTCTTCTTGTTCTGATTTCCTGCAAGAAAAAACAGCTTTCCAAATCGGAAAGCTGTTTTATTCGCTCAGCGTCTTCGCCAGCATATGCTGAACGGAATGAAACGCATATATTTTTTCCTGAACTTCCCCTTGTTTGAATGTAATAAGACAAGGTACACTTTCGATCTGATTTTCCTGCATAAAATCAGGAAAAAGAGAGGCGTTCAGTTTATGGTAATGTTCCTGGCCTGTCACGGCCTCCACTGTAAGGAGCATTTTTTCTGCAAGCTGACAAGTACCGCAAAAAGGTGTGTGCACAAATATTCTTGCTTGCTCCTGGTGTGTGACTTTCTGAACCTCTGTTTTGATAACCTCGATAATTCATCCCTTCTTTCTTCAGACGAGGAAGAATGGATGCACCATGATACTTCTGCTAAGCAGGGCTGTGGCCAATTCAGGGGCCGGGGTCGCCGCTACCTCTCGATAGGTTCTGTCTACGTAAATATGCTGGGCATGCGGCAGCTCTCGGGCTAACTGTTTTCGCAGCTTATGACCGGCGCTATCCTCATCCACCATAATATATACTTGCTTGTGATCCAAGTCATAGTCATACAACAGCTGTTCCAGCCGCTCGATGCCCAATGTACCATTGGTGCAGATGATCGTCACTTCCTCATCGATGATCTTCCTTATCTGCTCTTTATCCGAGCGTCCTTCTACAATAATGACCTTTTCTTCATCACCCATACTGGCATCACCTATTCTGATCGATATTTGATTGCTTCCTTGCCCGTGCCCCGATAAAGGCTTAGCAATGAACGCTTGCCATATTATATGATAAGAGACCGCTGCCCTTGCTAACAGATATCAACAAGGATCCAAAAAATTAATCCTCTTTAATCCGTCCTTCGTAATCTTCTACAGATAGCAAGCTCTCATACGCTGCTTCGTCGTCTGCTTCCACTACGATCATCCATGCTTTCTCGTATGGGGATTCATTTACGAATTCAGGGCTGTCGTCTAAATCTTCGTTCACAGCTACGACTTTTCCGCTGATCGGAGCATACAGCTCGGACACTGTTTTGACAGATTCAACGCTTCCGAATGGCTCGTCTGCTTTCAGTTCGTCACCGACGGATGGAAGTTCCACGAATACGATGTCTCCGAGTTCGTCCTGGGCGAAGTCGGTAATACCGATTCGGTACTGATTGCCATCTTCTTTTTTAATCCATTCATGTTCCTCTGTATAACGTAGATCTTTCGGTAAGTTGCTCATTTTTATTCCTCCACCTATTTTCTACAAGAATAGCTAACATATTTACTATAAAAGGTAATAGATAAAATTACCACTGTTTCAGCTCAATTCTAAGCAGTTACAGCCTCGTATGCTTCCGGCTTGAAACCGACTGCCGCTGACTTCTCTCCAATTAAAAGAGGACGCTTAATCAGCATACCGTTTTCGGATAGCCATGACTTGAGCTGGGCATCATCTGCCTCTTTGATTTTCTCCTTATAGCCGCCCTCTCGGTATACTTTTCCGCTCGTATTGAACAGTTTGGTAAGCGGCAACCCGCTTTTATCCGCTGCTTCCTGCAGGATCTCCGGACTCGGAGGGTTCTCGACGATATGTATCGCTTCATAAGATACTTCATTCGCATCCAGCCATTTCTTTGCATTCTTGCATGTACTGCAATTTGGGTACCAATAAAATCGGAACATACAGATCTCCTTTCTTTTCATACTGCTATTTTAGCATAATCGTTTACATCTTTCGCACAGAATAATCGACAGGATCCCGGGTACGATAGAAAGGAAAAAGGAGGGATCCCCATGCCAGCAGAAAATCAACAAAATGTTATGCTCCAGCCGCCGGAGATGGTTTCAGAAAAAGACTTGCTGTACTTGAGTGATATGCTGAACTGGAACTTGAATGCAGCAAAAAAAGCACAGCATGCTGCCGGTGAAGTGCAGCTGACAGATGCCCAGGAAGCGCTGCACACTATCGGCCAGATGCATCAGCGCCATTATAATATGTTACTGGAGCATTTGAAGACAAAACCGCTCAATTAAGGAGGGAACGCTATGCCAGAGAATCAAAAGATACAAAATCCCCAGACACCCGTCCCGACAACGCAGGAAATGAATGACCGGGATCATGTAACTGATTTGCTTGCCACGGAAAAGTATATGACAGCTTCGTACAGTACGGCGCTGAATGAAATGAGCAATCAGTCGTTATATGAAACAGTAGCGCGTATATTCAAGGAAACACAGGATTCCCAGCGTAATTTATATAATCTAATGTTCCAACATGGATGGTACAGCTTGGAACAAGCGCCACAGCAAAAAGTGGAACAGGCTTATCAGCAATTCAGCAAAACACGACAAGAACTTCCATACTCATGAGACAGACGGACAATCAGCTGCTGGTTGTCCTTTTTTCTGACTCAATCCAAAAAAATTATTGACGTATTGAATACAAACCCGTAATATACTTGCATGTGCAACTATTTGAGCTATCTGAAAGGAGCGGACCATGAGCAGGACACAAGACGAGTTAGGACTGCTTTTATCGCGGACCTATCTATCCTTGAAACGGGAAACGTCCCGCATGCTTCAGCAGTTTGAACTAACACCAGAACAATTCTCCCTTATTGCCGAATTGGATAAGCAGGATAACATCACCCAAAAGGAGCTTGCCGATCTAACGGAAAGAGAGCAGACAACCGTTACGAAGATTGTCGATAAGCTTGTCAAAAAGGGATTGGTCACCCGCGGACATGATCCGCATGACCGGCGGGCTATCCGCTTGCAAATTACAGCAGAAGGCCGAAATCTGGTCAAAGACATCAAACCGAAGATAGAAGAAATCGAAAATCATGCTTATCTTGGTTTCCATCAGAAGGATATAGAATTGCTGCATACTCTGATTCGAAAGCTGCATCAGAATTTGCAGTGATTTTTTTCGCTAAATACATGCATGTGCAACTAAAATAGATAGGAGTTTTTATTTTGCGTCTACAACCTTTACGGGAAATGCTTAAAATCCCAAATACGAAAGTGGGCATGGCTTTTGCCATTCTTGTCCCATTACTCTTTTCCATCATTTGGCTGACAGGCTATCATGATGCAACGAATCATCTGGACCGTTTGCAAGTTGCTGTCGTCAATGAAGATGGGGAACAAGCCAATGCATTGGCAGAACAAATGATGGATAATATGCCATTTGATGCGGATCTTGCTTCTTATGATAAAGCAAAAGAAAAGCTTGATCAAAATGATATTACGATGCTCGTTGTCATTCCGGAGGCATTCACCGAAAATTTGGCCAAACAGAGCGACACGTCATTACAATTCTACTTGAACAGCTCCAACTCACAGGTTGCTTTATCGGCAGCCGAAAGTACAGCAAGACAAATGACTGACTCTATAGCTGGTTCCAATGTACAAGCAGAAATCATAAAAGAAAATCACATCGGCAACTTCGCAACCAGCATGGTACCGATGATTCTTGGATTCATCATTTTCATCGCTGTCATGACAATGAATATTCAAATGAACATTGTCACGCAAATTCTGAGCCGCAAATTCGGCAAATGGCAGCTCTTTTGGAATAAACAGCTGCTTTTACTAGTTATCGGACTTGTCGTAACAACGATTATCGTAACGATTCATGCACTTGCAAATGATACAGCTGCTTCCTACATGCAGCTATGGGGATTCGAGCTGCTAGTTGTCTTTGCCTGCATTAGTTTCACACAGATGAGCTTTGCTATTTTCGGCAATGCTGGTGCTTTATTCAACGTTGCCATGATTCCGTTCCAATTGATGGCTGCTGGGAATATCATTCCGACTGACCTGTTGTCTCCTGTATTCCGTGTAATAGGCGCTGCACTACCAGCTTCTAATGGGGTACAAGGCTTCAGTCAACTGATCTATGCTGGAGAAAGTGTTTCATCAGCTATCCTCCACCTTGGCTTGATTTTGGTTATTACCTTCCTGATTACTTGTATAGTGTTGAAACTTAAGAAACAGCAACCCGTTCAATTCGTTAAAAAGGACGAAAACGCTGCTGCAGTATAAAAAGAAGACCTCCGCAAATTATTGCGGAGGTCTTTCTTATGCTACTACATCATAACCTTGTTCTTCGATTGCTTCTTTCATTTCATTCTTCGTCACAAGCGTGTCATCATACACAACATCGACTTTACCGCTGGCCAAATCCACGTCTACTCCTTGGATTCCTTCTAATTCCCCTAATGCTCCTTTAACTGCTTTCTCACAATGTCCGCAAGTCATACCATTTACTTGTAATGTCATTTCCATATCTTATCTCTCCTTTAATTGTCTTTTCAATCGTAATGCATTTGCTACCACACTGACGGAACTGAAGGCCATTGCCGCTCCCGCAAGCCATGGCGCTAGCAGTCCAATAGCAGCAACTGGTATACCGGCACTGTTATAAGCAAGCGCCCAAAATAAGTTCTGCTTGATGTTCCGAATCGTTTTCGCACTATAACCCAACGCTTTCGGTACAAGTCTCAAATCTCCTCCAAGGATGGTTACACCAGCTGCTTCAATCGCAACATCTGTTCCGGTGCCTATAGCAATGCCAATATCTGCCGATGCCAAAGCTGGTGCGTCATTGATTCCATCCCCTACCATCGCCACAGTAAAGCCTTCCTTCTGCAGTGCTGCAATTCGATCTGCCTTACCAGCAGGCAGCACCCCGGCATATACTGTGTCGATGCCAACTTTTGCTGCTATGCTTTCAGCTGTTTGCTGATTGTCTCCTGTCAGCATGACAGTTCGAATACCTTGTGACTTTAATTGTTTAATTGCATCGGCAGCATCTGGTTTGACCGCATCACTGACGGCGATGATGGCCTCTACTCTATTTTCAGTAGCAAGATACATGACGGTCTTTCCGTCTTTTTCCAATATATCAGCCTGCAGCTTATAGTCCTCCAACAGCAAATTCTGTTCCGACATAAGCGCACCATTTCCAATCAGAATAGAAGTGCCTCCTACTATTCCTCTGATACCCCTACCAGGTATGTTCTCAAACGTTTCCACTTCTTTGACCGGAAGACTATGCTCCTCTCCATATTGAATGAAAGATTGCGCCAGCGGATGCTCTGATTGCTTCTCGAGCGCAATCGCTTCAGACAAATGCTGTGCGTCGCCATAAATATCTGTTACCTGCGGTCTTCCTTGGGTGATGGTGCCAGTTTTATCGAAGACGACAGCATCTACTTTATATGCAGTCTCCAGCTGTTCGCCGCCTTTGAACAAAATACCCACTTCCGCTGCTTTTCCGGTACCGACCATGATGCTTGTCGGAGTAGCAAGTCCCAGCGCGCAAGGACAAGCGATTACCAGTACGGCGATAGCAGCCGTCAAGGCCGGAGCCACCTCCCCAGGATTCACTAGTAAAATCCATACAGCAAAAGTGATTATGCTAATCACGATAACTGCAGGGACGAAAAACGAAGAGACACGGTCAGCAAAGCGCTGGATAGGTGCTTTAGAACCTTGCGCACGCTCTACTGCTTGAATGATTTCCGCCAGAACTGACTCATCATTTGAATGCGTCACTTTCACTTGGATATTTCCATTCGCATTGACAGTAGCACCTGCTACATTATCTCCAACTGCTTTGCTAATCGGTATACTTTCTCCCGTGAGCATTGATTCGTCAACATGGGTGCTTCCTTTCACGATGATACCATCTGCCGGAATCTTCTCTCCTGGTCGTACAATAATGATATCACCCTGAACCAGCTCTGCTGCTGCAATCTTCTCTTCCTGCGCTCCACGCAATACTGTCGCTTCTTTCGCCTGTAAGCCGACTAGAGAAGTAATGGCAGTAGTTGTCCGTCCTTTTGCTACTTTCTCCATATATTTACCGAGAAGAATCAAGGTTATCAAAATGGCACTCGTCTCGAAATACAGGGCGGGCATATGTCCGCTGCCTTGAAAACGGATCACTTCATATAAACTGTAGAAATATGCAGCACTTGTGCCGAGCGCAACAAGCACATCCATATTGGCTGATTTGCTGCGCAAGCTGTGATAAGCTCCCCGGTAAAACTGCCATCCGATCAAAAATTGAACGGGTGTTGCGAGCAATAGCTGCACCCATGGATTCATTAGGAAATGCGGTACTTCATATAAATCCAAGTGCCCGCCCATTGTTGCGAGCAATGGTAAAGATAACAGGGCGGATAGCAATAGTTTCAATTGCATCAGCCTGATACCTTTGTTTCTGCTTGTAGCATTTTCTTTCCTGGATTTCCGCGGGCTTGCGTCGTAGCCTAATTTCCGAATACGTTCGATAAATTCATCTGTACCTGTTAGCAGCGGATTATAGCGAATGCTAGCCGTCTCTCCAGCCAGGTTGACAACAGCCTGCTGGATGCCCTCCTGCTTGTTCAGCACCTTCTCGATTCTTGCTGAGCAAGCAGCACAAGTCATTCCTTTTATATCAAGAGAAACTTCCTCTGGTTCCACCCCATAGCCAAGCTTTTCGATCTTACCAGTTAAATCTGTTTCATCCACCTGGTTCGGATCAAAAGAGATTGCTGCCTTTTCTGTTGCCAGATTGACATTGGCCTCTACCGTGTTCATCTTGTTCAGCACTTTTTCAATACGGGTGGCACATGCAGCACAAGTCATACCAGTAATGGGTACTGTTACTTGCTTCTTCTCCATATATGAACCGCCTCCTATTTGCCGAATTGCTGCAGTACTTTCATCAATTCATCAATTGCCTCTTCCCCATCTCCATGTTGTATTGCATGAGAAACGCAATGCTTCATATGTCTTTCCGTTACTGCGGCTCCTGTTTTCTTCAGTGCCGCCTGAATGGCAGATATCTGAACAAGGATGTCCACACAATATCTGTCTTCCTCAACCATATTTTGAAGACCCCTGACCTGTCCCTCAATTCGTTTAAGCCGATTGACAAGTGCTTGCTTTTCCGTCGTTGTCCTTGGTTTGACTGGCTTTTTATCTGAATGTTCCATAGTATGCCTCCCTTTATACCCCCTGCAGGTATATATCCATATTATACCCCCACCAGGTATATGTCAACAGTTTGATTTATAAATCGAAACGATTATGATTTACAAATCGAAATGATTACGATAGAATAGTTCCTTGTGAAGAAGTACGTGATTAGAAAGGTGATAGAAAATGACATCTATCCTTCAAATAGATACTATTAATTTCTCATATGAACAGAAGGCTGCCTTGCGCGAGGTATCCCTTCAAGTAAAAAAAGGGGACTTCCTTGGTCTGATTGGTCCAAACGGCGGAGGTAAAACAACATTAATCAAGCTGGCACTCGGAATGCTGCAGCCGAATAATGGCTCCATTAGGCTTTTCGGACATACTGTTTCCTCCTTTAAGGATTGGGACAAAGTGAGCTTTGTATCCCAAAAGGCGAATGCCTTCAACAAAGGTTTTCCAGCTACCGTTTTCGAAGTAGTCGCAATGGGGCTTACCCCGAAGATTGGTTATTTCCGGAGATTCTCAGCTAAGCACAGGACTGCTGTGAAGCAAGCTGTGGCTCAAGTTGATATGAGTGATTATCTGCATGAAAATATCAGCAGTCTTTCAGGTGGTCAGCAGCAGCGTGTCTTCATCGCTAGAGCGCTTGTAAGCCAGCCAGAATTGATCATTCTTGATGAGCCGACTGTTGGGATCGACCACGCCAATGTAAAAGGCTTCTATGAATTATTGCAGCGGCTGAACGAGGAAAAAGGACTTACCTTAGTGATGATCACGCATGATCTAGCAGGGATTGCACAGTACGCGTCCAAGCTGGTTTATTTGGATCAGCAAATCAAATACGAAGGCAGCCCAGAGCAATTCAGCCTGCCTGAAACCGATTTACATGTATTGCGAGGTATTCATGCATGATTGCCGATTTTCTTCAATTTGAATTTTTACGAAATACACTATATACCGGACTGCTGATCGGCTTGATTGCCCCGCTGCTCGGCTGTTTCATCGTCGTACGCAGACTATCCTTAATTGCAGATGCACTATCGCATGTGACCTTAGCTGGTATTGCATTCGGACTCTTGTTGGAAAAAAAGCTGGCAACACCTGTGATTTCCCCGTTTTATGCAGGTCTTGGGTTCTCTGTTCTCGCTTCCCTGCTAATTGAGAAGCTTCGGAATATGTTCCGCAATTTCCAAGAAATCGCAATTCCGATCATCCTTTCCGGCGGAGTCGGCTTGAGTGTTATCTTCATATCTTTGGCTAATGGTTTTACGACGGATCTGTTTTCTTATCTATTCGGTTCTGTATCTGCTGTCAGCAGTGAAGACCTGCGTGTTATTGTGATCATCTCGATCATTGTCCTGCTTGTCATCGGATTTTTGTACAAGCAGCTGCTCGTGCTTTCCTTCGATGAAGAGCATGCACGTGTCAGTGGCTTGCACTCTAAAGCGATTCATTTCATCTTCATGCTCCTGATTGCTCTTGTAATTGCAGCTAGCATCCGGATTGTAGGTGTGCTGCTTGTCTCTGCCCTAATGACAATACCAGTAGCAGCAGCCATTCGATTGGCAAAAGGGTTCAAACAGGCAATGATATTGGCTATTGTCTTCGGAGAGACTTCCGTTATTGTCGGCTTGTTCTCTGGTTATTATTTCGAGATACCACCAGGGGGTACTATTGTTGTCGTATCCATCCTGATTCTTCTGTTGAGTTTTATTGTTCAAAAGCTACTGCTTGCGAATAAACGAAAAACTGCATTCGAGAAAGGAGTTTCCTAATATGCAAGTAGACGAAGGCATTGCGATTCTGAAAGAAAACGGTCATAAATATACCGATAAACGAGCGGATATCCTTACCTATTTCATTCATGCCAAAGGCTATCGAAGTGCAAAAGCACTGCTTGCATATATGGAAACCAGCTATACTGGCATCAGCTTGGACACAATCTATCGTAATCTTCGTCTTTTCGAACAACTGGAGCTGTTGGAATCCCGTGAGAAAAATGGAGAGAAGCTGTTTAAAATCGCTTGTAAAAGCGGTACGCATCATCATCATTTCATCTGTGAAAGTTGCGGGCTGACCAAACCGCTGCAGAAATGTCCACTGCCAGTTTACACAGAAGAACTTGCGGATTATCATGTAAATACACACGCTTTCGAGCTTTATGGTCTTTGCCCGACGTGTCACAATCGTTAAGGAGTCGATATATATGCCAATCATTACTGTTAAAATGCTGGAAGGCCGCACGGATGAACAGAAAGAACAAATGATCAAGAAAATGACTGACGTGATGGTTGAGACAACAGGCGCTCGCGCCGAAGCAGTTTCCATCATCATCGAGGAAATGAACAAAGCAAATTATGGTGTCGCTGGAAAGCGTCTATCCTAATGAAAAAGCAGCATACCCCATGGGCATGCTGCTTTTCTTATAAAATCACTTCTTCCAGCACTTTCCGTTCCTCTTGCTCGAAGAGATTCTTACCTTCCGTGTGCTGGACCTGCTTCTGCATATAGCTTTCGATCAATTTGGCTTCATCTTTATTTCCGACAAGGTGGATGCTTTTCCATTCATTATCTTTTGCAAGTTTATCAAGATCTGGTGCAAGTGACTTGTACCAACGCTTCTGGTTAGCTTCCAAACGGTTCTCGATTGTGTCCTTCTTCGATCCTTTTCCGCCTTTTCCTTTAATAGATAACGCCCGCTGCGGACTTGCCTGCACCTTCCATTTCTCTGTATCTAAATCCATCTCATATAGCTTAGTATCATTTATTTTTCCTAATACAGCATCGATTACTTTGACTTGATTTCTCTGGACCAGAATGACACCTGATTCTGGAAATTTTTCATACAATGCTTGAAACTGCTGAAGCTTTGGCTCATCTTCCCAGTGAAATTCAGTCGTCACTGGCATCTGGAGACATTCGGCAAACCAAATATCATCCGCAGATGCAAACACAACGCAGCTTTTCTTCATGCTTTGCCCGTTATCCTCCAAGAACAGTTTCACTTTTTCTTTCACTTTCAAGAACTGCTCCAGCTCCTCAGGGTCGTTCTTGAGATATGTTTCGAAGTTCTTCAAACCATTTTTCACGTGAATCTTCCATTCGCCACCGGTCTGATCACGGTTGGCTGGATCCGTATTCACATACATGCTAAGTACTTTCTGAGGATGGCGCTTGGCTTTTTGTGCGAGTTTCTCCATGTCCTTTGCGTAACACAAACTGCAATCACTCCTCTTACAAATTTGCTTAGTAAAGTAAAACTAGCATATAGCTCTACATACCACATATATGCTGGTTGAAACGTTAAAAAGGAATGTAATAAGGGAATGATGTTAAGATCTAACTATGTAACTTGAAGGCTGTGATAAATCATGTTAAAAAGGACTCGCACACAAATCCTGCAATTTACGTCCATTGGTGTATTAAATGCAGCAGTAGACCTAGTCGTACTCAATATATTACTACTTATCTGGCCAACGAAGAATAATCTCCTGCTGCTGCTCTTCAATACGATCAGTTATTTAGTATGTATCTGGAACAGTTATTATTGGAATACGAGATTTACGTTCCGCAAGCAGAAAAGATCTAGTAACACCGAGAAAAGTCTGTTCTTTGCCCAAGCCTTGGTTGCATTAGTAATCAGCAATCTTGTTTTCATTGCTGGTTTAGCTGTTCTGCGCGCAATTACGTTCGTATCCTTCCCGGCATACATTGATAATAATATAGCCAAAGGAGCAGCGATGTTCCTGTCTTCGGCCAGCAGCTTCCTGTTCATGAAGTACTTTGTATTTAAAAGAAAAAAATGAGGCTGGGACAAAAGTGTTTTAGCCATATAAT
>NZ_LR700948.1:17971-18653 GCF_902497585.1 Terribacillus sp. AE2B 122 | reverse complement strand
GCTGAAGACCCCGCAGTGGTGAACTTTCCACGAGGAGGCTGAGGCCGTGCCCGTGGAAAGCGGCGTGTTCTGCCTAAGCGGCGCTCAAGAATAACATTCGGTTTTAAGCAATGGGAATTTAGTTATGTCCTAGCCTTATTTTCATGCTCGGATATAAGCTGCACGTCGATCTACGAGTGCCTGGCTTGCATGGTCGAGATTACGAACATCTACCTGAATGCCGTATTCCCGATATTTCAGCACTAGCTTGTCCAATGCTCCTACAGCAGAATCATCCCATAATCTTGCTTCTTGGAAATCCAGGACGATATGCTTGGCATTTTCCTGCTTCGGATCAAAGGAAGTAAGGAAGTCGGTAACTGAAACGAAGAACAGCTGTCCTCTAACCATATAGACCTTTTGTTCTCCTTGTACCGTTTCTTTGACAACCACTTTTGATATTTTGGCTGCAAAGAACACAGCGCTCATCAATACTCCGATAATAACACCAACGGAGAGGTTATGCGTCCAAAGCACAGATGCTACTGTCACAATCATGACAGCTGCATCTGTCAGCGGCATCCGATGCAGATTACGCACCGATGACCAGTCAAACGTTCCGATACTGACCATGAACATGACCGCAACAAGTGCGCCCATAGGAATTTGAACCAAGACATCCTGGAAGACAATTATAAGCAGC
>NZ_LR700948.1:0-17961 GCF_902497585.1 Terribacillus sp. AE2B 122 | reverse complement strand
ATAAAGGTGGACAAACGTGTTCGCCCGCCTGCTTTTACATTGATTACAGATTGTCCGATCATGGCACAGCCCGCCATCCCGCCGAAAAAGCCTGCGGCAATATTGGCAATACCCTGACCACGCGCTTCACGATTTTTATTGCTGCTTGTATCTGTATATTCATCCAACAGCTGAGCAGTCAGAAATGTCTCCATTAGCCCTACGATTGCTAAGGCAATAGCATACGGAAAGATGATCTGCAATGTTTCCATGTTAAACGGAACGTCCGGAATCAGGAAAGAAGGCAGTGCTTGCTTTAGCTCTCCCATATCTCCTACTGTTTTGGTTGAACTATGTGTGAGTGCCGCGATTATAGTCATAATAATAATTGCAACAAGCGGCGATGGAATAGCCTTCACAAAACGCGGCAGCACATAGATAATGACTAGTGCACCTGCCACGAAAGCATAGATTTGCCATGACTCACCTTCGAAATGGACAAGTTGAGCAATAAAAATCAAAATTGCTAAACTATTAACAAAGCCAATCATGACTGGCCGCGGAATAAAAATCATCAATCTTGATACTTTGAAGACACCAAAGAAAATTTGGATGATTCCGGTCAATATTGTCGTTGCGAAAAGATATTGCAATCCATGATCAGCAACAAGACTTCCCATCACAAGTGCCATCGCTCCAGTGGCTGCTGATATCATCGCTGGACGTCCGCCTGCAAATGCGATAACGACCGCAATACAGAAGGAGGCATATAATCCGACCATCGGATCGACACCGGCAATAATGGAAAAAGCAATTGCTTCTGGAATAAGTGCTAAAGCAACTAAGACACCTGATAAAACATCCTTCGGTACATTAGAGAACCATGCTTCTTTTATATTTGTAATCATGTACGACATAAACTCCTATCTCTTAACTTACAGCAGGTTATTATACCATATTCTTTAGAACTGTTGCAGCTGTGTATACCAGTTACCGAAACTGGACATATTGTATAAAAAAAGCAGCAGGTGAACAATGATGAAACATGTCAAAGCCATACTTTTGAAAGGAATATTCGCCTTCGCGATCCTTTATCTCTTCGCAGGTTTAATCTATCAATTATCCTTTACCAAGGTAGTTCAGCTGACAGCGGTCCTGACTGTTATCAGCTACTTGATCGACATGCTATTGCTGCCAGGTAAAACAAACAAGGCGACAGGATGGCTTGATTGTATATTCTTTACTATTGTCAGCTGGATGCTCATCGTTTTAGCGGCTAATGGAAGCGTGCATCCATTGATAGGAGCAATTCCAGCAAGCTTGATCCTCGCTTGGATGGATGGGACTTTTTTGCATGCTTACGTACGTAAATATGTGATTCGAAATGGCAAAGACCAATATTATAATGTCATCTTCCTGGATCAATTTCGTGCGAAGATCGCTGGGGATCTGCCGATACGCGGACCACATAAGGATTCATGAAGCCAATGCATGAAGAAAGCCCGTGGAGATTACTCCACGGGCTCTTTTTTATGCTTTTGGATCCCATTTGATGATGATACCACATTCGGTTAGACCGCCGCCGAATCCGTATAGTAACATTGTATCGCCATCTTTGACTTTTTCTTCCTGTAAAGCGAAATCAAATGCCAATGGAATTGTCGCTGAAGACGTATTACCTGCGTATGCCATACTTGTCAGTGTTTTCTCGACTGGATAGTCCAGACGATCACAGATAGATTCTACCATCCGCATATTGGCACTGTGCGGGATGAACCAATCAATATCATCCAGTGTCATATTTGCTTCTTCAACTAGTTTCTTTACACCCTTTGGCACACCAGAAACAGCCCATTTATACACTTCACGTCCGTTTTGAACCAATTTCCCTGGGTTAGTTAGCTCTTCGCCGTTTAATTTAGTGGACAATCCTGTTTGATAGAGATGACGGCCGCCCTCTCCTTTCGTTCCCATATGGAAACCAAAGAAGCCCGGATTTTCAGCATCGTACTCTACTAATGCAGCTCCTGCACCGTCACCAAATAGAATACAGCTTGTACGATCCGTATAGTCCGTGATTTTGGACAATGTTTCTCCGCCCAATACAAGCACTTTCTTATGCAAACCAGATGAAACCAACCCGTTTGCCATATGCAGACCGTAAACAAAGCCAGCACATGCACCGCCCAAATCGATAGCACCTGTGTTTTTCAATCCTAGTCTTGCTTGAATCTGACTGGATACACTAGGGAATTTGTATTCACCTGTCACCGTAGCAACAAGAATCAAGTCCACATCATCCAGTGACTTGTTGAAATTCTTCGCAAGATTTCTTGCAGCATTTTCACACAGATCTGTTACGTATTCATCTTCAGCAGCAATTCTTCTTTCTTTAATACCTGTACGCTGCACAATCCATTCATCGGAAGTATCGACCATTTTTTCAAAATCTGCATTGGTCAACACCTTTTCCGGGATATATGTTCCAATTGCTGTTATACGTGCTTTGGATTCCATATTATCTGCCTCCTTCACATCTGCCTCCATTATACCATCTAGTTTTAATACCTGGTACTAAAAAGAGTAATTTAATTATCTTTTTTCTCGGCATGAGAAGCCAGAAGCTCTAAAACTGCATCATCCATTGGGGGGTTATGCAAGCCAGCACGTACGTCGCGATAATGCTGTTCAAAGGGTTGAGTCTTGGAAAGTCCTCTGCCGCCAGCAATCCGCATTGCCAAGTCGACAACCTTAACAGCAGCTTTTGTTGCATTTACTTTTACTGCTGCAAGCTCCGGCCCCATCATATGCCGCTTCTCAGGATAGCTATCCCACAAGCTGGCAACATGATACATAAAATGTCGAGCTTGCATCAGCTCCAAGTCCATTTCACCGATTTTCTCGCGGATGTGTGGCACACTGATAATTGGTTTATCCAATGTGTTTGGCTGAAACTCTTTAGCAAATGATACAGCTTCATCACGTGCACTTTTAGCAATGCCTAAGTAACAAGCAGGAATATGAAGCAACGATCCCTTCGGTCCAGATTTCTTCCTAGCTCTTTCCACGTAACAATTTGCTGGTACTCTTACCTGTTCCAGAATTAAATCTTCACTGCCAGTTGCGCGCATCCCCATTGGATTCCAAGTTTTTTCGACACGTACACCATTTATTTCCCTGGCAATTAAAAAGCTTCCGACAGCATCCTCTTCTTCTACATATGCTGTAACTAGATAATAGTCCAGATCAGCTGCCATAGATGTAAACGTCTTACGTCCAGAAAGTATATAATCATTTCCGTCCCGCATAGCTTTTGTTTCAGGCAGACCGCCTCTTGTAGGACTTCCCGTTTTCGGCTCAGATGCCGCACGATTGACGATCTTACGCTCTTGGACTACCTCTTCCAAAAACTTTTTAAATATATCCTTTGGCCAATCCGCACTTTCGCATAAGTCCTGCATCGTACTCAAGTGCCACCCTATGGAAAGTGCCGCAGCTCCATCACCAGTGGCAACTGCCTCCTGAGCCAATAGGAAATCATGAAGATTCGCTCCATCTCCTCCTTGTGCTTTCGGTACAGTCAGCAAAGTATAAGCTGCTGTACGGAAAGCCTCCACCACTTGTGGCGCCAGCTGTGCCTGTTCATCACCTATTTGTTTATATTTTTTTGCCACCTCGGCTACTTGTTTCGCTTTAGTAAGTATATGTTCTTCATTAGCAATAATCATACCGAACCTCCTCATCTATCTTCTCTATTTTAGTGAAAAGAAGAAAAGAATACAAAAAAACCCGCTCAAAGAGCGGGTTTTATGTGTTACATACTCATACCCATGTGCATGTGACCAGAAGTCATCAGCCAGTATGTGCCGACAATGATGACGATAGCGATGAAGAATCCGAAAAGTGTGTTCCCGGAAATTAAACCGCCGTCTTCTCCTTCAGTCATATGCATGAACATAACGAGCTGCAAGGCAGCCTGAATCACAGCGAAAATCAAAATAATGATGAAAATCGTTGTTGATGACCAGTCTGTCCATAGCGCTGTTGCAAAGGCTACAAGTGTCAACGCGATTGAGATCAAGAATCCGATGATATGCTTCCAAGGGAAATGTCCTTTTTTCGTTTGTTGACTCATATTAATTCACCATCCCCATCAAGTAAACGCATGTGAAGATAAAGATCCACACAACATCTAAGAAGTGCCAATAGAGACTAGAGATAAAGACTTTTGAAGCCGTTTTTGGTGTAAGTCCTCTTCTTGCAAGTTGGATCAAAAGAAGAATGATCCAGCCAATACCGATTGATACGTGTAAACCGTGCGTACCAAGCAAGATAAAGAACATAGACCAGTGTGCACTAGTTCCTAGTGTAACACCTTCATGTACATAATGTACGAATTCATATAGCTCATATCCGATGAATCCTGCACCTAGGATGAGTGTAATGATCATCCAGCCAATAACGCCTTTTACATTGTTCGCACGCATTTCGTGAATCGCGAGTCCGCAAGTGAAGCTACTTGTAAGAAGCAGCATTGTCATAATCATGACTAGGCCAGCTTCGAACATCTCGATCGATGTTGGTCCGTCGCCTACACGTGATTGTAACGCGAAATAAGACGCGAATAGTGTCGAGAACAAAGCGATCTCTGCACCAAGGAAGGTCCAGAAACCGGTGATGTTCAATCGGCCGGCTTCTGATTGGTATTCCAATGGAGCGTTGGGGTTCACATTGTGATCATGTGCCATTTCTTCACAACCTCCTTTATTTATTCGCTTTCGCTTCTGTTTCTTTTATTTCTTCCACGCTGACATAGTAACCATCATTGTAATCGAATGAACGTACAATCATTGTGATGAAGATACCGACAGCACCTACGATTCCAACCCAGTACCATTGGAATACAAGCCCGAATGCAGCCATACCCATCAATGCAGACATGATTGCCGGTGTAGAAGAGTTGCTAGGCATGTGAATCGGTTTATAATCCGTGTTCTTCTGTTGATCAAGACCTTTTTCCTTCATATCCCAGTAAGGATCAAGACCTGTCACTTCAGGAAGGACAGCGAAGTTGTAATGCGGTGGGATAGACGATGTTGTCGCCCATTCCAAGTTACGTCCAAGACCCCATGCGTCACCAGTTTTCTCTCTTGGTGAATATCTCCAGCTATAGTAAATGTTATATACGAAGATAAGGAATGCAAGACCCATCATGAACGCACCGATTGTGGAGATCATGTTCAATCCTGTCCAACCATCTTCTGGCAAATAAGTGGAAATACGTCTTGGCATACCGTCCAACCCTAGGAAATACTGCGGGAAGAAACATACGTTGAAGCCGATAACGAAAATCCAGAATGCCCATTTACCGATTTTTTCGTTCAATTTATGTCCGAACATTTTCGGATACCAGTAAATCAAACCTGCGAAACAAGCAAATACAGTACCCGAGATCAGCACATAGTGGAAGTGAGATACTAGGAAGTACGTATTGTGATACTGATAGTCAGCTGCTGCCATCGCAAGCATTACCCCTGTTACCCCACCGATAACGAAGTTCGGGATGAAGGCAAGGGACCATAGCATCGGAGTCGTAAAGGTAATACGGCCTCGATACATCGTGAATAACCAGTTGAATATCTTAACCCCGGTCGGGATCGAGATAGCCATTGTTGTAATAGAGAAGAAACTATTTGCTTCAGCGCTATTACCCATTGTGAAGAAGTGGTGAACCCATACAAGGAAGCTCAATACAGAAATCGTCACAATGGACACAACCATCGCTTTGTAAGCGAATAGCTGTTTTCTTGCAAATGTCGAGATGATCTCAGAGAAGATCCCGAACGCAGGAAGAATAACGATATATACTTCAGGGTGACCCCATACCCAGAATAGGTTGACCCAAAGCATCGGGTTACCATCACCTTGCAAGGTGAAGAGTACGGAACCGAATAAACGGTCAAATGTCTGCATAGCAAGTGCAACTGTAAGCACTGGGAATGCAAAGATGATGATCAGCATTGTGATCAATGATGTCCATGTGAACATGGACATTTTCATTAGTGTCATACCTTTCGTACGCATCTTAAGGATGGTAACGAAGAAGTTGATACCTGTCATCAATGTACCGATACCAGCAATCTGAATTGCTAGCAAGTAATAGTTCTGACCAGGGCCTGGGCTAAACTCATTCGTCGCAAGCGGCGTATAACCAGTCCAACCGGCATCAGGTGAACCACCGATGATGAAGGAGATGTTGAATAGAGCCATACCGACAAAGAATGTCCAGAAGCTCAAGTTGTTCAAATACGGGAATGCAACGTCACGTGCACCGATTTGCAACGGTACAATATAGTTGATCAAACCGATTAAGAATGGCATCGCCATGAAAAGAATCATGATAACACCGTGTGTCGAGAATACCTCGTTATAGTGCTGCGGATCCAAGAATTCCATACCTGGCTTCGCAAGCTGCGTACGGATCATCAAACCATCGATACCGCCGCGGAAAAGCATTAAAAGAGCACTAAGGATATACATGATACCCAGTTTCTTATGGTCAACAGAAGTCAGCCATTCTTTCCATAGCCAGCTCCATTTTTTAAAGTAAGTAAGGGCAGCTACAACGGCGATTCCACCGAGCAAGATGCTGATCTGTGCGCCCAGAATCAATGGATCGCCGGTAATGATAAACTCATTCCATTTTAAGTCCAAAACTCTTCCCCCTCTCTCTGTTACTCATGACCCGCATGTGCATGTTCTTCAGAGTCCATGTCTTCATCCGAGTTGTCTACAGTATTGTCTTGCTGATAGTACGGAATTTCGTCTTCAGGCAAGAGATTTTGAGATTTGTCTTTCGCATGTGGATTCTTCGGCTCATAGCCTAGGCGATCCCATGCTTCCAATGTGTAGTCTGCATTTTTTGAATGGTCGATCCATTGCAAGTGCGTACCATTGAATTCAGCTGTTCCGTCGTCATAAACACCAGGAATCAGAAGATTGTCATACTCGTATTGTGTCAGTTCTGGAGCGGAGTTTTGTACGTCTTCCACCCACTGTTGGTAATCAGCTTCTTCATCAGCGTAGACTTTGAATCGTTGTTCATTGAAGCCTTCACCTGTGAAGTTAGCGTTTCGTCCATCGTACGTGCCAACGTGGTCTGCTTGCAGATAAAGAGTTGTCTGCATGCCTGCCATGTTATATTTCTGACCGCCTAGGCTTGGTATCCATAGAGCAGCCATGGAATCAGCAGATGTCAATTTGAATTCCACCGGACGGTGAATCGGAATGTGCAGATAGTTCACTGTTTCGATGTCTTCATCTGGATAAGTAAATACCCATTTCCAGTTGATGGATGTTGCATGTACTACTAGAGGATCTTCATTCGCTGCTTCTGCCGTTTTCGGCTGAGGCGCTTCCTCCAATGAATAGATCGTTCTGACAGTTGGAACAGCCAAAATGACTACGATGATAATCGGGATGATCGTCCAGATTGTCTCAAGCAGCATGCTGCCGTGTAGTTCAGGGCTGTACTTGTCGTGATCCTTTCTTTCTCTGTACTTGACAAGGATAATCGTCAAAAGTACGAATACAACCGCAACGATTGTAAGCATAAAGATGATTGATAGAATAATAAGGTCACTCTGCTGACTTGCCACTGGTCCTTTCGGATCAAGCACTTCCGGTGTAGAACAGCCGGCGAGCATTAGCGGCAGGGCAAGGAACAATAGAAGACTTAAGGGTTTCAATTTTTTAAGCATGCGCCTGCTTCCCTTCCTTTCTTTACCTGAATTCACGAAAACGCTTGTTATCCCTCTGCATAGGAAAACAACCATATCCGCTATAATAGGGTTTTGATAAGTATTTCACAATGAGGCTTCACATTTCCCGCAGGAGTGAAAAATCTCAGCTAGAAACACACTATCCCACTGTCTAATAGACAGTGTCTGACAACAATCCAGAAACTAGTGTAATACAAAGCAGCCAAAAAGACCAGACTTGCCTGGTAAGTAAACAGTTCATTTTTCATTCTAACACCGTCAAAAAGAGAGAATAAGAATAAGTAGTGAACAAAATTTGAACGTTTTATGTAAAACTACAATATCTTATGGTTTACCACCCATTATCTGGTCTTACTGTAATACACCGTGTTACGAACGGTCTTTCCATCTACATGAAGGCTGTCAGAATAATGAATTCCTTCCAGCTTGTAGCCGAGCCGTTCGGGAACAGCCCGGCTTGCACTGTTTTCCTCGTCGCAAAGTATCTGAACCCGCCTGACACCAAGCTCAGTAAAAGCATACTCCGTCTGTGCCTCGACAGCTTCCGTCATGAATCCCTGGCCGGTATGGCGAGTATCCATCCAATATCCGATTTCGACTTTCGGAACATCCCAATCTATTGCGTGGAAACCGCTGGATGCAATGAACTCTCCAGTATCCCTACGGAAAATCAGCATGCGCAGGTTGGTCCGTTTGATCCAATTCGCAACCGACTGCCGGATATTTTCTTCTGAATCTTCCGGAGTGGGCAATTCCTGTGCAAATGGCATCCAGTGCTTCAATTCTGGCATGGAAGCTTTGATTGCATCATTTACTGCTTTTCCATCGCCTATTTTGGGCTGCCTGATAATAAGGCGCTCCGTTTCAATAGTAGTCTTGAAATCTCTCAATATCGGATTCATCTCTTCCCCTCCTAGAATTTTATTCTAGTATGAAGGAAGATATTGGGGCTTGCAATACAAATCAAGCCACTTCTGGGTGCTTCTTCTCTTCTCTATAAGATATAGCGGATAATATAATCCCAATGATAGAAATACCGGCTCCGATAACAGAAAGCCATGTATAGCCCAGATTTGCATCCAGTACAAGTCCGCCTATATAAGCACCACCAGCATTCGCCAGATTAAACGCTGAAACACTCGCTGCTGCCGCGATTGTCGGGCCTTCTTTTGCTGCCATAACTATTTTCGACTGCAATAGTGGTGTTGTACCGAATGCACCTGCACCGAACAGTCCTATAATGAAGACAGCAGTAATAGCATATGGTGTTGCCAACGGGAACAATAAAAGAATTACAGTCAGCGTTGCAAATACATAGATGAGTGTTTTAGTCACATTGCCCGCAGCTAATCGCGGCGTTGAAAAGTTACCAATTACACTCCCCAATCCGAAGAAGAAGAGACTAATCATGATACCGACGCCTCCAAAGCCCGTAACTGAGCGCAGCAGCGGTTCAATGAAGGTGTATGCAGTGAATACACCTGAGTAGCCAAAGATGATAATAGCTATCGTCAAAAGCACCTGCTTATGTTTGAATACACTAAGCTCCTGCTTGATACGCGGTGTTTCTGCCGGCTTTGTATTCGGTGCAAAAATAAACAGCCCAATTAGGCCTATCACTCCAAGAACTGCAATCAGCCAAAATACGAGACGCCATTCAATCAGTGAGCCTAGATAGGCTCCAAACGGAACGCCAATCATAATGGCAATTGTGAGCCCCCCATTGACGGCTGCAATTGCCTGTACCCGTTTGCGTGGTTCCACGAGATCACTTGCCATGACAAAAGCGAGCGCAAAAAAAGGACCATGCATGAACGCGGAAGCGACGCGTGAAACAAGCAGCACTGTAAAACTTGGTGCTGTCGCACTAATAATATTACTGATGATGAAGAGCAGCATAAACAGAAGCAGCATCGGCTTCCTCGGCAATTTGACAGATAACGTTGTCATAAGCGGACCGAATATCGCCACTCCAAGTGCATACATGCTGACAACAAGACCCGCGGATGCAATCGTCACACCGAGATCTGACGCGATATGAGTAAGTACGCCAGTGACGACATATTCCGTCGTTCCAATGGAAAAAGCACAGATCATCAAGACTGCAATCACTGTCGTTGGTTTAAATTGTCTGCCTGCTAGAGACATGGTAACTCCTCCTTTTATCTGACATAACATCCGCTAACGATACAACAGAAAAGCCATCTATTCAAACCATAACCAGGTCGATTAATAAAAAAATTATAGGAAGCGCATCCAAACAATTTAACAGGTTTTAATTGTGTGGAAGAGGGGTAAATCTTCAAAGTTAAATAGCATTTAATACTAGAAGGATATTCAAGTTTGGTATAAGAAAAAGCGACCTGCTGGCCGCTTTATAATTAATTCTTGAAGTTTTGCTGAATATCCTGTGTAATGGCAGTCACTTCTTGCATACTCGCTGCATTCTGTTCCGCGACAGAAACAATGCTATTGATACTGTCCGTTACACCGCGAGTGTTATCGAGAACTTCATACATAGCTACAGCAATCGCCTCGATTTGATTACTGGTTATGGTAATCTCTGCATGCAGCTGTTCAAACGTGTTTTGTGTAGTAGAGATTTTATCTGATCCAGCAACAACTGCCTCTTGACCTGCACCAAGAGCTTCGACAGCTTCCTTTGATTCTGTCTGGATAGCTTGGAAAACACCTGTTATATCCGTTACAGCAACACGAACTTGATCAGAAAGCTTGCGTACTTCATCTGCCACCACTGCGAACCCGCGCCCCTGGTCCCCTGCCCGAGCTGCCTCGATAGCAGCATTCAGTGCAAGCAGGTTCGTCTGTTCGGCGATATCTTTAATTGTCTTCAGCAATGTACTGATTTGATCTGTCTTTCCATTTAGGCCTCTGACTTTCTCATAAGAAAATGTAATTTTGCTCGTTATCGTCTCCATATGGCTGACGGAATCATTCATATGAGATGCACCTTCTTTGGTCAATGCATCCATTGCGACAGCAACCTGCTTCGCATCTTCTCCTTTTAGAGCAACCATCATGACATTCTCAGCGAACTTCTGCATTGTTGCAGCTAACTCAGACGACGCTTGGGATTGATTCTCTGAGCCGATAGTCACTTCCTCTAAAGCGGTTACAATTTGATTCAGCGCTTCACCTGTCTGTTCCAGCTTAATCAACGCCGACTCTCTTTCTGGTTCAACTTCAGGCTCGACAGTCACTGCTGCCTCCTGAGAAATAGGAATTTCAACTAGTTGCTCAGCCGTCGGCTCAACTGCTTCCTTCTTATATAGCAGAACATATGTAAGACTTCCCCCTACCAAAACAAGCCCAATAAAAAGATTAATCCTCCAATCCAGCAAGAAAACCCTTTCATTTTGCAGAAACAGCAAACCCGCATAAAGATATCCGGTACTCAATAAACTAAAGACCTGGCTTTTTTTCATTATTATTCTCCTTTCCCCTCTTTACTTTTTATCGGCTACTATATGACATTCATGAACCTTTTTCTACATTTTCTTCCTTATAACGTCTTTTAACTTCACACATGCTATACTACAAGCTGACAAAAGGAGGTAGCTGCGTATGAAAGGACTATTACAAGAAGCAACAGAGTTTATTCAAGAAAGCTATCGAGAGCTCGGGAAAACAGATATAGACATACATCAGCGCCTGTCACACATCGGAAATGAGATAACTCAAACCTCTACATATATCCATACGACAGAAGAGCTGGAGCATGGCGCAAGAATGGCGTGGCGAAATTCAAACCGCTGTATCGGCCGCTTGTTCTGGAACGGTCTTCATGTTATCGATGCAAGGGAAGCCACAGAAGCAGAAGAAGTACTGGAGAAGCTGCTCAGTCATATTGAACAAGCAACAAATGCTGGAAAAATAAAGCCGATGATTACCGTCTTTTCACCGGTTAATAATATTCGTATTTGGAATCATCAATTACTTCGTTATGCTGGATATGAGACAGAGCATGGTATTATCGGAGATCCCGCTTCTGTACGTTTCACCAGTGTATGCAAATCCCTTGGATGGGAAGGCAAAGGAACGATGTATGACATTCTGCCACTTGTCGTTCAAGTGAGAGACCAGCCGCCGGTGCTTCAAGAAATACCAGCAGACATAGTGAAAGAAGTTCGTATTGAGCATGAGGAGTATCCTGCATTTACTGAATTAGGTTTGCGTTGGTATGCTGTTCCAATTATCTCGGATATGAAGTTAGAAATCGGCGGTATTGTTTATAATGCTGCTCCCTTCAATGGCTGGTATATGGGAACTGAAATCGGCGCACGAAATTTAGCAGATGAAGATCGTTACGATATGCTTTCAAAAGTGGCGGAACTAATTGGGCTGGATCAAAGTAAGACATCCACTTTATGGAAAGATCGAGCATTGGTCGAATTAAATATTGCGGTGCTTCATTCTTTTCAAAAAGCAGGCATTACAATCGTTGATCATCATACCGCTGCCAAGCAGTTTGCCCATTTTGAAAAGCTGGAAGAGAAAGCAGGACGCGATGTGACAGGTATGTGGAGCTGGCTTATTCCGCCAATGTCACCAGCGACGACTCATATTTTTCATAAGCCGTATTCAAATAAACTTTTAAAACCGAACTACTTCCATCAAAAGGATGCATACTAAAAAAGCGCAAATGCATATCGATTTGCGCTTTCTTTTCAATACGGAAAGGTTCTATATAAAGAAACTAATTAATAGTGATACCCCAAATCCAACAAATGCAATAATCGTTTCCATCACTGTCCAGGATTTTAATGTTTCTTTTTCTGTCAGTCCAAAGAATCTGTTGACCATCCAAAAACCTGAGTCATTAACGTGTGAGGCAATGGTTGCACCTGATGCTACTGTGATAACAAGCAAGGCCAGCATAGGTCCTTCAATCCCCAAAGAATCAATGATTGGAGAAATCAAGCTTGCGGTAGTGATCATGGCTACTGTCGCTGAACCCTGCGCTATTCGGACTGCTGAAGAAATCAGGAATGCGAAGACTATAATTGGTACATTCAAGTTAGACATTGTATTTGCCAAAACATCTCCAACACCAGTTTCAACTAGGACCTGACCAAAAACACCGCCTGCTCCCGTGATAAGTATAATAATTCCTGCTGGTTCCAAAGACTTTGTCGCAATTGTTTGTATTTCTTCTTTTGTATAACCTCTTCGAGTACCGAGTAAATAGAATGTTAGAAGCGCTGTAATAGTTAGGGCTACACCTGGATCTCCAATAAACGATATTGCAGTTCTTACAGTATTTCCTTCATCCAAGCTTGCAGAAAGAACCGTATTGAGAAGGATGAGAAAGAGCGGCAGCCCGACCAAGGCGGCAATCATGCCAAAGCTAGGCAGATCTTTTACGTCTCTAGGTTCTTCCATCTCAGAAATCATATTTTCTGGAACTTTAATATGCATTTTCTTGGATATATACGTACCAAAAATTGGACCGGCAATAATTGCGGCGGGAATGCCGGCAATCAAACCAAAGAGAATAACCCATCCAATGTTGGCACCAAGTAAGGAAGCTACAGCGATTGGGCCAGGAGTCGGCGGGACAAAGCTATGCGTGACCGCAAGACCAGCAAGCAGCGGAATACCATAAAATAATAAAGATTTTTTTGTTTTGCGGGCTAAACTATATAGCATTGGGACTAGGATAACAAATGCTACATCCAGAAAGACAGGAATCGAGATAATGAAACCCGTCAGCATTAAAGCCCAGTTGACCCGCTTCTCTCCAAATTTATTCATTAAGGTAAGGGCAAGACGCTCTGCTCCCCCTGATACCTTTAGGATCTCACCGAACATGGCGCCGATACCAATAATAACGGCAATTTCTCCAACTGTCCCCCCCATTCCAGCTTGTACTGCTTCCAATACCTCTCCAGGACTTAAGCCCGCAACTAAGCCAATGATATAACTGACCAAGATGAGCGCCAAGAACGCTTGAAGCTTTGTCCGCATTACTAAAAACAACAAAAGTGCAACTCCACCTGCCGCGATAAGTATTAAAGTACTTCCACTCATTCTAATTCACCCCTTCTAAATCACATATGAGATTAGTATTTTTATATGAGATTAATATGGTTCACATGTTACCACAGCATTGAAAGCGCTTCAATATAAAAAATTGAAAATTTACAGTAATGAAAATTAGAGGTTGACGGAGTATTTTTCCAGTGATAGTGTTTTCATATAGAATCATATTTGTAATTCAAAATCTTATATGTGAATTTCAGGTGATGACATGTCAGTAAAATCAGCAAAAAGAGTATTGGAGATATTTGAGCTTCTTACTTCTTATCCAAATGGATTGACTATCAAGGAAATCAGCGGTCTTCTGAGTTCTCCTCAAAGCAGCACATTCAATGTTGTTAAAACACTAGAAGATAATGGCTATCTAACATCTGATATTGGAAAGAAGTATACATTGGGAGCTAAGCTCATTGAAATTGGTAACAGTGCAATGGAATCAATGGATCTTTCGAAAATTGGAACTCCTCATCTGACAGAGTTAGGGCAATATGTACAAGAAACAGTTTTTATGGCGGTCCTATCTGATGAGGAATTATTTTATATTTCAAAGATTGATAACAACCGTTCCATTCGCACCACTGCCCAACCCGGATTTAGAAAACCTCTATATTGTACAGGACTTGGAAAGGCCTTTTTAGCCTTCATGCCTGCAGACTTACGTGACAGTATTCTGGAAAGAACTGAGTTAGTACCAATCACCGAGAAGACTTTGACTGACCGCCGTATGTTGGAGGCACAGCTGGAGACCTTCTATGCTCAGGGTTACAGCATTGATGATGAGGAAAACGAAGAAGGACTGTACTGTTTAGCAGCTCCTGTATTTGGAGCTGGCAATAAGCTGATGGCAGCAGTAAGTGTAGCGGGTCCCAAAGAAAGGATGACATCGAGGAAACAGGATATTATAGTGCGATTAAAGGAAACAACCAAAAGAATTTCAGCCGGCCTTGGGCATAACGATTCAAGGTGAAAGGAGAAATCAAATGGATGTCATAGCACTAGGTGAAACAATGATGCAGTTCACTCCAGAATCTGAAGGTCTAATGAGACACGCTGCTACCTATACAGCCAAAATCGCTGGAGCAGAGACAAACACACTGATTGGACTGGCACGACTTGGCCATAATACCGGCTGGATCAGTAAAGTTGGAAACGATGAGTTTGGACATAAGATTTTAATGGCCGTACGCGGAGAAGGTGTAGATACTAGTCAAACTAGCATGGACCCTTCTTTCCCTACCGGCACGTTCTTTAAAGAAATTGTCCGTGAAGGCGAAGTGAGAATCCAATACTACAGGGAGAACTCAGCTGCAAGCAAGCTGTCAACTGACGATTTAGACGAAAGCTATTTTGCAGGTGTTAAGTACCTTTTTATAACAGGTATAACTCCCGCTCTGAGCAAATCCGCAAAAGAAGCCATCTTCTACAGTATAGAGCTTGCCAAAAAGAATGACCTTATAGTTGTTTTTGATCCGAATATTAGAAAAAAGCTGTGGAGTGAATCAGAGGCCAAGAAGGCATTAATAGAAATTGCCAAGCATGCAGATATTGTTTTGCCAGGAAAAAGTGAAGGAGACTTTTTATTCGGCACCGATGATCCCAAGCAAATCGCAGATTCATTTTTGAGATTGGGAGCTTCACTTGTTGTTGTTAAACTTGGAGATAAAGGCGCCTATTATTCACAGAGAAAAACGACTGGATTTGTGCCAGGCTTTAAAGTGCCGAAGATAGTTGATCCGGTTGGTGCCGGTGATAGCTTTGCAGCGGGTCTGTTATCAGGATTGATAGACAATGAAAGTATTCCCGATGCTGTGAAAAGAGGCTGTGCAATGGGCGCCATGGCTGTAATGGTAAAAGGTGATTATGAAGGTCTTCCCGATAAGAAAAGACTTAAGCAATTCATGAGTCAGGATCCTCAAGAGGATATTCTCCGTTAAAAAACTTAAAGGAGTGCTGAATATGGATGTTCTATCTACCATCAAAGAAGATAAGCTAATTGCAATCATACGCGGGTCTGAACCCGAAGATGCATTACAAATTGCTAGAGCTCTTTATGCAGGAGGGGTTCGTGCCATAGAGATTACTTTAAATTCACCGAATGCTTTAGTTTCTATTGAAAAAGTCAGTAAAGAATTAGGCGATAAGATTGTAGTAGGAGCAGGTACAGTACTAGACCCTGAATCTGCACGATCGGCTTTAATTGCAGGAGCACAGTTCATTCTTTCCCCATCCCTGAATGCAGACACAATAAAAATGACGAAACGTTACGGAGCCATTAGTATACCTGGTGCTTTTACACCGACAGAGATACTTAGTGCTTATGAAGAAGGCGGAGACATTATTAAAGTTTTTCCTGCTACTTCACTTGGCCCTGATTTTGTTAAAGACATTCATGGTCCTCTTCCACACATACCATTGTTACCAACTGGCGGGGTTGATCTTTCTAATATTGCAGAGTATATCCAAAAAGGAGCTGCCGGAGTGGGACTTGGCAGTTCGCTGGTTAATTCTAAAGAGTCTGTCACAGAAGAATATTTGATTAGACTTACCAATACTGCACGCGAATTCAAATCAAAAGTGGAATCAGTCCATAAATAGAGGAGGATTTCGGAATGAAGATTACAGGATATGAACTATTTAAACTAGCGCCAAGATGGTTGTTTTTAAAAATTGAAACAGATGAAGGTATAACCGGATGGGGCGAGCCTGTTATTGAAGGTAGAGCAGAAACGGTTAAAGCTGCCGTACAGGAGCTGATGGAAAATTTAATAGGGAAAGATCCTGCTCATATCGAGGATCATTGGAACATGATGTACCGATCAGGTTTTTATCGCGGAGGCCCGATTCTGATGAGTGCGATTGCCGGGATTGATCAGGCACTCTGGGATATTAAAGGAAAATTCTATAACGCTCCTGTTTATCAGCTAATGGGCGGAGCGTGCCGCCAATCCATTAAAGTATATTCCTGGATTGGTGGTGACCGTCCGAAAGATGTTGGAGCAGCTGCAAAGGAAGTCGTTGATACAGGATTTACCGCCGTGAAGATGAATGGAACGGAAGAGCTTCAATATATAGATACTCATGATAAAATAGACGAAGTCCTTGCAAGAGTAGCAGCAGTCCGTGAAGCTGTCGGTCCTTATATCGGTATCGGCATCGACTTTCATGGCAGAGTTCACAAACCAATGGCTAAGACATTAGCAAAAGAATTGGAGTACTACCGCCCAATGTTCATTGAAGAGCCAGTTCTCCCTGAAAACAACGAGGCTCTCAGAGAAATTGCAAATCATACCTCAACACCAATTGCAACGGGAGAAAGAATGTTTTCCCGATGGCAGTTCAAACCACTGCTTCAAGATGGTTATGTAGATATTATTCAACCAGACCTTTCACACGCAGGCGGGATCACAGAATGCAAGAAGATAATCTCTATGGCAGAAGCATATGATGTAGCTGTTGCTCCGCATTGTCCCTTAGGTCCAATAGCGTTGGCATCTTGTTTACAGGTTGACGCTACCTCACACAATGCCTTTATTCAAGAACAAAGCCTGGGAATCCATTATAATGTAGGCAGCGATTTACTGGATTATATAACAGATAAAAATGTATTTAAATATGAAGATGGATACGTCAAAATCCCTGAAGGTCCAGGACTGGGAATTGAAATTAATGAAGATCACGTTCGAAAAGTGGCAGAAGCAACAAAGGAAGATTGGCATAATCCAATTTGGCGCCACAAGGATGGATCAATTGCCGAGTGGTAAAATAAGTGAAATAGACCTGAATTCAGGCATTTACGAAGTGCCTTGAATTCGGGTTTTCTTTTGATAGAAAGTTCCTGACGACTAATGAGCATTAAGATCATTCCTTAGAGATGTCAGCATCAGTACTCCCTTCTCCTTCCGTATCCTATACCTAGAATCCTGCTCACTTACTTTGCAACATAGAGCTATTGCCTGTCTATACGGTTGCATTGGATTTAAGATATTTCCTTCCATCTTCTTTTCCATCGTTTTCTTTCTATAATATACATACTATGCCGCCTCAGAAGGTGCTTACTAAAAAAGCACAAATGCATATGGGGACTGACCCCCGTTTTTGAGACAGGGATCAAAACACCTTCAAACAGCCAATTGCCGATATT
>NZ_LR700947.1:237094-267102 GCF_902497585.1 Terribacillus sp. AE2B 122 | reverse complement strand
AACAACGATCCGTTTTCAAGCTTGAAGGTGTTTTTATTTGTCTCAGCCTAGGGGGTCAGTCCCCACTAGTGCGTCGGTATTTTTTTATAGCTTGCTGATATGGATGATCGACAGTTGTCCGCTGTTTGATTCCACTTTCCATAGCGGCTCGAACATTGTACGTAATATGGCAGCTGTAGGTTCATCTGTGTTCAGGCCTTGGACTGACTTGTCATCTACAACGTAATCCTTATCCTCCTCTAAACCGAAGCGCAAATGCAGAAGGTTCCGTACACCATTGAAGGTAGGGAAGGAAATGGTGTAGCCATTCTTCAGAGCGGCTGTTAGTTTGCTTTTCTGCGACTGGAGCATTTCTGGATCAGCTTTTGGGTAGCTGTCCTGAATTGTAGACCATTCACCTGCGTCTATTAGCTTTGCAGTTTGCTCTCTTCCCAGACCGCTATGGGCAATACGCTCGATCTGATAGGCTTCTGCTTGAGAAATGGTGATTGTCATGTTCAAGTCTCCTTTAGTGAATGACTTTATTAGATGGTGCTTGGATGGTGAAGGATTTTCGTCTTTTGTACAGGTAGGCAATCAGTTCCAGCAAAAAGCCGGGAACCTTTTTTGGAAATAGCTTTTTCTTGTAGAATCTCTCATAGGCCCGGTGAAGGTCTTCCCATTGTGTGCAATGCTTTTGCTGGCGGAATCGTGCAGGATCAATTAATCGGATGCCTCCATCAGGTGTGATCAGGATATTCCGCAAATGAATGTCGGATGGATTCAACCCTTCTGCTGCTGCGCCTGCCAGGGCATTGTCAATGTCGGCTATATGATGATCTGTTATGGGGATCCCCTCACGAAGGCAATCGTACAGTGTATGGCCGGGGATATAATCCATTACTAAATAACCGTTTCCGGCTGCGTGAAGATCCGGGAAGAAGTGATTGTTCTCAAGCGTTTTATATATTTCCGCTTCTTCCGCCGCAACGTGACGGAAGGCAGGAAAAAATACCTTCATTACTTTAGAGGATTCCTTAAGGCGGAATGCAAATGCGCTCCTGCCGGTCCCGATCAGCACGAGAGAGGAAGGGTACGCTGTTAAATGGGGCATCGTATCAGAACCAGACATGTGAATCTGCTCAGCAATCTGCTCAAAATCAGCCATTTCCAGCACTCCTTTTCTTTGGAACAAGGGCTCGTACAGTTATCATACGCACAAAAACGAGAGTAGGTGCATAAAATAGTAAAAAAGCTAGTCCATCCTCCGTAATTCCTATCTCTGCTTTTCCTGCTTTCTGGCTATTTTCATCGTATCAGGGACTGTTTCCTTTACCTTTAGGGAAAATAACTATATCGTCAATCTATAAAGTTCTACTTTTTCCCAATCTAATCGAAATCATATAAAGAAAAAAGGTGATTACATGCAAGAGAGACCTAGTATGACAGAATATCCTGCTTATTTCCAAGATTACATGAAACTTGTGCCGGAGGGAAATATAGTAGCTCTGTTTAAGGAACAGGAAAGGCAAACATCCAATCTTCTGCAAGGCCTGACTGATGAGCAAGCTCGCTTCGCTTACGATATTGAAAAATGGACGATCAAGGAAGTGATCGGCCACCTTACAGACACAGAAAGGATTATGTCTTATCGACTGCTTACCATTGCCCGCGGAGATGTGACGCCGCTGCCAGGTTTCCATGAAGATTCCTATGTGCTGCAAGCGAAATTCACGGAGATGACAGTAGCGAGCCTACTGGCGCAATATAAGGCAGTGCGTGCATCCACGATCGCTCTGCTGGAGTCACTGTATGATCAGGATTGGGTCAGACAGGGAATGGCAAACGGTCATGTCACATCGGTTCGCTCGCTGGCGTATATAATGCTGGGCCATGAACGTCATCACCATAATATCCTTCATGAGCGCTACTTCGCTTCTGCTACGTATCCGCTCAACCGCATGTGATTTGGGGTATATTGACAGAGAACAATCAATCGTGTATGCTATATTGCAGATTAATAGAATAGGATTGTGATTGCTCCAAAGGGGAGTAGCTTCCAGTTAAGTCGACAACACGTGATAGCTTGCTATCGCCGGTTTAACTGACAACGTTAAGTTGTTTGCCAGACCTTTGCCAATTTGGTGAAGACTGATTACAAACAGGACCTTCACACTGTGGGGGTCCTTTTCGTTTAGTACACATAAATGGAGGAATTATTTCCGTGTTGAAGAAATGCTTAGAACTGATGCAGCTGCGAGCACCATCCATCAAGCTCGAACTGAATCAGGCAAGCTATCATGCAGGCGATAAAATCGAGGGACATTTTCAGCTTCTCGGAGGCTGGAAGGACCAGAATCTAAACAGATTGGATTGCGATTTGGTTATAAAAAACAGTGCAAACGATAAAATAGTGAATATAAAGAATGTACTAAGCATTTTTATGACCAAGCAACTGAAATCAAATGAACAAATGAAGAAGCCGTTCACATTCCGTTTGCCGGAGGAATTGGAACCAAGCTCCAGTGCATTGGTCTATGAGCTGCAGACAAAGCTCGTGTTCGCCAATGAAAAATGTACGAAAGATGATAGGCAAGTACAGATATTAGCGTAGACGCTATAAGAAGGAGGAGATTGCATTGGGAAGGCTTTGCTGAAGATAATAACCTTATATAACAGAAGTTTTGCTGGCGCTGCTCCTCGTCGAGGTGTCGCAGCTATTTTATTAATCTGCTTGTAAACTATCAAACAAATAAGCGAGGTGAGTCCCTTCAATTAACGAAGGGAACTAATTGGACCCATCAATAGTCATTAATTTAAGTTTAGTAGTGTTATTCATCATTTTTACAGCCTTTTTCGTAGGTGCAGAGTTTTCAGTTGTGAAGGTGCGTATGTCACGGATCGACCAGCTTGTTGCAGAAGGTAACAAACGGGCAATCATTGTCAGTAAGCTAGTGAATAATCTTGATTATTACTTGTCAGCCTGCCAGCTGGGTATCACTGTAACGGCGCTTGTACTAGGTGCGTTAGGTGAACCTACAGTAGAGAAAATACTGCACCCGCTGTTCAATGATTTAGGGTTGTCTGAATCTGTTTCCACCTTGCTTTCCTACGCCATTGCTTTTGCGTCAGTCACTTTCTTACACGTAGTAATTGGTGAATTGGCGCCGAAAACACTAGCGATTCAGTACACGGAGCAATTGACATTAATTCTAGGTCCGCCGTTGTATTGGTTTGGTAAGCTAATGGCTCCGTTCATCTATTTGCTGAATGGTTCTGCTCGTGTATTTTTGAAGTTGTTCGGCGTGAAGCCAGCTGCTCATGAATCAGCACATTCGGAAGAGGAACTGCGTATTATTATGACGCAAAGCTATCAAAGTGGTGAAATCAACAAAACAGAACTTAGTTATATGGAAAATATTTTCACATTCGACGAGCGTGTGGCAAAGGATATCATGGTGCCGCGGACACAGGTGGTCACCTTGGAGAAATCCATGACAGCTGCAGAAGTGATCGAGATCATCGATGAACATCAATTCACGCGTTATCTTGTGACAGAGGATGGAGATAAAGACCATATCATCGGTTTCGTCAATGTGAAGGAAATGCTTACGGATTTTGCAGCAGGCAGAAGACAGAGTCTGCCTAACTTCATCCATGAGCTGCCGCTTATTCATGAAGGAACATCCTTGCAGGATGCTCTTTTGAAGATGCAGACTGAACGCGTGCATATTGCACTCGTAGTGGATGAATACGGCGGAACCGCAGGTATTCTGACGATGGAGGATATTCTGGAAGAGATCGTCGGGGAAATCCATGACGAATTCGATGAAGATGAAGTGCCGGATATCCAGGAAGTATCTGATCGTACGTACCATATCAATGGTCGTGTACTATTGGATGATCTGGAGGATCAATTTGGCTCTGTGTTCGACAATCGGGAAGATGTCGATACAATCGGAGGCTGGATTTTCGTCAAAAATGACGAAGTAGATTCTCAAACGACTGTGGTGGATGTAGCAGGAAATGAGTGGGAGGTTATCGAAATGGATAACCATCAGATCCTTATGATTGAACTGCGCATCCTGGAACAAGAACAGCTTCCGATGCTGGAAGCTTAAGAATCGTTAATAAAGAAAAAGGCCGGGATGCCTCCTATGCATCCCGGCCTTTTTCTATTGGAGGTAAACAGACAAGATGATCAGACTTTATGAAAATAAACATCAGGAAAAGAATGAGGTGGCCAGGCATCAGCATGACACACATCAGCTGCTTTATGTACTGGATGGAGAAGGAGAATGTGAATTGGACATCAGGAGCCAGAATCTTCTGCCTGACAGCATCATGCTCATCTCTCCACATACAGATCATGGAATCCAAGCTCATTCGAAGATGACGGTGCTCGTGCTGGAATTCGATATCCGTCATTTGGCGGAGGACGTTGTTTCTTATCTCGTCGAGCCAGTGTTTGCAGTATCCCGTGTCTTGAACCTATCTCTGTTCGAAAGCAGTGAGCTTCGTCAGCTGCTGCGAAAGATGCTATTCGAACAATCCCAAAACCACCCCATTCATACGATGGGACTGAAGCTTCTGCTGGCTCAGGTGCTTTATCAGCTTGCTATCATGCAGCAGGAAGATACGACACAGGATACAAATACAAGAAGGGCAAAGTGGCTTAAGCATCACTTGGAAACACGATATTTTGAGATTGCCAGTATGGAAGAAGTTGCGGCCAAAGCAGGTGTGAGCAGCCGGTACATGAATCAGATTTTCAAAGAAATGTATGATACGACTCCTTATCAGTTCCTGACAGAAGTGCGACTGTTAAAGGTGAAAAAAATGCTGCGAGAATCTGACAGAGAAATTGTTTCCATCTGCTTTGAAGTTGGATTTGAAGCGGTCTCGACATTTTATCGTGTCTTTAAGAAATATGTCGGTGTGACGCCAAATGTTTATCGACGGACAACAGATGATTTCCGAAAATGAGAATCTAAGAAAAGAATGATAAGAAAAATGTAAACGCTTTACTTATACTATCCTTAATATGGATAATGGGAGGGCGTAAGAATGGCGACGAAGAAAATTGGGATAATCATGAACGGTGTTACAGGAAGAATGGGAACAAATCAGCATCTTATCCGATCAATTGCAGCAATTCGTGCAGAGGGCGGTGTGCTGCTTTCGAACGGAGATCGTTTGCTGCCGGATCCGATTCTTGTCGGGCGGAATGAAGAGAAGCTTGCTAAACTTGCCAGTGAGAATAGTGTAGAGCGCTACAGTACTGATTTGGAGACTGCTTTGGCTGATGACTATAACCTGATTTATTTTGATTCACAAACGACTAATCGCCGCGAAGCCAGCATCAAGCAGGCAATTGAAGCAGGTAAGCATATTTATTGTGAGAAACCGACGGCTACTAGCTTGGAAGGATCCCTGGAGCTGGCCAGGTTGGCACGGGAGGCTGGTGTGAAAAACGGGGTAGTGCAAGATAAGCTTTTCCTGCCTGGGTTGCTGAAGCTGAAGCATCTGATCGATAGCAATTACTTCGGGGAGATCCTGTCCGTAAAGCTGGACTTCGGCTATTGGGTATTCGAAGGCGATTGGCAGGAGGCGCAGCGTCCAAGCTGGAATTATCGTGCAGAAGACGGCGGCGGTATCATTGTTGATATGTTCGCACACTGGCGTTATGTCATCGACCATCTCTTTGGAGAAATCGACAGTCTGACTTGCCTTGGTGCGACTCATATTCCTTATAGGGTGGATGAAGCCGGCAATCGTTATAAAGCAACAGCAGATGATGCGGCATATGCAATTTTTGCCCTTAAGAACGGAATAGTTGTACAGGCAAACTCTTCTTGGACGACAAGAGTTGACCGAGATGATCTGGTAACTTTCCAAGTGGATGGGACGCTTGGAAGCGCAGTAGCTGGTCTGCGAGATTGCAAGGTCCAGCATCGTGTGACAACGCCGAAGCCTGTGTGGAATCCGGATATACCTAATGCAATTGATTTCCGTTCCCAATGGGAGTCATTGCCGGAGAATCGTACGTACGACAATGGATTCAAGATTCAATGGGAGCTGTTTTTGAAGCATGTGGAAGAAGGTGCGGCATTCCCTTGGGATTTGCTGGAGGGAGCAAAAGGTACCCAGCTGTCAGATTTGGGGCTAGAAGCATGGCGCGAGAAGAAATGGGTCACTGTTCCGAGTCTGGAAGTATAAAGGAGGAAGCAGCATGACAACGATTCTTTTACCGAAGCAAGGTCATTTGTTAGAGGCGTATACACTTGTCCATTCAGCTTCCACTTACCCGACAGAAGGAGCTTTCCGGGCAAGAACAGCTTATTCTGCTGCTCATGTCGTTGCGGATGCGCATTCTGAAGCACACCCTATTTTAGGCGGTGCGATTGATTGGGATGCAACTTTAGAATATCGGAAAGCGCTGTGGAAGCTTGGTTTCGGCGTAGCGGAGGCAATGGATACAGCGCAGCGAGGCATGGGTCTCACATATGAGATGGCGAAAGAACTAATTTCCATAAGTGCAAAGGAAGCGAAAAAAGAGAAGGCATTGCTTGCTTCAGGAGCTGGTACGGATCATTTGCCGGCTGACAGTACGTATACGATGTCGGAGATCAAGCAGGCTTACGAAGAGCAATGCACATTCGTCGAAGGAACCGGGAGCCAGATCATCTTGATGGCGAGCCGAGCGTTGGCTGCCAGTGCACGATCCGCAGCGGATTACAAGGACGTATACGGGCACGTGCTTGACGGAGTGCAGAAACCGGTTATCCTCCATTGGCTCGGTCCGATGTTCGATCCGAAATTGACTGGCTACTGGGGATCAGAAACGATCAGCCGTGCAATGGATGACTGTCTGGAGCTGATCTATCAGTATGAAGGAAAAATCGACGGAATCAAGATCTCTTTGCTCGATAAGGACAAGGAAATTGAAATGCGAGCGAAACTTCCGGCATCGGTTCGGATGTATACAGGAGATGATTTTAATTATCCAGAGTTGATCCAAGGTGATGGAGACCAATATAGCCATGCGCTGCTCGGTATCTTTGATGCAATTGCACCAGCAGCTTCCGAGGCACTGCGTGCACTTGATGTAGAAGACCTGGACCGATATCGAGAAATCTTCGATAAAACGGTGCCGCTTGCAAGGCATATCTTTGAAACGCCAACATACGCCTACAAAACAGGTGTTGTTTTCCTGGCATACCTGAATGGGTATCAATCACATTTCCGGATGATCGGCGGTGCAGAAGGCGCCCGGTCGGTTCTCCATTTGAGTGAGCTGTTCAGGCTTGCTGATCAAGCGGGAGTCCTAGTGGATCCAGCGCTTGCAGCAGAACGGATGCAGCTCGTACTGAAGCTGGCGGGTATTGAACAGAAGGTGATGTCATGACAAAGGCTGATTTGCAGCTTCTCAGTCTGAATCAGATTACGACAGAAAACTGGTCGCCGACCGAAGCGATCCAAGGCTGTGCTCGGCATGATATCCACTGGATATCCATTTGGCGGCATAAGCTTGAGGAAATTGGTGTAAAAGAGGCAAAAAAGCTGTTGACGGAATACGGCTTGCGCGTGTCGAGTCTTTGCCGTGGCGGTATGTTTCCTGCAGCTACAGAGCGTGAGAGGCAGCAGCGTATAGATGACAACAAACGGGCAATAGAAGATGCGAAGACATTGGGGACAGATGTGCTAGTGCTTGTATGCGGTCCGGCTTCGGACAAAAATATCACCCAGGCTCGACATTGGGTCGAGGCAGGAATAGAAGCGATACTCCCATATGCGGAAGAACTGGGTGTGAAGCTTGGGATTGAGCCGCTTCATCCGATGTATGCAGCCGATCGCTCCGTCATCAATACACTAGGGCAGGCCAACACTATAGCGGAGAAGCTGCAATCAGATCATCTTGGGGTAGTAGTGGATGCCTTCCATGTTTGGTGGGATCCAGAGCTGAAACACCAAATTGATCGGGCGAAGGGTAAGATATTAGGTTTCCATGTGTCAGATTGGAAGGTGCCGATGAAGGATATGTTCAAGGGGCGAGCTATGATGGGAGATGGCGTCATCAATCTGCGTGAGATGCGCAGCATGGTGGAGGAAGCAGGCTATCAAGGACCAATCGAAGTGGAAATCATCAATCAGGAGATATGGGATCAGCCAGGCGATGAGGTGCTCCATCAAATGAAGCGCTGCTATCAGGCGCACGTATAAGGGGAGCTGAAAAATGGCACTGCTGAATCAATTAGAGGAATTAGCCCAGGAAGCTGCAAGAGCTGGTGACACTGAGATAACAGTCCCTTTCGCTTTTTCTGTGGCTGGCCTTGATCATCCGCATATCTACAGTATGGTACAAGGGCTCTTGGACGCAGGGGCACAGCTAATGCACATCTATGACAGGAATCTGGATCAAGCAAGTGCTCTTCAACAGAAATTCCGAACAGGAAAGATAGTCTCAGAGCTATCACAGATTCTGCAGAGCGAAGTGGATTTGGTTGCAACTAGTATTGTGCCGTCGGAGCGTGGGGCATTAGGCATCCGGGTGTTGGAGCACGAGAAGCATTTTCTTTCTGCAAAGGCGCCTTTTACTACAATGGCTCAATTGCATGCGGCCGAGGAAGCGGTGCGCCGTACAGGAAAGAAATGGGCGGTGTTTTATAGTGAACGATTGGCTGTGGAGGCGGCGCTGCTGGCAGATAACATCTTACAAGAAGGTTTGATCGGAGACTTATTCCAGCTTACTGGTTCGGGTCCTCATCGGCTGCAGGCAGACACAAGGCCGAATTGGTTTTTTGATCCGGTGAAAAATGGCGGTATTTTATGTGATATTGGCAGTCATCAGATTGAGCAGCTGCTTCATTATGCGAGAAGTAAAGAGGCTGAGGTGCTGCATAGTAAGGTGGCGAATTATGCCCATCCGCAATATGGTGCATGGCAGGATTTCGGTGATGCAACACTTGTAACGAACACCGGTGTAAGCCAATATTTCCGTGTTGACTGGTTCACGCCCGATGGACTTCGGGTCTGGGGAGACGGACGAACAGTGCTGCACGGCACAAACGGGTTTGTGGAACTGCGAAAATACACGGATGTAGCACGCACGGCTGAAGGGGAGCATCTGTATGTGGTGACGGATCAGGAGGAAGTCTACTTTTCGGCTAAGGGAAAGGTAGGAATTTCGTATTTCAAACAATTGATTACCGATTGTCAGCAAGGGACGGAATCAGCAATGAGTCAGGAACATACTTTCCGGGCTGCGGCTCTGGCAATCCAGGCACAGGAGCAGGCAATCAGCCTGACAAAGGTAGGGGAGAAGCGATGAAGCAAGCGGTTGTTTTAATTGGGATGAATGGATACGGTGAGCATTACTTGGATGCATTGTTGAAGCGTGAGGACATCACATTCGCTGGTATCGTGGAAATCCATCCGGAGAAAAGCAGACTTTTGGAACAAGTAAAGCAGCGTGGAATCCCGATATTTTCTACGCTGGACGTTTTTTATCAAAACAATCAAGCGGATCTAGCCATCATCGCCACACCTATTCATTTGCATACGGAGCAGGCGATCTTTGCACTACGACATGGCTCAAATGTTCTTTGCGAAAAACCGATCTTTGCTGATATGCGAGATCAAATGAAGTGGGAGCAAGCTATCTCGGAATCAGGAAAGTGGGCTGCAATTGGTTTCAACTGGTCGTTCACTGCCCCAATTTTAGAGCTTAAGGAAGATATCCGGAAGGGACTCTATGGGAAGCCGCAGCAGATGAAAACAGTGGTACTGTGGCCGCGGGATGAAGCATATTTTACACGTTCATCTTGGTCGGGAAAGCTGATGACGCCTGATGGACGGCAAATACGTGATAGTGTAGCCAATAATGCAGCTGCCCACTTCATCCATAATATGCTTTTTGTGCTCGGGCATGAGCTGCAAGAAACGGCGAGAGTCAAACGCCTGGAAGCCGAACTGTATCGGGCAAACGATATCGAAACTTTCGATACGTGTGCCATCCGTCTGCAAACGGATTCCGGATGCGAGCTGCTTTTTTATGGATCGCATGCAACAGCAACAGAGCAAGGACCACAATTCTTATATACTTTCGAAAAAGGCTACATCGTCTATGATTGCAATCTCGATCAAGGCATTATCACGGCATACACGAAAGATGGACAGGAAAAGATTTATGGAAATCCGCAGGCCAACCATCTGGATAAATTGGATTATTGCATCGCTGCACTTACAGATGGCAGGGACATTCCATGCACGTATGAGACTGCGCTCGGTCATGCGGCGATAATTGAGGCATTGCACCAGAATATTTCGGCTGGAGAGCGTTTTCCAGAAGAAGCAATCAAACAAACAGCAGGCAAGCTCCAAACTGTCATCAATTTAGAGCAGACGATGAATGCATGTTTTATGAGTGGAAAACTGCCATATGAATTACAAATACCTTGGAGCAAGCCAGCTAAACAGGCTGATGTGATTCTGCCAATCCAGAAGAGGAGCGTCTAATCACAGCCTGTAGAATGCCATCAATTGTAAGCGCTTTATAATAACTTGTGGAGGGTGAAACATGAAACGAGCAAAAACAACGTGGCTAATTCTTGCTGTTCTGCTGCTTAGCATAGGTGTGCTGATGGTTGTCGCTCCGGCTACAGATGCTGCTGGCCATGAGACGAGAAAGCTGACGATGGGACATATTCATAATCCGAATAGTCCTGTATATGCCAGTCTGGAGGAATTCAGCGGCGAGTTGGAGCAGCGTACAGAAGGTGTATTGACGACAGATATATACACAGAAGGCGGACTTGGTGACGAACGGGTAATGTTGGAGCTTGTCCAGAATGGAGTAGTCGATATGGCCAAAGTGAATGGCGGTGTGCTTGAGAGTTTCTACTCTGATTTCTCCGTTTTCAGTTTGCCTTATGTATTCGAAGATGAAGAGCATTTTAAACGAGTTATGGTGTCCGATATTGTAAAAGACCTTTATGAAGAACTGGAGACGATTGGTCTGCATGGTATCGCTTATTACGATGCAGGTGCAAGGAGCTTTTATACAGCAGACACGCCAATTGAAAAGCCAGAGGACTTGCATGGACTGAAGATTCGTACGATGACGAATACAACATCAATCCGTACGATGGAACTGCTTGGAGCTTCCCCGACGCCGCTGCCTGCGCCGGAAGTATATACAGGACTGCAGCAAGGTGTCATTGATGGGGCGGAAAGCAGTCCGATTGCTCTTACCGATGCGAACCATGGCGAGGTAGCCAAATACTTTTCTTACGATGAACATACGCGAATTCCGGATTTTCTAATTATGAGTGAGAAGACATGGGGCAGTCTGAGTCCGGAGCAACAGCAGGCAGTCGAGGAATCAGCAGCAATCTCCTCGGAAAACCATAATGCGCGTTGGGACCAGCTGATTGAAGAGAGCATTAAGCAAGCAGAAGGTGAGATGGATGTTACCTTCAATGAGCTTGATCAGGAGCCTTTCAAGGAACTGGTACAGCCGCTGATCGAAGAAAGGCGAGAAGACCCGGAAGTGGCTGAAGTGCTGGATGACATCGCAGCGTTACAGTAAATGAAGAGGAGCTGAACAAGGTGGAAAAAGTACGATATTGGATGGATAGATGTATTTTGCTAGTGACTTGTACGCTAACCGTCTTCTTGGTCGCAGGTGCAATATGGCAGGTCTTCACTCGTTTTGTCCTGCAAAATCCGAGCGTGTTCACAGAAGAGGTACTGCGATTTTCCTTCATCTGGGTAGGGCTGCTTGGAGCCAGTTATGCTTTCGGGGTGAAAGAACATATTGCGCTGACGTTCTTGATGTCAAAATGGAAACATGCAAAGGATAAAAAAGCAGCCGAGATTATTATTGAAGTGACGGTACTAGTGTTCATGGTAATGGTCTTTATTGTTGGCGGAACACAGCTGATGCTTGCTTCCATGACACAGACTTCACCAGTCCTCGGTCTGCCGATGGGATATGTATATGCTGCGCTGCCATTGTCTGGCTTGCTGAGTGTCTATTATATAGTCACGAATCGACTCATGGCACGCAATGAAGCTGCTAGAGGGAGGGATGCAGCATGACAAGTATCGTTTTTGCAGGGATCGTTCTGTTCGCGCTTTTCTTCCTGCTCATTTTCTTCGGTGTTCCAATCGCCATCAGTATTGGCTTGTCAACTTTGATTGCAGGAATGATGCTGCTGCCTTTTGATGAAATCTTGATTGTTGTCTCGCAGCAGTTCGTTACCGGGATTGACAGCTTCGTGCTGCTGTCGCTGATTTTCTTCACATTAGCAGGCAGTATCATGAATACAGGTGGAATCGCGCAGCGGCTGATCAACTTTGCAAAGCTACTGGCGGGGCGACTGCCAGGCTCCTTGGCTCACACAAATGTTATTGGTAACACATTGTTCGGAGCCTTGTCCGGCTCTGCTATAGCTTCTGCAGCAACCATGGGTAAAATCATGTCTCCCTTACAGAAAAAAGAGGGATACGACCCTACATACTCGGCAGCTGTAAATGTCGCATCTGCCCCGGCAGGATTAATTATCCCTCCAAGTGGCACCCCGATCATTTATTCAGTCCTTAGTGGGGGTACCTCAATCGGGGCTTTGTTCATTGCGGGTTACCTGCCTGGTATACTTATGGCAGTTTTGATCATGATTACAGCTTATATCATCGCGAAACGCAAAGGTTATGCGGTTTCTGAACCAATTCGCTTTACTCAGGCAGCTAAAGTGATATTAGATGCAATTCCTAGTCTTTTGCTTATTGTCGTTGTTATCGGAGGAATATCACTCGGTGTGTTCACAGCAACGGAAGGAGCGGCTGTCGCCATTCTCTATGCAGTGGTACTATGTTTGTTGTATCGAAGCTTAAAGTGGAAGGATGTACCTGTAATACTTCGAGATACAGTCATTTTTTCAGGCGTCATCTTATTGCTTATTGGTGCTTCCTCAGCAATGTCTTGGATACTATCTTATTCCAAACTGCCACAGCTAGTTAGTTCAGGGATACTCCAACTCAGTGATAGTCCGATGATTTTAATACTAATTATGGTGCTTTTGCTGTTGCTTGTCGGTACATTCATGGATATTGCGCCAGCTTTGCTTATCTTTACGCCGATACTCCTGCCGATTGCTTTAGAGATAGGTGTTCACCCTGTCCATTTCGGAATGATTATGTCCATGGGTCTTGCAATTGGCACAATTACACCGCCAGTTGGAACAGTGCTCTTTATAGGGGCTAAAGTAGGGAACGTTACAATTGAACAAGTTACCAAACCGCTCTTGCTCTTCTATATCCCAGTCATTCTTGCTTTTCTAGCTGTTGCCTATATCCCAGCTCTTAGTTTGTGGCTGCCAGAACTTATGGGTGTACTGGATAAATAAAAAAGGCCTTCTTCTGAGAAGGCCTTTTTATTAGTTGCCTAGAAGCAGCTAAATGCCGCAACTCGTCTGAGGTCGATGCCAAAATACTGCCAGCGGAACTGCTGTGGGCGCCAACGGAAGCCGGCAATGGAAGTGCGACCGACAAATACTGGATAGTACCAGAAGCGCTGCCCGTTTTCAAGCTGCATGTAAGTGTATCGGAAAAGACAGAAACGGATTCCACCCGGATCTACAGCAAAGGTAGAAGGGCCACCTGCGCCTACTGACTGCAGCTGTGGAATTTGAGATGGAGGAGGTCCAGGAGGTCCGAATTGCCCCTGCTGTCCGCCGCTTCCTGGAGGAGGTCCGCCTGGAAAGCCGCCCTGCCCGCCCCCAAATCCAGGACCACCGAAACCGGGACCGCCTGAGCCAGGTCCACCGGGGCCACCAGGACCGCCAAAACCAGGTCCGCCTGGAAATTGAATTTGTCGTTGCTGTTCTTGTTTATCATCATTTTCGTTATACATCATCATTCTCCCTTCTTGCTTCTCCTTCATCGTATGTAGGCATCTGTGCAAGGGTAGCTTGCCTATCCTATTTTTCTGGTTTCTCATATACATAGCTTGGGTATAGCTCTTAAAACAGGAGAGGAAGACGATTATGGCCGATAAACAAGAAGCCAAACGAAAAGCAAGGGAGACTAAGGAAGAATCAAAACCATGGATTCGAAGATTCGGACGAATCGGGTATATGTCTCAGGGAATCGTCTATGCCCTCATCGGTGTTCTGGCACTCTTAGCTGCGCTTCATGTGGGAGGAGATACAACCGACACAGGCGGTATGCTGCAAAAATTGGCAGCTATGCCCTTCGGAAATATTTTGTTATGGCTGATTGGAATAGGATTAATTGGGTATGTATGCTGGGATGCAATACTTGCCATCAAGGATCCGAACAATGAAGGAAACGGGGCAAAAGGAATTATTGTTCGCATAGGCTTTGGCGTCAGTACGGTCATATATGCCAGTATTGCATTTAATGCGCTTCGTTTTGCTGCCACGAATCAAGGAAGTGGTGGAGGGAGCGAGCAATCCCTAACAGCAAAGCTTCTTACATATCCCTTTGGACAATGGCTGGTTGCAGCTGTTGGGCTTATTATTATCGGGTACGGTATCTTTGAATTTTTCAGTGGGGTGTCGGGAAGTTTTATGAACCGATTCAAGACAGGAGAAATGAATAAGCACGAAAAACGGGCTGCCCGCCATGCGGGCCGTATCGGTCTGATTAGCAGAGGTATTGTGTTTGGCATAGTGGGATTCTTTTTTGTCATGACTGCTATTCAATCCGATCCGGATGAAGCTAAGGGGCTGGATGGTGCACTCTCAGAAGTGTCACAGCAGCCATTCGGACGCTGGCTTCTTGCAATTGTAGCTGTTGGTTTCATTCTGTTCGGAGTATACAGTGTCATCCGCGGTCGCTATGAAAGTATGAGCTTTGGGAAGAACGCATAAGAATATTAATATTTCTCTGAAATAGGGGAAAGCTACGTAAGCAGAAGAGTGACACGGCTTTTATTATGTCTATTTTCGAATATATAATAGGAAATGAAAAAAATCATTAACGTGTGTGAAATAACTTTTGACAAGTTCTCCAAGTAGGAGTAAAGTTGTAGGTGGATATTTTGAGCAAATTGTGAACGTACAGTTGTGAACAAATTCACAACAAAGTATAATGTTTACGTATAAATATAATGCATTACCATAGCAAAGGAGAATACGTTATGTCAGAAACAAACGAAAGTGTTAGCCAGAGCCAACAAGACCTAGCTGCACAATTGCTAAAACCTGAAGTACAAGAATCATTGACTTCTTTAATTGAACAGCTTCCAAAAATCAATGAACTTGTGAACGCTTTGACTGCTTCTTACGACTTCGCGCAAGCTGTAGCTACAGACGATGTGTTGAAATCCGATACAGTAGGTGCTATTACTGAAGTGCTACACCCAGTCACAGACTCAGTGAAATCAGTTGCTCAAACTGCAATTGAAGCAAAAGACCGCGCAGAAGCAAGCAACGAAACAATCGGTTTGTTCGGTTTGCTTCGTCTGATGAAGGATCCACAAGCACAGAAGATGTTCCGTTTTGTTCAGAGCTATCTGGAAGTTGCGAACGAAAAAGAAAAACAAAAACAAAAATAAGAGCTTAAGGTAAGGACGGAGGATTAAGTATGGCAAAGAATATCGTTATTTTAGGCGCCGGTTATGGCGGAGTCTTAGCCGCTCAAAACGTACGTAAGTATTACACTAAAGCGCAAGCGAATGTAACGCTTATCAATAAAACACCTACACACCAAATCATCACTGAGCTTCACCGTCTTGCAGCAGGCAGCATTTCCGAGCAAGCAGTGGCAATGCCTGTAGAGAAGCTTTTGAAAGGTTTGGATGTAGACTTCAAAGTAGCAACAGTAGAAGGCTTTAATGTCGACAAGAAAGAAGTTGTTCTTGCAGGCGGAAATACGCTTTCTTACGATGCTTTGGTAGTAGGTCTTGGAAGTAAGACTGCTTACTTCGGTATCCCTGGATTGGAAGAAAACAGCCTTGTATTGAAATCAGCAGATGATGCAAACAAAGTATTCAACCAAATCCAAGATAAAATTAAAGCATATGCAGCTTCTAAAAACCCTGCAGATGCAACAATCCTTATCGGTGGTGGCGGCCTGACTGGTGTTGAACTAGTCGGCGAAATCGCGGACAAGCTCGCTTCTTACTGCTTGCCTCACGGTGTAGATCCAAAAGAAATCAAGCTTCAACTCGTTGAAGCTGGTCCAAAGGTTCTTCCAATGCTTCCACAGCATCTAATCGATCGTGCGCAATCCAGCTTGGAAAAACGCGGCGTAGAGTTCTTGCTTGGCTTGCCTGTAACGAACGTGGAAGGCAATGTCGTGGAATTAAAAGATGGTCAGAAAATCGAAACAAATACATTTGTTTGGACAGGTGGCGTACAAGCGCTTCCAATGGTAGCTGAATCCGGATTGGAAACAGATCGCGGCCGTGCGACTGTAAACAACTTCCTTCAGTCTAAGAGCCACCAAGATGTATTTGTTGTCGGTGACAGTGCTGTATACTTCGGTGAAGATGGTCGTCCTTGGCCTCCAACAGCACAAATCGCTTGGCAGATGGGCGAACTAGTAGGTTACAACCTATTCGCTTATCTTGAAGGCAAAACAATGGAAAACTTCAGCCCGATCAACTCCGGTACACTTGCAAGCCTTGGCCGCAAGGACGCTGTAGCATTCATCGGTGCTAACCAAACACCATTGAAAGGTCTTCCAGCTACAATGATGAAAGAAGCAAGTAACATCCGCTACTTGACTCACGTAAAAGGACTATTCAGCTTAGCTTACTAAGCAGAACGAAAGCACCTCCCCGTTGGAGGTGCTTTTTTTGTATGTTACGAAATGTCTAAGATACTGAACATTTCTCTTATTTTTCCAGTTATAATGGAAGTCTAGGAGGAGAGATCATGCTTTTTTTCATTCGTTTATGGAAGAGCGTTACAGGGTTTAATTTTCTTGCAATAGCTTTAGCATCCGTCCTTGTCGTGCTGGTAGGAACCATCGGTATTCATCTAATAGAAAGAAATAATTTTTCATCATTGTTCGATGGATTTTGGTGGACGATGACGACTGTAACTACAGTTGGTTATGGGGATTTTTATCCGGAAACGATACCTGGAAGGCTGCTAGGAATCTTTCTGTTCCTGTTTGGTATCGGTGTAATCGGTTTATTGATCGGGAAGATCGTGGACGGTGCCTCAGCATATAAGCGCATGCAAAGGGAGGGGAAATTGATGATCAAAAAGAAGGGGCATTATATTTACATCGGCTGGTCAAAAAAGGTTAGAAGATCTATCGAGGAAGTGCTGGCAAGTGAAAAAGATGCCTATATTGTCATTGTAGATGATACGAAAGAGCATCCATTTGATCACGAACAAGTTGCGTTTGTACAAGGAGACCCTTCAGATGAAGCAACTTTGATTTACGCGAATCTTCTGGAAGCAGCACGCGTTGCTGTATTCTCTGATCCTGAATTGGAATCTACACTACTAGCAGATGCCAAGACACTCTTGATAGCTTCAGCGGTCGAAGGGCTTTCCAAGAAAGAAAATACCAATATACATACTGTTGTAGAAATCAATAATGAAACACATATACCTAAATTTGAGCATATATCCATTGATGATTTTATTCTATCCAATGATTCTGTTTCCCTTCTGATGGCGAAGGCTGTAATGGCACCGGGAACATCCAATCTGTTCCGTCAGCTGTTGAGCAAACAATATGGAACAAATATTTATGAGATACAACCGGAATCTACTTGGAAAACTTATCAAGATGCGCAAGAAGCGCTGACAAAAGAGGGCATAGTCTTGCTTTGTATCAATCAAGACATGAACTATCTCAAAGAAAGGGAGACTTCCCTTCGGACCGGAGATCGACTGTATATCATAGCAAGTGATGAAGCTTACGAAAAAATTTCAACAAGTATTGTGCAGTAGCCTTCTACATGATATTATAGAAAAAATTTACAAGCGATGAAGCGGAACAGTATAGCATGTAAACTCCTTCTACAGAGAATCCCTGCGATGGTGAAAAGGGTGAAGGAGCCAAGCTGGAACAAACCGCAGAGCTGTTTGCCGGATGAAGATGATGGCAGGCCGGGAGTGCCCGTTAGCGCACAAGGGTCTACGCAGCAATGCGTGTACTTTTTGAGCCTGGCTGGGTGACCTGCTGGGGAAACTAGGGTGGCACCGCGACGGTATCTCGCCCCTAAGATGACAATCTTGGGGGTGGGATTTTTTTATTTGCTTCACTTCAAACAGAGAGGGGAATGAAGGTGAAGAAATACCGTATTCGTGCTATCGGAATGCTTATCGGAATTGCATGTGCATCCTGTGGGGATTGGCTGTATTTGATTGCTTTGAATTTGAAGGTATATGAGCAGGCAGATCAAGCTGCAGCAGCTGTTGCAATTCTCTATATGGTTAAGCCGGCAGCTGGGCTGCTGATGAACAGCTGGGCGGGCAGTATTATTGATCGGCTGGATAATCGGAAGCTGATGATTCTATTGTACGCTATAAGGATTTTCGGTATAGCCGGGATGATCATCGCCACTTCCCTATGGCAAATTTATGTGCTTGTTTTCTTCGTAGCAGCTGCAGGCGCCATCTTTGAGCCTGCAAGTTTGCCGTATATCACTGGGTTAATCCATAAGCGGCACTGGCAGAAATTCAATTCCTATCGTGCCATTGCGGATGGCAGCGGCTTTGTATTAGGTCCGGCGGCTGCAGGGATTTTAGTTGGTGCAGGATCTGTTGAGATTGCATTGGGCGCTAATATAGTATTGTTACTGGCAGCAGTTATTATTTGCATCGCTTTGCCATCTGTAAAAGTTGTCTTGGAACAAAGTTCGGAGGAAAAATGGCTGAAAATCTGGAGAGAAGACTGGCGTCTTGTTACAGCTTTCAGTAAAAAGTTTGTCATGCTGACTCTTTTGCTTCTGGTGTTCAGCTGCATCACTGTTATGACTGCAGCTGTTGATTCCATGGAAGTTGCTTTCTCTACAGAGGCGATTGGTTTATCAAAACCTGCTTATGGATTGCTTGTAAGTATTGCTGGAGTTGGCTTTGTTTCAGGTTCTTTACTGTTGACTATCGTAAATCGCCATTTTCGTTCCATTCAGCTGCTTGCTTATGGGGCAGCTGGTGGAGCCTTAGGGTATGTGCTGTTTGCTTTTTCTCAAAACTTTCTCTCAGCAAGTGCAGGTGTATTCATCTTATCCGGTGCGCTGGCTTTTGCAAACGCTGGATATGTAACATATATGCAGGAGCATATTCCAGTTGAGCAAATGGGTCGTATGCTTAGTATGTATCAATCAATAGAAGCGATTCTAATTATCGGGATGACAGCAGTTTTGGCTGGAATAAATCAGCTGACGAATGTAGCAGCAGCAGTTCAGACTGGGTGTCTGATTATGCTGTCGCTGACGGTCCTATTAGTCATAATCAGCAAAAGAACATTAGTAGAGAAGAAGCCTGATATCCTTTAGGGTATCAGGCTTCTTCTTATGCGCGTTTTGGGCATAGGTGTGCTATTCTGCAGTGACGACCAAAAATATAAAAATGAATCGATTTTGTTTTTTGAGTATTTGAAGATACTATAAAATCAGACCGCTAACAGCACCGATTATTACAATAATCCAGGCAGGAACTTTCCAAAAAGCCAGCAGGCTGTAAAAAACAGCAGCAAGTGCAATGTCAATGGCTGAGTGGATGGTCGATGACCAAATAGGGATGAAGAATGCACTGATTAATATTCCTACAACTGCCGCATTAATTCCGGCAAAAGCCTTGCGGAAACTGCTATTTTTCTGCAGGCTTGTCCAGAATGGCAGAGCTCCCATTATGAGCAGAAATGCTGGCAGGAATATAGCAGCAGTTGCCAGTAAACCACCTTGCCAGCCGTAAAGCATGGTTCCGAGATAAGCTGCAAATGTGAATAATGGTCCAGGGACTGCCTGGGCAGCTCCGTATCCTGCAAGAAAGTCTTGCTGACTGATCAAACCGGTTGGGACAAATTCGCGCTCCAAAAGCGGAAGGACAACATGACCTCCACCGAATACAAGCGAGCCGGCGCGGTAGAAGCTGTCCGCCATAGCGAGAAGCGGTGTATCTGTTATAGCGCGCAGCATAGGCAGACCAGCTAATAAAAGGAAAAACAGACTTAAGCAGATAGCGCCGGACTTTTTGCCGATAGAAATGGTTAAATGACCGGATTCTTTATCGTTCTGATTCGGGTGCAGCAGAAAATATCCTGCGCCTGCTGCCAGTAATATAGCTAGCAACTGTGCCAATTGATGTGGCCATAAAAGCGTGAGTACTAGAGCGCCTAATGCAATTCCCTTCGTTATAGGATTTGCTGTGAGCTTCTGACTCATTCCAAGTACAGCATGGGCTACAACGGCAACAGCTACAAGCTTCAATCCCTGGATCCAGCCAGCATCGGCAAGATTCATTTGTCCAAGGAATTGAGCGAATAAGATGAGTAGAAGGACTGAAGGCAGTGTAAACCCGATAAATGAGATGATTCCTCCGAGTATACCGCCTCTTAAGATACCGATACTGATACCGACTTGACTGCTGGCGGGGCCTGGTAGAAACTGACTTAATGCTACCAGATTGGCATACGCCTGTTCATCGAGCCATCTCTTATTGCGTACATACGTCTGCTGGAAGTAACCGAGATGGGCAATAGGTCCGCCGAAGGAAGTACAGCCTAATCGGAGGGAAATAAGAAATATTTCGAGAAGAGCTGATAATTTCTTTTGACTATTTGTCATATTCAGTGCTCCTTTCCATATATTAATCGTTGGTGGAGGGTGAAACGGGTTATAAAAATTCATTTGTACTATAACATCTCCTTTACTTTAGCGTTTCGAAATTTACATAAACTTTACAAACTAAATTGCAAATCACATTCTTGACATAGAGAACAAAAAAAATTATTATTATCTAGACCAATCGTTATAATTTAAGGGGTGCAAGGTTGTATGGGGCAGTGAAAAAAAAGGAAAGCACAAAAGAACTCATCTTACGTACCGCTTCGGAGCTTTTCCAGCGTCAGGGTTATCATGGCACAGGCTTGAATCAGATTATTGAGGAAAGTGGTGCTCCTAAAGGTTCGCTGTACTATCATTTTCCGAATGGGAAAGAAGAGATTGCAGTAGAAGCAATTAAGCTGATGAAAAAGCATCTCCTCGAAGGAGCCGCAAAGGATCTGGAAGAGAAGGATACTGCAGCAGAGGCTTTTCAGTATCATATCCATAAGATTGCTTCTGATTTTGAAAAAAAACATCAAATGGAAGGTGTTCAAATCGGATTGATTGCGTCTGAAACTGCGGCAACACACGAATCGTTGCGAAACAGCTGCCAGCATGCCTATGCGGATTGGCAGGCATTATACGCAAATCGATTGGTTGCTTTTGGCTATGAAAAGGAAATGGCGAATGATCTAGCCGTTACGATAAATGCCTTGATAGAAGGGGCAGTGACCCTGGCTCTGACAAGTGCATCGGGAAGCCCGCTATATAGTGTGGCGAGACAGCTTCCGTCATTACTTAAACAATAATTCACATTGGAGGAGAAAGTTTTGCAAATGGATAGTAATAATACTGCTTCAACAGCAGTGAATAACAGTGAAATCAAAGCTATGCCAATCATCATCTCATTCTTGATTGCTGGTTTTGTCGGTCTGTTCAGTGAGACAGCGCTGAATATTGCGCTACAGAATATTATTAATGGATTTGGTATCTCGGCATCTTCAGCTCAATGGCTGACTACGGGCTATCTATTGACACTTGGTGTGCTCGTGCCGGTTTCTGGTTTAATTATGCAGTGGTTCACGACACGTCAGCTATTTTTAACATCCTTGGTCTTCTCAATTATCGGTACTATCATTGCTGCCGCTGCACCATCATTTGCTGTGCTGTTAATCGCACGTATTGTGCAGGCAGTCGGAACTGCGCTATTGCTGCCGCTTATGTTCAATACAATTTTGAACATCATCCCGCCGCATCGACGCGGTAAAGCAATGGGATTGATCGGGCTAGTTATTATGTTCGCACCTGCAGTAGGTCCGACAATCTCAGGATTGATCATCGATAAAATGACTTGGCATTGGATCTTCTGGTTCTCCTTGCCGTTGCTTTTAGTTGCGCTTGTTTTCGGTGCATTCTTCATGCAAAACGTAACACAATTAACGAAGCCGAAAATCGATATACTATCTATTATCTTATCGACTATCGGTTTCGGCGGAGTTGTTTATGGCTTCAGTCATGCTGGTGAAGGCGGCGGTTGGGGTGACCCAATCGTAATCGTTGCTATTACAGCTGGTGTCTTGAGTCTTATCTTATTCTCTGTTCGTCAGGTTAAGATGGATCAGCCGATGATGAATTTGAATGCATTTAAGTATCCAATGTTCGTATTAGGCTTGGTACTGATTTTAGTAAGTATGATGGTTATGCTTTCTTCCATGATCTTGCTGCCATTGTACCTGCAAACATCTCTAGCTCTTACTCCGCTGGTTGCTGGTCTGACAATGCTTCCTGGCGGTGTTATCAATGGTTTGCTTTCCCCTGTCATGGGTGGACTATTTGATAAATTCGGACCGAGATTCCTTGTCACTCCTGGTCTTATCATTGTCACTTTGGTTATGTTCGGGTTCTCTACCATTTCTCTAGACACGTCTACTGGCTTCATCGTTGGATTGCATATTGCTTTGATGATTGGTATCTCAATGATCATGATGCCAGCGCAGACAAATGGTTTGAACCAGCTGCCTCCTAGTCTGTACCCAGATGGAACAGCTATCATGAATACATTGCAACAAGTTGCTGGTGCAATTGGTACTGCTGTAGCAATCTCTATCATGACAGCTGGACAGAAGAGCTTCATGGAAGACGCAGCCAATCCGCAAGATCCAGCTACAATGATTCAAGCATTCACTGAAGGTGTCCAAAGCTCGTTTATCTTTGGTATCATTGTTGCTATTGTCGGTGTGGTTATCAGCTTCTTCATCCGACGAGTGAAAGTGGATCATCAAGCAAATTAATTAAAATCCTGCCGTATATTCGGCAGGATTTTTTTTGTGTGGAAAATTAAGGTATGATAAGTAGGTAAACAGAGATTGGGGGTAATGTGTTTGCTTACAGTTGAACAATTAAAAGAAATAAAAGCACTTCAGCAAGTAGTAGAAAGAAACGACAGTATAGAGTTGAAGTTGAATTGGGATATGCTCGAGAACAGAAGTGAAGAGGAGCAGACCGATTTTTTATCATATGACTCGGGCCAGCTTGTCGGATTTCTTGGATTATATAGTTTTGGAAGCAAGATTGAGGTATGCGGAATGGTGCATCCAGAATACCGCCGAAAAGGCATCTTCAGCAGGTTATTCCAGAGCAGTCATCCTGCCATGGAAAAAGCTCGGTACATACTGCTGAATGTTCCAGCAAACAGTAAATTAGGCAAGCTATGGTTAGATTCGATAACTTGTACATATGAAGAATCAGAGTACATGATGAAATGGGAGGGAAAAGTACTTCCTGATTTGGATGGATCAATCTATTTGCGACCTTCACGTAAAGAAGATATCGAAATGAAGATGAAATTGGATGTCGCCTGCTTCAATTTCAAAGCGGAGGAAGCAAAAATGTATAATCACCGTTTGGAAAAGGATGGATTTCAGAAGGGATTTTTCATGATTGAGGTGGAAGGTAAAACAGTCGGGAAAATCCGTATCCATCATGATAAAGAACGAAGTGAAATATATGGCTTTGCTGTACTGCCAGAATTCCAAGGAAAAGGTTATGGAAGAAAGGCTCTGCAGGAAGCTGTGCGGATGGAAGTTCAGCGGGGGCAATCAGTCTATTTGGATGTCCAGTCTGAGAATGAAAAGGCATTGTCTTTATATACGTCGACCGGATTTATAAAGGAGAGCCAGCAGGATTATTATCTTTATTCTATATAAAAAGGCCGCCTTAAGGGCGGCCTTACTTTTATCTCTGCAACAGACGATTAATGCTCACCATTTCGACGCACAAGCATAGTACATCGATGGCTTTTTTCAGTTCTGCAGTCGGCGGCAGTGTTGGGGCAATACGGATGTTCCGGTCATATGGATCTTTGCCGTAAGGGTAGGTTGCACCTGCGCCAGTCAAGGTTACACCGGCCTTCTTGGCAAGCTCCACGACATCCTTAGCGCAGCCTTCCATAGTGTTCAAGCTGATGAAGTAGCCGCCTTTCGGATTCGTCCAATCGGCAATGCCTTTACCACCCAGCTTCTCTGCCAAGATTGTAAGGACAGTCTGGAATTTTGGCGCAATGATTCCGGCGTGCTTTTTCATATGGGCAGAGAGTGTTTCTTTATCTTTCAAAAACGCTACGTGGCGCATCTGATTCAGCTTATCCGACCCAATTGATTGAACAGATAGATGCTTTTTATAGAAAGTAATATTCTTTTCGCTTGAAGCAAGAGCAGCAACACCAGAGCCTGGGAAAGTCACCTTGGAAGTAGAAGTGAATTCCATGACACGATCTGGATTCCCCGCAGCTGCCACAGCACGCATGATATTTTTAAGTTCATCTGGCTCTTCTGTAAGATGATGCACGATATATGCATTATCCCAGAAAATGCGAAAATCATCTGCAGCCGTCTGCATGCCAGCAAGACGATTAACAACAGCATCGGAGTATGTAAAACCATCCGGATTGCTGTATTTAGGTACACACCAAATGCCTTTGATTTGCGGATCCGCTGCAACGAGCTTTTCCACTTCCTCCATGTCAGGACCTTCAGGTGTCATTGCAACAGGGATCATCTCTATTCCTAATGCTTCGCAAATTGTGAAATGACGGTCATAGCCAGGGCTAGGGCAGAGGAATTTCACGTTGTCTTGCTTAATCCATGGTGTTGCTTCCTCTGATACACCATGAAGCAGGAATTGAACGATAGAATCATGCATCAAAGTCAAGCTGCTGTTTCCGCCGACGATTACTTGTTTCGGTTCAACGTCTAGGATAGAAGCGAAAAATGCCTTTGCTTCAGGAATACCGTCCAATACTCCATAATTTCGGGCATCCGTTCCATTTTCCGTTTTTACTGTGCTGCTTGATGTAATAATATCGAGCATCGGCTGGGAAAGATCAAGCTGCTCGGTACATGGTTTCCCGCGAGACATATCCAGCTGCAGCTGCTGACCGGCGATCGCCTCGTATGCATCTTGCAGCGTATTGTATTTCTGTTGTAACGCTTCATTCGAAAGATCTTGATAATTAGCCATGGTTGCCGCCTCCGTTGCTTATTTTTCAAAGATTATCTTAACACGAAAAGAGTGGAATTCCTAACGTGTTCGAATTATTCTATTAATATTACAAAGAAAGGAATGGGGGGTTAGGAAATGGGAAATGTTTTTACAAGAATCGGAGAAATGATAAGTGATTATCCGTTATTCGCAGCGGAATGGGAAGAACGCGCTCAGGAGATTCTTCCAGCTGGTCCCTTTGGATTTTTGCAAAGCGGAGCTGGAGATGAACTGACACTCGGACAGAATCGAGAAGCATTCAGTGAGTACGACATCCTGCCGCGAGTATTGCGGGATGTCTCGAATGTAGATACTTCTATCAAGCTGTTTGGACAGGAGCAAAGTATGCCTGTGATGCTGGCACCGGTAGGGTTCCAAGGAATCTTTCATTCACAGATGGAGATTGGCAGTGTGAAAGCTGCAGCAGCTGCTGGTATTCCGTTTGTTGCAAGCACTGTTACATCTGCTTCCTTGGAAGAGATTGCTATGGCGGCACCTGAAGCGGTGAAATGGTTCCAATTGTATTGGTCTAAAAACCGTGATTTAACTGCCAGCATGGCGAAACGAGCAGAGGAAGCGGGCTATAAGGCAATCGTAGTAACAGTCGATACAGGACTGCTAGGCTGGCGGAAACGTGATTACCGGAATGGATATTCGCCGCTGAAGCTGTTAAAAGGAGCAGCTAATTACATAAACGACCCTGTTTTTCAGGAACTGGTACCAGAGCTTACAGAAGAGCATGTAAGGGAAGCGATACTGGAGAATATTCATCATCCGAATCTTACATGGGATGATTTGTTATTCCTGCGGGAACAGACAAGCTTGCCGATTGTTGTGAAAGGTATTTTGCACCCAACAGATGCTAAGCAGGCAATCGAATTAGGAATGGATGCTATCGTTGTATCCAACCATGGCGGAAGACAACTGGATAGTGCCATTGCTTCTTTGCGTGCATTGCCCGCTATTGCGAAAACAGTAAATGGAGCAGTGCCGGTATTAATGGATGGCGGTGTGCGGAGTGGAGCAGATGTATTCAAGGCAATTGCTCTGGGAGCGGACAGCGTCTTGATTGGCCGGCCTTATGTATATGGACTCGCAGCTGGCGGACAAGCTGGGGTAAGCCGGGTGATCGAGGATCTGCGAACAGAGCTACGATTGACCTATGCATTGTCAGGAGTATCATGCACGAAGAACATTGATGCAGCTTATCTAGTCAAGAGGTAGGGAATAGTAATTTTAGAGGTGAAACTATGCGGACACAAACACATACAAAGAAAAAACGGACGAAGGCAACCATTGCAACCGTCCTGCAATACGTATTAAATGTAGCCTTAATTCTTTTGGCTATCGCCATTACCATATTGTTAGTGAAGGAATTGATTGATATTATCACCAACTCCTTGTTCAATGAAGGCAATACGTCGCGACTGGAATTCTTGAATAATATCCTCGTATTTTTCCTTTATTTTGAGTTTATTGCTATGATCGTAAAGTATTTTCAGGAGGATTATCACTTTCCAATCCGTTATTTTCTTTATATCGGTATCACGGCATTGATTCGTCTGATAGTCGTCTACCATGAGAGTGCGCTGAATACATTGTTTTTCTGTGGTGCAGTTCTCCTGCTTGTCATTTGTTATTTCATCATGAATAGAGCTAACGAAAGATCAAAGAAGGAAGACTTCTGAAAAGAGAAGCATACTGCTTTAAGAGCTGGTATGCTTCTCTTTTTTCGGAAAAAGGGTATAGCTGAAGCTGATAATAAAATCAATACCGAGAATAATCGACCAGATGCGCAGGACGCTGGTGAGTGCTTCTGTCCGAAGTGGCGCATTGATCCAGTAGATGACGGCGAGCAATAAACCAGCACCTATAATGTATGCGAGCAAGTGCTGCAGCCAGCCTTTCACTTCTTTCATGGCATGTTCTTTCCCATAGAGTTTCTGTGGCTTCTCACCTTGTTTCGCGACAAAATAAGCAAAGCGCTGATCGGCCCAGCGTATCATCGATTTCCCATATGCCAGGCTGACACCGATATAAATGGCGGCAATGGCGTGTGCTGCAGTCGCTGTTGCTCCGCGGGCAAGGTCAAAGCCTGTAGCTAAGAGCAGTATCAAATCAATCAGTGGAGTTGCTCCAAGCAGGACCATACCTACTTTTGGAAGCTTGAACACATAGCGTGCGATCAAACCGGCTGCTATAAATACCCAAAAACCAACTTCACACAGAATAATTAAGACAATGATGCTGTTCATTTTTCATCTCCTTTTATAGTACAGTTGTATTATTATGCTAACACGCAAGTCTTTGTGATACAAGTGTATTAAATAAATTGATTTCAAATCAGCTTTTTGCTACAGTAAAGCTATGCCAAAAAAAATAGATCATGCAGCAAGAAAGCAAGATATAGCCAAAGCAACTTGGAAGGTTATCATGGATGGCGGGATGGAGGCAGCCTCTGTCCGAAACATTGCCAAAGAAGCCAATTTATCACTTGGTGCACTTCGTCATTATTTCACGACGCAGGAAGAACTGCTTTACTATGCGATGGAACTTGTTAAAACTCGCTGTGAAGCCAGGATCATGCAAGTTATTCAACAGGTTCTGCCGCCAAAGCAGCTTGTGACAAAGGTTTTGTTGGAGCTTATTCCAATCGATAAGGAAACAATGGCGGAGATGCAAGTATGGTTTTTGTTCACCCTGCATTTCAAATACAAACAAGGTGATGCTTTCCGCCAAACAGATGGTATCCGGGAGACTGTGCAGCGTTTGTTGGTATTCCTTTCAGACAGTGGGTACTTGAAAGAGGGGAAGGATCTGCTGAAGGAAACGGAAAAATTATATGCCCTCATTGATGGATTGGCGTTCCACCGTTTCATTGATTCTGAGAATTTTTCCGGCGAGTATGCGGCAGAAATCCTAACCGAATATGTGGATGATTTATGCCGGGAAGAAAAGAGGAGCAATTGATGCTCCTCTTTTTTTAGTTAAAAAAGAGTATGTAATTAACCAAAATTTATAGGTTTGCTTTTTGAGTGGGAGTAAATCGGATAATAAAAATGACATACTAATCTTATATGTTATATACTTAGAAACCTTGATATTATGGAAAAAATTTAATTATTTTTTTTGAGCAAAATGATTCCATTATAAAAATGTTAGTAGTAGAATGAGTGTCAGAAACTTTTTTAAGTTTTTTAATTAAATAAACTAACTGTAACACGAGGAGGAAAAAGTAGTGGAGTCAACATTAACAGCGCAACGTTATTACGTGAATGGCGAATGGAAAGAAAGCACCACAGGAAATGTCGTAGAAATCATGTCACCGTACAAAGAGGGTGTCGTTGGTACTGTACAAGCCTTGTCTCAGGAAGAGGCAGCAGCAGCAATTCAATCTGCGAAGCAAGTACAGAAAGAATGGGCAAAGGTTCCTTTGCAGGAAAAAGCAGATCTGCTTTATAAATGGGCGGATGAACTTCTTGCTATGCAGGATGAACTTGCACAAACAATGATGCTTGAAGTTGGTAAGAGCCTGAAGGATGCCAAAAGTGAAGTGCAGCGGACTTATGACTATATCCGTTATACTGCGCAAGAAGCATTGCACACCAATGGCGAGAGCATGAGAGGCGACCGTTTCCCAGGTGGATCCAGCTCCAAGGTTGGAATTGTGGACAGAGTACCTTTAGGTGTCATCCTGGCAATTTCGCCATTCAACTATCCAGTAAACTTGTCAGCATCAAAACTGGCTCCAGCACTTATTTCCGGTAATACGGTCATCTTCAAGCCTGCAACGCAAGGCGCTTTAAGCGGTATCAAGATGATGGAGGCGTTCGACCGAGCTGGCTTCCCGGCAGGTGTCGTCAATATTGTAACTGGCCGCGGTTCTGTCATCGGTGACTTCCTTGTGGAGCATAAAGATATTAGCATGGTTTCCTTCACTGGAGGAACTAAAACAGGTGAGAACTTGGCAAAAGTCGCTGGCATGAAGCCTGTCGTTCTTGAGCTTGGTGGTAAGGATCCTGGTATCGTCCGCGAAGATGCGGATCTTGATAAAGCTGTGAAGAATATCATCAGCGGAGCTTATTCTTATTCAGGTCAGCGCTGTACAGCAATCAAACGTGTACTTGTCCATGATAATGTGGCAAATGATCTGGTTGCAAGATTACAGGCTGAAGTGGAGAAGCTGGCTGTTGGTTCTCCGGAAGACGGTAATACAGTTGTTCCATTAATTGATAGTAAATCAGCAGATGGCGTGCAAGCGTTAATCGATGATGCTTTGGAAAAAGGCGCAACACTTATTGCAGGTAACAAACGTGAAGGCAATTTGATTCATCCGACATTGCTTGATCATGTAACCGAAGATATGGATGTTGCATGGGTAGAACCATTCGGTCCGGTACTGCCTGTCATCCGTGTTGGATCTGATGAGGAAGCTATCGAGATAGCCAATAAATCCGAGTACGGCTTGCAAGCGAGCATTTTCACTCGTGATGTAGATAAAGCCTTCTATATTGCGAACGAATTGGAAACAGGTGCTGTCCAAATCAATGGACGCACAGAGCGTGGCCCTGACCACTTCCCGTTCCTTGGAGTAAAAGGTTCTGGTATGGGAACACAAGGTATTGCGAACAGCATCCTTTCCATGACAAGAGAAAAATTGACTGTATTGAACTTGGATAAATAAAATAAAAAAAGAGGAATCCCGCGGGATTCCTCTTTTTTTATTTTT
>NZ_LR700947.1:236773-237047 GCF_902497585.1 Terribacillus sp. AE2B 122 | reverse complement strand
GATACGGTTGACGCCAGTATCCATTGCTGCTTTTGCTACTGCTTTGGCAACAGCTGGAGCGACGCGCGGATCAAATGGAGCTGGGATAACGTAATCTTCGTTCAATTCGCTTTCGTCGATTAGTTCGGCAATTGCTTTTGCAGCTGCGATCTTCATTTCTTCGTTAATGCCAGTTGCGCGAACATCCAGAGCACCACGGAAGATACCAGGGAAGGCAAGTACATTGTTCACCTGGTTCGGGAAGTCAGAGCGTCCAGTACCGATAACGCGGGCA
>NZ_LR700947.1:236264-236598 GCF_902497585.1 Terribacillus sp. AE2B 122 | reverse complement strand
AAGGCTGCCTTCTTGACGATCACGGTTTGTGATTTTCGCTACGCGGTCTTTCATTTTGTTCATACCTTCAGGTCGACCTTCGTAGATCATTCCTTTGGAATCACACATGATGACGTTGTTCACGCCAAGGCTGTGAAGAAGCTCGATGATGGCGATACCGGCAGCGCCAGCACCGTTAGCAACAACTTTGATGTTGTCGAAGCTTTTGCCAACCAATTTCAACGCGTTCAGCAAACCAGCAACTGTTACGATTGCAGTACCATGCTGATCATCATGGAATACTGGGATGTCAGTTTCTGCTTTCAAACGCTCTTCAATTTCGAAGCAGCGAGGT
>NZ_LR700947.1:235976-236254 GCF_902497585.1 Terribacillus sp. AE2B 122 | reverse complement strand
GCGGAGATATCCTCCAAGTTCACGCCGCCAAATGTCGGCGCCATCAATTTTACGGTACGAACGATTTCGTCCACGTCATTTGTATCAAGCACGATTGGGAAGCTGTCAACACCTGCGAAGCTCTGGAATAGTACAGATTTACCTTCCATTACCGGTAAAGAAGCTTCCGGACCGATGTTTCCAAGGCCAAGCACAGCAGAGCCGTCACTGACAACTGCAACCATGTTGCCTTTCATCGTGTATTCGTAGACATCATCCTTGTTTTGGTGGATTTCTTT
>NZ_LR700947.1:43525-235966 GCF_902497585.1 Terribacillus sp. AE2B 122 | reverse complement strand
ACAAGGTTCAGCTACACCTGGGGAATAAGCAAGACTCAAATCCGTTGCATTACGGACAGGGATCTTTGACTTCATTGTCAGTTTCCCTTTATTTTCACGGTGTATTTTCAGTGCATCTTCTCGTAGATTACTCATCCTCTTACATCCCTTCTTTATATGTAAATATCTAATAGTAGATTTCTATACCAGCTTCGATTATACCTTTCTGCAAAGGAGGAAAGCGATTAATAGGCTTGTAATTCCTTTTTTATAATTAAAATAACTTATAGTGAAAATAAAGAAAGTGAATTTGTGCGTGTGATGATCAGATTGACAGGAAAAAAATGCTATGCTATTTTTATGTAAAGCGTTTACAAATGAACGAGGATTGTTACCGCACTGCGGGCAAAACCTGAATTTGCACAAGCGATCAGCTGCTATGTGTAAATTTGGGTTTTTTTCATTCTGTTAGAGAAATGGGGGATAACGATGAAGATAGAAAAGATCTTGAATAATAGCGTTGTCGTCACAAGGAACGACAAGAATCAGGAACTGGTCGTGATGGGAAAAGGCTTGGCTTTCAAGAAGAAAATCGGGGATCCGATAGATGTATCTCAGATTGAGAAAAAATTTATCTTGGAGAAATCAGGTATGGCAGATAAATTAGAGACACTTCTTCGAGACGTTTCTCCCGTTTATCTTAATATTGCTGCAAAAATAGTGGAATATGCACGCGGTCATCTCCCATACGACTTGGATGAATACCTTTACGTTGCCTTGACTGATCACCTTAGTTTTGCCATAAGCAGAGAGAAGCAGGGTATCACCTTAAAGAACCCGCTTGTTTGGGAGATACGGAAGTATTATAAGCAAGAATATAAGATTGCGTGGAAAGCGCTGAACATCATTGAGGAGGATACCGGTTATCATTTAGGAGAAGATGAAGCTGCATCCATCGCATTACATTTGGTCAATAGTCAGCTGACAGGCGAGCACATGCTGACAGCTGTACAAGTAACGGAAATAGTCAGCAACCTGCTGAATATTGTGACCTATCATTTAAAAGGAAATGTCGATGAGAGCTCGGTCAATTATGAGCGGTTTCTAACGCACTTACGTTTTTTTGCTGTACGTTTTCTGCGAGATGAAAGATTACCTGAACTCGCTGAATCATTCCTTTATGATCAAGTGCGGCTGAAGTACAAACATGCATTTCAATGTACAGAAAGAATGGATGTCTATTTGAAGGAAAAGTTTGATTCCGGACTTACGCAGGATGAACAATTGTATCTGACTGTGCATATACATCGGCTGACAGAACAATCGCAGCAAAATAAAAGTAAATAAATTGTAAATGTAAGCGTTGACATTCAGGGGGGAAGGTGATAAATTTTACTTATCAGCTGAATATCCTTCGAAGGAATGTTACCTTAATAGGGCATAACCTGATTAGCTTGGCAGCACATACTATGTGCGCCAACCTGATCAGGTTTTTTATTTGCCAAATTCCAAATAAAAGGTGGGATTAAGATGAAGTATGAGCAACTGGCCAAAGATATCATCGAGCAAGTCGGAGGCCGCGAAAATGTCAACAGTGTTGTCCATTGTATTACTCGTTTACGCTTCAAATTGAAGGATGAAAATAAAGCAAATACCGAAGCACTGAAAAACATGGACGATGTTGTTACCGTTCTAAAGAGCGGCGGACAGTATCAAGTTGTCATCGGCAACCATGTGCCGGATGTATATAAAGCAGTAGCGCATGTTGGCGGGTTTACTGGTAACGAACAAGCATCACAGGGTGAAGAAAAAGAAACAAATCCTTTTAATAAATTTATCGATATTATCTCTAGTATATTTACGCCAATACTGGGAGTTTTGGCTGCAACAGGTATGATCAAAGGTATCAACGCAATGTTTCTGGCATTTGGAGTATTAAAAGAAGAATCGGGCACCTATCAAATCCTTAATGCTGTTGGAGATGCTTTGTTCTACTTCTTCCCAATCTTCCTGGGCTATACAGCAATGAAGAAGTTCGGCGGCAGTCCGTTTATTGGGATGGCAATCGGGGCAGCGCTTGTATATCCGACTTTATCCGGTCTGACAACAGGCGAGCCATTATATACATTATTCGCAGGTACACTATTTGAATCGCCTGTGCATATTACCTTCTTGGGGATCCCAGTGATTTTGATGACGTATTCATCTTCTGTCATACCAATCATACTGGCAACATACTTTGCGGTGAAAGCAGAAAAAGGGTTTGCCAAGATTGTACCCGATGTAATTAAGACCTTTGTTGTACCGTTCTTGACTTTACTAGTGATTGTGCCGCTAACATTCTTGCTTATTGGGCCAATTGCGACATGGGCAGGACAGCTGATAGGGCAAGCTACACTAAGCGTATATGGCTTGAGTCCAATCATTGCAGGTCTCTTCCTAGGTGCATTCTGGCAGTTATTCGTTATTTTCGGATTGCATTGGGGTCTTGTTCCAATTGCAATTAATAATATGGCTGTGTATGGATCGGATCCAGTATTGGCACTCGTCTTTGCGGCATCCTTTGCTCAAATTGGCGCTGTGCTGGCGGTTTGGATCCGTATCAAACAGAAGAAGCTTAAAGTGTTAAGTGTACCAGCTTTCATCTCTGGTCTCTTTGGAGTTACAGAACCAGCTATTTACGGGATTACTTTACCTCTAAAAAGACCATTCATCATTAGTTGTATCGGTGGAGCTGTTGGTGGAGCTGTCTTGGGAATGATGAACACACAAGGGTATATGATGGGTGGTCTCGGCATATTCCAGATTCCTACATTCATAGGACCGAACGGTTTCGATATGGGATTCTGGGGATCATTCATTGCGCTTGGTGTAGCGTTTGCGGTTGCTTTTGTATTAACGATGCTATTCGGATTCACAAAGGAAAACAATAAGCCAGATACTGTAGGAGAGCCAACAACACCGATTCAAAAGGAAGAGAAGTTAGCTGTTGGAAATGCTGTGATTGCTAGTCCATTTCAAGGTGCTATTGTTCCATTATCTGAAATTAAAGATGAGGCATTTGCGACAGGTGCACTCGGCAAGGGTGTGGCAATCATTCCGTCAGAAGGAAAACTGTACGCTCCTGCATCTGGAGTTGTATCTGTTTTATTCCCCACGAAGCATGCCGTCGGAATCACAACGGATAACGGGGCCGAAATTCTCATCCATATCGGAATGGATACAGTTCAGTTGGAAGGCAAGTTCTTTGATGCTCAAGTAAAGCAAGGAGATCGCGTGGAAAAAGGACAGCTGCTAATAGAGTTTGATTTGGAAAGTATCCAGAATGCCGGATTTGATATTACGACGCCAGTTGTGGTGACAGATGTAAGGGGTTACAATTTAGTGGCGGCAACAGAAGAAAAACAGGTGAAATGGGGCGAGCCGCTGCTTACCCTAAATATATAGAATGCTTGATTAGTAGATATAAAGAGAGAGGGGAGCAGAATATATGAGTGTTTTTCCAGAAGGATTTTTATGGGGCGGCGCCGTCGCGGCCAATCAAGTAGAAGGTGCCTACCGTAAAGGTGGTAAAGGACTGACGACAGTCGATTTGCTGCCAATTGGAGCAGATAGATTTTCTATTATGCAAGGAAATATAGAGACACTTGAACCAATTGCTGGAGCGTATTATCCGTCGCATGAGGCGATTGATTTCTACCATAACTACAAAGAGGATATCGCTTTATTTGCAGAGATGGGGTTCAAGGCATTGCGAGTTTCCATTGCTTGGGCTCGCATCTTCTCACAGGGGGATGAAGAACAACCAAATGAAGAAGGGCTGCAATTCTATGATAATCTGTTTGATGAATTGCGGAAGCATGAAATTGAGCCAGTTGTGACGATGGCGCATTTTGACGTGCCAGTCCATCTTGTAGAGAAATACGGAAGCTGGAGGAACCGTGAGCTTGTAACCTTCTTTGAAAGATACGCAAAAACAATATTTACAAGATACAAAGATAAAGTGAAGTATTGGATGACCTTCAATGAAATCAACATGCTTCTGCACCTGCCATTTGTCGGAGCAGGTCTTGTCTTTCGGGAAGGTGATGACAGAAAGCAAATTCAATATCAAGCAGCCCATCATCAGTTAGTCGCCAGTGCAATAGCCGTAAAAGCATGTCATGACATCATTCCAGATGCCAAAATCGGCTGTATGCTGGCTGCAGGTACAACTTACCCGTATTCGGCGAATCCGGCTGATTATCTGGATGCAATGGATCGAGACAGAGATTCCTTCTTCTTTATCGACGTACAGGCTCGAGGAGCTTATCCGGGATATGCAAAGCGCTTTTTCAAGGATAATAATATCGATATCCAGATGGAACCAGAAGATGAAGCAATCCTCCGTCATACAGTCGATTATATCGGGTTCAGTTATTATGCCAGCCGTACAACGAGCACGGATCCGGAAGTACTCGGTAATACGACGTCAGGGAATGTATTCGGTTCTGTAGAAAATCCGTATCTGCCGAAATCGGAATGGGGATGGACGATTGATCCCACAGGTTTCCGCATTACAGCAAATCAGCTTTATGATCGATATCAGAAACCGTTGTTTGTCGTAGAGAACGGACTGGGCGCGGTGGATACAGTCAATGAAGAAGGTCAAGTGGAGGATTCATATCGCATTGACTATCTGCAAAAGCACCTGGAACAAATGGGCGAAGCGATTGAAGATGGTGTTGAAATCCTTGGCTATACTAGCTGGGGACCAATCGATCTTGTCAGTGCCAGTACAGGGGAAATGAAGAAGCGATATGGCTATATCTATGTTGATAAAGATAACGATGGAAATGGCTCTCTTAAACGGATTAAAAAGAACAGCTTTTATTGGTATAAAAAGGTCATTGAAACGAATGGCGGTAATCTGAGCGATTAACAAAACAGCACCTCCCCGGATCAGCCGGAGAGGTGCTGTTCTTTTATTATTAGCCTTTCTGGTTCGTCGGACGGATGAGCAGTTCATTGACTGCAACATCACCCGGTTCACTTAAAGCATAACGGACTGCGCGTGCAATACTGTCAGGCGTTACAGCTGCTCCTAATGTTTCACCCATGCTTTCGCGGATTTCATCATCTGTGATACTATCCGGAAGTTCGGTTTTAATAGCTCCTGGTGAGATGATTGTTGTGCGGATATTGTTTTCCACTTCTTCCTGGCGCAAGCCTTCCGTGATGGCGCGTACAGCAAATTTCGTTCCGGAATAAACAGCTGTTCCTGGTCCGGATTTATGCCCAGCAACTGAGGAAGTATTAATAATATGACCTTGCTTGCGCTCGCGCATATGAGGCAGCACAGCAGCAATGCCGTATAGTACACCTTTAATGTTAACGTCTACCATTGTATCCCATTCGGAGATCTGTTTTTTGTGCAAGAAGGATAATGGCATCAGACCGGCATTGTTGAAGATAGCATCGATTTGACCATACGTATCCAGAGCAAGCTGAGCTAGCTGTTCGACCTCTTCTTGTTTTGTTACATCGGTCACTTGATAAATAGCTTCTCCGCCATCTTGCTTGATGGATTCTGCCAGCTCTTGCAGGCGCTCTTCACGTCGGGCAGCAAGGACAACCTTGGCACCATGCTGCGCCAATTCTTTAGCCGTTGCCTCCCCAATGCCGCTTGATGCACCTGTAATGATGACAACTTTATCCTGAATATTTTCGCTCATGATTTGATTGCTCCCTTCGGATATCTTGTACCCCCTACTAATAACCTGTTTGGAAAATCTGAAACATAAAAAAGAGCCTCCTATAGGAGACTCGAGTCATACTTAGTCATCATCACCATCATCGTCTTGATCATCATGAATGGATTCTTTTTCTGTATATGTCACTTCGCCCGATTCTGCATCTACAGTCACTTCGATCTCATCCTTATCAGTACGAAGCTCCACATCATATTCCAGTCTGCCGTCATCCTCATCTAGAGAGATATCAGTCAGTACAGCACTTTTTTCCTGCGCTAAAGCTGTTTCAGCTGCAGTTTTGATGTCTACTTTTGGCTGTGGCGCTTGGTTATCATCGTCATCATCGTCATTATCTTTTCGTGATTCGACGGTTCCATCATCTGCATTAACACGTAAATCGTATTCTGCTTTGTCGTCATTTACATCCACTTCATAATAAGCCTGCCCGCTCCGTGTTGTATCAAGTTCGACACTAGTGACTGTTCCTGCTTGTTCTTTGCTTGCATTATCGATTGCTTGGTTCAAGTTCACTTTTGTATCAGCAGGTACTTTATCGTCGTCTGCACTTACATGCTGGAAACCTAAGCCCAATCCTGCTGCCAATGTAATCGCTAGACCGCTTGCTAGTAAATTCTTTCTTTTCATATTATCCATCTCCTTGTTCGTTGTTATGGTACTACTATATCCAACGCATCTTAGAGCAACATGAAGCGAAAATTAGAAAATGCTGAGAAAAGAAGAAGACATTTCACAGACGACTTGTTTAATCTTGTTCAGAGGGGGAATTGTCTCTAAGTCGAGACAAATCCTAAGGAGGCGTTATCATGCAAAAGCAGTTTGATTTACTTTATATAAACGGTGAATGGCGAAAAGGGAACAGTGAAGAAACATTCGATAATATCAATCCGTATACAGGAGAAACGCTGCTTACGATCCAAGGGGCGAACGAAGAAGATTTGGATGAAGCTTACCAAGCAGCAGCCCGGGCGCAGAAGGAATGGGCTGAGCAGCCGCCGCAAGTGAAGCGGGAGCTGATTGAAAAAGCTATTCAAATCATGGAGCGAGAGAAAGAACTGTATATTGAATGGCTGATTAAGGAAGCGGGCAGTACGTACAGAAAAGCTGTCGGTGAAATTACGACCGCAGTTAATTTCATGAAGGAAGCTGCTTCTTATCCCAATCGGATGAAGGGGGAAGTATTTCTTTCGCATGTTCCGGGCAAGGTGAATAAAGTTTATCAGGAGCCGCTTGGTGTTGTTGGGGTTATCAGCCCATGGAACTTCCCATTGCATTTGACAATGCGCTCGGTAGCGGCAGCGCTAGCGACGGGTAACGGTGTCGTGATCAAACCTTCTAAGGATACAACTGTGACTGCAGGCTCGCTTGTAGCGGCTTTATTCGAAGAAGCTGGAGCACCTAAAGGGCTGATTAATCTTGTTAGCGGTAAGAGCTCCGAAATCGGGGATAGTTTTGTGAAACATCCGATTCCCCGTATGATTTCCTTTACAGGATCTACTGGAGTAGGGAAGCATATCGCATCTCTTGCTGCAGGCGAATTGAAAAGCACAGCATTGGAGCTTGGCGGTAACAACGTGCTTATCGTGATGGAGGATGCCAATATCGATGCGGCAGTAGAATCTGCTGTATATGGTAAGTTCTATCACCAGGGGCAGGTTTGTATCGCGCTGAACCGTATACTCGTTCAGGCATCTGTAGCAGAGGAATTCACAAGCAAGTTCGTTGAAAAAGTCAAAGAACTGCGTTACGGTGACCCTGCAGATAAAAATACACAAGTAGGTCCGATAATAAACGAGCAGCAAGTGGACAGCATAAAAGAGCAGCTGCAGCGCGCAATTGACGCTGGTGCAAATGTTCTTACAGGTGGCAACTTCCAGGGCAATGTATTAGAGCCTACAGTTGTCAATCAAGTAGACAACCAGTCACCACTCGCAGCCGAAGAGATATTCGGACCAATCGCACCAATCATTACATTTGAAACAGAAGATGAAGCAGTCGAGATGGCAAATGAGCATCCATATGGGCTTTCTGGTGCAGTTCATTCTACAGTGGGTCATGGTGAATTGATTGCAAAACGAATTGAAACAGGAATGATTCATGTTAACGATCAGAGCATCAATGACGAACCGCAAGCGCCATTCGGCGGTGTGAAGCAATCCGGACTTGGCCGCTTCAACGGGAAGTGGGCATTGGAGGAATTCACGGAAACGAAATGGATCGGTGTCCAAAATGAACGTACGGACTATAGCAGCTTTTTAAAATAAGTAGAAATGAGGGATTCACATGAGTAAGGTATTTATTATTGGAGCAAACGGAAAAGTAGGTAAGAATTTAGTCAATGTTCTAAATGAAAAGAAAGAGCATGAGGTATCCGTCGGGTTACGAAAGGAAGAGCAGTTCGGATATTTCGAAGAGAAAGGTGTAAAACCGGTTTACTTGAACTTGGAGGATAATGTAGACGCGATTACAGACGCGATTCAAGGATCGGATGTTGTCGTATTTACAGCGGGTTCCGGCGGCAGTACTGGACCTGACAAGACGTTGACTATCGATTTGGACGGTGCTGCGAAGTCAGTGAAAGCAGCTGAAAAAGTAGGAGCGAAGCAATTCATCATGGTTAGTGCCATTCATGCTGATTCTCCGGAAGAGTGGAGCGAAAGCATGAAGCCATACTACATCGCCAAGCATTATGCGGATCAAATCATTCAAGATAGCAAGCTGAACTATACGATTCTGCGTCCAGGCGGTTTGTCAGATGAAGCAGGAACTGGCAAAGTCACAACAGATGCATCTGGATTCAAGACAACGCAGATTCCACGCGAGGATGTAGCACGTGCCATTGTTGCAGCAATCGGAAATAAAAAGGCAGAAGGGAAGATTGTTTCCTTGCTTGCTGGAGATACACCTGTTGAGGAAGTTTATAAATAATAGAATGAAAAGAAGACCACTAAAATAGTAGTGGTCTTCTTTTTTATTGTCTTTTAACAATATTACATAAACGTCATTGTGAAATTTTTGTGGTTAGTAAATTCTCTCATCTGTTGTATTTAGCTTCTCGATAAAGTTAAAACAATAATTTCTGGACGATTAAATATTCTTAAAGGAATTGTACTATTTCCGAGCCCTCTATTAACAAACATTGAAGTATTATCTAGGTCGAATTTACCTGCAGTATACTTTGGGAGAAAACCTTGGTTGGGAGCAACTAAACCACCGACAAAAGGTATTCTAACTTGACCACCATGAGCATGACCTGAAAAAACTACATCAATTCCATATTTTGAATAAATCGAAAGAAATTCGGGTCTATGTGATAATAAAATTTTGAAATAATCATCTTCCATTCCCTCGACTGAATTCTCAATAGCTCCTTCTGTAATACTGCGTTCTGTATAAGAATCATTTACATATGCAGGGTCATCAATTCCAATGATCTGTATTTTCTCATCCCCTTTTGATATGACATCATTTGTGTTTCTCAAAACTTTAACGCCTATATCATTTAATTCCTTTTCAAGGATGTCAAATTTGCCAGACCACCACTCGTGATTTCCTGTTACAAAATAAATGGGAGCAATATGTATTAATTCCCTTATTAAATTCAGACTTGTATCCTCATTATAGTTTTTTGAATCAACTAAATCACCAGTGAAAACAATTAAATCTGGGTTGGTATTACTGACTTTTTCAACTAACACATTTTGTCTATTCCCAAAGGTCTTGCTATGAAGATCCGATAACTGTACTATTTTATAATCATTAAAACTCGCTGGAATCCTTTTTGAACTTATAGTAGATTCTGTTATTACTATTGAATTATTTTGGAAATAAAAGAAAAAAACTAATGCAATAATTGCTATTAAAGTAAATAGGAATCTCTTTTTTATCTTCTTCAAAGTCTCACTTCTTTCGTTGTACATAGAATATTATACTAAATTGCGGCTCGTGAAGGGGGACTTTAGAGGTCTAATCCTCGTTATATGGGCGTTAGCTTCAGAATGGCTCAGGCATGTAATGTCGTTTGATGAATCGACATGAGTTTCAAGAGCTTATTTTAAAGTTTTTACGTTTGGAGGTATTACCTGAAGATAAGACATGAAAATAAAACTAGAGTATACTGTTGAGCAAAAAAATCACCTAAAATTGATGGGAAGAGGATAATATCGCAGAGCTACTATTCTTAAAACAGGAAGAATGCTGAAGTGAGCCAGTATTCAGAGGGATATTGATATCTGATAATACTTAAAAACGGAAAAAAAGAACCTCTTTAATTGAGGTTCTTTTACTTGATTACTTCCAAAGCTCGGATAGTAATGTATAGCTATTTCTGCGTTTTTCCTGATCAAAAATGTCGGCTGAAACGATGAGTTCATCAAACTGTGTTTTTGCGTGGAAGGCTTCCAATTCACTCGCTACTTTTTGTTTGTCTCCGACAAAGGAGTAAGTCAGCGTGTTTGTGACATGCAGCTTTTCGTGTTCATTCCAGATATGGTCCATGCTTTCGACTGGAGCAGTGGAAGCGCCGGAGCGGCCGCGGATGATGCTTAGGAACTTAAGCTTTAATGTCGTGGAAAGGAATTCCGCTTCTTCATTCGTATCTGCAACGATACCGTTAACTGTAACCATTGCATATGGTTTGTCCAGGTAAACAGAAGGCTGGAATCGTTCGCGGTATAAGCGAAGTGCATTGTGCAGCTCTCCTGGTGCGAAGTGGCTTGCGAATGCAAAAGGCAAACCGAGCATCGCAGCAAGCTGTGCGCTGAACGTGCTGGAACCTAATAGATATACCGGCACATTCGTACCGTGTCCTGGATGTGCTTTAATTGGCAGGTTGGCATCACTGAAATATGCGAGCAGCTCTTTCACGTCTTCTGGGAAGTTCTCTGCACTTGTATGTGCATCACGACGCAAAGCACGGCTTGTCATATAGTCTGTACCAGGTGCACGTCCTAATCCAAGGTCGATACGGTCTGGATACATCGTTGCCAATGTCCCGAATTGCTCCGCTATGACTAGCGGAGAGTGGTTCGGCAGCATCACACCGCCGGAGCCGACACGGATAGTGGAGCTATGGCCAGCAAGATACCCGATCAATACAGAAGTTGCGGAGCTGGCAATGCTTGGCATATTGTGGTGTTCTGCAACCCAGTAACGATTATATCCTAGTTTTTCTGTGTGCTGAATCAGCTGTTTGCTGTTTTCGAAGGCTTCTTTTGGTGTTTTATTGTCTGGTACAGGTGATAAATCCAAAACCGATAAAGGAGTTCTGGTCATAATATATACTTCCTTTCTGCTTGGTTCCTTTTATTTATAATCGTATCCGTTCTGTTTCAGAACGTCTGTTACTTTTCCGTATTCTTTATACCGTTCGGAATAGAAAGTGGCAATTCTTTCTGACCAAGGGTGAGATTTAGTTTCACCTGTTCGGGATTTGATAGCTTCTTGCTGTCTTTTATCCATTTCTTCGACAGCTTCGCGCTGGTTTTGTGCGTATGTTTCTTTATGATAGAAAGCTTCCATTGGAATTCTCGGGCTTTGTGCTGGCAGTGGATCAGCTGGGTAGCCAATCGCCAGACCGGAGATTGGGAAAGCAAGCTCAGGCAGCTCAAGCAGCTCCGAAATTTCAGCAGGACTTCTGCGGACGCCGCCGATTGGTACGGTGCCGATTCCCATTGATTCTGCTGCAGCAACAGCAGTACCAAGTGCGATGCCAACGTCAGTAGAGCCTACAAGTACAGCCTCGATATTCTCCATAACCTCAAGTTTTTTATCATGCAGTTCCGTTATATGCTTTGCTCGGCTGTAATCCATACAGAAAACGAGAAAAGCTGCTGCGTCATCTATATGCTTCTGATTACCGGAAAGCTCCGCTAACTGCCGTTTTCTCTCCTCATCAGTTACGACGACAACAGAAACTTGCTGGCCGTTAATCCAGTTCGGTGCTTGGATAGCTGCTCCCATGATTGCATCTAGTTGTTCTTGTGTCAGTTTTTTATCAGTGAATGTCCGTACGGAACGGTGATTGTGCAATTGATTGATGAAGTCGTTCATAATAACCTCCTAGTTCGTCATGCGACTTACATGCTCTACGGATTATTATACGTAGGTGAAAGAATAGAAAGCAAAAGAACAGCTTACAAAGCAGAAAGCACGAGCGTAGGGCTCGTGCTTTCCTGCTTAGTCCTTATTCAGTGTCAGAACTGTTTCAGCGGTTTCATTCAAAACATGAATCTGTTGTTGTGGTGTTTGTGGGAAGTAATAGCCATGCTCCATCATGTAGCTGAAAATACGTTCATGCTGTTCTATGTGTTCATGCAGCTTCAGCTTCAAATCAGTGCGCAGCTGTTCATTGCTCGTTTCATTTATAGCTTTCGCTGTGTTAATGATGCCGGTTTTAACAGTGACTAGCAAATCAGTACCAATTACTTGATCTGTAATTTCCCGAGCTGATCCCAGTATTTCAATAAGCTTATCCATGCTGTTCCTCCTCGTTCAGAAAGCGCTGAAGCATATGGATATGACGTTTATCTGCATCCGCTTGAGCTGTCAGCAGCGTTTTAAGCCCATCGTCCTTTGCTAAGAACCGCATGCCTGAGGATTTTGTTAGAGAAAGACAAGCTGTATTCAGTAGCTCCATTGCTTCCATTGTTTCATGGATACCGGATTGATGCATACGGATGTTCCTCCTTTTTTAACACTATTTTGTGAGAAACTGGCTGCTTTATACATACATAAAATCATGTCACAGGGACAAGATGAAATAAGATAAGGAGGATGAGCGATGAGTGATAATCAACAACTGGCCCCGCATGAAACGATGGAAGTTCATGAGTTGCTGAATTTCAAGACAACCGCTGTCATGAAGGCAAAATTCCTGCAAGGTGTTGTGTTTGATCAGAAAATCAAGCAGCTGATGGAGAAAGACGTGGAAACCTCTGTACGCCAAATTCGGGAACTTGAGGAGCTGTACAGCAAGTCTCAGCTTGTAAAGGAAGGTGAAGCGGATGCGTGACTACTTAGATCCAGAAAACGCCAAAGGTATGCCTGATCTAATGGATTCGGCCATTTGTACAGAGATGCTTATCACTGCAAAGTCAGCGGTGAACAACTATGCAATCGCAATAACGGAAGCTGTAAATCCAGAGCTGCGACAAACTCTGGTTCGTCATTTAGACGAAGCAATTGAGATGCAGGGCGCAATTTCTGCCTTGATGGCACAGCACAACTGGCTGTTCCCAGCTGATCCTAAATCACAGTTCCCATTTGATCGGAAAGCTGCTAATACAGCAATCGATGTAGTTAGCATGGATTTATTCCCGTATGACACCGACCGTCTCGGTATGTTTGCAACGCCGACCAATACCGAATCGAAGGAGAATCAGCAATGAAGGCAGTTACGTATCAAGGGATTAAAGATGTACGTGTAAAAGAAGTAAAGGCACCTTCTATCAAGAAACCGGATGATATTATCGTGAAGCTGACGGCTACAGCGATTTGTGGTTCTGATCTGCATTTGATTCATGGCATGGTTCCGAACATGCCGGAGAATTATATTATCGGCCATGAACCGATGGGTATCGTGGAGGAAGTCGGTCCCGAGGTAACAAAAGTGAAAAAGGGTGACCGGGTTGTTATTCCGTTCAATGTGAGCTGCGGGGAGTGCTTTTTCTGTCAGCACGATTTGGAAAGCCAATGTGACAACAGCAATGAAAACGGCCAGATGGGTGCCTATTTCGGGTATTCAGATAACAATGGCGGCTACCCGGGCGGACAAGCGGAATACATGCGAGTACCTTATGGTAACTTCGTGCCTTTCAAGATCCCGGAGAATTCTGAAGTTGCAGATGAACAGCTGATTCTGCTGGCAGATGCAGGGTCAACAGCTTTCTGGTCTGTTGATAATGGGGGCGTAAAACCTGGAGATACGGTCATCATTTTCGGGTGTGGTCCAGTCGGCTTGCTGGCACAAAAATTCGCTTGGCTAAAAGGTGCCAAACGCGTTATTGCTGTTGATTACATTGACTACCGGTTGGAGCACGCGAAGCGGACCAACAATGTAGAGATAGTGAATTTTGAGCAACACGAGAATACAGGGGAATACCTAAAGGAAATAACCAAAGGTGGAGCAGATGTTGTTATCGATGCAGTCGGCATGGACGGGAAAATGACGCCTATGGAATTCATCGGCAGCGGGCTGAAGCTTCAGGGCGGAGCATTAGGAGCATTCGTCATGGCAGCGCAGTGTGTCCGTAAGGGCGGCAATATCCAAGTGACGGGGGCATATGGCGGTCGTTATAATGCTTTTCCGTTCGGCGATATTTTCCAGCGTAATGTCACAATCAAGAGCGGTCAAGCTCCTGTCATCCACACGATGCCTTATTTGCACGGTCTGCTTCAGGATCGGAAGGTCGATATGGCTGATATCATCACGCATATCCTTCCACTCGATCAAGCAAAGGAAGGATACGAAAAATTCGATACAAAAACCGATGGCTGTATCAAAGTTATCTTGAAACCATAAGGACTGCTTACCTAGCAGTCCTTTTTTAGTTGTATCGTCCAGAGTAGTGCAGGTACAGCATATTCACGGCTGCTTGCAGATTGATTTCTTCCAATATAGGAGATTTATATCCGTCTATTTTCTGTCCGCTTATTTGGATGATGAGCTTTGCATGCTGTCCAAGATAGCTCTTTGAGCTGCTCGTAATAGCTAGAATCGGGACTTCATTTCTAGACAGCTCTTTTGTCAGTTTTACAATGAAACGCGTGTCACCAGAGGAACTGATTACGATAGCAAGGTCGTCGGAAATCATCGAGTTTGCCTCGGTGATCTGGTTTTCGTGATTGCTGTAGGACGCGGTATGCTTTCCTAACCGCATGAATTTGATTTGTGCGTTTTTAGCAACGACATTAGAAAAAGTGACGCCGAAGAAAGAGAGTTTATTCGCTTCATGTATTAGTATGGCTGCTTGCTGCAATATATCATCCTGCAGCAGTCTCTCTGTTTCAGCAAGTGATTGATGTAGCTGCTTGAAATAATCAGGTAAGCCAGCTGTCATCTCTGTTTCTGGTCCAGGATGTATTTCTGACCGGTTGAAATCGTTGAATTCGCTGGCATGTTCCTTCAGTTCCTTGAAGGAAATGTTTTCGAACCGACGACAAAAACGGGAGACTGTTGCCGGAGAGAGATGGCAAGCCTCAGCTAGTTCATAGATCGTCATATTCGGAATCTCGGAGACATGGCGAAGAATATATTCAGCTATCGTATGATCGGAAGTCGAGTGATCGGTTGATGCTTCCAGGAAGTTCTGCAGCTTTGCGAAGAAATTATACATACAGCTTCTCCTCTCTTCGTTTCATTGTAAGCAAAAAGTTTCATAATATGAAACTTTTTCTGTAATCGCTTTCTATGCTGGTAGAGTAAGGACATAGACATTAGCACTCGAGAATGGAGCTGACAGTATGAAGAAATTCAATATTCTAATCGTCGGAGGCGGAAGTACGTGGACGCCCGGACTTTTGAAAAGCCTATGTGTTCGCAAAAACTCTTTCCCAATTGGGAAATTGACAATGGTAGACGTGAATGAAGAACGACAAGCAGTTATCGGCGAATTTGCCAAAATCTTATTCCAGGAAGAATATCCGGAGCTGGAATTTGAGTATACAACAGATAAACAAGCAGCGTATGCACAGGAACTTGATTTCGTTTTCGTCCAGATGCGGACTGGCGGATATGGGATGCGGGAGCAGGATGAGAAGATTCCGCTTCAGCATGGAGTGATCGGCCAGGAAACATGCGGTCCGGGAGGATTCGCTTACGGATTGCGCTCCATCAAAGATATGGCGCAGCTCGTTACAGATGTACGCGAACACAATCCAAAGGCTTGGATTTTAAATTACACGAATCCTGCAGCGATTGTAGCAGATGCTCTGCAGCAGTTGTTCCCGGAGGATAAGCGAATCTTGAATATTTGTGATCAGCCTGAAAACTTGCTGCGGTCATATGGCAGATTGCTGGAGCGTGACCCAAGATCGTTCGACCCAGTCTACTTTGGTTTGAATCATTTTGGCTGGTTTACGCATCTATATGACGAATCCGGTAATGATCTGCTGCCCGAACTGCGCGATATGATTTTAGATGGGGGATTCCGTCCTGTAGATTATGAGCAGCGGGATCAATCCTGGCTGGATACGTATGCGATGGTCGAACAGACTGTGCGTGACTTTCCGGATTATCTACCAAATACGTATTTGCAATATTATTTATATCCGGATAAAGTGCTGAAGAAATTGGATCCTTCTCACACTCGTGCAAATGAGGTGATGGAAGGCCGTGAGAAGCGTGTATTTGAAGCATGCCGCGTAGTAGTCGACAAAGGAACAACTGTAGGTGCTTCAGTCGTACACAACGATGCACATGGAGAGTTCATCCTGATTGTGGCAGAGTCAATCGCTTATAATAAAGGGGATAATTTCATCGTCATCATCAAGAACGAAGGTATCATATCCAATCTGCCAGACGATGCAATGGTAGAAGTAGCTGCGAGTCTGACGGCAAATGGTCCGCGTCCATATGCGGTCGGAGAAATTCCAGTATTTTATAAGGGACTGATCGAAGGGCAATATGCTTATGAGAGGCTGACAGTAGAAGCATATATGGAGAACTCTTATCAAAAGGCGCTGCAGGCATTGACGTTGAACCGCACGGTCGTTTCTGCTCAAAAGGCGCGGGAAGTACTGGATGCATTGATTGAAGCAAACGGTGATTTTTGGCCGGAATTGAAATGAGGAAAAGGAGTAAGACTCCTTTTCCTTGCGCTATATAGTAAACGCTTTCTTTGAGGAGTGGTGGAATTATGAAAAATATATTCAGTTTTGATTTTTTCCAGCGAGTCGGAAAGACTTTCATGGTCGTCATTTCCTTGCTTCCGGCAGCAGGGCTGCTGCTCGGTATCGGGACAACGCTGCAGTCGCCGTACTTCATTGAGTACTTTCCGTTTTTGGAAAGCGGCGGATGGCAGACATTTGGAGAGCTGATGCGAGGTGCAGGGAGTGTCATCTTCTCTAACTTAGGTGTCTTATTCGCCATCGGAATTGCGGGAAGCTGGACCGGCGGAAAAGCAGCTGCTGGCTTATCGGCCTTTGTTGGGTACATCATTATGCACACAGTCATCGGAATCGTGGTTGGTGTGACACCTGAGAACGCCAGCCAAGCAGGTTACACAACAGAATTAGGCATACCGACGCTGCAAATCGGTGTGTTTGGGGGTATTATCATCGGTTTTGTGGCAGCAGCACTTTATCAGCGTTTCCATGATTTCCAGCTGCCGGAAGTGCTGTCCTTCTTTGGCGGAGCACGGTTTGTGCCCATCGTAACAGCGGGTGTTTCGATTGTTATTGCCCTTCTTCTATCATTTGTTTGGCCATCAATTCAGAATGGCATCTTCTGGCTGGGCAATCAGCTGGCAGGACAAAATACGCCGCCATTCTATCTATTTATCTATGGTTTAGTCGAACGTGCGCTCATTCCATTTGGACTGCACCACATTTTCTACATTCCTATTCGGTTCTCGGAAGTGGGCGGAACGTATATGACGCTTGCCGGTCAAATGGTATCCGGAGATACAGCGATGTATATGGCGCAGCTTGCCGATCGTCAGGTGGATAGTGCGGTAGAGATAACAGCAGGACGCTTTATGGCTGGGAAATTCCCGTTCGTTCTATTCGGTTTACCAGCTATCGCGCTTGCTATGTATCATACAACTAAGCCTGAAAACAGAAAAGCTGTTGGCGGACTTTTGCTGACAGCAGGTCTGACGGCATTCCTGACAGGGATTACGGAGCCGTTAGAATTCACCTTCTTATTCGCGGCGCCAATCTTGTACATTTTCCATTGCTTAATGGCGGGGCTTTCCTTCATGCTCATGTATGTACTTGATGTAAATATCGGATATGCGGGAGGCTCAGGCTTCATCGACTTTACGTTGTTCGGCATTCTGCCGGGTGTTGGAGAGCCGTGGTGGTACGTACCCATTGTTGGAATCTGTATGTTCGCAGTCTACTATACTGTTTTCCGTTTCGCTATTCAGAAATGGAATCTGCAGACACCAGGCCGCGGTGCATCGAATGCTTTGGTGACAAAGGATGAATACAAGCAGAAGCAAAAAGGGCAAAAGAACAATGATCAAGCATTGCAGGTTCTATCTGCGCTTGGAGGAGAAAAGAATATAAGCAATCTTGATGCTTGCATCACACGTCTTCGTGTCGGCATCCATGATAAAAGCAAGGTTGATCGGGACGCTTTGAAGGATCTTGGAGCCAAAGGGGTAGTGGAAGTGGGTAATGGCATTCAAGCAATCTATGGACCAAAGGCAGAAATATTGAAAAATCAAATCTTGGATATCATTGAAAATGAGAAGGAAGCCAAGTAAAAATACTGTAACATATTAGTTTGTTAATCTAAGCTTCTTGTTTAAGAAAACCATACACTTTGCAATCCAATGTGTATGGTTTTCTCTAATTAATGTTCAATTATTTTTAATCATAGACAACAACACTTTTTCCATTTCTTCTTTTGATAGGTCATTTGTGGTTAATATGATTTTATACCCTTTGTCTGGTACAGTTACCCGCATACCAGACATATCTTCATTTGATATGAACTCAAATTCATGTCTATATAAAGAGTATGTTTCAGGTTGTACAAAAAAACCAGTCTCTTGTAATTCAATATCAGCTGTTTGATTTATGTTTAATTGTTGAGTATCAAATACAGAATGTTCGTTAATATAGCTTAAAGATACGACTGGATCTTCTCCCTTATTAATAATAGCGAAGCTTTCATCAGATTGAACGTAACCCACAGGAAGGTATGATGGTTTCGTTACAGTGAAGCTCGCCAACTGCTGGGCTTCTAATAGAGCCAATTTGCTTTCATAGGTACTCATGGATTGTTTAATCTGTTTTAGTTTGAGGCTTTCTTCTCCACTTGGATCTCTCTTCTCCTTTTCCAATACTTGTTTAATTTCGACTAAATCCTTCATTAACTGAGTGTAATCAGCAAATTCTTTTTCTGTTAAATTCTCTTGAGCTATTGATAAAGATTGTTCCATCAAATCGAACTTCACAGGGTCCTCGTCGGGATAAGTTTGTGAAAGGTTCTCTCTTGAACCAAACAATTGACTTAGTAAGGTTTCAGCTGCATTTGTAACTTGTGAACCATTGAAAGATAAACCTGCACCCGCAATTAATATTGAAGCGGTGGCTAGAATTATCCATATAGGCTTTTTCTTCTTCTTTCCTTCAGATTTGGCTAGTGTAATACCTAATGTAACTCTGTTATTTAATTCTTGAGGTATCTCTATTTTTTCTAATTCTTTTCTTAAGTTATTCATACATTCGAGCCTCCTCAAACTGTTTTCGCAGTCGATTTATTGCACGATACAAGATAGACTTTGTCGTCCCTAAAGGCAGGTTTAATATATCTGCTATTTCTCTTAATGAATAACCTTGATAAAACTTTAAAAGGATTACGCTTTTTTCATCTTCACTTAACCTTTCCAGCAAATCTTGCAAGGTTATTGTAAGAGTGACGTCCTCATCTACTGAACCAATGTACTCTTCATATTCAGGTTTTAATTGAATTACCTTTTTATTTTTTCTAATCAATTCAATCGAACAATTGATAGCGATTTTGATTAGCCACGTCTTAAAGTATTCTGGATTTCTTAGCGAAACAATTTTCTTAAATGAACGATATGCTGTTTCCTGAACTACATCCAATGCATCATTTTGATTTTTTACGTAAGTAAACGCTATGCGGTATATATCATCTTGGTATTGTTGGAAAAGCTTAAGGAATGCACGATTATCGCCCTTTTGGGCTTTTTTTATTAAACGGATGATGCTACTTCCTCCTTTATTTATTGCCTTAATACTTATTAGACAAATGGAGTGTTGATTTGGCTTAAATTATTTCGCTTAAATTATATTAAATTATTTCAAGTGAAAAACCGCCACTAAAAAATGACGGTTCTTAATTAAGCAAATTTGTTCTATGTACTGTATATCAGATTAGGGCGGCGCCATTGATAGTGATAGCCTAACTATGCCAATTTATCAATCCACAGCTTGCGAAAATTCGGGTGACCGAAGCCGGTAAGCTCAAAATCCTGCAGGAAAGCGGTATGTGTTCGTTCTTTCATCGGGTGGTTTTGGAAAATGATCAATCTTTCCTGGTGAAGATAGGATTCGATTTTGTCGGCAATCTTGTATCTTTCTTGTTTTATTTTACCGTTTTTGAAAGCCTCCAGATAAGTATCAATCTTTTGGAGTTGAGACGGGCCAAAGTATGTACGGAATAATAATGCTTCATTTTTGAAGGCGCCAAGGAAGGAAAGCTCCCGGTCTGAATTGGCTACTTCCCCCATGAAGGCCATATCGAATGCAAGCATCTCATTATTGTTATAAATACTGTCCAGTTCATAATCGCATAATTCAAGTGAAATGCCATACTTAGCTGCTTCTTGTGAAAGCCATTCGGCCTGAATTTCAGCAGATTTATGACGCAGTACTCCCACCTTCAATGATTCGCCCTGATAAGCTGATTTCTTCAGCACTTCCTTCAGCTTCTGTTCACTTTTCTTAGGTGCAACAGACTTCTCAAGAAAGAAGCTGCTTGCATGTTTTAGTTTACCAAATAGCTGCTCTAGATTTAATTCGGTGAAAATTCTCTCGGTATCTACTAAGTGATACATAGCTTCACGGAAATATCTTTCCTGGATGATAGAATCACGATGAAAGTTGAATGCAAGAAATCGGAACCCTTGCTCAACTTCATAGTGAGATTGCGTAGGTCCTTGCTGATCGGGCAAAGTATAATTTACTTTCTTTTCACCAGGCTTGATGCGCCACATCTCGACTCTATCCAGAAAAGGCCGCATATGAAAGTAGGAAGGGAAAACATCAAGTACAAGTTTTTGCTCCGTTCTTTCCTTCAATTGATAAGGTCCGGTTGCAACCCATTCATATTCATTGAACATTACATCTCGGGGAAGAATTGCCATGCTTACACTCGCCATATAACGAAGGAAAAATGGATTTGATTTGGCTAGCTGGAAACGGATGATATAACGATCAATCACTTCTGTCTGCACTACATCACTAACGAGCCAATAATAAGGTGAATCCGGTTTAAAACGGTCTATTGTATAAGCTATATCCTCTGACGTCATCTCCCGCATGTGATGAAAAAGGACTCCTTTTCGCAAATAGAAGACCCATTCGGTACTATCTTCATTTGTTTTCCAATGATGGGCAAGGTGGGGATGTACACTGTCTGTTTCCTGATCATAGATAACGAGTGTGTCGCTAAGCTGCTCAATCAGATGGCTTTCGAAAGTAATCGAGCTTGCGCAAGGATCGAGTGTCGTAATCGGTCGGTTGAAAACGGTACGAAGTGTATCTTGCCCTTCCTGTTGCTGGTAGCCAAAAAGCTGCTCCAGTTCCGTCATATGGGTATACCAGTGACGAGGGATCGGCAGCTGTAAGAGCTGGAACAGTATAGTGGGCTTGTCTTCTTGAATACAGAATTTCAGACACTTTTCTACGTCTTCCCGGAAGTCGCTCGGAAATGAAAGGGATGAGCTGCGTCCTCTGCCGCGTCCTGGCTGATAAAGGAGTTGTCCGAGCTCCTCTAGTTTCTTCAGTTTACGGATGACATGTCTCCTCGTGCATTGCCAGATAGCTTCGATTTCATGCAGCGTACACGACACTTGTCCGTTCGTTTCTCTCTCGTATAAATGGGCACGTAACAGGTAGTAGCTAATATCCAACTGGTTTCCCCCTCCTAAAAGGTGACATCTTTAATAGAATTATACACTTTTTACCTCTTTTCAACTTCTACATAATGGAAAAAAGAGAGAGGGGGAGCAGAAATGTTCAGAAGTCTGCATCCGAATATACGAATACGAATTTATACTTCATTTATGAGTCGCATGATTGGCAGTATGATCTTCCCGTTTATGGCGGTTTATTTTGTGCAAGAAATGAATGCGACAATAGCAGGGGTACTGATGATGGTCAATGTTGTCATTCAGTTCCTGGCAAGTCTTTATGGAGGACACTTAGCTGACCGAATCGGTAGAAAGCAGATGATGGTACTTGGTGAAGCGGCTAAAGCTCTAGCTTTCATCGGAATGGTGCTTGCTAATACACCAAATTTCACTTCTGCTTCAGTCACCTTTGCCATGCTGATGGTAATTAGTATTGCCAGCGGAATGATCATGCCAGCCCAAGAGGCGATGCTGATTGATGTGAGTACACAGGAAACACGTGCTTATATGTATGCGATCAACTATTGGGCAAACAATCTGGCTATGATGATTGGTCTTACGATAGGTGGCTGGCTGTTTCAGGATTATATGTTCCAGCTGCTTCTTGGATTAGTGGTGATGTCTGTCATCACGATGGTAATTACAATTATGTTCATCCAAGAAACATATACAGTTCGTACGGCGGTTGGAGAAAAGAAAGACCTTGGGTTAAAATCCTTGTTTCAAAGTTACCGCAGTGTTGGCAAAGACAGAGCCTTCTTGCTGTTTGTACTTAGCGGCATTGCTATCCTTTCGCTTGAGTTCCAGCGGAGCAATTATTTGACGGTTCGCATGGAGAAAGACATCGCAGAGATGGGCATGTCTATTTTTGGGTTCAGTTTATCCATAGATGGACTGCGTCTGGTCAGTCTTCTGACTGTGGAAAATACATTGTTGATTGTGCTCTTCACAGGTTTGGTCACCAAACTGATTAAAGGGCATAATGAGCGCCTGGTCATGTACACAGGCTTTGTCCTGTTCGGCATAGGATTTGTCATTATGGCTGTCAGTAATAGCCCATTTCTATTGGCAGCAGCAGTTCTGATCCTATCCTTAGGTGAGCTGATGTATGTCCCAACAAGACAAAGCATGCTGGCTGACATGGTCGATGATACGAAACGCGGGACATACATGGCTTTCCATGGCTTTGTGTTCCAATTCGGAAAGCTGATTGGCGCAGGAGGCATTATCATGGGAGAGTCGGTCGGCAAATATGGTATGGGATTCAGCTACATTGTCTTTACACTGCTTGGCATCTTGTTCTGTGAAATGGCATTGCGCCAGCGGTATGCGAGTGTCGAGCGTGCAGTACCGAAGGAAAAAACGAAACTTATTTAGAATTTGGAACTAAAGCTTCCGTACCTTCGTATGAAGGAAATAGAGAATTTGCGGAGGTGTGGCAATGGGGACATATTATATTAAACAAAAAGTATTCAGCTTCAAGGATAGCTTTTCGGTATTCGACGCAGATCAGCAGGAGGTTTATCGTGTCAAAAGCAAACTTTTTTCCCTGCAAGATCGGTTGACGATCACTAATCTGGATGATCAGCCTCTTGTTGAGATTAAACAGCAGCTAGCTTTTTTGAAGCCAAGATATATAATTGAAGAAAATGGCCAACAAGTTGCCGAAGTGACGAAGAACTTCACTTTCTTCAAAGCTAATTTCTCGTTGAAGCCGCAAAATTGGAGTCTGGATGGTGATGTTTGGTCGCATCAGTATACGTTGACGGATGGGAATGAGCCGTTGATGCATGTAACAAAAAAGTGGTTCACCTGGGGCGATACGTACGAAATGCAGATAGAGGATGAATCTCATTTGCTTACTTATATCGCTGTCATGATTGTACTGGATATGGTCTTGCACAATAATAATGGTTCCTTCTCGATGGATGGAGGAGGCGGCGAATAAAGGGGCAGCACGTGATGTGCTGCCCCTTATATTTTAGAGAAACGCTTAAGAATTCGAATTGGATAAAGGGTGGAATACACATGAAATTGGAGCGTTTGATTTCTATAATCTACAAACTTTTGAACAACGAAGTTTTGTCTGCATCTATGCTAGCTGAAGAGTTCCAAGTTTCCCCAAGAACTATCTACCGGGATATAGATGTGATTTGTGCTGCAGGTATCCCAGTTGTATCGTATCAGGGAAATAAGGGTGGTTATGGCATAATGGACGGATACAAGATGGACAGAAGTTTGCTCGGTTCATATGATGTTGATTCCTTGATCACTGTGCTCAAAAGCCTTGCCACTGTGTTTGAAGATGAGCGTGCACAGAGCACCATTGAGCGCCTGCAAACAATTGGGAAGGAGCATCAGAGTCAGAATCTCTCGGTGGACTTTGAAAGCTACCGGACGGAGCCGGAGGCACTTCGCCAACTGCGCTCTGGCATCATGGAGCGAAAGGTTGTCCGCTTTGATTATATCAATGCACAGAATCAACGCACCACTCGTGATATGGAACCATTGCAGCTTCATTACAAGTATAGCAATTGGTACATTAATGGTTTTTGCCGAAATCGACAGGGTTATAGGGAGTTCCGATTGTCCCGGATGCTGGAGTTGTCTTTGACAGAGGAAACGTTTCAGCCGCATGACGAAATGGCGAAAGAAAATCTTACTTCTGATAATGTAATGGGAAATAAGGTGTCTGATGTGGTAATAAAGGTCAGGCAGGAGGCATTGGCGGAAGCATTGGATCAGTTTCACCAAGTTGATAAGCAATTTCATGTTGATGGCAGCATGACGATGAGAATCCCTGTTTATGAGCCTTTAAAAGCGCGATGGTTGTGGGCGATTCTGCTGAGTTTTAGCAGCGGTGCTGAAGTTCTCGAGCCGCATGCCCTGCGAGTCATTCTGAAAGAGAAGCTACAAAACACAATTAAACTTTATGAAGAAGTATGACAGACTGCTGTCATACTTCTTTTTTTATAATGTGATGAGAAACAACCTAAATCTAGTTATATCAAAAGGAGAAGATACGAATGAATCATCCAGAACAAATGTATACCTACCATTCTTGGGCCAATCAAACCCTCTTGAACCGGATCAAGGAGCTCCCAGCTGCTGTGCTGCACGAAGAAGTGAACACCTCATTTCCTACTATCGCCCAAGCTTTTGGTCATATCTATGCAGTAGAAAGTGTCTGGTATAGGGTTTTAAATGGTGTTCGTATGCAGGATGCACTGGAAATGTGCATGCCTCTAGAAAAGGAGACTCTTCTGCATTCTGCAGATCAATTTGCAAACGACTTCGCACGGTTGGCAGAACAATACAAAGAATGGTTACAAGGCCAGGACGACTTGGACCGAACTATTCTGCTTGAGAACCCATATGCTGGCACACGACACACTCGGTTATCAGAAATTGTACTGCATGTAGTCAATCACGGTACCTATCACCGGGGCAATGTTTCTGCAATGCTGCGCCAGTTGGGCCACGCTTCTACGATGAACGATTATTCACTCTTTTGGTATCAGGAGGCTGGGGACTCAATCAATCTCTCGAAATAGTAAATGTAATGTTGATACACAGTGTAAGCAGCCTCTTAGTATAGAACCTTCAAAAAAAGGCAGCACTTGATGTGCTGCCTTTTTTCAATGCTGTGCCGCAAGCTGCGGTACTTGTAAACAGGGCTGCGATTTATGGCGGATCAGACGCTCGAGATGTTTCCGATACAAGAACATAACGAGCATATGGATAGGCGCCTGAGTATATTTATAGACGAACCAAGGCAAGGACGGTAAGTATTCGTGTATGGCGACGACCATCTCCTGCTTTCCTGGTATTTGTCGAAATTCAATGCGGCCCCGCTGGCTTTCCTTTACATTCGCGAACAGACCGCCAGTAATGTAATACAATGCGCGATGACCTGTGCTTCTTTCTTTTGCATAAGACAAGATAAGCAACGGGTGCTTGGTAAACGTCAAGTAGATCTTGCAATTAAACTGATCATCAACCTCTGTCCGAACAAAAGGCCGGAGCGATCCGGATACCCAGCTCATGTAATGCTTTGCTGCCCAACCCGCGTCCCTGCCTGATGGAAGTGGCATGCGCTGTACAGAACGTACATCCTGACGTAGCGGAAGGGAAGGGAGCGTCGGCTTTTTGCTATGCTTGGAATCTTTATTTTGTTGTTCTTCTTCCATTGCTGATTTGGCTGCTTCGTCAAAGGAAATCTGACCATTACTGATGCCCTCCACGTAGTGGGAAGGCTGCGCAACCATTGGATGTGACAGGCTCTCGATCAGAGGGTAGACTGTCTCTTTTGGCATACCGCTGATGAGTTTTACCCATAGTCGGGAGAGCATGACAGTAGGGAATGGTACATTAAAGCTGCGTAGCTTTTTACCCATTACGCCCGCAAGGTGTTCAAGCATTTCCTTATACGTCATGACTTCTGGGCCGCCGACATCTATAGCTTTATCAGCAACGTCTTTATTCCCGACACTTTTTTGTAATGCTGTTAATACATCAGCTAGCGCGATTGGGTGTGTCTTCGTCCTTGTCCAGCTTGGCAAGACCATGACTGGCAGTCGTTTGACCAACTTTTCAGCAATCGGGAAAGAAGATCCCTTCGGACCTACGATTAATCCTGCTCGAACTGTCGTCACAGGTACGCCGTAAGATCCAAGTATCTTCTCTACTTCCAATCGGCTGCGAAGATGACGGGAAAGTTTTTCATCCGGCGGGATGATCCCGCTTAGATAAACGATTTGCTTCACGCCGTTTTTCTTGGCAGCTTGGGCAAAGTTATCGGCCAAGATGACATCCATATCCTCAAATCTTGCCTGGGTGAGCTTTGCAGAAGGGCTCATCGAGTGGACAAGGTAGACCGCGATATCAGCTCCTTGAAGACCTTTTTCGGTATCGATCTGGGAAAATAAATCACAAGACCGCCATGTTACCTGGTCTGTGTTTTCCCGCTTGTCACCGCTGCGTGATAAGGCGATGATATCAAAACGCTCTTTCAATTTATCCAATAGATGACTGCCTATGTAGCCGCTCGCCCCCGTCAAAGCGACGACCGGGCGTTTTTTCTGATCTGTTTGCATGATGTACCGCTCCTGTCTTCTTGTTCTTTGTGTATAATCGTACCCTTCTTTCTCGTGCCTGTAACACAAAAAAACCTTCTCTGTCGTCAGAGAAGGTCAATTAGGTGCGAGCTTGGCCGCATCTTTTGTTTTGTGAAGCTGTGTAAGAGCAGACTGCAGCTGGTTGAGCTCCCGCTGTAAATCGAGCTCCTCGTACTTTTCAAAGGATACTGGCTGTCGTGTTGAAAGACTGGTCATGATGCTGCCGAGCTGGTTCTGAATTGCATCATATTGAGTTTCCGTTAACTTATCTTTGTTCTTGCGGAGGGACATGAGCAGATAACCTGCATGCTGCGTGTGCATGATGGCCGGCCACAAAACTTCAGCCTGCTGCTGGGAAGCCGAGAAATCACCAAGGCTTCTATCATATGCAGCTCGCAATTCGATCAAATTGTTCATTAATTTTTTTGTATGTCTTTTTTCCCGATCTCCTGAATGAATTGCACGGAGCAGCTCCTGCATATTCAGGATTGTTTCTTTCAGAATGATCGGGAGGAAGCGAGTATGGATACCTCGCCATAAAAGCAATACAGCGAGAATAGCAATCAAGCTGCCGACAATCGTATCGACGACCCTTGCTGTTACGAAATAGCTGACAGTATTGCCTGGATTCATTGTCTCTACCAGTACAAGGACAAGTGGAGCAATGAACATGTTAGCAAAAACGTAGTTGCGTACTATCACTAGTTCCACACAGAGCTGCAGCAGACCAACAACAAGAATCAGGTAAATGCCGGACGGTTCTAGTGATAAAATCAGTCCACCTATTAGGGTACCAACGATGGTGCCAAGTGAGCGCTGGATTGCCCGATGAATAGTGAGTGTCGTGTTCGCCCCGATAAGTACAGCAGCACAGGCTACAGGTACCCAATATGGGCGGTTAAATCCCAGGATGTGCGCCAGCAGCGAAGCAATCATAATAAACAGTCCATAAAATAAAGCGTGCCGGACGGTAATGTTTTTACGTGAAAGACCATTTCGAAGCACACTCCAAGCAGACTCTGTCTCGACATGGACAGCTTCCTCAGCAGTTGCCTTGGAGGAAAGTTCATATGCCTGCTCCAATTCAAGCTGGAGATTGCGTACTACTGACTGGTCAGACTTTGTATATGCAGGCCAGTTGCCTTTTGCATCTTCGAGTGCATCGATTACTGCAGCCAGCTGATTTTCTAAGGATTTTCGCAAATCTGATGAGAGACTGTCATTATTGAGCTGTGTCAATGTATAGAAAATATCTGCAGCTAGCTCATGTAAACGCAGCGCAGCTGGCTGCCTTTTGGATGCATAGATAATTCGGTCGGCTTGCTTTAACGTCAGGACGGTAAGGTGCTGCATCTGATAGAACGATGGTGTCCCAATGGATTGCAGCATTGTCATAAGCTGTCTGTAGGATTTGACCAGAACTTGTTTTTCGTGGTTCTTTTTTGTCCAGAGCCAGCTTGCCATGGCAAGAAGCCAAGATAGTGCTCCTCCAAGCAAGACGTATAATCCTCGTTCCCACGCACTATGCGGGTCTAGTGGCAGCCCTGTAGCCATGCAAAATATTAAAACGAAGAACATCGGCCCTGGTATGAGAAGCTGCAAAGTGTTCAGGACGTAAAAGGCAATTATGCCAATGATACCTGCGACTATAGAAAGCACAATTGTATACGGAGCAAGCAGACTTCCAAGCACCATAGCGGCAGCTAGACAGATAGCGACTGCAGCGAGCTTCTTGGCTCGTTGTTTATACGTTTCTGTTCCTATATATAAGAATGTAAAAGCACCGAGCGCAGCTGAAAATCCATGGATGATGTCACCTAACAATAAACCAATCAAAATTGGTAGACAGGTGGCGAGGCCAGATCCAATTGCTCGATTCCAAGGATAGGCAGCCGATCTGACACGTAATGCATCACGCAGATTAAGTCGTGCCGGTGCCTGCGGTAAATGATATTCCTTCAAGTAAATCCCTTCTTTTCTTTCCGTGATACCCATAAAAAAAGGCCATAATCAGAACTATTATATTGTAATGCAATTCACAAACTAATTCAAACGGGTGAAGTATTAAGTGGGAGACTTGCGCATAAAAATACCTGTAATCAAATTTGTTGCAAGGCATCCATTTTTACTTTTTAATGTTATGATGTTATGTGATAGAAGAAATCTATCATCTTATTTCTGTAATAAAGGAGCGATAGTGAGATGGCAAAAAAGAAGAAATCCGCAGGCAATACATCAGGAGCTGCTTCTAAAGCATCTAAGGTCATTGTTTGGGTTGTTTTGGCGATTATCCTTTTAGTAGTAGCACTGGTCCTCATTAATAATTATACAGGGTCTTCCAGTGATGAGGCGCAGGATATCGACTACAGCAGTCAGCCTTTCCTTGGTGATGAAAATGCCCCGGTTAAAATAGTTGAATTTGGCGATTACAAATGTATCCACTGCCAAGAGTTCCACCATAATAATTTCCCGGTAATCGATCAGGAATTGATTGAAACTGGTAAGGCTAGCTTCTACTTCATGAATATGCCGATCATTAATGCAGACTCCGAGAAGGGTGCAGAATTCAGTGAGGCAGTTTACCAAGTGCTTGGAGATGATGGATTCTGGAAATTCCACGATGTTCTCTTCGCGGAAGATTTGAATACAAGCTTCACTGATGATTTCCTAATGGACAAGCTTCGTGAAGTAGTCAGCGATGAAGAAGCTGAAGAGGTATTGCAAGTGTATCAGAATAATGGAACCGATGATGCCGTTTCAACAGATACAGAACTTGCGGATGATCTTGGTGTGCAAGGTACTCCAACAATCTTCGTAAATGGGAAACTATTCGAAGGTCAAGATATGAACGACTTGATTGATATGGTGGATGAGGAAACGCAGGAGGCGAACTGATGAATAAGAGCCTGTTATTTGCCTGGATAACTGCAGTCATTGCGATGCTGGGCAGTCTCTATTTCAGTGAAATTATGAAATTTGTGCCTTGTACGCTATGCTGGTATCAGCGGATTCTCATGTATCCGTTAGCCATCATACTAGGTATCGCATTTTATAAAAATGATGTTCGAATTTATAAGTATGTGCTGCCGCTTAGTATTCTCGGAGTACTTATTTCAGGTTATCATTACCTGCATCAAAAGGTACCCGCTTTACAAGGAGCCAGTCTCTGTTCCAGCGGTGTACCGTGCTCGGGTCACTATATCAACTGGCTCGGATTCATCACGATTCCATTGCTTGCATTCACCGCTTTTGTAATCATCACAGTAAGCATGTTTATTCTTCGCAAAAAACATGCATAAGAAAAAGCATTTGCCATTTTCGGCAAATGCTTTTTTTCATAGGATGGTGATTTGCAGCAAGGAAGGTATGAGCAAGCCTCCCCAAATCAATGTCATACCGGCAGCCATAATCATGCCGATAGTCGAGAACGTACCTTCTTGCTCTCCATATTCCATTGCTTTGTTTGTGCCCACTCCATGAGCCCCCATTCCAAGTGCTAAGCCGCGAGCAACAGGGGATTTAAGTGCCATCAGCCGAATGACATACGGGCCGATGATACCGCCTGTCACACCAGTAACGATAACGAAAACAGTCGTCAATGTCGGTAAGCCACCGATCGTTTTCGATACTTCAATTGCGATCGGAGTTGTAATGGACCGAGGCAGGAGGCTGATCAGTAAATCACCATTGAATCGCATAACTAGACTCAAAAGCAGGGAAGAACTGATTGCTACCAATGTACCGGCTGCAATACTAGTTAAGATGATCATGATATTTTTTCGTAACAGAGGAGCATGTTTATAGATGGGAATCGCAAAGGCAACAGTAGCTGGTCCGAGCATATGTGTCCAAAGACTAGAAGATAAGGCATAATCACTTGGCTGCAAATGAGCCAGCTGGATAATACCGATAAGAATCAAAGGACACAACAGCAGAGGGTGGAAGAATGGCATGGGCCATTTCTTGTACACAACTTTTGAGGCGCGGTAGATGACGTAGGTTACAATGGTGCCTATTAAGATAATCAGTGCGGTAGTCATTGTGTGTGTCCTCCTTTTCTTTTTCTTCTATACAGTTTCTCAGCAGTGAATCCAGTAGCGGCCATCACGATGAAGGTGCTGATCAGAATCAGCAGCACTGTCTCCAGACCTTGCCAGTTCAATATTTCTTTATAATTCAGGATACCGACAGCTGATGGGACAAAGAAAAGCAGAAGTTCAGCCAACAGCCAGCCCCCTGCTTTCTCGATCCATTCCAGTTTGACGATGCCTGCAAATAAGCTTAGTAATAACAAGACCAGACCTACAATGGAGCCTGGTACCGGAAGAGATAATATATGCGCTAAGCCGACACCGGCAAAATAAAATACGTGAATGATCGCTAGCTGAGAAAGCATGGTAATCGTTTTTCGTACCATATTTCTTCCTCCTAACAGAAAGTTATCATAACTTTTTTTATTGATAACTCCATCATACTGCGGTCTCACGTATTCGTAAAATACATATATATTATATTGTGTATAACTTATAGTTATATTGAATTAAAGGAAAAACTCAATAAAACGTCTTCCGGCATAGGAAATGTATTTGTCCTTTTTTGTGATGATTGCCAAGTTCCAAGGAATAGACGGTGTTATATCTATAATGCGGATATCAGCGTTATAGGTACGATTACAAATGGATTCAGGAAGCAGGCTGACTCCTAAGTTAGCAGCGACCATTTCACTGATGAAATCCCACTGCGCGCTTTTGAAGAGGATATGCGGTTCAAAGCCTTCCTCGATGCAGCGTTTTCGCATAATATCGTGTAAAGCGAATTCTTCATTATAAAAAATAAAATCTTCATCCTTCAATTCCTTCAGCTCAACCAATTCTCGATCTGCTAGCGGATGCTCCCGATGCACCATCAGCTTCATATCTTCCTCAACAATTGGATAATAATTGAACTCCGTTTCATCAAGGGGCAAAACAGCAACACCAAGCTCGAATTCCCCTTCTTCTACTGCCTTTACGACACGGGCGGCCCCGTATTCGGTAATATTAATCGTGACATTCGGATAGGTCTGGTGGAAGCGAGCCATTACCTTAGGAAAGAAGAGACTGCCGATGATAGGCGGAATCCCGATAGTGACAGCTCCTTGTTTCAGATCAGTAAGATCTTGAAGGGTCGTTTGCATCTCATCCAATTGGGCCAGCACTTGCTGACCATAGGTATGGACTACTTTGCCCGCATCGGTCAAGGTAGTGGATTTGTTCGTACGTTTGAATAAGGTGATGCCGAGTTCTTCTTCCAGACTCTTGATCGTTTTGCTGAGGGCGGGCTGAGATACATGCAAGCTTTCTGCTGCTTTCGTTAGCCTCTTCTGTTTCACAATTTCGATCAGATAGCGCAGCTGCCGTAATTCCATAAGCAATACCGTCCTTTCTTAAGTTCAAGTATACCCATTTCTCTATAGATGGAAAATGCTATAATACAAGCAACAACTGATAGAAGGAGTCCTTTTGATGGGATATGAGATAAAATCATTAACAGCAGATGATGCGTATGCAGTATTGCATTGGCGCTATTCCCCGCCATACGACCTCTATAACCTAACCTACACGGAAGGTGCAGTCATGATGCTCATGGTCGGTGACTATTATGGGGTATATGAAAACGGGAACCTGCTTGGATATTTCTGTGTTGGAGATGATGCACGTGTGCTTGGCGGTGACTATAGTAACCATGCCTATTTGGATATCGGAGTCGGGATGGTACCAGAAAAGACCGGACAAGGAAGTGGCTCGCAGTTTTTCACTGAAATTTTGAATTGGATTAAGAAAAACATCGAGCAAGACCAATACCGGCTTACTGTAGCTGCTTTCAATGAGCGTGCTATCCACCTTTATGAAAAGGCTGGCTTCCGGGAAATCAATCGTTTTAATCGGGAGTCTGATGGCTTACGGTTCCTAATTATGACAAAGAGCCCATGCTGAACATGGGCTTACTTTATACTAACGCACTTACCGGATTATAAGCAGAAATATCGATATCGGTTTCTTGTCCTATTATCAACTTCGTGAGCTGAGAGGCAACAAACGGTCCCATTGTAAGACCAGATGCGCCCAATCCATTCATTACATAAAGATTTTGATGCTTTGGAAGGCGGCCGAAGACTGGAAGAAAGCCAGGTGTAAATGGCCGGAAGCCAACCCGCGTTTCAGTCAGCATAGCTTCAGCTAATTCAGGCGCAAGCTGCATAGCTTTGCTTAGCACTTCATGCACGCCGCCAGCAGTGATTTTTGTATTCATTTCGTCATCATTCTCGTGTGTGGCTCCAGCCACCATCCTGCCGTCTGGAAAAGCAAGCAGGTATTGATCGTTGGGCGGTATAATAACTGGCCAGTCTTCTGTTTGGACAGCATCAAGCTGTAAATGGCAAATTTGTGCTTTCTGGAAGCTGACTTGCAGTGAATAGCCTAACGGTTCTAGCAGCTCCTTTGCCCAAGCGCCGGCTGTGACTACAACCTGATCGGGTATCCATTCTTCATCGCCGGCTGTGACGACAATTTGTCCTGCAGTCATCGAAAGGTGAGCATCAGCTGAAACGAAACGAGCGTTGTATTTCTTAGCAGCCCGATGCAAACTATTGCGTAAAGCCCGGCCATCGACACGAGCAGCTCCGCTAACGTGTACGGCACCAAATCCTGGTGCAAGTAATGGGAAAATCTGCCGTACATCATCTTCTTCTAACATCGTGATGGCTCCCATTTCCGGAGCGTCGTCTCTGCGTTTTTCTGCACGTTTCTGCATGGCTTCTAATTTCTTGGGATCTTGATGCAAGCTTAAGGCACCTACACGGGCATAGCCTGTTTCCTCTTCGCCATCAATCCGAAGTTCCTCAATAATCTCCGGGTAATAGCGAGCCCCGCCTTTGGCTAGCTGATACCAATCTTTGTTGCGCCGCTGAGAGAGCCATGGACAGACGATTCCGGCTGCTGCATCTGTCGCTTGTCCTTGGTCAAAACGATCGATAACAGTTACCTGCATGCCTGCTTTGGCAAGTTTATAAGCGGTAACAGATCCAGCTATTCCTGCTCCAATAATTGCTATATGCATGTCGAACATCCTTTTCTTCATTTAGCTACAATATACCATAGCATATTCACCCTTTTTTCAGTATTATAATCGAATGATATATAGTATAAGTGAGATGTAAAATAAGATAAAAGGACTTGGGTAGACATGGCGACTAGAGGTGGGAAGCTGTTTCACCGTATAAAAATCAATCCGCCGCAATTTTTTGCGCTGGGATTTCTCCTGTTGATCGCATTGGGTACGATTCTTCTAATGCTTCCGATTGCGACAGCAGATCGGCACCATCTTTCTTTTATTGATGCGCTATTCGAGGCAACTTCAGCTGTTTGTGTGACAGGGCTGGTAGTGGTCGATACACAGACCACTTTTACTTTATTTGGGCAAATTGTACTGTTGTGTCTTATCCAGGTAGGCGGATTAGGGTTTATGACGCTTACGGTATTCATTGCATTGCTTCTTCGCCGCAATATAAGCTTTGAGGAGAGGCATCTAGTTAAAGAATCACTCAATCAGGATTCGTATCAAGGAATTGTCACAATGGTACGGTTTGTTCTCTTATTCACTATTATTTGTGAAGTGATTGGAACGATTATCCTCGGGATTCACTGGGGAGATGAGTTTGGCTATCCGAAATCTTTCTATTACGGACTCTTTCATTCAATATCCGCATTCAATAATGCCGGATTTGATATTATGGGAGATTTCAGCAGCATGACTGCTTATGTTGATGATCCGATAGTCAATCTTACGTTAACAAGTCTGCTGGTATTAGGAGGAATCGGCTTCATTGTCGTAGCTGATATCTTCCAGAAGAGAAAAACAAGAAAGCGGCTGACACTTCATACGAAAGTTGTTCTATGGATGTCTGCTGTACTTGTCGTTAGCGGGACATTATTAATCTTTCTATTGGAGTATGGTAACCCAGCTACTATCGGAAATCTGTCATGGAATGATAAACTATTGGCTTCCTATTTCCATGGTGTAGTTCCGCGGACTGCTGGTTTCAATTCGCTGAATACTGCTGATTTGACATTAGGATCACAGCTGGTAACAATGGCGCTTATGTTTATCGGTGGCGGAACTGGAGGAACAGCAGGCGGCATTAAAGTTACTACCTTTGCCATATTGCTGTTTGCAGTATGGGCACTGATAAAAGGGAAGCAGGAAGTGAATATTAGAAATCGGCGGATACCGGGAGATTTAGTGTTCCGAGCTTTTTCAATCACGACATATTCTGTTCTCCTTGTATCGCTATTCGTATTTTTGCTTGCTATTACGGAGAAGGGTGCTGCACTCAATTATATTGCGTTCGAAGTGCTTTCTGCTTTCGGAACGGTCGGGATGTCACTTGGACTTACACCGGATCTGTCAGAATCCGGCAAGATTCTGCTATCCATCCTCATGTTTATGGGCCGTGTTGGACCGATTACCATCGCGTTCGCGTTAGCTTTCCGAATCAGGAAGACTGCCGTGCGAAATCCGGAAGAACGGATCATCATCGGTTGATATATCGATGGTGTAATCGTTTTCGGTTTCTCAATTCTTTGTTTTCAGATAAAATAGAATTACATCATTAGGTATTAGAGGAGTGACAGACTTGGATAAGAAAGAGATAGAAATACTAGAGCTATTAGAGAAAAACGGAAGAATGGACGTACATATGATAGCACGGATGGTAGAGCTGTCCGTTGATGAAGTAGAAGCTGCTATCAGTAAATTTGAGCAAATGCAGATTGTCCACGGCTACTCAACGCTAATTGACTGGACGGAAGTGCGTGGTCATGAAGGTGTTACTGCTATGATCGATGTAAAAGTAACACCTATAAGAGGCAAGGGGTTCGATGATGTAGCAGAGCGTATTTATCGTTTCCCAGAAGTGAAAGCTGTCTATTTGATGTCAGGTGCATACGATTTGTCCGTTTCGGTGGAGGGCAAAACAATGTCGCAGGTGGCGCGCTTTGTATCTGAAAAGCTGTCCACATTGGACACAGTTATCTCGACGACCACTCACTTCATCCTGAAAAAGTATAAACATGATGGCATCATCTTCGGTGAGGATGACAATAATGATCGCAGAATGCCGGTGAGTCCATGAGTCTGGATACGAGCCGCTTTATTGCGGAGCATGTCGATGCATTAAAACCATCTGGGATTCGGCGCTTTTTCGACTTAGCTTCTACAATGGATAATGTCATCTCCTTGGGGGTTGGTGAACCAGATTTCGTCACACCGTGGAATGTTATTGAAGCAAGCTATCACTCGCTTGAGCAAGGGTACACAGCGTATACAGCAAATGCTGGACTGTTGGAATTGCGGGAACTGATTTCCGATTATCTCAAAACAACATACTCTGTGACATACCGCCCTGAGGATCAAGTGATTGTGACGGTAGGGGCCAGCCAGGCAATCGATATTGCTTTACGGGCTATCCTCAACCCAGGTGATGAGGTTATCATTGTCGAGCCATGCTTTGTTGCTTATGCTTCAGCCGTTTCATTGGCAGGAGGCGTACCGGTCTCTGTCGGGACGAAGGCGAAGAACGGCTTTAAGCTGCAACCGGAAGAATTGGAAAATGCGCTTACGTCAAAAACAAAGGCAATCATCCTATGTAATCCGAATAACCCGACAGGCACTATGTTGAACCGGGAGGAGCTTTTGCCGATTGCAGAGCTTGTGGAAAAACATGACTTACTCGTCCTTTCTGATGAGATATATGCAGAGCTAAGCTATGAAGCTGATTACGTAAGCTTCTCCAGTTTACCGAATATGCAGGATCGCACGATTCTCATTTCCGGATTCTCTAAATCATTTGCGATGACAGGCTGGCGTCTCGGTTATGCTGCAGGACCTGCTGAACTGATCCAAGCAATGACAAAGATTCATCAGTATACAATTATGTGCGCACCGACGATGGCTCAATACGGCGCAGTTGAAGCACTGCGCAGCGGATCTGCCAGTGTAGAGCATATGAGAAAAAGCTATCGCCAGCGTCGGAATTTTGTAACGTCCGCCTTCGAGGAAATGGGCTTGATGACGAACAAACCGGGCGGAGCTTTCTATATCTTCCCATCTATTAAAGAAACCGGCATGAGCTCCGAAGCTTTTGCCGAAGCATTGCTGATTGAAGAAAAGGTTGCCGTTGTACCTGGAAGTGTATTCGGGGAAAGCGGAGAAGGTTATATTCGCTGTTCTTATGCGACTTCGATGAAGCAGCTGACAGAAGCGATGAAACGGATTAAGCGTTTTGTTGAAAAGCAGCAAGCATAAAAAATACCCTCTCATGTGAGAGGGTATTTTTCGTCTATTCATTTAATAGAAGTCTATCCCGACCGAATTGGAACCATTCTTTAACAGCCTGTTTCTGATCCTTGTCGAGGCTAGTCAATCCTTTTTCAGATTCTGCTGCGAATACAGCATCACCGTATAGTTTGCCTAGTTCATGAACGTGGTCATTGTGACGCTGGAAAATAGTGAAGTTCAACGGATCATTTTCCGTAGCACTTTCATTGCTGACGACAACAATACCATCAACCAATCTTGTCATGATGGGTGAGCCGCCAACAAATTTTTGAATGCCTTGGGGATCAGATGGTACAGACTTTGCAGCGAAGTCTCTTTCTGGTTTTAATACTAATGCTGAAATTTTTGCCATGTGGGCTCTCTCCTTCGAATGCTTTTATTCCATTAAAGCATAATAGGATACGCTTCGCTATTACTCTGCTTTTGTCGGAACCCAGCCTTTTGTTTGCAATACGATATTCCAAAGCGTTTCTGTTAAACCGTGGTGATCCGCGCGGGCAGGATCGATCAGACGGATGATTTCATCTTCACGTCCTTCTTTAAGCTTCGTTGCGAATTCTGGATCAATTAACAATTCACGGCCTAAAGCAATCAGTGGGACACCAGTCGCTTTCGCTGCGGCTACGTCTTCAGCGGAATACAAGGATCCTACGCCGATCAATGGTATTTTGTCATTGATTCGTTCTTTGATTAAATCGATACGTTTTGCATTTGTATCAGCACCGCGTCTTGCTGTGGAATGGAAGTCCATCAAAGATACATGCAGGTAATCTAATGGTTTTTCTACAAGTGCATCAATTAATTCGAACGTTTCTTTCATCGTCAGTCCAGGTGTTTCCGGTTCTTCTGGAGAGAAGCGGTAACCAACGATAAAGTCTTTTGAACCATGCTTTTCTACAGCTTCCGTGACTTTGTCGATGATAGCCAATGGGAAGCGTAAACGCTCGCCCCACTCATCATCACGACGATTGGAGAATGGAGAATAAAACTGCTGAATGATATAGCCGTTTGCACCATGGATCTCTACGCCGTCAAAGCCAGCTTCGATAGCACGGCGAGTAGCTTCACCAAAATCTTCTACGATTTGCTGCACCTCAGCAGTTTCCAATGCGCGCGGAGTAGCTGCTCCTTCTTTTTCTACAGCGCTTGGGGCAACAATATCTCCATTAGGCACAAGATCAGCAACTGCTTCACGTCCGCCGTGGTGTATCTGGATGATCGCTTTTGCTCCTTCAGCCTTGATTGTATCTGCCTGCTTTTTCAAGCCAGGGATATCTGTATCATGGGCAACGGAAGGCTGTCCAGGAAATGCTTTTCCGCTATCAGATACATTCGATGCAGCAGTGATAACCAAGCCGATATCCTTGGAACGCTGTGCGATATATGGAAGTTCCTGATCAGAAATTGTTCCATCAGGATTGGAAGAGTAATGTGTCATCGGAGCGAGTACGAAGCGGTTTTTCAACGTAACGCCATTTGGTAAGGTTAAACTCTCGAAAAGAGAAGCGTATTTTTCATTCACGGGAAATATTCCTCCTTTGTATGGACTATATTCTAGAGACTTGTGAAAAAGGTAGCAAACAAAATGCTCATTCGTAAGCGAGTTATTATTTGTAACAGGCATCTGCAAAAAATCTGCGGCCATGCTATACTGTTGGAACAACAAAGACAGGAGCAACGATAGTATGTTGAACAAATATGATTATTATTATGGTGCCTTCCTTTCTAAGCTTGTATCCATGCAGATTGTTCCTGCCCTGATCGAGGAAAGTAAGGAACGACGGGTTTACCAGCTGGAAACAGGTTCGAATCGGATGAAAGTATATTCCAAATACGCGACAAGTTCGACTAATACGTGGAATTTCCGCTTCTCGGATGAAGAACGAGAACGTCTGCTGCAATGGACTGATGAAGAACGACACCAGCTGTTTGTGCTGATATGCAGTAAGAAAGATCTTCTTGGCGGAGAAATCGCAATCCTGACATTCGACCAGCTGCTTGCGTGTATGGATGTACGCGAGAAATATAAAGAAGCCAGCTGTCGAGTTGCTATCAGAAAAAAGAAGCATAGCCCTTTCCTTTATGCATATGGTACTTCCCGCAGCTTGGATGATGCCTTGCCACTAACGCGTAATTTCGCGGATTTATTATTGCATACATCGTTACCAGAGCCCGTATAAAGAAGTGTATAGCAGAAAATAGCTATACATTTTTTCTATATAGGAAAGAAAGCGGATTCAAAAAGTTACACAAAGGACTAATTATCTATTACAATATCGTTATGAATAATAAAAGGAGATAGTCTATGGGGAATTCCTTTTCTGTCCAAAAGGTATTGAACAATAATGTACTCATTGCTGAAAATGAAGCGGCGAAAGAAGTCGTGCTGATCGGTAAAGGAGTTGGTTTCGGGAAGAAAGCAGGTAGCCTCCTTGCGGAAGGTACTTTTGAAAAGCTATTTGTCCTTCAAGATGAGAAGGAGCAAAACAGCTACAAACAGATGCTGAATCATATCGATGAAGAGCTTGTTGCAGTAATGAATGATGTGATTTATTTAATCGCAAAACGGATGGAGCATCCGTTGAATGAGCATATCCACGTCGGATTGACGGACCATCTAGCTTTTGCAATGAAACGGCTGGAACAAGGCTTGGATATCAAAAATCCTTTTGCTGTGGAAACAAAATTCATCTATCCAAAAGAATATACGGTAGCTAGTGAGGCAGTGTCATTATTAAACGAACGGCTCGGCATTGAGCTTCCAGACGGGGAAATCGGCTTTATCGCCTTGCATATTCACAGTGCCTGTATCAACCAGCCAGTAGGAGAGCTAAGTCAATATACAAGGCTTATCGCCCAGATGTTCCAAGTGATTGAGAAGAGTTTAGCCATTACAGTGGATCGCGAAAGCATCAATTATATAAGACTTGTCCGTCACTTCCGATTTGCAATTGACCGGATAAAACGGGGAGAGGAAGTCCGGGAGCCTGACAAGATTATGACCCTATTGAAAAATGAATATCCGCTATGCTATAATACTGCTTGGAAGCTAGTCAAAATATTACAGCAAACGTTAAAACGTCCAGTGCAGGAAGCGGAGACGGTCTATCTCACTTTGCATCTGTACCGTTTGACCAATAAATTATAATGTGCATTACATTTATACGTGTAACTGAACTGATCAGGCATGAGGATAAAAGGATGCGCAAGAAGAATCTTATTCTTTTTGTGTAATATTCTTTATCGCTCATGTCTTTTTTATTTACTAGTTTGTAACCGTTATCAACCGTGAAAATCGGAGGCTAAGAAGATGAAAAGTGCTTTTGGTGTTTTGCAGAAGATTGGACGGGCACTTATGCTGCCTGTCGCAATACTACCTGCTGCCGGTATTTTGCTTGCATTGGGTGATGCATTGCAGAACCCGGATTTGATGGGGAATGTCGGCTTTTTGAACAGTGCTTTGGTGCAGCTCATTGCTTCTGTTATGCAAAGTGCCGGCTATATCGTATTTGATAACTTGCCGTTATTATTTGCGGTAGGTGTTGCCATTGGACTTGCGAATGGGGATGGTGTGGCAGGTATAGCTGCCATCATCGGTTATCTGATCATGAACGTGACGATGAGTGCGGTGCTCATCGCTAATGGCAGCATTCCGAAAGATGCTGGTGAACAAGCGGAATTCTTTGCGGGGAATAATCCGGCATATACGACGACGCTCGGAATACCAACGCTCGCCACAGGAGTATTCGGCGGGATCATTGTCGGTGTGCTGGCGGCCATTATGTTCAATAGGTTTTATAAAATTGAATTGCCGCAGTATCTAGGATTCTTCGCCGGAAAGCGTTTCGTTCCAATCGTGACATCTCTTGCTGCATTGATGCTCGGTCTGTTAATGCTTGTTGTCTGGCCGCCAATTCAACATGCATTGAATAGCTTCTCGAGCGGCCTGTTATCTTCCAATATGACACTGACGGCCTTCATTTTCGGTGTCATTGAACGGGCGTTGATTCCGTTCGGATTGCATCATATCTTTTATTCGCCGTTTTGGTATGAATTCTTCAGCTATACAAATGCGGCTGGTGAACTGATCCGTGGGGATCAGCGTATTTTCATGGCACAAATCAGAGACGGGGCAGAGCTGACAGCAGGTACATTCATGACTGGCAGATATCCGTTCATGATGTTTGGCTTACCGGCGGCAGCGTTGGCTATTTATCACGAAGCAAGCCCTGAAAGAAAGAAAGTTGTTGCTGGGTTGATGGGGTCAGCAGCACTGACTTCCTTCTTGACAGGAATCACCGAACCGCTTGATTTCTCTTTCCTGTTCGTAGCACCACTATTGTACGCTGTACACTGTGTATTTGCCGGACTTTCCTATATGACGATGTACATGCTGGATATTAAAGTCGGAATGACATTCTCCGGTGGATTCATTGATTTCTTCCTGTACGGAATACTGCCAAACCGAACTGATTGGTGGCTGGTCATTCCAGTGGGATTAGCTTTTGCAGTAATCTACTATTTCGGGTTCCGATTCGCTATCCGTAAATTCAACCTCATGACGCCAGGTCGTGAAAGAGGAGTGCAAGAAGCAACAAACGGAAGGAATGCTCAGACTGGAGGACTGGCGTATCACGTGCTTGAAGCGATGGGTACTAAAGAAAATATCAAGTATCTGGACGCATGTCTAACACGTCTTCGAGTCACAGTGAATGATAAAAACAAAGTCGATAAAACTGCACTGAAGAAACTAGGAGCAGCGGGTGTGCTGGAAGTCGGCAACAATATGCAAGCCATTTTTGGGCCGAAATCGGAAGGGCTGAAAGAGCAAATGCAGGATATCATAAATGGCAAAAATTCGAGCCCGCAAATTGAAGCAGCACATGCAGCAGAAGTCGGTAAACTGGTCCAGGATGTTATAATAAATTCACTTCAGGATGATCTAAATATAAAAGGATTTGTTATTCCAATGTCTGGTACACTTCGTTACTTGGAAGACGTACCGGATCTGGTCTTCTCTGAGAAATTGATGGGAGATGGCTTTGCAATCGAACCTGTCGATGGAACAGTTGTTTCTCCGGTTAACGGAAAAGTCATCAACATTTTTCCGACAAAGCACGCCATTGGTGTAGAAGCAGACACTGGTCGTGAGGTGCTGATCCACATCGGATTAGAAACAGTGAATTTGAAGGGTGAAGGATTCGAGGTCTTCGTGAAAGAGGGAGACCAGGTCACTGCGGGTCAAAAAATCGCGGAAGCTGACCTCGCAAGAATTCAACCACACGTCCCATCCTTGCTGACTCCGGTTGTGTTCACGAATCTGGGATCTGCTGAAAGAGTTGTTTTCCAAGAGGGAGAGCAAGTCAAAGTTCAACAAAAAAACAAAGTGAATATCGAAACATTGTAAGAAAAAACAGCTATAGCGATCATGCTATAGCTGTTTTCATTCGTTTAGATACGTCTTTTCCAGGTAGTCTTCTTTATTTCCATATACCTTGACGATATGGGATTCACCCCAGCTGCATAACGAGTCGAGAATGGTTTGTAAACTCCAGCCATAATCGCTCAGCTCGTATTCGACACGCGGGGGCAGCTCGTGGTATTGGATACGATTGATAATTCCATCTGCCTCCAGCTCTCGGAGTTGCTGAGTGAGCATTTTTTGGGAGATATTCGGCATAAGCCGCTTTAATTCGCTTGTCCGTCTCTTTCCATGTGTCAAATGGCAAAGAATAACGGTTTTCCACTTTCCACCGATTACTTCAAGTGTTGCTTCCACACTAATATTATATTTTTTTTGCATCGTCTTCTCTCCTTATATAGGTACTAAATGGTGCCTATAGCACAAAAAAGTACGTACTGTTCAATATGAATCCCATACGACATAATAACATTACTCCGGCTGAGGCGGGAGATAAAAGAACCGGAAAGGAAATGTAATATGAAAGGAAAACAAACCTTTGCCTTGATCGCTTTGGCTATAACAGCATTTGCGATCGGCACAACAGAATTCATCAGTGTGGGTCTGTTGCCGTTGATTGCGGATGACTTTCACTCATCAGTGCAGGCGGCCGGACTTACAGTGTCCCTATATGCCATCGGGGTCGTTGTCGGTGCTCCGATCCTGACACCGATGCTTTCCAGTATACCGAAAAAGAAGCAGCTTCTATTGGTTATGCTTGTCTTTTTAATAGGTAATAGTATTGCCGCTGTGGCTCCTAATATGTCTGTTTTGCTGACCGCACGTTTCATCTCAGCGCTTGCGCACGGCGTATTTATGTCTATCGGCTCGACAATTGCTGCTAGTTTAGTTCCGCCAAATAAGCGGGCTGGAGCAATAAGTATCATGTTCACTGGACTTACGGTAGCGACTATCACGGGAGTTCCATTCGGCACATTCATCGGTCAGCAGCTTGATTGGCGAATTGCTTTTCTGTTCATCGTAGTTATTGGAATTCTCGCTAGCTTGGCTAATTTTGCATTGCTGCCAAATACGCTGCCTAAAGGCGTCAAAGTAAGACTAAAAGATCAAACTAGTCTCTTACGATCAGTACCTATCGTACTTGTACTTCTTATTACGGCACTTGGCTATGGCGGTACATTCGTTGTCTTTACGTATTTGTCACCACTTCTGCAGCAGATAAGCGGCTTTCAGCCAGGGACTGTGACTTGGCTGCTGCTAGTATATGGTGTGGCGGTAGCAGTCGGAAACATTGCTGGTGGTAAGCTTGCAAATAGACGGCCTGTTCATGCTTTATTTTATATGTTTGCCATACAGGCAATTGTACTTGCAGCCTTATACATCACGCTACCTGTCAAAGGACTTGGTTTGCTGTTTATTCTTCTCATGGGGTTGTTCGCGTTTATGAACGTTCCGGGTTTGCAGTCGTATATCGTTGTGCTTGCCGAACGGCTCGTGCCACAGGCGGTAGATATAGCTTCTGCATGGAATATTGCAGCTTTCAATGCTGGAATTGCCCTTGGATCCTATTTGGGCGGAGTCATTACGGAGCGGCTCGGTCTGATTCATACAAGCTGGTTGGCTGCAATCATGGTTGCAGCAGCAGTTGGTTTAACAGCTATTTCGAGAAAACTAGAAAACAAAGGAGTAATATCTCATGAAATCAGTAAAGCTCAATAACGGCAATTCTATGCCGATGCTAGGATACGGTGTCTTCCGTGTAGAAGATGGAGAACAACTAGCTGATAAAGTCTATTTTGCTATCGAGCAAGGCTATCGCAGCATTGATACAGCTGCTATTTACGGAAATGAAGCAAGTGTCGGCCAAGGGATTAACCAGGCCATTGAAGCAGGATTAGTGAAGAGAGAAGATTTGTTTGTCACCTCTAAAGTGTGGAATGCAGACCTGACGTTTGAACAAACGAAAGCAGCTTATCAAGAGAGCCTGGAGAAGATGAAGCTTGAGTATCTCGATCTATATTTAATCCATTGGCCTGGAAAAGATAAGTTCTTAGAAGCCTATCGTGCACTAGAAGAGTTATATAAAGAGAAGAAAGTAAAAGCGATTGGTGTAAGCAACTTCCAAGTACATCATCTGGAGGAACTACTAAGTACCGCATCTGTCGTACCAGCTGTGAATCAGGTAGAATTCCATCCGCGCTTGATCCAAGCAGATCTGCGTGCATATACGAAGAAAAAGGGTATTCATTTGGAAGCATGGTCTCCGCTTATGAATGGAGAGCTACTGGCACAGCCTTTACTTGAGGAGCTTTCTGCTAAATACGGGAAGTCACCGGCTCAGATTGTGCTTCGCTGGGATATTCAGCATGATGTCATAACGATACCAAAATCAATGACAGACAAACGTATTATTGAAAATAAGGAAGTCTTCGATTTCGAAATTCAACTAGAAGATATGGAACGTTTGGATCAATTGGATGATGGTACCCGTAGCGGGCCGCATCCGGATGAATTCGATTTTTAATGAAAAGAAAGGCAGCTGTCTTAGCGCAGACAGCTGCCTTTCTTTATTTATATTGCTTAAACCATTTTGTCCACCTGGATTTGCTGGCTTGCAGCAGAGATTCGGTGGTTCTATCATGCTTTTGTTTCTGATATTCAATAAAACTGGCAGAGGCAATCAGCAGGAAGCCGGCTCCAATAAGATATAACCACCATGGTGCGCTGCCCCAAAGCGTACGCGTGTTGAAGAATAAGTTAAATACAACGGTGATCGTACCCGTCAGGAAATACGCACGATATTTTCGTAAGAAACCAATGACAGCTGCTAGTAAAGAAAGACTGCCAAGGGATAGGGCATCATAAATAGTCATCGTAGACAGTCCATCGAGCACCAACATGCCGAATCCAATTGTTAGCAAAACTAACTCAATATGCGGTGTCACATCAGGATCATAGAAAAACAGCCGCAAGATGATAAGAACTAGTAATGCAATTGGCACAACATACAGCTCTGTTGTTAAATATGGACTTATGTCTGCAATTTGCAGCACAAGTATATAAGGGTACAAACAAGATACGATGGCAGCCAGCCGTACATAACGCTTTTCAGCAGCAGGTGCTGTATAGATACTAATCGCAAATAACAGTGCTGGAACTGTCAAACCAAACAGCGTATCAGCAAGGCCGGATTCATACGCTGCAACGCCCGCCAGACTTCCGGCAACGGTATAAACGATAGCGCCAATCCGATATACATCTATTCTATTCCAAACAGAATACTTGTCAGCTTCAGCAACGAAAGATTGGTAATTGCTGAAGCTGGTAATAGCTAATCCTGCTCCCCCGGCCAGCAGTAAGTAAGCTGTACGGATTTCTTGGCCGATACTGCCATAGAGAAGTGTAATTGTGAGAAGTAACAGCAATGTACAGGCAGAAATAATGCTTAGCTGCCATTGAAGCTGTTGATAGATTGCAATTACCCCGACAAAGATGGCTAGCAGGATGATCTGCCAGGAGAAAAGAATAGTAAGCTCTGCTAATGCGAACAGCAGAATAACATTATAGGCAGTCAGCAGACTGATCCGCAGTAAAGACCGCCAGTTAGGTAGCAGCGCATATACCAAGGCAATGCAAACTGTAGTTAGAGCTGCAGCCAATGCAAATTGATGACTCAGATTTGTGTACTGATCCAAATGAGTGATCGAGATAAGGAAGACAACTATAATACTGGCATTTGCAAATATATACTTTTCTATCGCTCTCGTCACAATATGTGCAGAAAACACGAATTGGACGAGCGGAATAAGAAGCCAGATAGGAGGAACATAATCTAACAACTGTGCAAGCAATACCCATAGCGTACCAAAAATTATCAAAGCATGACTGCACCAAAAAAAGTAGACCGATCCAATCGGAGCTTTCTTCTTGATGTATAGACTAGCTGCAAAGAATAGCACGCCGCATAACAGCACATAAGCCGTGATTATATTTGAGTCCCTTATTCCGAATAGATTTTGCAGTGATGCATAGGTCACGATGATGGAGCCGAGCACGGCAACCCATAATGGATGCTTCCGAAAGACTTGAAGAGCCATTAACTGAATACCAACATTGATAAGTGAAACGAACGTAACAGTGACCGCCGGTAAATTCCACGATAAGATGGCAATCGCAACAGCGTAACTTTGCAAGATTTGGCCTGTTAGGAAAAACGACAAAAATAACGGCTGGTACCGATATTTACGGCAAAGGAATGCGATTGCAATAGCTATCAATGCAATCAAAGTCGCGTGTCCTGAAATACCAACTTGTTCACGATAAAATTCATTTTCGGTATACAGACGGTAACCACCGAGTAATAACGCTGCAATCAAGCTAATCGGGGTAACAATCTTACTGATGAGCACAACTTCTGCATTTTCCTTGCTGTAACAGAAGAAACCTGCCGCAGCCACTAATAGCAGCAGATAACTATTTGCTTCATAATATCCATAACTATGATTCACCAGGAATATAGGAATGACGGTTCCAACTGCTGTCCAGTTTATCGTAACTTGGAATGGCTTCAAAAGAGTTATCCTTCTCGGCCAAATATAACTGTATGCCAGCCCAATGAAAGATAATGTCGCGAATGCACTTGTGCGGATCCAGATTGAGGAACCAGCCATATAAAGCAGCCAATAGACAACAATTAGGAACATTCCGACGCTTGGGTAACTGTAGTAGATTTTGCGTGATGCAACCGTCCAAATTGTATACTGAACCAGCAGGAATAAAATTCCGATCAAGTACGCCCAATTAAATTCGAAATAATAGATAAGACTTGTGAAAAAGAACAGAAGAAAGCCATTTATAGCATGGATAAAGGATTCGTAGACCACTTGCAACCAGCGAGGCAAATTCCATGTCAACAGAACGAGAATGAATCCTAAGCCTATGAATTGACCAAAGAACATGTTGAAATAAGAATCAATCTCCAAAAGAAGTGAGGTGCCGCCAATTAAGGTGAATACGATAAAGCCAAAATGGTAGAGTCTGCTGAAGTTCTTGGCGGCCAGAATCAATGCGTTAATTCCAATCACCAATAAAGTCAGATCATAAGTAATGGCGCTAGTCATCAAAATAATTGTGATGATGGCTTCTGTTCCAAGCTTCATTTGCAGGTAATATGGCCAATAACGCTGCAATGTCTGAAGTTTGAAGGAATTTCGGATAGTTCGCTCGAACAAAAGCAGCAGCAAATTGGCTAGCTGTAAAAAGAATAGAAATGCACTATATGTAGTCGTCACATACAGCAGTGCTGAGATTAGTGTCGACGATAAGCCGACATAGGTCACCCAAATGAATGCTTTTGAGCCTGTGCGTGCTGCCACTGCATAGTACAAAGCTGTACAGCTTAATGCTGCAATGGTTCCGATTAAGGCTGCTCCGTCACCACCGAAGGACAAATAACTCCCAAACAGCTGATAATAAGATGCTGAGAAAATGGCTATCGGTACAAACAGCGCAGCAAGCATTAAGAAGGCGAAGGCTGTCTGTGGAATCCGGACCTTATAGCTGATATAACTCAATCCTGCGAAAAGGAAAGGAATCAAGCTGATTAATAACACTTTTCCTAAAGAAGAGAAGTTTCCCCAATTGGAAGTGCCGAGATATAACCCGCCAAAGAAAAGCATAATGATTCCAAGGACAAGAATGATTGTTAGATTGCGCTCACGGATTTGCTCCGGAGACTTTTGTTTTTTAAAGGATGAATTTGCATATACAGCCGGTTTTGGTACAGGTTGCGTTTGTACTGCTGTTGCAGCTGTTTGCTGCATAGGTACTGAATCTCTTTGCGTCTGTGCTTCTTTGTGATTTGAAGCATCATTAAGCCGCTTTCTTCGATTACCATTTAAAGCGCTTGTGAATACTGCATCAGATATGTAGCCTTGATCGTATAAATCCTGGAGTCTTTTATCAAAATTGTCTCCAGGTTTATTAGGAGGCGTAGTATCCATCTTTTCACCTCGCAATTATTGGTTGTTATTTCCAAACCCTATTATATAGAAGTGTGACTTGTCTGAACAGACGTGTCATTCCTTTCATTTCTGTTTTCTGTTATGATAGGCGGTAGAAAACGTGAACGAAACTGTTCATTAGAAGGAGAATGAAAATGAAGGACTTTCTACAATTACAGGATAAGCACATCGTCATCATGGGTGTGGCGAATGATCGCAGTATCGCATGGGGCGTTGCGCAATCATTGTATGCTGCTGGTGCGAAGCTGATTTTTACATATCGTCAGGAGCGTTCCGCTAAAAAGCTGAACAAGCTATTGGAAAAGAATGAAATGGAAGCAGCAGTTATCCAATGTGATGTTAACGATGATGACAGCATCGCGGCTGCATTTGCAGAAATCAAAGACAAGTTCACAACTGTCCATGGTCTTGTACATTCCGTTGCACATGCGCATAAAGAAGATTTGAATGGTGATTTCATCGACACTTCTCGTGACGGCTATGCATTTGCTCAGGATACAAGTGCGTATTCACTAGTAGCTGTAGCAAAAGCTGTTCGCCCGATTATGTCAGAAGGCGGTTCCATCGTAACAATGAGCTACCTTGGAGCTGATCGTGTACTTCAGGGCTACAATGTCATGGGTGTTGCAAAAGCAGCTTTGGAAGCAAGTGTACGCTACTTGGCTAATGATCTTGGTCCGGATAATATCCGTATTAACGCTATCTCTGCAGGTCCGATCCGTACATTGGCTGCAAAAGGCGTACCTTCTTTCAATGACATTCTTTCAAAAGTGGAACATACTGCACCGCTACGCCGTAATGTTTCTGCTGAAGAAGTTGGCGATATGACAGTTGGTTTGCTGGGTGCCCTTTCCCGCGGTGTAACTGGTGAGATCGTTTACGTTGATGCTGGTTTCAATATCATCGGTCTTGGTTAACTTGTGCTTTAACCCGTTCTAATTATGATTAGGACGGGTTTTATGTTCAGCAAAGAATCCTGTAATACGAGGCAGTGAAGCGAGGATGCTACGCATCTAATTCATATAAATTTACTGGAAAAGCTAGATCTTATGATCTGGCTTTTTATTTTTTGGAAAAAAGTGCTTTTCAAATGGAAAACGCTGGTGTATACTTTGGTGTATTAAGTGTACTACTATAACTAATACAGTTAATACACAGCCTGAATGAGGTGAATACATGTTTGAACTTGACTTGCGAAGCGGCAAGCCGATCTATGAACAAATCGTCGATAAGTTCAAGGAACTGATCATCAATCAAGTGCTGGAGACAGACGAGAAGCTTCCCTCGGTACGGGAGCTTGCCCAGCAGCTGACGATCAATCCGAATACAATTCAGAAAGCATACCGAGAGCTTGAGAACCAGGAATTGATTTATTCCGTGAAGGGACGGGGGAGTTTCGTGAACGCGATTAGTGCACAAGTCGATCCGCAAAAGGTGATGCAAATGCAGGAAGAATTGAAAAAACTGCTGACCGAGGCACAGTATATTGGTATGACAGCAAATGAAATTCGAAATGTGGTGGAGCAGCAGCTGCGTAATGGGGGAGGAAGTGAAACATGATCAAAGCAGTAGAATTAAGTAAAAAATTTGACCGGAAGCAAGTGTTGGACCAAGTTGGTTTCCAGGTGAAAAAAGGGACAATCTACGGTCTGCTTGGCTCAAACGGTGCAGGCAAGACAACCATAATACGTATTCTTGCCGGTATCCTGAAACAAGACAAAGGGTGTGTCCTGGTTGACGGCAAAACTGTATTTGAAAATGTGGCGTTAAAGCAGCGCATCATCTTCATGCCTGATATTCTTTATTTTCTCCCGCAATATACAGTGAAGCAGATGGGACAATATTATGCGGATATGTATGCAAATTGGGACCAGCAGCGATATGACCAGCTAATCAGCCAATTCAAACTCGAGAACAAGAAAGTCTCTACCTTTTCGAAAGGAATGCAGCGGCAAGTAGCTTTTTGTCTGGCATTGGCAGCAAAGCCCGATTTTCTGATCATGGATGAACCGCTGGATGGATTGGACGCTGTCGTGCGGCAGCGAATTAAAGGCTTACTCATCAATGACGTAGCAGAGAGAGAGATGACTGTTCTTATTTCTTCCCACAATCTGCGGGAAATGGAAAACCTCTGTGACGACGTCGGTATTGTACATAAAGGAAAGATGATTCTGGAGCGCAATCTGGATGATATGAAGACAGAGGTTCAAAAAGTTCAGTTTGCTTTGCGGAAAGGGCAGGATATGAGTTTCTTAGAAGAACTAAATATCCTTCACCAGGAAAAACGCGGGAGTATCCATCTGCTGATTGTCAAAGCAGACCATCAGGAGTTAGAAGGAATACTTGCAGCACAAAACCCAGTCATACTGGATATGCTGCCGCTATCACTGGAAGAAATCTTTATCTATGAAATGGGAGGTGCTGGCTATGCCATCGAAAACATCCTCGATTAAGAAGCAGATTATTCTGCATGATGTCCGGCAGGTTGGTTGGCTAAGTGTGTTATATTTTTTGGCTTTGCTATTAATTCTGCCATTACAGATTATCATCCAGTATTCTAATCCACAAACGAGAGAGTATATGGAAAAAGGGGGCCTTTTCCTATATATCCCTGATCTCCAATGGCTTATGTCCATTACAGTGCCAGTGCTTATGGGTATACTATTGCTGCGCTACTTGCATAAAAAACAGGTATCTGATTTTATTCACAGTATGCCTGTTAAGAGGTCATCATTATATCATCACCATTTAGTTGTTGGGCTGGTATTGTTATTCATCCCAATTATGTTGAATGCGCTGATTTTGCTTGGTTTACAGGCTTTCACTGGCATAGGAGATTATTTTAATGCTACGCATGTGTTATCTTGGCTGGGCATAATGTTATTTCTTAATATTTTTATACTATTAGCTACATTTTTCACCGGAATGATAACAGGATTGTTTTCCATGCACTTTGTACTCACTTATATCTTAGTCTTGCTTCCGGCGGGTCTTGCTCTCCTGCTGATTGCCAATATGAGTATTTTATTCGTTGGTTACCCGGTTGAATATTACGCAGACTTAGCTATTTTTAAATTCTCACCAGTCTCCTATTTCTTTGTCAACTTTACGCCTGAGCCAGAATTTTCCTGGATCATGATGTCAGTGTATGCAGTAGCAGGTGTTCTTTTATATGTGGCCGCATACTGGTTATACGCTCACCGGCGAATGGAAGCTACATCACAAGCTATTGTGTATCCTTTTATGCGACCTGTTTTTCGAAACGGCGTAACATTCTGCTTTATGATGGTAGGCGGGTATTACTTTCATGTCATGTCCTCTTCTTTCGCTTGGGTTATATTCGGCTATATTGCAGGATCTCTGATGGGATTCATTATAGCTGAAGCGATTTTGAATAAAACCTGGAGAGTATACAGTAACTATAAATCTTATCTAATATTCGCAGTTTCCTTAGCTGTTGTTCTAATTGCTGTAAATCTCGTAAAAGAAAATTATGAGAATAGGATTCCATCTGCTGACAATATCGAAAGAGTCTACTTTGGAGATTCCTATATTTACACTGAGGATCCGGAATATTTGGAACCCGGTATTAAACCGCTATTTTTTACAGATAAGCAAAATATAGAATTAGTCCGTGATTTACATGAGCAAGTAATAGCTGCTCCAAGAGCCGATGATTGGTATGAAGGAGACATGCGTTCTACGTTCATTGTTTATGAGCTGAAAAACGGAAAGAAGGTGGCTAGATCATATACGTATTCATTAGACGATAATCCAGAACTGAAAAGTCTGCAACATGAGATTGAGGGTTCGAATTTGTATAAGTATGCGAATAACTCTGTGTTTAATATTGCTTTAAATGATATTTATGCTGTGGATGTGCAATCGAATAATATTAAGCAAAGTAGCACTACCGTAACAGATCGAGAATTGGTTGACAGGCTCATAGAAGCTGTTAAGAAAGATATTGAGCTTGCGGATCCACAGGAATCTTTGGAAGAGGTTGAAACTTATTCGCTCGACTTATTAACAAATAAAGATCAAGACTACTATTACGTTGAATTTGATAATAGTTACAAAAATACGATTGAGGTCCTACAAGAAGCTGGGCTTTATGATGATTTAAAAGTATATACCGAAGACATATCCAGTATCCAATTAGAGAATTACGAACGAAACAATACAGTGACAATAGAGGATCAAGAAGATATCAAGCATATTCTGGATCACCTCATCTACTATAGCGAAAACGAAGATTCTTATTTTGTAACGTTCAATCTTAACAGAGGGCGAAGTATGCAAGATGAGCTCTCTATCGAATACGACGACCTTCCCGAATCAATCAAAAACCAATTGGAGGAATAAAGCGTGGCTAGCGAGTATGTATATGTGACAGAGTCGGTGTTTCAGCATATCTATTCGCTCTACCATCAGCGGGTATATCACGCGGCTCAGAAGGTGCTGCGTGATCCGCAGCTGGCGGAGGATGCGGCGCAGGAAACGTTTATCAAGGCTTATCGGAATTTGGACAAGCTGGAGGATGTGTCAAAGGCTGGTGCGTGGCTGGCAACAATCGCTTCCCGTACGGCCATTGATATGCTTCGTAAAGAAGGAAAGCGTAAGTTTATCAGCATTGAGCTGGCCAGTTGGGAGCTGGAGCAGCATTATCTCGAGCATATCGTGATTGAAGAAGTCGAGCTCCGGGAGACGAAACGGGAACTGGAGCAGGATATTCGAAAGCTGAAGCCAAAACTTCAGGAAGTGCTGGCGCTGCGTTATGTGAAAGATATGAAGGAAAGTGAAATTGCTGCAAACCTATCTTTGACTAAATCAACAGTTAAAACCCGTTTGTATAGGGCAAAGCAACTAATAAAAGCAGAGCGGGAATACCGCGATATGATAACGGTAAGAGAGACATGATAAATCCTGTCTCTCTTTTTTAGTGAACAATAACTGAATGTAAAACAGAAAAAAACATTTAAATCCGAACAATATATTGATTTGAGTTATTAAAGTATGTATAATGACCTTACCACATACATGACAGGTGGTTGTTGGCATGCTAGAGAATAGCAATGAAATCAAGAAGATGCTGTCACATATGTACAATGATGTGTCGAAGGAATTGTTCGGTGTCGGAACGACATTACTGAAGGTATCTATCGATCAGAACATCATCACCATCCAAGCCAAGCATCGGCGTTCTCCGCGATCTGCAGCTTTGGAAGGCGAGGCTCCTAGCTTGAAGCAGGAGGTCGACTTCCGGTTATCGATGCTGTACAAAAAACGCTTGGCAGAAAAATTGCATAATGAAACGGAATGGCACATTGAGTCAATACTACGAGATTACGACGCAGCCTCTCAACGTGCTTTTACCAATATTGTCTTAGGCAGTTAAGCTAAAACCGGATTTATCTGGTATGCGGCTAATGCCATAGAAAAGCTTGATTGGTCTGACCTTTGTTGATCGAAGAGAAGATGATCTTGTAGAATGCTCGCATTCTATTAAGATTGTCTTCTTTTTTTGCTTTTATAAATCACTTATTATATGGGGGTTTTTCACATGAATGGTCGTATTAAAATGCTTTTAGGTTCAGCTGCAATTGCTTCTGCACTTACTTTATCTGCTTGTGGCAGTGATAGTGCTGGAGCTGGGAAAGAAAAGCTTGTCATCTCTACATGGGGTTTCTCGGAGGACTTCTTCAATGAAGATGTGTATGCGCCATTTGAGGAGGAACACAATGTTGATATTGTAGTAGAAACAGGAAATAATGCGGAGCGATTGAACAAAATACGTCAAGGTAACTCTGATGTAGATCTAGTCTACTTATCTGATTATTACGCGCAGCAAGGTGTGGATGATGGTTTGTTCGAGGAGCTGGATTCTTCCAAGCTGACAAACCTAGACAAGATTTATGAGACAGCCAAGTCTCCTAACGGTGAAGGATATGGACCGGCTTACACTATCGGGCAGTTCGGAATTGCCTATAACCCTGAAATGGTGAAAGGAACTGTTTCATCATGGAAGGATCTGTGGAATGCAGAGTGGGAAAGTAATGTAGCAATTCCTGGTATTACGACTACAACAGGACCGATGTTTCTTGATGCAGCTTCTAAAGTGAGCGGCAACGATTCATTTAATGAAGATGCTGCATTCAAACAGCTTGATGCTTTGAAGCCTAATATCGTTAACGAATACAATCAGACCTCTGAATTCATCAATATGTTCGGACAAGGCGAGATTGCTGGCGGACCAATCATGGAAATGTACTTCAGCTCATTGAAAGAAGCAGTACCTGAAGCGGAATTTGTAACACCTGAAGAAGGCGGATATGCTGTCATGAATACAGTCAACGTAGTGAAGGATAGCGATCAGAAAGAACTAGCTGAGGAATTTATCAATTATCAGTTAAGTACAGAAGTACAAGAGAAGACAGCAAAAGCAAAGGTAGATTCTCCGGTTAATACAGAAGTGGTACTTTCCGATGAAGAGCAGGAAGGTATTACGTACGGTGAAGATGTCATTGAGAAACTTAATGTCCTGCCAGCAGACTTCCTAGTCGAGAACTCTAAGCAGTGGATCGATCGCTGGAATAAAGAAGTGACCAAGTAAGGGGGAGCATGATGAAGAAAGTCATATTGGATGTAGATACTGGTATTGATGATGCAATTGGCATCATGCTTGCTGTGAAAAGCGAGGCATTAGACGTTGTTGGTATCACGACAGTCAGCGGCAATGTTTCCTTAGAAACAGCCACTATTAACACAGCCAAAATACTTGATTTGCTTGATGATAAAAAGACACCTATATTCGCCGGGGCTGCCAAACCGCTGACCCGGAACCCTCATTTCGAGCATCGTGTGCACGGTGAAGATGGGATCGGAGGCGCACTAAAGGGTGTTGCTACGAATCGTGAGATACAAGAACAATCTGCGGTGGACTTTATACGAACTCAAGTTATGAATGCTCCAGGTGACATTACGTTGATTATGACAGGTCCACTGACAAATCTAGCTGAGGCAGTACAGCAGTATCCTGAGATTGTATCGGCAGTCAAAGAAGTCGTCTTTATGGGCGGTGTTGTGAAAGGAGTCGGCAATGTGACACCGGTGGCGGAGTATAACATGTTCGCTGACCCAGAGGCTGCATCCATTGTCTTCGAGGCGGGATTCCATTCCTTAACACAAGTCGGACTGGACGTTACGAGAAGCGCTTTGCTGAAGGATGAACATATAGATCACATACAGAACCCGGTATTACAGGATTATGTTCGAACAAGCACTGCGACATACCGCAATAGCTATTTTGAGCGGAATGGCGTATGGGCTTGTGCAATGCATGACCCGCTAGCAGTTGCGATTGCAATCGATGCCGAGCTGGTAAAAACAGAATGCCTGCACGTCACAATGGAGACGAACAGCACTTACTGCGACGGTCAAACTATCTGTGATTTCCAGAACCGTCTTGGACATCCGGCGAATATGCATGTTTGTCTGGAGCTCGATGAAGCTCGTTTCTTCGACCTCTTTCTCAAGCTGTTAAACGCTTAGACAAAAGAACGGGAGTTAACCATTATGCGAAATTACTATAAGTATCTCCTGATCTTGCCAGGGGTTCTATTTCTAACAATCTTCATGCTCGTCCCAATTGGCATGACAATCATTTCGACCTTCTTCCCAAATGAAGCAGCAGCTGATACAAGCAATTACGCTAGTCTCTTCCGGGATTCATACTTTTTGGAAATACTATGGACAACGCTGCGGGTCAGCATTCTGACTACTATTATTTGTATGGTGATCGGTTTTCCGACAGCATACTTTATTGCCAGAATGTCCGCAAAAATGAAAGCATTGCTGTTAATTTTGACAATATTCCCGCTGCTGACGAGTCCTGTCGTGCGTTCCTTCAGCTGGATGGTCATCATCGGACGCAACGGGCTGGTCAATGAAGCACTGATGGGGATTGGTATCATACAGGAACCATTGGAAATTTTGTATACACCCACTGCCGTCATCATCGGACTTGTCCATCTCTTCCTTCCATTGACGATCATTACATTAGTTGGTGTTATGGAAAGTATAGAGTCAGATTTGCTGACTGCAGCAGCGAGCCTTGGTGCAAGCCGTTTTGGAGTGTTTACCAAGGTAGTCCTTCCGCTTTGTGTACCTGGTTTAGTAATTGGGGGAATTCTGGTGTTTGTCGGCAGCTTTACCGCTTATACAACGCCTGCATTGCTGGGAGGTCAGCAGCGAGTCCTTTCAACGCTGCTCTATCAAAATGCAAATACATTAAATGACTGGCATATGGCCAGTATTCTAGCTGCCATCATGATTGTAGTGACGCTCATTGTCATTACTTGCATGAATTTACTGGCAAATAAATTGAATCCGAGGAGGTAGACCATGCGGGAAAAACATATAGGACTTGGCATCTTCACGTTTCTGGTGTTCGTTTTCTTGCTGGGGCCATTGGTGATTATTTCTTTCACCTCTTTCGAACAAGGAACAGTACTTCGGTTCCCGCCGGAATCCTTTTCCCTCGATTGGTATAAAAATATATTCGAGGTGAGCGGGTTCCTGGAAACGTTCAAGGTTTCCATCTATCTTTCTCTGGCAGGCAACCTGCTTGCGCTGCTAATTGGAATACCAGCAGCGTACGCTTTGAATCGATTTGATTTTAAAGGGAAGGCGCTTCTGGAAGGTATATTTGTATCTCCGATTATCATTCCTGGTATCGTGCTAGGTTTTACGTTCCTGCGCTTTTTCATTACATACTATCAACTGCCGATCTATGCAGGTCTGTTTATCGGGCATACTGTCATTATGCTGCCATTCATTATCCGTGTCGTTTCCTCAAGTCTTGCTAACTTCGATTTTTCCATAGAAGAGGCGGCAGTCAGTTTAGGTGCGAGCAGAATCGGTACTTTCTTTAAAGTGGTTCTGCCTAATATCAAATCCGGTATCATTGCCGGTGTTTTGATTGCATTCTTGGAATCTTTCAATAATGTGGACATTTCGGTCTTCATGACTGGACCTGGCGTAAGCACGCTGCCAATTGAGATGCTCACGTATGTGCAGAATTACTTCGATCCAACAATCGCGGCGCTATCCGTCGTATTGATGATCATCACAGCTTTATTCATGTTCTTTGTCGAGCGGTTGCTTGGTTTATCTTATTTCACGAAACGGTAATTAGGAGGCTTTATCATGTCTTTGTTTACGCTGCAGGACGTCACTGTTGCTTATCAGAAGCAAGCTATTCTTCAAGACTTCAATTTGTCTATCGGAGAAGGGGAACTCGTTTCCCTTCTTGGTCCAAGTGGTTGCGGAAAAACGACAACGCTTCGGCTGATTGCAGGATTCCTGCAATCAAAGCAAGGCAAATTCTTGTTCAGGGAGAAGGACTATACGAAAGTTCCAGTAAACAAACGTAATTTCGGTTTTGTTTTTCAAAATTACGCTTTGTTCCCGCACATGACGGTCTTCGATAATGTCGCGTTCGGATTGCGTCAGCGGAAAGTATCGAAAGCATCGATCAAGGATCGAGTACTTCGTGTACTTGATATCGTCAGTTTGAAAGGATTTGAGGAACGCTTCCCGGCCGCATTGTCAGGCGGACAAAAGCAGCGTGTGGCAATTGCCAGAGCGTTAGTCATTGAACCGGACCTCCTTTTGTTTGATGAACCTTTAAGCAACTTGGATGCCAACTTGCGTGTGAATATGCGCGTTGAGATTAGAAGGATACAGCAGGAACTTGGCATCACGACAGTATATGTCTCGCATGACCAGGAAGAGTGCTTTTCGATTTCGGATAAGGTAGCGATCATGAATAAAGGTATCATCGAACAACTTAGTGATCCTGCCACTATCTACAGACAACCGAAGACAAAATTTGTCGCGGACTTTATCGGATTTAAGAACTTTATCCAATTCGACAGTCGTCGTCAGGAAACAGATGGAATCGCTGCAACTGTTCAAGGAATAACCTTAACCGTTCAGCAGCAGGACAATGACACTGGGTTGGTAGGAGCAATCAGACCGGATGATCTGCGTCTGTATCCATTGGATGCAGCACCAATGACGGTAGAGAATGCTGTACAGGGAAAAGTGCTGATCAGCACTTATCTTGGCCGCAGCTATCAATATGAAGTCAAAACGAGTATCGGGCAGTTCACCGTAAATGATGACGCTGCAGCAGCACCACTGGCAAATGGCCAGGAAGTCGTGCTCGAGATTCCAAAGAAACAAATTGTGCTCGTTGATTAGGAGGTTGAACTATGCTTGTTGATTTACTGATTCGTGATGTGCGGGTATTTAACAGCTATCGAAAGAAATTCATCGATGCTGATGTCGCTGTGCTGGAGGGGAAATTCCTCTATATCGGCAAGAAAGATACCGATAAATTACAGCCAAAAAGTGTACTAGATGGAGCGGGCCGGTACATGGTACCAGGTTTGATTGATATTCATCTTCACATTGAAAGTACAATGATTACGCCCTCTTCCTTCTCTTATGGCATTATTCAAAATGGTGTGACAACCATTGTTCCTGAACCGCATGAGATGGCAAATGTTTTCGGGGTTGATGGTGTGAAAAGCATGATGAAAGCAAGTGCTGATTGTGCGGTGGATATGTTTTATGGCATTCCAAGCTCCGTGCCAGCCACATCGATGGAGACGACAGGCGGGGAAATCGATATCCAGGATATCGATGAGTTGATGCTGTCAGGCAATATTCAATGCCTTGGTGAAATCATGAATTATTATGATGTTATATCGGCTCCTGACAGTAAGACGAATCGTATTCTAGCGCATGTAAGACAAGCATATCCGAACTTGATCGTGGAGGGTCACGTACCGAAACTTTTGGATCTTGAACTGCAGCGGATGATATATGCCGGTGTCGATTCCGATCATACCCATCAGACAGTTGAAGGGATGGAACAGCGCATCAATGCAGGTATGTTCGTAGAATTGCAGGAGAAATCTATGACACAGGAAATCATAAACTATGTGATAGAAAACGATGTTACCGAACATTTCTGTTTTGTAACGGATGATGTCATGGCAGATAAATTGCTGGAAGAAGGACATCTGAATCAGCTTGTGCAAAAAGCGATACATATGGGGATGCAGCCGGAGCAGGCAATATATGCTGCTACTGCTGCACCAGCAAAACGAATGCAAATGAAGGACCGAGGATTAATTGCTCCTGGGAAAATAGCTGATTTTATCTTGCTCGATGATCTGCATGGTTTCTCGATCCAAGAAGTCTTCAAAAGAGGTCAACAAGTTTACGAGAAGGATGCTGTGAAGGAGCAAATCGTACTTGAACGGCAATTCCCTTCGTCCTATTATGAGAGCATTAAGTTGGAAGAGCTGAAGCCTGACGATTTCCTTCTATTAAATGAAAAAGAAGAAAGTGATGCTTTGTACCGTGTTATGGAAATAAAAGACGGTTCGACATTCACGACAGAACGGCATGTTCGCTTAGCAATCGAAGCTGGGCAGGTAAAATGGCAGGAAGAAGGACTTGCACTTGTCATGACAGCAGAAAGATACGGGAAGAATGGAAATCGTGCTTTCGGTCTGTTAACGGGGGATATGCTGAAAGAAGGGGCGATTGCCACTACTTATTCGCATGATAACCATAACTTGCTTGTTATCGGTCGTGATATAGAGGATATGGTGCTTGCGGCGAATGAAGTGATTCGTCATCAAGGCGGCATCTGCTGCGTGAAGGATGGCGAGATACTGTCTTTGGTGCAATTGCCTGTTGGGGGTATTCTTTCGGAAGCACCATTGAAAGAAGTGGCAGCACAAGTCTCTGATTTGACGAAGTCTATCAAATCGCTCGGTTACAAGCATTATAATGTTCTCATGTCGATTAGTACCCTTTCGCTGCCGGTAAGTCCAGCGTTGAAATTGACTGATCACGGCTATATAAGAGTGAACGAAGGGAATATGGTACCTTTGAGAGTTTAGTAGGAGTCTGCTTCGGCAGACTCTTTTTTTACATGCTCAAGATAGAAGCGCCTTAGAGGTTCGGCTATAATAAAAGCATCACAAAGATGAAGGAGATTTGCATGCCAAGTATGAACGAAGCATTATACACCTACCTCATGGACAACGCTCCTCATATAACAGATCGATGGGCAGGTTCATTATATGACTACAAAAATTCAATCTACGCAGATGATGCTGGAAAAGAGATGCGTGAGAAATTAAGAAAACAGCACCGAATGACTATCATCACAGTTGCCAGTGCACTTTTAGAGGATGAAGAGCAATATAGTCAAAATCTCAAAACATGGGTGGAAAAAGTGGCGAATAGCCGGGTTAAGACCAATACACCAATCCATGAAGTGCTGAAGGCGGTCGGAAAATCAGGAACGGTGATTTGGGAATTCATCGAGTCATTTGCAGAAGAGCACAAACACGATGTTACACCTGCTATGGTCATTAGATGGTCGAAAAATCTCCACCGCGCATTAGATGAGGTTATCAATAAATTTACAAAGTTTTATTATGAGCTGACAGAAAGGAAAATCAGAAGCCAGCGCGAAGTAATTCATAAGACTAGTTCACCTGTTATTCCAATTATGAATGGCATCGGGGTATTTCCATTGGTTGGTGAAATAAGTGAACGGCGTGCGGAGCTGATCCTGGAACATATGCCGCAAGCTTGCAAGGAAAAGGGAGTCGAAACACTTTTTATTGATATGTCTGGGGCCAGTTTTACCGAAGCACTTGTTAGGGAAAAGCTCAGACAGATGGTGCAGATCCTGCAAATGCTTGGAATTAACTGTGCAGTTTCCGGTGTCCGCCCCGATCTGGCACAGACTTTAGGAGGAGGTATACAAGCAGAGGGTATTCTATTCTATAATTCCTTGCAGCAGGCATTGGCGCATTATGGATTGACCCGCAGTTAATATGGACGAGGAGGATTCTAATGAGAGTCGAGCATTTAACGGTAAAAGCGAATGGAATAAATTTGCACATGGCGGCAGCTGGTCCGAATGATGGTGAATTGGTGATACTCCTGCATGGATTCCCGGAATTTTGGTATGGGTGGAAGGAGCAGATCGTTCCGCTTGCACAGCAAGGTTTTCGGGTGCTGGCTTTGGATCAGCGAGGCTATAATTTGAGTGATAAACCAGAGGATACTGCTAATTATATACTGGACGAGCTCCGTGATGATGTCGTTGCAGTGATCCGTCTTTTCCAGAGAGAGAAGGCGATTATCATTGGTCACGACTGGGGCGGAGCTGTTGGCTGGCATTTGGCAGTTACACGGCCGGAACATGTAGAGAAATTCATTGCTATCAATATGCCTCATCCTGCAGCTATGCCTAAAATACTCGCAACTAACCCGCTGCAATGGTTCAAGAGCTCTTATATGGCCTTTTTCCAGATGCAGGATGTACCGGAAAAATCATTGGCTGCCAACGATTACTACGGTCTTGCAATGGCGCTGACAAAGTTCAGCCAAGAAGGAACATTTTCTCAGATGGATGTAGATAATTATAAAGAAGCATGGTCCAAGCCAGGTGCGCTGACAGGGATGCTGAACTGGTACCGAGCTTTGACAGAAAAAGACAACATCAGCATGTACGGCAAAAGGGATTCTGTTATGGTTCATGTACCTACCAAGATTATCTGGGGGATAAAGGATCAATTCCTTTTAAAGAAACTGGCACAGGAATCAGTTAAGTACTGCTCTGATTATGAGCTGGTATATATCGATGATGCAACACATTGGGTGCACCACGAGCAGCCGGAAATCGTCAACATGCTGATTAAAGAATTTTTGGAAGAAAATACTGTAGTAGCCGAAGGAGCAGGTGTATGACATTCGATTTGCACACCCATCATTACCGATGTGGTCATGCTGAAGGACAAATAGAGGATTATATCAAGTCTGCTATTGAAAAAGGCTTGCATTATATTGGGATAGCGGATCATTCTCCTTATTTCTACAGCGAGGAAGATCAGCTTTATCCTGGTATTGCTATGCCAATCAGCGGCTTTGAAGCATATGTACAGGAAGTGCTGCATCTAAAAGAGAAGTATAAGGACCAGATCCACGTCCTCTTAGGTGTCGAGAGTGATTTCTTCCCACAACATGCTGCTTTATATGCGGATTACTACGCAAAGTATCCATTCGATTATATTATCGGTTCTGTTCATTATGTCGATGAAGTGAATATCTTCAAACAAGGCAGATGGGATGGCCTATCAGAAGCTGATCACATCCGGGTGAAAGAAACCTATTACGATATGATACAGCAGTCGGCTAAAAGCGGTATATTTCAAGTGCTTGGTCACATCGATGCGATGAAAGGCTTTTATCCTGCATTTTCTGATATTCCTGCTGATCACGCGATCGAACAGACTTTGAAAGTAATCGGGGAATCTGGTGTTAGCATTGAAGTGAACACATCAGGCGGCACAAAGGCAGTTGGCGGATGGTATCCATCTGATCGTATTTTGGAACGAGCCCTGCATTATGGTGTGGACATATCCTTTGGCTCTGATGCGCATATACCATCCAGAATCGGCGAGGATTTTGATAAAGTGAAAGACCGTTTGAAGGATATCGGGTTCAAGGAAATGGTCTACTTCGTACAAAAACAAAAAAGGGTGCTGCCATTGTAATTACAGTTTTCTTGTTTACTTTCATTTGGACGGGGTATTAATACACCAATACGGTAAACAAAAAAGCTAAGGAGTGTTCATAATGGTACAAGCACAAACAGTAGACAAGCACGAAGTGAAAGAACAGGCAAAAGCAGGTTCCAAACTATTGACTGGCGCAGTCGCTGGAGCAGTTACCGGCGCGGCAATCGTTTTACTTAACAAGCAGACACGTCAAAAAGTATTCCAAAATGTCGGTGTAGCAAAGGATACGGTTGTCAGCTTCGTAAAAGATGCAAAACAGGACCCGCAGGGCACGAAGGAACAAGTTATGACCAAAGTGCAGGACGCAACGGAGCTTGCAAAAGATGCAGCTAACGACGTTAAGAATGTTTATGATAAGGCTCAAAATGAGATCATGTCTTCAGTGAACGATGTTCAAGAAGATTCTAAATCTGCCCTTGGAACAGTAAAAGAAGCGAAAGACGATCTGAAAAATGCAGGCAGTAAAGCGAAAGAAGCTTCTAATAAGCTAATGGAAACAAAGCCTGACAGTGCACCGAGTAATCCGATGACAAAACCGAAAAATGAAGGCAACGGCGGTTCTGTTGAACAGAAGAGCCAGCCTATCAACAAGACAACAACAACACCTACTACTAAAACAACACCGCCTACTCCTAACAACAAACAATCTATCTAAAGGAAACGCCTCCCAATGGGAGGCGTTTTTTTAATACGTAATTTCTTTAATGTATTGACCAATATCGTTGCTTTGGCTATCGAGATTCTGAATATCTTCCATGAACTCCACCATCACACGAGATTGTTCTTCGGAGGCAGTGGAAACCTCACCGATGCTTAGTGTCAGATTCTCCATATTAGAACGGATTTCCTGAAGTGACTGGCCGATTGTACCGACAGCTTCTTTCGTTCCGATGGAGAGTTTTCGTATTTCATCTGCTACGACACCGAATCCTCTGCCAGCATCACCAGAGCGGGCTGCTTCGATAGCAGCATTCAAGCCAAGCAGATTCGTCTGTGTTGAAATATCTTCTATCAACTGTACAACCTTACTGATTTCCTGTGAGTTGGCATTTGCATGAGATGCTTGACTGTCTATATCCGTGCTCGTGGCAGAAAGTTCTTCCGCTTGAGCTGCAACTTGCTGTACTTTTCCTTGTAGACTGCTTACAACTGCGCGTAATTCATCCAATTCTTCGTCCAAGATCTCTTCGTCCTTCAATGTCTTAGTAATCTGGAAAACACCTACAATCTCCCCATGTTCATCACGGATTGGGTTGGCTGTGTTCTGCATACCTAAACCATAGCGTTCCTTTGGAATATGCACCTGTACTTTCTCACCTTGAAGTGCCTTAATTAGCAGATCATTTTCTTCTGTAAAGGCGAAGTCGCCGACCTTAATACCTACATCTAAATCCTTTGAAGGGGAGAAGAATACATAATTCTCTGTATCTGTAACTACAACAACATTGTTTTCTCCAATATTCTTCTTGATTTCTGGTGCTAGATGTACCATTGCTTGTATTGTAGGATGCATTATTTAAATATCCTCCTTATTCCTGATTCGTTACTTTCTTCATCGTTTCGATAATCTGTTTGCTCTTTTCATCCAAAGCCTGAATATCATCCATGAACTCGACCATGACGACAGACTGTTCCTCAGAGGATGTTGACACTTCGTTGATACTGAGTGTCAGGTTTTCGATACTGGATCGTATCTCCGTTAAGGACTTGCCGATTGTCTGGATAGCTTCTTTCGTGTTATCAGAAAGTTTACGGATTTCATCTGCTACGACACCAAATCCTTTGCCAGCCTCACCGGAGCGAGCTGCTTCGATCGCCGCATTCAGGCCAAGCAAATTCGTTTGTGTAGAAATTTGTTCAATCAACTGAACTACTTCTCCTATTTGACGGGAGTTTTGGTTTGCGCTGTTCGCCTGTTCGTTAATATCACTGCTTGTAGCGGATAATTGTTCTGCTTGAGCTGCAACATGCTGTACTTTTCCTTGCAATGCATCAATCACTTGATTCAGTTTGCTGAGTTCTTTATCAAGCTTTCCTTGATGCTCTAATGTACGTGAAAGTGATAATAGGCCGACAATTTCATTCGTATCCATATCACGTATTGGAGTTATTGACGTGACAACGGGTGCACCAAGTGCTTCATAATCTTCTGTGATAGCAAAGACAATGTGCTCCCCTTTGATTGCACGCAGGTAAACTTCATGTTCATTCAATTTTGTTTTACCTACTTCAATACCTAGTGACAAGAGTGTTGAAGGGGCGAAATAAACGAACTCCTCCGTATCCAGCACGCCCATCGCGGCTGTCGGTCCAAGCGTATCTTTTATAATAGGGGCAATATTGACTACTGCCTGTAAGGTAGAATTCATAAAACGAGCTCCTCTGCACATGGTTTTCCTTTATATCGGTAAGAAGTACCAGACAGTAAAGCGCTTCACTAGAAAAAATCCTATTTTGTCATATTTTGTAGAAAAGTTTCTTAAAAATGGAATGGGGGAAAAGCAAAGAAGAACATAAGTTGAAAGGGGAAATCTACATGTATGATGATTTAAGAGGAAAGACAGCTATCGTCACTGGTTCTTCCAAGGGGATAGGGCGCGCAGTTGCAGAACGATTCGGACAAGAGGGCATGAATGTTGTCGTCAATTATCATGGGGACGAGGATGGAGCTAATCAAGCGGCCGAAAATATTCGCCAAGCTGGCGGAAAAGCAATTGTTATTCAAGCAGATGTATCCAAAAAAGAAGAGATTCAGAAACTGTTAGATGCGGCTCTTAGCGAGTTCGGCGGATTGGATGTCATGGTGAATAACTCCGGCTTTAGCAAGCCGCAACCGTTTCATGAAATGGAAGAAGATACGTGGAGGAGTGTAATTGATGTAAACCTGACCGGAACTTTCCTTGGCGGCCAAGTGGCTTTGCGTCATATGCTGGAGAATAATATAAAAGGCAGCATTATTAATATGTCTAGTGTACACCAGCAAATTCCGAAACCTTCGGACAGTCATTATGCTGCTTCTAAAGGTGGCATCAAGCTATTGACTGAGACGATGGCACTTGAGTATGCTGCTAAAGGAATCCGAGTAAATGCCATTGCGCCAGGAACAATTGATACGGAGCGGAACGATGATACCAAGCCGGAAAACGAAGCAAGGCAGATGAAGAAAATACCGATGCAATCCTTTGGTAAACCAGAAGAGATTGCAGCAGCTGCTGCGTGGCTTGCATCTAAGGAAGCGAGTTACGTCACAGGTACTACTCTATTCGTCGATGGCGGTATGACGTTGTACCCTTCTCAGTTAGAACTGTAACAGGTGACATAATCGTCACTTTCAGGCAATTAATGTTACCAGAATAACAGGAGCTTGTGCGGCTTTCCTTCTATTATAATTGTAATAGGAATTAAAAGAAGGAGAGAATCTAGATGGAGCAGATCGTCTTTCTCAGTGCTATGCTGATGTTGGGAATTTCTTTTGTACTTACAATTGCAGCTATTTTGTCCAATGGGTTAAAGGTGTTGTTCGACCTAACAAGTAATTACATGCGCGTAGCTGTTTTTTGTTTTGCTATCTATATCATCAGTTTTAGCGCCTATCTTGTCATTGCTAACTGAAAAAGCGCCCATGAGGGCGCTTTTTTGTTAATCAATATGCATCTCCAGATGCGGGTAATCCTTGAATCCTGGCCAATCTCCGCCCCATTCGAAGCCGAGTTCTTTGGCGATTTCGACTACTTCCATCCAGTCGGATTCTCCATTCTTGTTCCCGTCGTATTCCATATCCCAGATTACATTGCCTGGTTCCGGTTCCAGGGCAAAGTCGATGGCGAGTCCGTAATTATGCATGGATTCTCCGCCTTGGACTTGAGTGACAATTTGTCCCTCGGTTGTTCTGCCTTGGGCGTACAGCTTGTCTTGTTCTTCCTTGGATCGATAGTCATCCGTAATGATAATGGAGATTCCGATGTCAGAAGTTTTTTCTACTAGTTCATTCATATTCTTCTCTACTGTAGGATGGAGGCCGGTAATGTCATCTGCATTCATGGAATCGGCAGGATTGGATTGATTTGGCGGAAGCTGCTCTATATGCAAAAAGCCGAATAGGATCAACGCTGCAACTGTCATAAGCAAAGTAGTTACTATAATCCTTTTCCAGTGCAAATTCGCTATTCTCCTTTTTGAAGTCTCGTATATTGTATTTCTAGCATAGCGGAATAGGTACTAGATTGCACGTTTTGAAACGAAGTTTTGAAAGGAAAGATAGGAGATATAAGGAAGGGGGGAGGAAGCGGACATGATTAGCTTGTCTGGACTTGTCTTATCATGCGCTTCTCGATGCTTGCGTCCAATTTCCGAATGCGTTTGAGTGCCTCTTGCTGAGAGATGGTCTTATAATGATGTGCACCGCCAGTCTCTTCATCAGCTGTATCTGCTTCCGCTACTACTTGCTGTAATGGATCAAGCTTCAGATTGTGTTCGGGCAGGTAAGAGTCTGTGTGCAGAAGGATTGCCAAGGAAATTGCTTTGGCGGCCTGCGGCTCTTCACCTAAACGAATCAGGAGTTTGTGTGCCCGGGCAGCGCCCTTGATAGCATGGATATCATTTTGTTTATACAAATCATAATCCCATTTTCCATCGCTATACCATTCATAATGGCCGATATCATGCAGCAATGCAGCTTTTACGGCCGTGTCTGGGTCAACCTGCTTTTTCTCACTGATGACTAGTGCGTGCTCCGCCACTGAAATGGCATGCGCTTGCCCGGAACGTCCGAGATACTTCTGTGCGATTGGATGTGTATAAATCTGCTCCAATGTTACTTTTCTCATTTTTTTATCTCCTTTCTCTGAAAAAGTATATTGTTCAAGATATTAACACGTTCAGCGAAAGACTGCAAGTGAAAAAAATACGGATTTCATGTATATGGAATAACCGTTTCTACTCAAACTAAAACATCCTGTCTTCCTGCGCCTTAAGCAAAAGGGGGCGGCGTTGCATTCAATGTATGCTATGCTAAAAATATTGTTACCATAAACTGCTACATATAAAAACATAAAGAAGGAAGAGACAGCATGAAGGAATATGTAAGCCTGTTACGTCAGGGAAGTAAATCAGCCGCATTGGCTGCGGTAGTCAATCTGATCATTGCCCTTGTCAAAGGAGGAGCTTTCTTGTTGACAGGGAATGTGGCTATGTTTGCAGAAACGATGCATAGTTTTGGGGATGCCGCGAACCAGCTCTTCGTCTATGTTGGTTCAGCACTCAGTAAAAAAGCCCCTACAGAGCGGTTCCCGGGAGGGTTTGGCCGGGCTGTCAACCTTGTGCTGCTCGGCGCAGTCTTAATCGTAGGTATCCTCGCTTATGAAACCATCCGGGAGGGTATTACCCATCTGGCACATCCATCAGAATCAGGTGGATTATGGATCAGTATTACAGTGCTTGCACTTGGCTGTATCCTAGAGGCATTCGTACTTCTCAAAGCGATGCGTGAGATTGCCCATGAGAGTGATTCAGGTGCAAAAGGGCTCGCGGTCATTCCGATGAGCTTCGCGCATGTAAAACGGGCAAAACCAGCTACAAAACTAGTCTTCATGGAAGACTTGGTTGCTACTAGCGGCGGCTTGGTTGCCATCATTGCGATCTTGATTGCGGCTTATACACCGTTTTACCAGGCAGAAGGTATCGCTTCAATTATAATTGGTGGCATGATGTTTTTAGTGGTTGGACGTGTTTTCCTTGATAATGCAGCTGGTGTCATTGGGGAAGCCGATGAAGAAATGGCAGATAAGATTGGGAACATTTTATTTGCAGATAAGGATGTACGTGATATCCAGGAAATGACTGTTGTAAAAGAAGGGGAGTCCTTCCACGTGGAAGCTACACTGGAAATTGACCCGACTATTACGGTGGCGGATGCTGATGATATCAGGGATCGGCTGGAAGCTCAAATCTTGGAGCATAGAGGCGTCACAGATGTCACCATCGAATTTGATGAGGACGATAAAACTCAAGCTTGGAAAAGCAAAGAATAAGGAAGCCGCATATGCGGCTTCCTTATTCTTATTAAGATGACATATAATCCCCGCCGTTAACGTGGATGAATTGTCCGGTAATGTAGGCAGCTTCATCCGAAGCGAGCAGAACATAGCTGCCGATGAGATCGACAGGCTGGCCAGGTCTTCCGAGCGGAGTCTGGGTACCGAAGTTTCCTAATGTGTCTTGCGGCATGGTAGCCGGAATGAGCGGCGTCCAGATCGGGCCGGGTGCGACTCCATTCACTCGTATCCCTTTGCTAGCCAAGCCTTTTGCTAATGATCGAGTAAAGGCAACGATTGCTCCTTTTGTGGACGTATAATCGATCAATGTAGGGTTGCCGATATACGGAGTGACGGAAGATGTATTAATGATACAGTTTCCTTTTCCAAGATGCGGCAGAGCAGCACGAGTCAGGTAAAAGTAGCTAAAGAAATTGGTCTGGAAAGTCCGTTCAAGCTGCTCTGGGGTGATATCCGTCAAATCGTTCTGTACTTCCTGGCGTGCAGCATTGTTGACCAAAATATCAAGTTTATTAAAATCTTGTATAACTTGTTTTATAAGATTTTCGCAAAATGCAGCGTCGCTGATATCGCCAGGATACAGAACGCATTTAACTCCTTCTTGTTCAATCCTCTTTTTCGCGTATTCTGCATCCTCCTGTTCATTTAGATAAGATATTGCTATGTCAGCACCTTCTTTTGCATAAGCGATCGCTACTGCACGCCCAATACCGCTGTCCCCTCCTGTAATAAGAATAACCTTGCCCTGCAGTTTCCCACTGCCCTTCCAATGGTCGAATTCTTCAATCGGGAGCGGATCCATCTCATGCTGAATTCCAGGCAGGCGGGTTTGTTTCTTGCCTGGGTTGCCTTCTTTCATAAAATCATATAAATCCATTTCCTTTACCTCCTTTTATTCCATCAGGAAAGTTATTGACATAAACAGCGTGTTCTAAAACGCTGAGCCTGCGAATAAGTTCCTTTGGATGGGTTTTTTTCGGCAGGGATTTAGGCTAAAATAGACGAAAGAAGAATTGGAAAGGAGATGGTTGCGATGCGAGCTTATGAAAACTACATTGCAGAGCTTTTCACATTTAACGATCCATTCTTTCGTTCAACAGACCTTGATTTTGATATAGATGTCCAGCGTATGGAAAAGACGATGGAGGACATGGAAGAATATTTAAACAGCAAGCCCGCGGAGAACTAATGCCGCGGGCTTTATTTTTCGTCTTTTATGATGCGATTGGTTTATACTAGAAGAAGAGAGCATGATACATAAATAGATTAAGTTCCAGCTTGAGAGGGAAAAGAAAAAGAATCATTATTATCGAGGAGGCAAAATTATGTCTAATCAATCCAGAATTATTTCAGAGCTGCAAGTAAAACCAACAATAGACGCTAAACAGGAGATCCGCAGCCGAATCGACTTCCTGAAAGATTATCTGCTAAAAACTGGTGCTAAAGGATTCGTTCTTGGTATTAGCGGCGGACAGGATTCTACATTGGCAGGACGCCTTGCGCAATTGGCAATCGAAGAGCTGAAGAAGGAAGGTAAGGATGTAACCTTTGCTGCTGTTCGGCTTCCGCATGGTGAACAAGCGGATGAAGAAGATGCTCAGCTGGCATTGGATTTCATTGATCCTATTGAATCATATGCTTACAATATTAAATCCCCAGTTTCAGAAGCGGCGAAAGCGTATAAAGATGCTACTGGCAACCAGCTTGCTGATTACCACAAAGGAAACATCAAGGCGCGTATGCGCATGATCGCCCAATATGCAATTGGAGGTCAAGAAGGATTGCTGGTTATCGGTACAGATCATGCTGCTGAAGCTATTACTGGTTTCTACACGAAGTACGGCGATGGCGGAGCAGACATTCTTCCATTGAGCGGCTTGAACAAGCGTCAGGGTAAACAGCTTCTCATCGAACTTGGGGCACCAGAACGTCTGTATGAAAAAGCGCCAACAGCTGACTTGCTTGATGAGAATCCAGGTCAAGCCGACGAAGCAGAACTCGGACTCTCATATGAGGATATCGATGATTATCTCGAAGGGAAAATTATCGAAGAGAAAACAGCTAAACTTTTAGAGGACCGTTACTTCAAAACAACGCATAAACGGCAGATGCCGGCCACCATCCATGATGACTGGTGGAAGGAATTATAATAATATAGACGAGACTCCAACAGGAGTCTCGTTTGTTTTTGTAATGGCTATACTTGAAAAAGGGAAATAGATGCGTAAGAATGGTACTAGCTTTAAGGAGGTATACATACGATGTTTAAGGAATTTAAAGAGTTTGCGTTGCGCGGGAACGTCGTGGATTTGGCTGTAGCCGTAGTAATTGGTTCCGCATTCAGTGCCATCACGACATCCCTCGTTAACGATATCATCATGCCGCTCATCGGTATTATTACCGGAGGGCATGACTTTAGCGGTCTGCAGTTCACTTTTGGCAGTGCCGTAGTGAAGTATGGAGCGTTCATTCAAACTGTCATTAATTTCTTTTTGATAGCTGTATCACTATTCATGGTCGTCAAAGTCATGAACAGATTGAAGCGCAAGCAGCCGCAGACAGAAGAGGTTGTCCAGCAACTGACCGTGGAACAGGAGCTGCTCACAGAAATCCGCGACTTATTAAAAAAGGAAGAAAAAATGAAGGATCAGACGTGAGTCTGGTTCTTTTTTTGATTAATTTATAAGCAGTCCGGGAATGCAAAAACAGAAGCCTTGTAATCTGCTATAATTTGGATTACGAGGAGTTGAGACAGCATGCACGTTTTACGCACACTCCATCCTTACAGCTGGACAATTATCATCGGAACGGTGTTCGGCAGGATGGCTACTAGTATGAGTATTCCTTTTTTAGCAATCTATCTGACGCAGGAGAAAGGGGCATCAGCAGGATTTACCGGCCTGATTATTGCTATCAGTTCCTTGGTTGGCATTCTGTCCAGCTTCTACGGCGGATACTTTTCTGATCGATTCGGCAGAAAGAAAATTATCAGTATCAGTATATTTGGCTGGTGCGGAGTATTTGTTGGGTTTGCCCTGGCGGATGCTATCTGGGTATTCTTTGTCATGAATGCACTGAATGGATTATGCCGTTCTTTGTTCGAACCAACGTCCAAAGCTCTTTTGTCAGATGTGACCGATCAAAAGAACCGTTTACTCGTTTTCAATATGCGCTATACCGCAATCAATATAGGTGTCGTATTCGGTCCTCTTTTAGGTCTGTACCTTGGTTCGGCTTCTTCAACAGCACCATTTCTGATTGCGGCTTTGGTTTATTTCGCCTACGGACTCGTGCTTATCTTTCAGTTTTTACGTGTCAAAGTGGAAGAAACAGCCGCAGCAGGAGCAAATAGGATTAGTGTCCGTGAAGCTTTTAATGTAACGCGAAAGGACACACTGTTTATGTTCCTATTGATCGGGGTCACCATCAGTGTGTTTGGATATTCGCATTTCAGTGCTACCTTACCTCAGTTTTTTGCAGCTACGCCTAGTATTGAGGATGGGGCAAAGCTATTCAGTATGATGCTTACGTTGAATGCTTTGACAGTTCTAATTGTACAATATCCAATTGTTGCTATTGCGAAAAAGTATTCACTCGTATTGTCCCTGATGCTTGGAAATGTACTGATTGCCCTCAGTTTGTTAAGTATGGCCTTTTTGCATGAAATCATCTGGATTGCGGCAGCGGTTATTCTGTTCACGATTGGAGAAGTGCTGCTATTCTCTATGTCGGATATGTTCATTGATGAAATTGCCAATCCTGATATGAAGGGGACTTATTTCGGCGCAATGGGCTTTACGGGCTTTGGAAGTGTTGCAGGGCCGCTGATTGGAGGGATGTTGCTTGATCATTTTGGTGCAGTTCATCCAATTCCGATATTCACGATCATAGCCTTCCTTGTCATTATTGGTGCCCCATTCTTATTCCAGGTTTGGGTAATGCTAAAAGGGAAGGAGCAAAACCTGAAACCTGTATTAAAAAAGGAGCATGTTAGATGACAAGTTATCCGCCGCTGCTGCAGTCATTTTATCAGCAGCCTACACTAGAGCTGGCTCAGAGCTTATTGGGATGCCTGCTTGTACACGAAACATCGGAAGGAATCACCTCCGGCTATATCGTGGAGACTGAAGCGTACCGAGGAGCACTCGATCGTGCTGCGCATAGCTTCAATAACCGGCGAACAAAACGGACGGAAATCATGTTCCATACTCCCGGTCATATTTATACGTATACAATGCATCGTCAAGTGCTGCTAAATGTAGTAAGTGCAGATGCTGAGATACCGGAGGCTGTCCTCATACGTGCGCTTGAACCAAAGGATGGAATGCCGCTTATGGAAACACGCAGACCTGGACGGAAGCCGAGGGAACTGACCAATGGCCCCGGAAAGCTATGTCAGGCAATGGGCATAATCCAGTCACACTATGGCGGTCAATTTACCACTCCGCCATTATATATCGCAGAAGGGTACAAGCCGGAGCAAGTGGAGACGGGACCGAGAATCGGGATTCCAAATGCACAGGAAGCCAAAGATTTTCCGTGGCGTTTCTGGGTGCACGGGAACAGGTATGTTTCCAGGTGAGTCCCTTTTTAAAACGGCTATAATCATGTAAAATGAATACATCATGTCCGGCACTCGCCGGCAATGCAAAAAAGGAGAGATAGGCAGTGGGTAAAGTACTCGTCTTCGGACATAAAAACCCGGATACAGATGCGGTTACATCCGCAATTGCATACGCGCATTTGAAAAATAAACTAGGTGTGGAAGCAGAAGCAGTCCGCCTGGGAGAATTGAATGAAGAAACAGCATTCGCTTTGAAAACTTTCGGATTGGAAGCACCTCGTGTAATTGAGGCGATTGATGGAGATGCTGAGCAAGTCATCTTAGTCGATCACAACGAAAAACAGCAAAGTGTTTCAGATATCGATACAGTTTCTGTTATTGAAGTTGTCGATCACCATCGTATTGCCAATTTCGAAACAGCTGATCCGCTTTATTACCGTGCGGAGCCAGTTGGTTGTACAGCAACCATCATCAAGAAAATTTACAAAGAGCATAATGTTGAGATTCCAAAAGAAATCGCGGGTGCTATGCTGAGTGCAATCATCTCTGATTCTCTATTGTTCAAATCCCCTACATGCACGGAGCAGGACATTAAGGCTGCGAAGGAACTTGCAGAAATTGCTGATGTCGATGTTGATACATACGGCTTGGATATGCTGAAAGCTGGAGCAGATGTTAGCAAGAAAACTCCTGAGGAATTGATCACACTTGATGCAAAAGAATTCCAGATGGGTAATGCAACAGTAGAAATCGCACAAGTCAACGTTGTAGACGAGCAGGATGTTCTTGTACGTCAGGCTGAAGTGGAAGCAGCGATGAAGCAGAAGATTACAGATAAAGGCTTGAAGCTCTACCTCTTCGCTATCACGAATATCCTGACAAATGACTCCACTGCTATCGCAATCGGAGCAGATACAGAAGCTGTCGAAAAAGCTTTCCAAGTGAAGCTTTCCAATAATACAGCTACCTTAAAAGGTGTTGTATCCCGTAAAAAACAAATCGTACCAGTCCTTACAGAAGTCATGAATGGCTAAGTATTTTGAGCAGTCACACTATGTGACTGCTCATTTTATTTGCTGTAAGCATGGCCATAATGCTAAAGTGAATATACACGCCCCTATAGGAAACAACCCCGCAATAGCTTCTTCCAATCAAGAACTCTGTTTTTTCTGTACTAGCAAAGGATACTTTTCTTATCAATTAGGGAATAGGAATGCAAACTGCTTACTTACTTTTCAGAATAAAAGGGAGGTTTTTCAGCATGAAATATACAGCTATACCAGGAATCGAGCGCCCGCTATCACAATTAATCCTGGGAACAACAAAATTCTTCGAAGACAAAAAAGATGATGTATTCGCTGTTCTGGATGCCTTCTTACAGGCAGGCGGCAATACGATTGATACAGGTCCGAAATATGCAAAATACCAAGCCGAAAAACTAATTGGTCAGTGGATGCAGGAACGTGGTAACCGTGAGGATGTGGTTCTTATCTCCAAAGGTGGTCATTACCACATTGATAAGGATGGCACGCATCATCCGGAAATGAAGCGGGTGGACCCTGCTGAAATTACAAAAGATTTGCAGGATAGCCTGGAAAACTTGCAGACCGATTTTATCGACATCTATCTCATACATCGGGATGATAGAAGTGTTCCTGTCCAGGTGCTGATGGATATGCTGCATGAGCATCAGCAGGCGGGGAAAATTGGCATATACGGCGTGTCCAATTGGCAGGCTGATCGCATTGAGGAGGCAAATGTCTATGCAGATGCCAAAGGGTATGACCGGCTGTTCGTGAATAGTCCGAACCTAAGTCTTGCACAGTTGAACGAGGTGCGCTGGGCGGAGACAGTAGCTTTGGATAATGACTATCTCGTCTGGCATCGCCGCACAGGTATGCCGGTCATTTCCTGGGCCTCTCAGGCAGGCGGTTTCTTTACCGGTACTTATGATAGGAATCATGTGACAGATGAAGAAATTGCTCGTGTTTATTACAATGATGACAACTGGGAACGCTTTGACCGAGCTGCAGAAATTGCCAGCAGAAAAGGTGTGACGGCAAATCAGATTGCTGTTGCGTATGTACTGCATCAAGAATTCCCGACATGTGCCATTGTCGGATGTAAAAATGTACAGCGATTAGAAGAAGCGCTGCCGGCAATTGACATTGAATTGACAGAAGAAGAAGTAAAGTGGCTGAATCTAGAGCTTTCAGATGCCGCGGTAAAGTAAGGTATTTCTCTCTTACGATTTTTTGATTTATCGTATACAATAGAACATAATGTAGAGTATACGAAACGTAAGGAGAGGAGATACAGCGTGCGGACAATGAGCAGACAGCATATACCCGTGCGGGCGAAGAATATCGTCCTGATCGGATTCATGGGTGTCGGGAAAACGACCATCGGCAAGATGGTTGCCGATAAACTTTACAGGGATTTCATCGACGTTGATATCGAAATCGAACGCCGTTATAACAAGACGATACCAGAAATATTCGCGCAGCATGGTGAAGGGTATTTTCGAGAGATTGAACGGAATACGGTCATCGATATCTGTGATAATAAACAATGTAATATCGTTTCTCTCGGCGGTGGTGCTTTCAAACAAGAAGCCATCCGGGAAAAATGTCTCGACAGCTGTCTGGTGCTCTTCCTTGATTTAAGTTGGGACCACTGGAAGGAACGTATGGATCTGCTGATCGAAAACCGCCCTGTACTGCATAACAAGTCGGTCGAGGAGGTCCAAGAGATCTTCGACGAACGACAAGCGATTTATGCAGAACATAATGCGCGGGTCACAACTGATAATTTGAATCCGGAGGAAGTGGCGGATTATATCGTAGAAATATTGAAGTTAGGCTGGGAACTCCATCAGCCGCTATCCTGATCAAACATTTGATCAAAGAGCTATTGCAATTAACTAGTTGTAATAGCTCTTTTTAACCGGAGTAATTGTCCTAATTGTCAAACAATTAACGGTTCTATCTGCTTATTTTTGCTATAAAGGGTTTCCTGTAGGTGAAAGCAGGGTACAGAAACGTACGATTTCAAAGGAGGATGAACGTCTTGCATCACAAAGATACAATCCATGTTGTTTCCAGTGCAGATGATAACTACGCCCACCACCTAGGTGTGATGCTGGCATCCCTGCTTACAAATGTTGATAAGAAAAGACGAGTCATGCTATATGTAATCGACGGGGGCATCACAAAGCCAAACAAAAGAATGCTCATGAAGACGACGATGCAATTCGGTGTTCCAATCCGTTTTCTATCCATAGATACAGAATCCTATAAGAATGCAACAGAAAGCAGATATATTAATAAAACGGCTTACTATCGTATCTCCATTCCGGAAGTCATAACAGATCCGAGTGTGGAACGAGTCATCTATATCGACTGCGACACACTTGTGCTGACGGATATCGCCCAGCTGAACGATATCGATCTGGATGGGAACCTGATGGCGGCGGTAGAGGATGCTGGCCAGCTTCAGCGCTTGGAGAAAATGAATATTACCACTGAGGGCAAGTATTTTAATTCCGGTATGATGGTTATTGACATGGAGGGCTGGCGCAAACAAAACATCTCGGACAGAGTGCTGCAATTCATTGACGAAAACAATGATCCGGAGTTCCTTTACTTACATGATCAGGATGCCTTGAATGCAATCCTTTGGGATAAGTGGAAGCCGATCCATCCAAGATGGAATGCGCAATCCTTCATCATTCTAAAGACGAAAACGCCTAGAGAATTAGCAGAGCGGAAACGTTATAAGGAAGCTCGCCAATCACCTGCCATCGTTCATTTCACTGGTGCGAATAAACCATGGAACTCAGATGTCGGGCATCCATTTGCTCCGCTTTATTTCGAATTCCTGCAGCAGACACCGTGGAAAGTACTTCCTGAAAAAAAGGAACAGGAAGTGTACGCGGACTAAGACACAGCTAGTATGGCTGTGTCTTTTTTATTTGCTATAATACAGGAAACAGTGAAAAGGACGGATTCGAAATGGGTCAAGGAAAAAAGAAGTTATTGGGGAGTACGCGCAGAAAGTGGTTATTGAATAAGCTTCGGGCAGCAGACGGCCCGCTTAAGGGAAGTGAACTGGCAGAGGAGGCAAATGTCAGCAGGCAAGTAATCGTAGGAGATGTTACGCTGCTGAAGGCAGAGCAGCACCCGATCATGGCTACTAGTGAGGGATATGTACTGCAGCAGCATCCTGTCTATTCAGTCGAAAGGATCGTAGCTTGTCAGCATGCACCTGAACGGACGGAGGAAGAGCTGCAATTGCTTGTAGACTTGGGTGTGACAGTGAAGGATGTCCGAGTGGAGCATCCGGTTTATGGACAGATAACAGCTTCTATCATGGTATCCAGCCGAAGGGAAGTAAAAAAGTTCATCGAAAGGATAGCAAACAGCAAAGCAGGTTATTTATCTGAATTGACGGATGGTATCCATCTTCATACATTGGCAGCAAATGATGAATCGATAATGGAGGAAGCAATCGAGTTGTTGAGCCATTATGGCTTCTTAGTACCAGAGTGGGATTGATTATACAGTCAATCCCACTTTTCTTTCGCTGATTGCCCAGAGCTGCTTGGCTAGTTCAGCATCATCTGCCTGTCCTCTCACGTCCTGGATTTGCCGTTTATAGAAGTACCCTCCGGATACATGCTGTACTTCAGAGCTTTCGGCTAGATACAGAGCAGTATCTGCCCCATCAGCAGGCGATTGGAAAAATGGACGGAGTAACTGATGAATCTTTTTGCCGAAGCCGGACTGCCTGTCCACGCCAAGACTTGTGCTCACTGCTCCAGGATGTACTGCATTTACCGTGGCATTGGAATGATGCAGACGCAGAGAAAGCTCTTTGGTGAATAAAAGATTAGCAAGCTTGCTGTGACCGTAATTTTGCCAAGGCGTAAAGGATTCAGCTCCACCTAGATCATCCAGATTTATTTTTCCGATTTTGTAAGCGCCGGAAGATACAACGACTACACGACCTTGAGGTGCTGCTTTGATTTGTTCTAACAGTAAATTGGTCAAGAGGAAGTGTCCGAGATGATTCACACCCATCATCATCTCCAAACCATCAGCAGTGAATTGTTTTTTTGTTGTAACGATGCCGGCATTGTTGATGAGTACGTCAATAGTAGGGTGTTGTGCTTTCAATGCTTCTGCACAGGTGTGAATGCTAGTAAATGACGCCAAGTCGCATACATATAGATGTATGTTCTCCGAGCCGCTTTGCTGTTTAGCTTCCTTCAATGCTTGCGTGCCGCGTTCTTCAGAACGACAAAGCATACATACGGCGTATCCTCTTCTGGCTAACGATACAGCTGTGGCAAAGCCCATACCGGAATTCGCGCCGGTGATTACGGCTGTTTTCTGCATGTTGTACACCACTCTCCTTGTTATTCGGGTCGTTTCAGTGTGAATAGCTCTCCAAGCTTACTATAATCATTACCTGCCAAACGGCTGATTGGCTGGATGGCCTCTGCATCCAGATAGCCGGTGCTGTTATCATAGACTTCCGGGGATAGATGATACCCAGCCACCTTTGCAAGCAATAGGTCTGCTGTAACAGCTCCATCATCATCTTTTATCTCGATATGATCATACAAGGTGCATTCCATCCTGATGGAAGCCTCAGCAATTCCGGGAACCGAGACATATGTGCTTGGCGCGAGTGTCAAACTGGTGTGATCAAGCTCGCTTTCTTCAGAAGGCAGCGTTGCTGCGGTTTTGTTCATTTCCTCTACGATTGGCTCTGTGCAGATGTGGACTACCAGCTCGCCTGTGCGAATAGCATGACGGGCTGTATCCTTTTGGTTGCCACCTGCACGCTGGATCGAAATGCTGATTAGAGGCGGCGTTGCACTTACAATTGAAAAGTAGCTGAATGGTGCTGCGTTGACTACTTCTGAATCTGCTGACTTGGTCGTGACGAAAGCTACTGGCCTCGGGATGATGCTCCCTGTGAGAATTTTGTAATGAGTCTTTGCTGATAGGTCATTTGCATTGAATGTAAACAAGTTTATTGCTCCTCTCTGTCAGGCTATCATAGTAACCTTACATGCACTTAACAGTTCTATTACCGTTTAAAGATATTCTTAAGCACGGATGTAAGGGAGTGCTCTGGTTTTTCGGTTATTTCTGTTGCCTTCTCTTTCTCCTCGGGTAGGAAGATATCCGGTTTATCAATCGCATGATCGACATGCAGGACGAGCGCAATATCCACATCTGCACCTTGATTAGTGACGGATGTGTAAGGAATATGTCGTGATGAAGCAAGTGTCTTGTAGGGCTTGAAGAAACGCATCGTAACTTCTCCGGAAAATCGTAAGCATGCATCGGGGTGGCTTTTCATAGCCTCCTCCAGCTGTTTTAATCCTTTTTGCTGGACGACTTCTCCTTCTGTTAATGCGAGTATCGTTCTTTCCCGCAATGTTCCCAGATACTCTTTCCTTTCAGTTGCCTTCGTTTCTTTTATTCCATATATTCCTTCGTTTAGATAATCATCTATATCTTTTTTCAATGGTCTTCATCTCCGATTCGGTATTTCCAATTCATGGAGTTAGCTTTACAATAAAAGTAAAACAGGGGGCGAATACATAATGGCTACACTGCAATTCGAAAATCTCAGTAAAACTTCTCACAATACGATGCTCCTACCTCCAATCGATATTGAGCTAAAAGCTGGTGAATGCTATGTCATTCGCTGCAATAAAGTGATTGGAAGTCAGCTGCTTAACATAGTCATGAAACAAGAAAATCCATCTACCGGTAGTGTACTACTATTCGGTGAAAATATCGAAAACCTGCATTCTGTTAATGATCGTATTGGCTTCTTTTATCTTAATGATGCAACGTATACAAGGATGAAGGTAGGTGAGTATCTGACCTTCTTTCGGAAGCTTTACCGCAGCAAGGTTGAAGTGGAAGAGGTGATACAGCAAATCGGACTGCGAGAGTGTCAAAGTACAAAAATCAGCAAACTGACTTATTCACAGGAGCGACGGGTGCAAATTGGCAGGCTAATAGTGCAAGATCAGCCTATATTCATAATGGAAGAGCCAGAACAGAATGTTGATCTTGAAACCAGCTTAATCATTCACCGCATCATTGGTGAGTTGAAGAAGAGGGGTAAAACTATCCTTCTTACTACTATAGACTTGGAAAATGCATTAGCGCTCACCAATTATGTCTATAGTTTGTCGGATAAAGGCTGTAAAAGGATTGCAGTTGAAGAGGAGAACGAAGAAACGGCAGTTGCAGAAGAAACTATTCAGCCGGTCAAGCTGGAGAAGATCCCAGCAAAAATCGATGATAAGATCATACTTTTCAATCCTTTTGATATTAACTTTATCGAGAGCAGTGAAGGAGTTGCTCAGCTTCATTTACACGATGGGGTTTACCCATGTACATACACACTCCAGGAATTGGAGGAGCGGCTGAGGGCTTTTGGTTTCTTTCGCTGTCATCGTTCCTATCTTGTGAATCTGCAGCAGGTAAAGGAAGTGGTAACCTGGACGCGAAACAGCTTCAGTTTGATTCTTGATGATCATTCACGCAGTTCGGTTCCGTTGTCTAAAAACCGTTTTGAAGAATTAAAGGGTATGCTCGGTCTGTAGCCTGCTCCATTCAGCCTGAATAGTGCAGTATTCAGCCTATTATTTGCTCCATTCAGTGTTTTAGAATTCCGTTAAGCCTGATTTTACAGCGTTTCGCTTAAAAGATTAGTAAGCTTTGATTATCAACCGTTACGAACGGAAAGGAGCATCATAACATGGACTACGCATTACAAGTGAAGGATTTATCCAAGGTATTCGGACAGCAACGGGCGTTGCAGCAAGTCTCATTCAATGTAAAAAAAGGAGAGGTTTTCGGCTTCCTGGGACCGAGCGGATCTGGAAAGACAACCACAGTCAAAATTCTCACAGGTCAGCTTCTTCAGACGGCAGGAGAAGTGAATATACTAGGTAAACCGGCATCTAAAATGAAAGATGCTGACTTAGGCAGAATAGGTATTCTGACAGACAATAGTGGGTTATATGATCGGATGACTGTTCAGCAGAATCTGGATTTCTATGCGAAGTTATATAAAGCTGCTGCAGGAAGAGTGGAAGAAGTTTTGCAGCTGGTAGGCTTGGCAGAAGATAAGAAAAAACCAGTGAAAAAACTGTCAAAAGGAATGAAGCAGCGTGTGCTTCTTGCTCGGGCTGTCCTGCACAAACCAGAAGTGCTTTTCCTCGATGAACCGACTTCTGCTTTGGATCCCGGAAATGTTCAAAAGATGCATGATCTTCTGCGGGACTTAAACCGCGAAGGAACGACGATTTTCCTGACCACGCACAATATGGAGGAAGCCGCACAGCTTTGTGATCGCGTTGCGTTCCTGCATGAAGGACAAATACGAGAAATGGATGCGCCGAACCAATTGCAGCGCAAATATGCGAAAAATACCATTCATCTAGAACTGAAAAATGGTCGAAACGAAACTATCGAGAATAATCCGACTGGAGCAGAACGACTGTATCAATACATGCAGGCAGAGGAAGTCCTTGCTGTGCATTCCGATCAGCCGACACTAGGAGATATATTTATTGAAGTGACAGGGAGGAAATTAGCATGAATGCTGCACGAATATCCGCAATGCTTGTGAAAGAATACCATGATGCAAAATCGAATGTTCAGGTTTTATCTGTTGTAATTGTACCTATATTCTTGGCAATTCTTTATAGTCGAATGGATGGTGAACTGGACTTTGCGGCGTCCTTTGTCTTCATTATGGCGGTTACATTTGTCACAATGTATGTGCAGGCGTTGCTGCTGGCAGAAGAAAAGGAAAAAAACACGCTGCAGGTCTTATTGCTTTCACCTGCTAGTTCTGCTGATATAATGGTCGGTAAAAGCATCATTTCCGTTATCTTAACGGTTATTGTGCTAGTTGTATCCATGCTGATTATTGACGTTAATGTGGAAAATCCTATCATGCTCTCTGTCATCCTGCTAGTCGCGCTTATTCTTTTTGTTGCTTTGGGTACTTTAGTCGGTTTGCTTAGTGAAAACTTGGTTCAAACTACTGTGTATTTATTGCCATTAAGCTTCGTAATAGGATTTGGTCCGATGATTCAAATGTATTTTTCGGAGGGTATAGTAGGGGACGTTTTAGGCTATACGCCAGGAAGCTTCATGATGGAAGCGTGTTTGGCAGCAATTAACGGCGAGGCGTTCTCCGCTTATCGAGAAGACATCATCTGGCTTGTTGGATGGATGGTAGCTGCTTTAGTTGTAACCTTTATTACCTTCAAAAAGAAAAGTCTATCCAATTAAGAAAGCCGCCCATAACGGGCGGCTTTTCATTTATCCTACACTGCTTCGTTTGCGCAGATCTTGTTCGATTTGTTCTAAGCTCTTCCCGCGTGTCTCAGTCGTAAAGAACTTGACGAATAGAAGGGCAAGGATGCCGATGGCGGCGAAAATATAGAATAGGTAGCTGATACCGATCGCATTAAGCAAGATCGGAAATAGCAAGGACACAATCAAGTTAGCGCCATGCAGAGCAAATGTAGCTACACCTGTTCCGATTCCTCGAACTGCTGTCGGGAATAGCTCTGGAAGCATAATCCAAACAACAGGTCCCCAAGTTGTCGAGAACGAGACGATGAAAGTACCGAGGCAAATGATGATCGCCCATGTTGCAGCTGTAGAATCAGGTGCCAGCAAGTTAACGGTAGATAGAACTACCAAGCTGATAACCATTCCGATGTTACCTGCCATTAGCAATGTTTTACGGTTGATTTTATCTACAAAACGGATGGCGATGATTGTCATCAATACATTGACTGCGCCGATACCGACAGTACCAAGAATGGCAGCGGAGTCTGCGAATCCAGCATTCTCCAATGTGATTGGCGTGTAATAAATAATGGTGTTGATTCCGATGAACTGTTGGAAGAAAGCAATACCTATTCCAGCAATTAATGCAGGCCGTACCCAACTGGAAAACAGCTCTTTCATGCCGCCTTCATCTTCTTTTTCTGCTTTCTTAACTTCGGAGACTTCTTCATCAATTGAAGCATTTTCTCCTCGTACACGTTTTAGAATAGTGCGTGCTTGATCTTCTTTTCCTGCCGTTAGGAGCCAGCGTGGGCTTTCCGGCATGAAGAACATACCGACGATTAAGATGATTGCTGGGATAACAGCCAGTCCAAGCATCCAGCGCCATGCGCCTGCATCTGACAGAGCATAGTTAACAAGGTATGAAGACAAAATACCAATTGTAATTAATAGTTGGTTTAATGAAGCGAGAGAGCCGCGCTTTTCTTTTGGAGCAAGCTCTGATAAATAAAGTGGTACGATTGTCGTGGAACATCCAACTGCTAAACCAAGAATGACACGAGCAACAACCATCATTGTTACATTGGCAGCAAGTCCAGCAGACAATGCACCTATAAGGAATAAGATACCGGCTGCTATTATCGTTTTTTTACGTCCGATTTTATCTGTAACACGGCCAGTGATGGCAGCGCTGATGATAGCCCCTACTAATAGTGAGCTTACGACGAGCCCTTCCGTGAAGGAATTCAGTCCAAGATCTTCATCGATGTATAGTAGTGCACCGGAGATGACTCCAGTATCATATCCATACAGCAAGCCGCCAAGTGCACCAAAAAAATACAATAAGCCATTGGATTGCTTTTTCTGCATATATTGCTACCTCCTAAGTTGTGCGATAACTATGTTATAATTATGTAAGCCTTTTCCTCTTTCGGTATAAGATGAAACCTTTCCATCTGCTCTCGATTGAAAAGTCCCACAATAAACCATTATAATTTAATAGTACCAGAATTGACTACCTAAAAATGTTATTAGGAGGATTTTGCTTGGCTAAAAAAATGATAGCAATAGACCTGGATGGAACATTACTGAATACTGAAAGTCAAATCCCCGAAGAAAATAAAGAAGCTATCAAGCGTGCTATTGATGCGGATATGCTTGTTTCAATTAGTACTGGACGTGCAACATTCGATGTGAAGTCACTTGTTGGAGATGATTTGGATATCCCTATCATCGCTTCTAACGGTGGTACGATTCATGATGTTGGATATAAATTACTTAATACAATCACATTTGAAAAAGAGCTAGCAAAGGAGATAGCGACGTTCCTCATTGAACGGGATATCTACTTTGAAGTGTATACAGAAACAGAGCTGCTTTCTCCTTATAATGGGGAAGAAAAGCTACAGGCGGAATTGGACAAAGTAATATCTGCCAACCCGGATGAAAGTCTGGAGAAGCTTTGGATTGGTGCCATGTCTCAATTCAAACAATCCGGTATTCGTTTCGTACCGAATATCGACCATATTTTCACCGATGAAAATACGATATTCAAAATTCTTGTTTTTAGTTTCGATCTGCAGAATCTAGCTAAGGTGTATAAAGCTATAATCCAGAATACGAAGATCGCGGTTACTTCTTCTGGGGAGCATATTCTTGAGATTTTGCCCGAGAAATCTGGTAAAGGCTATGCAGTAACGATGCTTGCTGAAAAATATGGAATTCAGAAGGAAGATATCTACGCAGTTGGAGACAGCCCGAATGATATTAGTATGTTTGAGGTTGCTGGTAACGGCGTTGCGATGAAGAATGCAATGACGGAGTTAATGGAAATTGCTACGCATGTAACAAAAACAAATGATGAACTGGGCGTAGCATATTTTATTGATAAGCTGATTGCTGGAGAGCAAGAAGAACTGCGCCGAGTCGAAGAGGGCGTGTAAGGAAAACCCGATGCAGAGATGCGTCGGGTTTATTTTTTATTCTATTACATCTGATTTGTTAAGAATTATCTAATAAAGGGGTGCGCCAGCTACCGGTTACATGTAAAATAGAGTGATAATCATTCTCAGAAAGAAGTGTGGGTCTTGTTAAAAGAGTTTTTCGCTTTTTATAAACCGTATAAACGGCTGTTCATGCTGGACTTCGGCAGTGCTGTTTTTGTAGCCATATTGGAGCTGGCTTTTCCAATTGGCGTTAATATGATGGTCGACCAATTGCTTCCGACGGAAAACTGGAGCTGGATTGTGACAGCGTGTATTTTGTTGTTCATTGTTTATGGCCTGAGTACAGTCACGCAATACATAGTCACCTATTGGGGACATAAGCTTGGCATCAATATTGAGCGGGATATGCGCAAACAACTATTTGAGCATATTCAGAAGCTGAGCTTTCGTTTCTTCGATAATACAAAGGTAGGGAATTTGATTTCCCGGTTGACGAACGATTTGTTCATGATTGGAGAGATGGCTCACCACGGTCCGGAAGATCTGTTCATCGCTCTAATGACCATTGCTGGAGCACTAACAATCATGTTCTTCATCAATTGGCCGCTTGCACTCATGACAATGCTCGTCGTTCCGATTCTGTTCTGGATTGTTCTTTACTGTAACAAGAAGATGACAGAAGCCTCCAGAAGGATGAACGAAGATACAGCAGATTTCAGTTCTCGAATCGAAAATACTGTTGGCGGTATCCGCGTTGTTCAGGCTTTTACGAACGAAGCGCATGAAGAAGCACGATTCAAGGTCAACAATGAACGTTACCGTCTAACAAAATTATTGTCTTATAAGATCATGGCTTTGAATCTTTCTGTCACGTACATGTTGATGCGATTCATAGCTGTATTCCAGTTAATTGCAGGAGCGTGGTTCATAATTCAGGGTAGAATGTCTTACGGAGATCTGGTAGCTTTTATTCTCCTAACAAACGTATTCTTCCAGCCAATACAGAAAATCGGTGCAATTATCGAGCTATACCCGAAAGGAATTGCCGGATTTCAGCGTTATATGGATATCATGCGGCTTGATCCAGATATAAAGGATGCACCAAATGCCAAGCTGGTGGAAGCTCTTACCGGGAACATACGGTACGATAATGTCTCTTTCGGATATAAAGAGGGCAGTTCGATCCTAAAAGATATCAGTTTCTCCATAAATGCCGGGGAGACGGTTGCTTTTGTTGGTCCTTCTGGAGCTGGTAAATCTACAATATGCAGTTTACTGCCGCGCTTTTATGAGCGGAATGCTGGGGAAATCAGCATTGATGGTATTTCAACGGATGAGATGACATTGGCATCTTTGCGAAGTCAAATTGGAATCGTGCAGCAGGATGTTTATTTGTTCGGCGGCACTATCAGAGAAAATATTGCTTATGGCAAGTTGGGTGCAACAGATGCTGAAATTGAGGAAGCAGCCAGAAGAGCGCAGCTGACTGATTTTCTTGCAGAATTGCCGAAAGGATTGGATACCGTCATTGGGGAGCGCGGTGTAATGATTTCCGGCGGTCAGAAACAGCGTATATCAATAGCGCGTGTATTCCTGAAGAATCCGCCAATTCTCATACTGGATGAAGCAACATCCGCTTTGGATACAGAAACGGAAGTTAAGATACAGGAAGCGCTGGATGAGTTGTCAGCAGGGCGTACCACTTTAGTGATTGCGCACCGCCTGGCTACAATCAAGCATGCAGATAAAATCATCATGGTAACTAAGCAAGGCATTACAGAAGAAGGGAAGCATAGCGAGCTATTGGAAAGAGAGGGAGCTTATCGTCGCCTTTATGACGCGCAATTTGCTCATTGATGCATGTAACAGGAAGTTTTCTTCCATTAGGGAGAATAGCTTCCTGTTTTTTTGTTATAAATGTAAGCGTTTTCTTAAATTGTATGTTAGAATAGTTTACAATAAAATTTGAATTATTAGATTTTTTTGAAGATAATCTATTGCAGATTCTTTTATCTTTCTGTAACATCACAGGTGAGGAAAGCTAACATGGATTTTGCATACATAGGAGGAAGGGCTAATGAGCACTATTTCGATGGATAGTCTTATAAGAAATAAAGCGGAAAAACTATGCGCGGTAAGTGAGCGAATTTGGGAGTTCGCGGAACTGCGTTTTCAAGAAAAGCAATCTGCTGCACTTCTTGCAAATGTACTGGAAGAGGAAGGATTTGATGTCCAGCGTGGTATTGCAGGTATCGAAACCGCATTCGTAGCAAACTTTGGTACAGGCAAACCTGTCATCTCCTTTTTGGGTGAATTCGATGCGCTATCTGATTTGAGTCAAGAAGCAGGTGTGACAGAACAACAAGCGATTGTCTCAGGAGGAGCAGGTCACGGCTGCGGGCATAATCTGCTAGGCACAAGTGCGTTGGGAGCTGCGTTGGCGGTAAAGGAATACATGCAGGAAAACGGAATGAGCGGTACTGTACGTTACTACGGCTGTCCAGGAGAAGAAGGTGGATCAGGTAAAACCTTCATGGCTAAAGAAGGAGTTTTTGATGATGCAGATGCGGCTATTACATGGCATCCATTTACTCATAGCGGGGTGCAAAGAGCCGAGACGCTGGCCAACTATCAAGTGTATTTCAAATTCAAAGGAAAAAGTGCACACGCAGCAGGCGGACCACATCTAGGGCGCAGTGCACTGGATGCTGTTGAATTGATGAATATCGGAACTAATTTCCTGCGGGAGCATGTTGTGCAAGATGCGCGTCTGCATTATGCGATTACGAATGCCGGTGGTGTTTCTCCGAACGTGGTGCAGCCGGAAGCCGAAGTGCTCTACCTAGTTAGGGCCCCGGAAACCGAGCAGGTTGAGAGCATCTACCAGCGTGTCGTGAAGATTGCCAAAGGAGCCGCGCTTATGACGGAAACTGAGCTGGAGATAACGTTTGATAAGGCTTGTTCCGGATTCATCCGTAATACAATTCTTGAACAAGTGATGCAAGATCAGGTTGAACGTGTCCAGGTACCCGAATATTCAGCAGAAGAACTTAATTTTGCAAGAGGTATTCAAACGACGCTAAGTGAAGAGGATATCTCCTCCGATAAGCGATCCATCCTGCAGCTAATTGGCAAGGATGCGGCACTGTGGGAAGAAGAGATGGATACATCACCAATTCTAACAACACCAATTCCGTACCATGATGCAGAGAATTTCCAATACGGTTCAACTGATGTAGGGGATGTAAGCAGAATCACGCCTACTATCCAGTTCCATGCAGCGTGCTTTGCTGTTGGTACGCCGCTGCATACATGGCAGGTAGTATCCCAAGGGAAAACGTCTCTAGCTCAAAAAGGGATGCTCTATGCAAGTGAAGTGATGGCTGCTACTGCACTTACTCTATTTGATAAGCCGGAACAACTGGAAGCTGCGAAGCTTGAACTGCAAAAACGCTTAGGTCCAGATGGTTATACAAGTCCTATCCCGGAAGGTGTAAAGCCAACCATATTAGCCTAACTAACAGATCGGGGGTAAAGAGATGGAAAATCAGACACAGAATGGCGGCTCGCAGAAGCCCGAAAAAGAAGAGGGGAAGGTTCTAAGGTTTCTCTCGGCAATAGAACGGGCTGGTAACAAGCTGCCTGATCCATTTATGCTTTTCATATATTTGGCTATTTTTATTGCCATTGTTTCATGGATCATGAGTATGCTTGGCGTATCCGTTACCACACCGGAGAATGAGGTTGTGGAAGTCAACAACATGATTTCAGAAGAAGGATTGATTTTCGCTTTATCCTCTATGCTGGAAAACTTCACGGGATTTGCTCCGCTTGGTCTTGTACTGGTTATGATGTTCGGTATCGGGCTCGCGCAGCATGTTGGATTCTTTGAGGTAGTGATGCGCGGGATGGTTATGAACATTCCGAAGAGTCTTGTTACGTATATGATCATTTTCACAGGTATTTTGGGGAATATTGCTTCGGATGCTGCAATGGTAATCATACCGCCGCTTGCTGCAATGATTTATTATTCTATCGGTAAGCATCCGATTGCAGGACTCCTGACCTCCTTTGTTGCTGTATCTGCTGGCTTTACAGCGAACTTCCTCATTGCTGGTACGGATGTTTTGCTATCTGGTATCTCGACAGAAGTCATTCAAGGGCAGTATAGTGATGCACGAGCTGTTTCGCCGCTAGATAACTGGTACTTCATGGCTGCTTCTACTATCATGCTCGTTGTTGTAGTTTCGTTTGTATCCAAAAAACTAATCGAACCGCGTCTGGGTAATTATGATCCCTCTTTTGCGGATAAAGGTATCTTGAACGAGCAGATCGAAAAACTTCGTCCGGAGCAGAAACGCGGTGTTCGGAATGCACTGATTGCTGCGGGAGTTTATATCATCCTTGTTTCGCTGCTTATCGTTCCATCCAACGCTATACTTCGCGGGGAAGAGGGAACAATCATCCCATCGCCGTTCTTAAGTAATATCGTTCCGCTAATTTTAGTTCTTTTCATCATATTGGCTGTAGTCTATGGGTTTACTGCAGGTACATTGAAGAAAATCTCCGATATCCCGGAGAAAATGGGCATTGCAATGAAGGAGATGTCCGGATTCATTGTCCTCGTATTTGCAGCTGCGCAATTCATTGCTTACTTTGAATGGACGAATATCAGTACCATCATTGCTGTGAATGGAAGTGTAGCACTGGAAAATATGAATGTAACAGGTGTTGGAGCGATGGTCGGCTTCACGTTGATCAGTGCGATTGTTAATCTGTTCATCACAAGTGGTTCTGCGCTTTGGGCACTACTTGCGCCGGTATTCCTGCCGATGTTCTACCAATTGGGATATGATCCAGCATATACGCAGGTAGCCTTCCGTATGGGGGATTCTGCCTTCAATATTCTGTCACCGATGAGTCCTTACGTTGTCATGCTGCTTGGGTTCATGAAGCGGTACGATAAACGAGCAGGTCTAGGAACACTGATGTCACTCATGCTGCCATTTGCAGTTATCATTTTAATTGCATGGATCATCATGTTCGTTGTATGGAGTTTGCTTGGACTGCAGGTTGGTCCAGGTGTTGATATTCGCTTATAAGAAATGGGGGCGCGCCTATGCAGCGCCCTTTTTTATTGACGTTTTCTTTAGAATGCGATACATTAATTACTGAAAGTAACCCTGTAATCATAAGTAACTAATAGGTGATTGCTGAGTCGGGTATGCTATCAAATGGTAGTACAATTTTTGGAGGGATATATAATGACTCAAGATTTTTTCAAAGCTTTAGAAAACAGAAGATCCATCTATGCTCTAGCAAAAGAATCTCCAGTTTCTGATGAACGCATTCAAGAAATTGTGGAGTTTGCAGTTAAATACACACCATCCGCATTCAACTCTCAAAGCACACGTGTAATCGTGCTTCTTGGAGAAAAGCATGATCGCTTCTGGGATCTTACCGAAGAGCAGCTTCGTGCAGTTGTTCCCGCGGATAACTTTGCGCCGACAGAAGAAAAGATCGCATCTTTCCGTAATGGATATGGTACGGTTCTATTCTTTGAAGATGAAACAGTTGTAAAAGGTCTTCAAGAGCAATTCGCGCTTTATGCGGATAACTTCCCGATCTGGTCTGAGCAGACTTCTGGTATGCACCAGCTTGTGGTCTGGACGGCATTGGAAATGGAAGGTCTTGGTGCGAGCCTGCAGCACTATAACCCACTAGTGGATGAAGCAATCCAAAAAGAATGGGATATCCCTTCTAACTGGAAGCTTCGCGGACAAATGCCTTTCGGTAAACCCGCGATGCCTGCTGGCGATAAAGAATTCCAGCCGCTTGAAGAGCGCGTTAAAATCATTAAATAAGAAAAAGGTGCTATTGCCCGTATGGACAATAGCACCTTTTTTAGATATAATTATTTGAAAATTCTGTTACAATTATATTACATACGTTTCCTCTGTTGAAAGCCGGGGTATATACTAGCTACCAACATCATTAATACGAAAGGAAGGAAGTAAAGTGAGTGCATATCCATATAAGAAGTTGCAGCATGCCGGTGACTTGTCAGATGATGAACGAGATGAGATTCTGACTACCTTGGAGCGATACATGGATTACTTGCGAGATGAATTGTCGAAATCAGATGACCTTCCTGCTGTTAAATAAAAAAAGGAGTATCCCAATAAGGGATACTCCTTTTATATTACATAATTGCCGTAATTAAGAATGGCAAAGTGACGATAGACAGAATTGCACTGATTACGAAAGCAGATGCAACCTCTGTTTCCAAGGTCTTAAAGCGAATTGCAATCATAGTTGCAACGGCAGAACCAGGGAAGGATACAAGTAATACCGCTTGTACGAAATCATTATGTGTCAAACCAAGTGCAAGTGCGATACCAACCATAACAAGCGGTTGAACAACTGCTTTTAGAATAGCAATTGAAAATGCAGATAGGCTAAGTTTGATTTTGTTGATACCGATTGTCACACCAACTGCGAATAGTGCAACACCAGATACAACATCACCGATTTGGTCAAGTGATTTCTCGCCTAGTTCCGGTAGGTGGAAGTTAAAGACAAGCACAAGAATCAGACCAATAATCGGTACACATGCAAGCGGCTCTGTAAGACCGTGTGCGATAGATTTCATTGTTACTTTGAAAAGGCTCTCTTTGTTTTCTGCAGATTCAGCATCTTTATTACGTGTTCCAATTGTACCGAAAATAGTGGACATTGGATCAAGTACAGCATTTACGATGATACCCATAAGGGCAATCGGAATTGCAATTGCATCTGCACCGAAGATACTTCCCATTACTGGGATACCCATAAAGGCGAAAGTCGGCTGTGTTGAATTCAGTGAGAACATCGTTGAAGTAACAAAGTCATATTTAGTAGTCCATTTTGTAATAAGTAGTAAAACGATAAAGAATCCGATAACACCAATCAGCAAAGCTACAAGGAATGAAGCTTTATCAAAGATGGTTTCGCGGGAAGTTGTTGTGATCCCAACGAATAAGTGTGCTGGCAATGCGATTTTTGTTACAAGTGTGTTAATCCCTTTAGATGTTTCTTTGTTGAAAATGCCACGATTCCCAGCGATGAATCCAAGAAGGATAACGAAGAAAATCGGGACTAGTATGATGAAAATTTCACCAAAACTCATGTTCTTTCCACTCCCTACAGTAGTTATATTGCTCTTGTTGTCAAAATTAATACAGGTGCCTCCTTTTGGAAGGAGTCACCTGCACCATGAGAAATTCTTTAAAGGCTTAGCCTCTGATGGATTTATATTCTGGTTTCCAAACAGATTGAGCTATTAGGTCTTTGATTTCTTCAGGTTTTGCATCAGATACGCCATCTTCGATTGCAGCTTTAGCAACTGCTTCTGCAACAGCGGTTGAAACTGGTTGAAGCTCATCGATTGCTGGAAGCAAAGAGCCACCTTGTGTATTGCTGTTAACCATGTCTGCAATTGCATTAGCTGCTGCTGCAAACATAGAAGCTGTGATCAAGTTTGCTTTAACAGCGATGGATCCAAGTCCAAGACCTGGGAACGCGAACGCGTTGTTTGCTTGTCCGATGTGATAAGTTGTTCCTTTGTACTCAACAGGGTCAAACGGGCTGCCTGTTGCGATTAGAGCTTTACCGTCTGTCCACTCAAGCAAGTCTTTTGGAATTGCTTCCGCAAGTGGTGTTGGGTTGGACATAGGCATGATAACTGGATGCTCTACGTGTTTCGCCATCTCTTTGATGATTTCTGCACTGAAAGCACCAGCTTGGCCAGATGTACCAATCAAGATAGTTGGTTTCACTTGGCGGATAACTTCAGCAAGACCGATGATGCCATCTTCTTTGTTCCAGTCTTTTACTTCATCAGCAGAACGAAGGTAAGGTTTCTGGAATTCAGCAATGCCGTCCATGTCATCAGTCAAAAGACCACGTTGGTCGATTGCCCAGAAGTTTTTCAATGCGTCTTCTTTAGAGATACCGTCAAGTACCATAGTGGCTGCAATTTGGTCTGCGTTACCGATACCTGCAGAACCAGGTCCGAAGACAACTACGCGTTGTTCTGAGATTGGTGTTCCAGTAACTTTGGAAGCACTCATAACAGCTGCAAGTGTGATGGCACCAGTACCTTGGATGTCATCGTTGAAAGTAAGGATCTTATCACCATACTTATCGATGATGTTACGTGCGTTGCGGTTACCGAAGTCTTCCCAATGAAGAAGTACGTTAGGGAACTTCTCAACAGTTTTGCTGATGAACGCATCGATGAACTGGTCGTATTGCTCGCCGCGTACACGTTTATGACGGTTACCAACGTAAAGTGGATCATTAAGCAATGCTTCGTTATCTGTACCAGCATCAATTACCACTGGAAGTACACGGTTAGGATCGATACCAGCAGCTGCTGTGTAAACAGCCAATTTACCAATAGCGATATTCAGACCGCCGACACCCCAGTCACCAATTCCAAGAATGCTCTCAGAGTCAGTTACTACGATCAAGTCGATTTCATCTGTGTTAAGCAATGTGTTTTCGTATGCTTGCTCAATGTTATCCGGGTTGTTGATATCAAGATAAACACCGCCTGGACGTTGGTACTCATGGCTGTATTCCTGGATAGCTTGTCCTACAGTTGGAGTATAAACGACTGGAAGCATTTCGCTAAGATGATCAGTCAATAGACGATAGTAAAGAACAACGTTACGGTTGTACAGCTGGTTTAATGTGTTGTTTTTCAACAAATTGTTAGGCTGTGCATTGAACTGCTCGTAAGCACGTTTTACTTGCTCATCCAATGTTAAAACGGTCGCTGGCAAAACACCTTCAAGACCAAGCTCAGCTCGTTCTTCTTTTGTAAAAGCGACACCTTTATTTAGAAAAGGATTTGAAATTAAGTTCTTACCTCTTAGAGAAGTGGATATAGATCCATCTTCATTATTTCGATATGTGTTCATATCTGATTCCACCTTTTCGAATAATTACTTACCTTTTGTAACTGCCACAACCAATTCTATCACTAATCAAATGTTAATCAATTTTAACAAAGTATTTAAAATAACTATTGCTTTTACTGAGTTTGTGTGATATTTCACATACTAAGTGACCGTCCGGAAAACCGCGGTATTAAAGTATTTTACTGATGTGAAATAAATTGGGTTTTTACTTATTTATTGTTTTTTTTACTTATAAAAATATACATCTTACGGTTTGTTTTATTATATTTAATTATTCTGACTGTTCGGCTTTTTAATTCAGAACCTTCATGTTAAGCTTGTTTGTATAAGATAGAAGGGGGAGCTAGGCATGGATATTGTGAAAGAATTGAGCAAATTGATTCATCCAGGGAGGATATCAACAACAGCAGCAGTCATAAGCCAGCATAACCATGATGCATCCTATCACCCTGCGGCCGATCCGGATGTCGTCGTATTTCCGGAAAATACACAAGAAGTAAGTGCGGTTCTCTCGTTTGCTAACAACCATGGAATACCGGTTACTCCTTTTGGAAAAGGTTCCAGCTTAGAAGGTCATGCAATTCCATATGACGGAGGTATTTCTCTTGATTTGGGATTGATGAATGATCTTAAGACAATTGGAGATAGGGACGGTAATGTCGTTGTCGGAGCAGGTCTCACACAGTTCCAATTGAATGCTGCCCTACAAAAGCATGGATTATTCTTCAGTGTAGATCCTGGGGCGGAAGCAACACTTGGCGGGATGGCGGGCACGAATGCTAGTGGATCTTATACCGTTAAGTATGGCACAATGCGGGATAACATATTGGACATGGAGGTAGTATTGCCGAGCGGAGAAATAATACATACTGGTTCGAAAGCCGTGAAGTCTTCTTCAGGACTGCATCTATCTGGTTTATTTACAGGTTCAGAAGGTACTCTTGGTGTCATTACAGAACTCACTCTCCGTGTGTATCCAATACCGGAGGCGAGTGTAGCAGCTCGTGCTGTATTCAATGACTTTGAAGAAGCTGTAACTGCTGTGGTGAGACTTCGTACAGCAGGGCTGGATTTGGCTAGGATTGAGTTTGTTGATGCGGCCTCCGTTGCACATGTCAATCGATTCGCTAATGCTTCTTACATCGAACAGCCGACAATCTTTTTCGAGTTGAATGGTGAGGTTGAGCATCTTCAGAATCAAATCAAACGGATGGAGGAGTTATTAAAGCCATTTCATGTGGCTGAATTCCTTACAGAAACCGATCAGGCATCACAGGAACGTTTATGGGATGCAAGGCATAATCTTGCTTATTATTACATACAAGCTGCACCAACAAAACGGATGCTCGTCACAGACGTATGTCTGCCGATATCAGAGCTTGCGGATTCAATCCTTCATGCAAGACAAGCAGTAGAGGAAAGCGGCTTGGAGGCAGGCATTGTCGGACATGTAGGTGACGGCAATTTCCATATCATTGCGATGGCAGATTTTGGGGATGCACATGAAGTAACTGCAGCTAAGCAGCTCCATAAAGAAATAGTGGACTATGCGCTTGCTCATGACGGTACATGTACAGGTGAGCATGGTGTGGGGATAGGGAAGAAGAGTTATCAGTCAAAAGAACACGGTACAGCTTATGATTTGATGCGAACAATTAAACAGGCAATCGATCCACGCGGAATTATGAATCCTGGTAAATTAGTTGATTAAATAAAAAAAGAGCGTATTCCCCCTCAAGAATACGCTCTTTTTATTTATCCTTTTTTGCTGAATAGGTCTGTAACTGCGTGAACCAATTCAATGCCTTGGAAAGCAAAGATAGATAACGCGCTAATGGAAAATGCTACGACGATGATCGCTCTTGCCACAAACATTTTCGTCCCCTCCTTTGGAATGCTAAGAAACCTTCAAGCAAAAGGGAAGACTATTCAGCGGTAACTCGATTGATAGAAGACGGCCAGCAGGAAATGCCGGACCGCCTGCTTAGTCTGCATCATGCGTGCTTGCATCATACTTGTGACAAGCAACACAGGCAGAAAAATCAGGACTGCTGTTTGTGAAATGATCGGGAACCAGTGTTTCTCATCATCCGGCAAATCAGCCTTGTGGATGATGACGTGCTGTGCTTGAATATCATTTGTTCCCAATTGATACATTGGATGCAGTACCATTACTTGCACCATGATTGACAACACAAGTCCGATAAATAAAAGAGCAGCTTTACGTTGCATTTCCTCCCCACCTCCTATCCATTTTGATTTCTTTACTATATACCCATTCTGTGAGAATGTAAATGGTTATTTATCAATATTCTTACTATTCGGAAATTGAGTCACGTAAAAAAACCTGTCCTATCAAAAGGGCAGGTTGTCTGAAGGGAATATTATTTTGTTGGGGCTGGTTCATCCGGAGTAACCCATTTTTCCGCCCATTCTCTTATGGAAGTAATCACAGGGTGCAATGCACGACCCTTTTCAGTCAGTTCATATTCAATACGGACTGGCGTGTCCGGATATACTGTTCTTGTTGCAATGCCTGCTGCTTCTAACTCTTTAAGACGTTCAGAGAGCAAACGCCCGCTGATCGGCAAGGACGATTCCAATTCAGAAAATCGCTGTGATCCTTCTAAGAGGCGGAAAATGATAAGGCCAGTCCAACGTTTGCTTAAAAGCTCCATTCCTGACTCAAAGCGCGGACATAATTCTTCGGATTTCATCTAACATCACCTCTGTAAAAAACACTGTATAGTTCATCTATTGTTTTTCATTATATATGAGGTTACGAAAAGTAACAAGTATATTGTTCCTATAAGCAGAGGATTATATACTAACATTCTGGCTAAATATTAAGAAAAATTCTATAATTATAAGGAAAGTATGATGTAGGAGGAGATAAGATGGATCATCATTATTACATAGATTATGCATGTAAATTAGCAGTAGCGAATGTGAACAACGGCAAGGGAGGTCCATTTGGTGCTGTCATCGTCAAGGATGGAGAAATCGTCGGCGAGGGGACAAACTTGGTAACAACCTTGCATGATCCAACAGCACATGCGGAAATACAGGCTATACGTAACGCAACGAGCAATCTGGGTCACTTCGAACTGGAGGATTGTATCATTTATTCCAGCTGTGAGCCTTGTCCGATGTGTCTAGGAGCGATTTATTGGGCTCGCCCGAAAGCATTGTACTTCGCTTATACGAAAAAGGATGCGGCAGAAATTGGATTCGATGATGATTTCATCTATCAGGAGATTGAAAAACCATATGAGGAACGAAAAATTCATACGGTGCAGCTTCGTGATACTCAAACGGCAGATCCGATGAAAGCATGGTCAAAAAAAGAAGATAAAGTGGAATATTAAAGAAAAAGGCGACCCTTATATAAGGGTCGCCTTTTCTTTATGTATTGCATTGAAAGTGTTGAGATAGGTTAAGAACTCTGACACTTGCAGCGGTTTGCTGAACATATAACCTTGTGCATAATCACATTCTAAGTTTTGCACCCAAGTCAGCTGTTCTTGGCTTTCTACTCCTTCTGCGACAATAGAAAGTTGAAGTTTTTTCGCTAATGTTACGATAGAAGAGACAATGGCCTGGTCTTGGAAGTCCTCAGGTAAGTTCGCAATGAAAGCACGATCAATCTTTAGTGTGTCAACAGGCAATTGTTTTAAATAGTTGAGGCTGTTGAAGCCTTTGCCGAAGTCATCCAGTGCGATACGAATTCCTAATTTCTTCAGCTCCATTATTGTGTGTGCAGCACCTTCTACGTCTTGAATTGCGGTTTCCTCTGTTATTTCGATTTCCAGCTTCGTTACATCTACTTCAGGATATAACTCCATTTGTTTGCGAATGAAGCTTAAGAAGCGATTGTTATAAAATTGCTGGGTGCTGATGTTAACCGCAACATGAAGATCCCGGAACGCTTCTTTATTCATTTCGGCGAAAACAAGTTCAATCATCTTCTTATCGAGTGCGATGATGTCTCCGTTCTTTTCTGCCAGAGGGATGAACTGGCCAGGCGGAATAATGCCGTGCGTAGGATGAACCCAGCGGCATAGAGCTTCGACACCATATACTTGGTCGCCGGAACTTGCCATCTTTGGCTGAAAATAAACTTGTATTTCTCCATTGGCAATAGCGCTACATAATTCTGATTCCAGCAAAAGCGGCTGTGAGTCATGCAAGCTGTCATTGGCAAAGAACTTGTAATTTGACCTGCCGCTTTCTTTTGCCAAATACATGGCGATATCTGCAAATCGCATCACTTCCTTACTTGTTGTCCCATTATCAGGAATCAAAGCAATACCGATGCTTGTGCTGACAGTCACTTTCCGGCCTTCAATGAAAAATGGCTCTTCTACGCTTTGTATGATTGCTTGTGCCAACATTGTTGCATCTTCCTTTTTTGCATCTGGATAAAGCAACGTGAATTCATCTCCGCCAAGTCGAGCAAGCATACTTCGTTCTGGAAGCATTCTTGAAAGGCGCAATGTCACAAGCTGAAGCAGTTTATCGCCGAATTTATGACCGAGCGTATCATTGACTGCTTTAAAACGATCCAGATCCATAAAGAACAGAGCTGCGGGTTCACTTGTACGCTCTTCTAAATAGCCAAGCAGCTGCTGCTCAAAGTAACGGCGATTCGGAATATTCGTCAATTCATCATGGTTTGCGATATATTGTAATCGGTCTGCTTGTTCGGCAAGCTTCTGATCTGTCGACGTGGAGACAAAAGCCAATACCTGTGTCAGCAGGATGACGAGCATCACGCTAATAGCAAGGTTGATATTATTTGGTGTGAACACCGGTTCTGGCAAAATGGAGCTGCTATTCACATGAACAACAGCCGCTTTCATTGCTGTATAGTGCATGCCGCAAATGGCAGTACCCATTGTAATTGCGCTGGCAAATTTAAACAGATGCTGTGTTTGGCCAGTCTGGTTTTGGAAGTAGTGAAACAATAGCAAAGCGACACAGGATGCTATAATAGCAATTATGATAGATAAGTAGTAATACGGACCGCCATGATGCATCATACCGTCCAAGCGCATGGCCATCATACCTATGTAATGCATACTTACAATTGCTGCTCCCATTGAGATACTCCCTGCAAACAGACGGAATGCAGTCATTCTTATAGTAGCAAGATAAAATGCAATGGAAGTACCAGTAAAAGCGAAGATCACGGATAAGATGACAAGACCGGGATCATAAGTGACTTCCACGGGCAGCTTATAAGCCAGCATGGATATGAAATGCATCGACCAGATGCCGAGTGCCATCAAAAGTGAACTGGAGATAAACCAAAAGAATTTCCGCCAGCCTGTCGTACGGTTTATCCTGGAGCACATGTCCAGGGCGATATAGGATGAAAGAATGGCAATAAATATAGAAACGACAACAAAGGTGACGTTATATGTACCAGTGACTTCCTGCATGGAAAACCTCCGAGTTGTTATGTAGTCAAATAGTCATAGGGATATTGTATACCCGAGGTTTGAAAAAGCAAACCAATTTCAGTGAAATTATAGTAAATAATTCTTAAGCAACAGGGAGGATTTTCCATTGCGAAATGATTTTATATACGATGTGATTATCGTTGGCGGCGGAACAACCGGACTGTATACGTCCTTTTATACAAAGCTACGGAAGATGACGACTTTATTGATTGAAGCTACTTCGGCTTTCGGCGGGAAAGTGGCGCAATTTTATCCAGAAAAGCACATTTATGATGTGGGTGCTTATCCCGTTGCAACTGGAGAAGAAATGGTCGATAAACTGCTTGAGCAAAGCAGGAAGGCAGAACCGGAGATTATAACAGATGAGTTTGTCGAGCAGATAAGAAAACAGGAAAATGGAATATTTGAAATCAAAACATCTGCCGGCAAGCTTTATATGGCTCGAACAATTATTCTTACTAGCGGAATGGGAACCTACCAGATGAAACCGCTGCGGCTTGAGGAAGCGCCTTTATATGAAGGAAAGAATCTGCATTATTATTTGAAGTCACCTGAGAAATTCCGGGATAAGCGTGTCACGGTTTATGCAATGAATCGGACAGGCATTGATTGGGCAAGGGCACTTGAGAAGACGGCGAAGGAAGTGACATTAATTAATCAACGGGATTATTTCCTGTATACGCCGCCTCAAGTAATTGAAGCACTTGAGGAGACATCAATACGCGTGATATACAATCATAAAGTCACCAAGCTATTAGGAAACAGCCAAGGATTGCACACATTATTGGTGGAACAGGATGGTCTGCAGATGATGTATGAAACGGATGCGCTGTTATATTATGAAAATGTAAATCTCACGCAGACTCCATTTGCCAGCTGGGGAATCGAAACGGATAAAAACAAGGTTATAGTGGATCATAGTATGGCAACTAATGTGTCTGGCATCTACGCAGCAGGAGATGCTGTACATTATGAAAATAAAAATATGCTGATTGCAACAGGATTCGCGGAAGCAATTACTGCAGTGAATAGTGCGAAGCTGTATTTGGATCCTTCAGCAAGTGCACAAGTTTATAGTACAATTGAGTACCAAAAAAATAGAGGCTGATAGCAGCCTCTATTTTTGTAGTATTTCACGTTCGAGCATATGGGCTACGCCATCTTTCTCGTTCGTTTCGGTTGTATAGTCACAATGTTGTTTTACCTCTTCGGTTGCATTGCCCATCGCTACCTTCGTGCCTGCAATCTCCAGCATCGGCAAGTCATTCATGCTGTCTCCGATTGCAATGATATCATCTTGCTTCATGTCTAATTTTTTTGCTAGTTTTTTCAATGCGTTTCCTTTTGAGGCCTTGTTATCAACAATTTCTAAATTAAAATCGGCTGAAGAAAATAGATTCAGTCCTTTCTTGCTTAATGTATCAGCCGCAACACGTCGTCTTTCTTCATCAAAGCTTACAATCGTTATTTTATAAATTTTCTTTTCGGATTGGAAGACATCGATATAGTCCTCTATCTCTTGGAGATTTGCCTGACCAAGCTGGCGTTCGCGAGCTCTTTCCATCTCACTTCTTTCCGCACTCTGGACGATATCCATTTCATCCTGAAGCAGCTGTTTTGCTTTACTCGTTATGAATATTTCATTATCCGTGACTATTTCATAATAATAATTCTCTTCATTTAGCCATGTGATTATTTCTTTTGCGTAAATTGTTTCCATTGGCAAGGAAACGGTCAGATGCCCTTCTGGATCATAAGTGGTGGCTCCGTTTGCTCCGATAACCCAAGTGGAAAGCTGTTCATTTTGAAAGAGACGCTGTACATCGAAGTTTGCCCTTCCTGTTGCTATAACGATTTCAGCTCCTTTTTGCTGCGCTTTTTTTACTGTGCTGGCATGCAGGGAGGATATAGTGTAATACTGATTAAGAAATGTTCCATCTAGGTCTATTGCTACTAATTTGCGCATTTTTTTTTGCTCCTTTACTCCTTTTTTACATACATTCCCTCTTTCGGATAGGATGTAAACTGACGAAATTAGGGTAGTAAAGTATAATAAGGAGTCAAGCCGCTCACAATTTTAACAATACATATAGAATGGTTCATACCTAATGGAGGGAAAAGAATGGCTGGGAAATTACTATCCGTAATTGTGCCTTCGTTTAATGAAGCGGAAAATGTTAAGCTCTTTTATGAAGAACTTGCCAAAGAATTACAATACTCACCTTATGACTACGAAGTGATTTATGTGGATGATGGCAGTTCTGATACCACGCTATTGGAACTAAAAGAATTGGCTGATATGCATTACAATGTGCAGTATGTGTCCTTTACGAGAAATTTCGGAAAAGAGGCGGCAATATTGGCTGGCTTCCAACATGCCAAAGGAGATTGTGCGGTCGTTATCGATGCAGATTTGCAGCATCCGGTTGCGCTGCTGCATGAATTGCTGGCAGGTTTTGAAGAAGGTTATGATCAGGTTATCGCACGAAGAAACAGAAAAGGTGAAAGCCTTCCACGCAAAGTGCTTTCGACAATGTACTATAAGATCATTAATCGGTTCATCGATGTCCGTATCCAAAATGGGGTCGGGGACTTCCGTTTGCTCAGCCGCCGGGCTATCGATGCCCTGTTAATCCTGAGTGAGGGCAATCGTTTTTCTAAAGGATTGTTCTCTTGGATAGGCTTTGAGCAGAAGACGGTTTATTATGACAATGTTTGCCGTCAAAACGGGGAATCGAAATGGTCATTCGGGAAACTGATCAACTATGGAATTGATGGGGTCGTTTCCTTTAATACAAAGCCATTGCGTGTATGCTTATATGCTGGCTTCATTGTGCTATTTCTTTCACTGGCATATATCCTTTATACATTTGTTGAGGTGCTGGTTCGAGGAGTCATCACACCGGGATATTTCACCTTAATTACTGCTATCCTCTTCCTGGGCGGTGTGCAGCTTGTAAGTCTAGGTGTAATTGGGGAGTATATCGGAAGGATCTACAACGAAACAAAACGCAGACCGCATTATCTAGTAAAAGATACGAATATCGAGGCAAGGAAACGCTATGAAAAAAATATGGAAGCTTGAATTCACTCGTTTTATCATCGTCGGTGTGCTGAATACCATCTGCTATTACCTGGTTTATCTGCTCTTCTATCAGCTTGCAGATGTTTATTATCTTGTATCCCATTGGATCGGGATCATTATCAGCATGATTTTTTCGTTTTTCTTGAACAGTTATTTCACGTACGGTGTACGGCCGACGTGGCGGAAGTTTTTCCAGTTCCCGCTGACACAGGCTGTCAATATAGCCGTATCTTCTGTTTTGGTGTACATATTCGTTGAAGGCTTCGGCTGGAGTGGTACAGTGGCGCCGATCGCGGCTGTTTTCTTCACCGTGCCGATCACGTTTGTTATCACAAGTAAAATCATGAAGAATGGACGTGAGGATGTAACACATGAAGCGTAGTTGGAAAGTGGTACTGCTCGTTTTAGCAGCACTCACATTTGCTGTTTTGGTACATATGCATTTCATCCGGGAATACTTTGACGGTCGTTTCATGCTGGGACCAAATGATGGAATGGCGCAAATGCTGCCATTTAAGCAGCATTTGTATGAACAATATACGCAGGGGAATTTTTTCTATTCATTCTCCTTTGGGCTGGGCGGCGGTATTTACAGTCAGCTGGCTTATTATTTCTCTACGAGCATCGTTTATCTGCTCACATTGCTAGTGATAAAGCTCTTGGATATTGCCAATGTGATTGGAAGTCCTGATGTCGTCACATGGGCAAAAGCCATCCTGCCAGTTAGTATCATCAGGCTTACAGCGGCGCTCTTACTGGCGGTGGGTGTGTTCCGATACTTACGGATACCGCTTCTGCCTGCTTTTATCGGAGCGTGCTTTTATGCCGGCAGTGCCATCTATTTCAGGCATGTTGTATATTGGGAGTTTTTCGCCAACGCCTTTCTTTGGCTGCCGCTCCTAGTACTGGGAGTGGAGAAGATTATTCGAGAGCGGAAACCTTACTGGTTCATTGCCGCAGTGGCTGTATCTGTTTTCGATAATTTCTATTTTTCATACATAAGCTTTGTTTTTATTGGAATCTATGTGATAGCTCGGTGGTTCATCAAGTTATCAGAAGATGAATTACCTATCAAATCCCAATTGCTCTATTTCATCCCGGCAGTATTGCTTGGGTTCGGGATTGGTTCCATTTCATTCATTCCGTCTGTATATGCTTTTTTGAATAATTACCGACCAGCATTCGAAGACCCGATCCCCTTTTATGGGAACGAGGATAACATCTTATTCACAAGCAGAACCTTACTTCTGCCGGTATTGTTTGTCTTTTTAATGTGTGTAGTAGGACTTTATAAAAACAAGCTGTTCCGCTTGTTTGCAATGTTAAGCATCTTGTTCATTTTCTTTCAGGGAAGCCCTCGCATAGCGAGTATATTCAATGGTTTTTCAGCTCCGCAATACAGATTTGAGTATTTATCTATGTTCGTTGTTGCAGGAACTATCGCTGTGGGAATTACTCAACTGTACAAGGTGAAGAAGTGGCATCTGCTGGCTGCGATAGGGATTACAGTTCTTTTATATAGTCTGTATCTGCACCATGATTTGACACTTGATTGGGCAGATGACTGGGCGAAGTATGTCTGGACAGGAGTAGCGCTTGTGTTGCTGGCATTCCTTTTCTACTATTTAAAAAGGAAAGCATGGATGTTAGGAATTTGTTTGGTAGTTGTTTTTTCAACGTATATACCGCTGATCAATTCCCATCAGGAAAAGCAGCTCTCTGATGCTGGGAATGTAGATAATTCCACGCTCCAGCTCCTGACAAGTGACAAATATGCAAGCAATGAACAGCAGGAACTGATACATGATGTGCTTACGTCAGATGATAGCTTTACCAGACTCGAATGGAAAACAGATGACAGTAATAATACAAATATGGTCCAAGGTTTTCCGGGAATCAGTATTTATTCTAGCATCCTGAATAAGGAGCTGCTGTTTTTCTATTATCATGATTTGAATATTGATATGAAACGGGAAAGCGTCAGCCGCTATTCAGGCTTTGGGAACAGAGCGAATCTATACAGTATGCTGAACGGAAAATATATTATGTTCGATAAACAAAAGGCAATTGCTGCACCATATGGGTTTAGACCGTACATGGAAAGCAGAGATTATATTGTTTACCGGAATGACAACTTACTGCCATTTGCGAGAGTTACTGCTAATGTATTTCAGGAGAATGACTTGGAAAATCATTCACCGCTTGAACGGGAGCATGCAATGCTTGATGGTGTTGTTCTTACAGACGGCAAATCCACTCAAGAGGCAGAATCACTTCCGAATCTGATGGATAAAGTGTCAGTGGAAGCGGCGGGGGGTACTTATCAAGATGGGCAGCTCCAAGTAGAACAAACAGAAGGCGGTCTGGATCTGCAACTTGATGAGGACTTGCCGCAGACTGGAGATTATTACGTCAGTTTCTATCTGAAAAACAATGATGTGAGCGCACCATTATATGATTTGTCTGTTAATGAGTTCGAAACAGACAGAAAGTCGCAACAGTCGATTTATCGTACGAAAATCGATGAATTGACAATTCGAGTCGAAGCGGCTGATACAATCCGGATACGCCTGCCGGAAGGAAGTTATACCATCAAAAATTTCGGTCTGCAGCATGAAGATTACCAAAAGCTTGATTCTGCTGCAGCTCAAGCGGAGGACATTCCGTTTACTATCGGCCGCAGTCAAGTTACAGTAGACTATAATAACCAACGGGAAGACAGCTATCTAAAAATACCAGTACCTTACGAAAAAGGCTGGCAAGTGTCAGTCAATGGTGAGGAGCAAGAACTTTTGAAAGCAGATTATGCTTTCCTTGGCGTAGAGCTGCAAAGTGGAGAGAACCACATTGTCTTCACTTATCGGCCACCGTATTGGAATTTGCTGCTTGTTCTGTGTATCGGAAGCCTGCTAGTCTCACTGGGATGGGGAGTCTTCTTGCGAAAACGTCATATGGCGGGTGAGAAAGGTGAAAAAGAAGCATAAAAGAAAACAGCAACCTCTTTTTAAAGCAATCGGAACAGTACTTTTATTCGGATTGGGCCTCTTCTTTCTGTTGTTCATTCTATCTGTTGTGGTAGAGAGAGACAGCAATGAGCAGCAGAAAGGCAGAGTACTCTCTGAGGATGTCTTAGCTTATCGAGATACGATTGAACAAGAATTGGCCAAATCAGATCAGGAGTCTCTTGCGCCACTCGTTCTCTCTGTCATAATGCAGGAATCAGGCGGCAGAGGAGATGACCCGATGCAAGCCTCTGAAAGCAAGTGTGGAGAAGTCGGCTGTATCGAGGATCCGGAGGAATCGGTTGCTTACGGTATTGACCATTTTCTCCGTATGCTGGAGGAAGCGGATGGAGAGGAAGATGTAGCCATCCAGGCCTATAATTTCGGTGCCGGATTTATCGATTTTGTCAAAGAGAACGGTGGTGCATTCAGTGAAGATCTGGCTGTTCGATTTGCTCAGGAGCAATATAAGAGAGTCGAAAATCCAGAGACTTATCGCTGTATACGGCCAGAATCAGAAGAGCTGGATGCATGTTATGGCGATATTCATTACGTGAAGGCAGTATATAGCTACTTGCCGGCTGCTGAAGAAGCTTATAAAGAAAAATAACCCCCACGCCTAAGCGGATGGGGGTTTAAAATTAGAAAATACATTGAAATCACGCCACGCCTCCTCGATTGTTCGGAGGCGTTTTTTTACGTCGGCTGCCTTTTCTTTTCCAATCAAAGCGATAAATGCGTGAATCAAGCTGATCGGAGCAGTCAAGGAATGTGTCAGTGATGGAGATTTGCTCGAAGCCATGAAAGAATAATCGGCTGCTGTAAGCAATGGGGATGACAGCCCATCTGTAATGGCAATTGCTTTAGCGCCGCGGTCCTTAGCCATTTGGAACAATCGCAGCGTGTGATTGGAATAACGCACGAAGCTTAAAGCGATAAGCACATCGTCTTCCCGTATCGTAGAGATTTGGTCTATCGCTCTGTCAGATGGTTCGACAATTTCTACATTCTCGAAAATAAAAGAAAGATGATAATGCAATAGATCTGCTACACTGACTGCACTGCGATTAGCTAAAATGAAAATTCGTTTAGAGTTGATTACCGTATCAGCTGCTGCATGGAAGGCCTGCATATCAATTGCCTCCATCGTTTCCTGGATGTTCGCTTGATCACGCAGAAAGATGGCATACAGGTCCTGGTCCTCTGACTGGGCTTCTTCTGAAGGATGCTTGAACCGTTCGGTCGCATTCAGCTGCTCCTGCATAGCGTTCTGCAAGGCAAGCTGCATCTCCGGAAAGCCGCGATACCCCATAAAAGCAGCAAAACGAACTATTGTTGCATCACTCACATCTGCAGCATTCGCCAGTCCCTCTACATTGAGGAAAGGTGCCTGATTCGGATGTTCGATAATGAAATTGGCAATTTTCTTCTGGGACTTCGACATCTGCTCACGCTGACTGGAAATACGATGGTATATATCCGGCATGACGGAAAAGACCCCTTTCACTTTTCAGAGTTTACGCAAATATACGTCTTCAACCTCGTGATTGTTTCCCTTGCGGAGAATGAGATCGGAACGACCTTTCGTCGGCAATATGTTCTCATGTAAGTTCTTCGCGTTGATTTCCTCCCAGATCGTATCCGCAGATTCCAATGCTTCGTCAATAGAAATTTCTGCGTAATGCCGGAAGTAGGATTTGGGATCCTGGAAGGCTGTCGCGCGCAGCATGAGGAAACGTTCTTTATACCATTTTTCAATGTTAGGTTCGTCAGCATCGATATAAATTGAGAAATCGAAGAAGTCGCTGACAAAGAATTGGTATTCTTTCTTCACTTGCAGTACATTAACGCCCTCAACAATTAGAATATCTGGATTGGATACCAATTCAGTTTGCTCAGGCAGTACGTCGTAGGTGAGATGAGAATACTGCGGCCCCATAATATTTGTGTTTCCGGCTTTCACCTGTCCCATAAAATCGATCAATGCTTTTATATCGTAACTCTCCGGAAACCCTTTGCGCTGCATCATTTGCTTTTCCTTAAGAACAGCATTTGGATACAAGAATCCATCAGTCGTTACAAGCTCTGTTTTCTTATCAGGTAATGCACGGGAAAGCAGTAATTGAAGCAATCGGGCGATAGTACTTTTTCCAACTGCTACACTTCCGGCGATGCCGATGATGAAAGGAACTTTTTTCTCGTTGGTACCAAGGAAATTACCTGCTTTTGCATGAAGCATTTCTGCTGCCTCCAGATAGTAGGAGATAAGCTTGGTCAGCGGCATATAAGCAGTTTCCACCTCGGATAAAGAAATTCTAGTATTTATTCCCCGGATTTCTTCTAGCTCTGTTTGTGTCAGGGGTGGTGTCTTCGTTTCCGAAAGAGCAGCCCACGCCTCCCGGGGGAAATGATAGTAAGGTTTGTATGTATGCATGATTACCCTCAACTTTTGTCTGCGAATTTGAGAAATTAGTGCAAAGTAAAAACGTTTACAAATACTTTTCCATTTTACTACGACAAAATTTAATAATCCAGAGCTGAATCTTGGGGTATAGAAGAGTAGGTATATCTTGCATAACTTGTATATACAAGTTATGCTATCATTGTATTCGCTTACATTACAAAACTAGAGTGAGGTGGCAGAGGTGGATCTTAGACAGCAAGCAGAAGAGATAGTGGCAGCGCTTGGAGGAAAAGAAAATATCCAGGCTGCGACACATTGTGTCACGCGGCTGCGGCTGGCGTTGGCAGATGAAGGTAAGGTCGATAAAGAGGCACTGCAGAATATCGATGTTGTAAAAGGTTCTTTTTCAGCAAATAACCAGTATCAGGTTGTTATCGGTCAAGGTACAGTCGATAAAGTATATAAGGAGTTTATTCAGGTTGCCGAAGTCGGGGAATCTACAAAGGATGAAGTGAAGGAAACGGTAAGTAAGAATGGTAATCCGCTGCAGCGAGCATTAAAAACGCTTGGCGACATTTTCATTCCGATTTTGCCAGCAATTGTAACTGCGGGTTTATTGCTAGGTATTCATAACATCTTAAATAATCCAGGTATTTTCTTCGACAGTGCATCAATCATCGAGGTTTATCCACAGTGGGCAGGCATTGCTGATATGATTTATGTAATCGCTAACACAGCCTTCGCCTTCCTGCCGGCACTGATAGGGTGGTCGGCAGTTAAGAAATTCGGCGGAAGTCCGCTTCTAGGGATGGTGCTCGGTTTGGCTTTGATTCATCCATCCCTATTGAATCCGACTGATTATGCTAGTGCTGCCCTGGAAGGAAATGCACCGGTCTGGAATCTGTTCGGACTGGAGATTCAGCGTATCGGATATCAAGGACAAGTGCTGCCGGTGCTTTTCGCAGCATGGGTTTTAGCTAAAATAGAAATATTCCTTCGTCGCAAAGTACCTGATAGTTTTCAGCTGCTCGTTGTCGCTCCTGTCGCGCTCTTGCTTACTGGTATTGTAAGCTTCATCGTGATCGGACCAATTATGTTCATCGTCGGGAATGCCATTACAGATGGATTCGTAGCTGTATTCGATACAGTCGCTCCGGTCGGTGGTTTGCTGTATGGCGCTTTGTATGGAGCTTTAGTTGTTACCGGACTTCACCATACATTCCTTGCTCTGGATCTACAGCTGATTGCTAATACGGGCGCAACATTCCTATGGCCAATACTGGCACTGTCTAATATATCCCAAGGTTCTGCGACGCTTGGTGTGATGCTGGCTACGAAGGATGAGAAGCTGCGAGGATTATCTCTGACTTCCTGGATCAGTGCTTGGCTCGGGGTAACAGAACCGGCTGTGTTCGGTGTTAATCTGCGATTCCGCTATCCATTCTTCCTTGCTCTTGGAGCTTCAGCTGTTGCGGGAACGTTTATAGCCTGGAGAGGCGTGGAGGCAAGTTCGGTAGGAATCGGCGGCGTACCCGGTATCTTTTCTATTCTGCCGGGAAGCTGGGGAGCATTTGCAATCGGTATGGTGATAGTCATTGTTGTACCGTTCGTCACAACTTATCTAGTAGCTAAACGAAAAAAGAATGTGTAATTAAGGAAAGGGGATTATAATGCACGAACCATGGTGGAAAAGAAGTACAGTTTATCAAGTTTATCCGAAAAGCTTTCATGACACGACAGGCAATGGAATCGGAGATTTGCAGGGAATAATCGAAAAGCTCGATTATTTGAAAGAGCTCGGTATTGATATGGTGTGGCTGACGCCGATCTACCGATCTCCACAGCGTGATAATGGATATGATATCAGTGATTATTACGAGATTGAGCCTGCTTACGGCACGATGGAAGATGTGGAACGATTAATCGGGGAATTGCATGATCGAGACATGAAGCTGATGATGGATATTGTCATCAATCACACATCAACAGAACATGAATGGTTCCAACAAGCAAAATCCTCAAAGGATAACCCTTACCGTGATTATTATATTTGGCGAGATCCGCAAGAGGGTGCCGAGCCGAACAACTGGGTGTCCAAGTTTGGCGGCAGTGCCTGGGGTTTGGAGGAACACACGAATCAGTATTATTTACATCTGTTCGACCAGACACAGGCGGATCTTAACTGGGAGAATGAGAAAGTACGGAAAGAATTGTACAAGATGATGAATTTCTGGGCGGAAAAGGGGCTTGATGGGTTCCGTCTGGATGTCATCAATCTCGTTTCAAAAGTCCAGAGCTTTCCCTATGATCACGATGCCCCTGGTGGTCAATTTGGGAAAGAGTACTACACAGACGGACCTCGAATCCACGAATTTGTGCATGAAATGAACCAGAAAGTCTTTACACCTCATAGTCTGGTAACAGTTGGCGAGATGTCGTCCACAAGCTTGGCTGCTTGCCAGCAGTATACAAAACCGGATGCCGAGGAGTTGAGTATGACTTTCAATTTTCATCATTTGAAAGTTGATTATGAGAACGGAATGAAATGGACAGATGGAAAACTTGAATTTATTAAGCTGAAGCAGATCTTATCTGATTGGCAAATCGGTATGCATGAAGTGGGCGGTTGGAATGCGCTCTTCTGGTGCAATCATGATCAGCCGCGTATTGTCAGCAGGTTCGGAGATGACGATCAATATTGGAAAGAATCAGCGAAGATGCTGGCAACCGTTCTGCACATGATGCAAGGAACTCCTTATATTTATCAAGGAGAAGAGATAGGAATGACCGATCCGAAGTTCTCTAGCATCGAAGATTATAATGATGTAGAAACCCATAATGCCTTTCAAGCCCTCGAAGAGGATGGTCTGGACAGTGAACAAGCTTTGCGAATTATTCAGCGCCGCTCCAGGGATAATTCACGAACTCCGATGCAGTGGAATGAAGGGTTAAATGCGGGCTTTACTAATGGAAAGCCGTGGCTTGCAGTGGCATCGAATTATGCAGATATTAATGTGAAAAAGGCGCTGCAGGATGATGATTCGATTTTCTATCATTATCAAAAGCTGATTCGCCTACGGAAGGAATATGCTATCATAACCTATGGAGACTATGAACCGATATGTATGGATGATGAGCGTCTCTTCTGTTATGAACGGAAGTGGAATGGTGAAAAACTGCTAGTCGTTGCGAATTTCTTCGGTGAGACAGCAGAATTTTCCTATCCGAAAGAACACATGGCAAAAGCAGAAATCCTGCTTTCCAATTATGAAAATAGTCCGTCGGATTTCAGAAAGATACGGCTTCGTCCGTTCGAAGCGGTCATTTACCATAGTAAAGCGTAAAGGCCTGATGTGGATGGAGAAGAAATTTCAAGCAATCTATGATTTGTTAGCAAAAGAAATCCAGACAGAAAAAATTAAGGCAGGGCAGCTGCTTCCTTCTGAAAATGAGCTGACGGAGAGATTCGCGACATCCAGGGAAACAGTACGCAAAGCCTTGCAATTGCTGTCCCAGAATGGGTACATTCAAAAGCTGCAAGGAAAAGGCTCGGTCGTGCTTGAACAGGACAAACTACCTTTGCCGGTCAGCGGACTTACGAGCTTCAAGGAGCTGTCCCGCTCGATGTCGCAGAAGGTGGAGACATGTGTAACGTCACTTTCTTGTAAAAAAGCGCGTGGTTTTATACAACAGGTGCTGCAATGTGAGGAAGGTACACCTATATGGGAGCTGCATCGCTTACGTAAACTGGATGGTGAATCGGTCATCTATGATAAAGATTTTTTATTGAAAGAACTTGCTCCTGGTATAACAGAAGAAATAGCAGCCGATTCGATTTATGATTATCTGGAACAGGAACTAGGATTGTCCATCAGTTATGCAAAAAAGGAAGTAGTCGTTGAAGAAGCTCAAGCGGAAGATAAAGCGATTATGGATTTGGGAAGTTATCAACAGCTTGTAGTCGTGCGCAGTGCTGTTTATCTTGAGGATACAACTTTATTCCAATATACCGAGTCGAAGCATCGACCGGACAAGTTTCGATTTGTCGATTTTGCTCGAAGAACAAAATAAGAAAATAATAAAATGTGCATAGCTTCAAGGCTATGCACATTTTATTGTGGGTAAAGAGAAGCTTGTACACAGAAAGATTCTGTTTGTTCACATAATTTGTGTGTAACATAAGTTATACACAGAAAAATTTGACGAATGCTGGTGCGCTGCACGTTATCCACAAGTGGATAACGATTAAGGGCGGATTCGCTTGCCTAAAATAACTAAATCCCGCTCAAGTCCATCCAGTTCGGCTACATTCGGCATATCAGCCCACCGCTTAAATCCGAAGCGTTCAAAGAGCTTGATGCTCGGTTCGTTATGGCCGAAAACAAAACCTAAAACTGTCTTGAAATCCAATATCTCGGCCTGGTCAAGGACGAACTGCAGCATACTTCTTCCAAGTCCTTTGCCTCTGGCATCTTGATGAATATAGATGCTGACTTCCACGGTTTTATGATAAGCAGCTCGACCATAAAACGGCTCCAAGCTAATCCAACCTAGTATATTCTCGTCTTCTTCCACGACCCAAAGCGGTCGCTGTTCCGTATGGTGCTGGAACCAATCCAGTCTGCTTTCTACTGATATCTCTTCCAGATCTGCAGTTACCATTCTGCCGGCAATCGTGGAATTATAGATGGAAACAATTGCAGGAAGATCGTGAAGTTCTGCGATGCGGTAGTGCATGTCCATTCCCCCATGTTTTTGGCTTATTATACTAAACGATTGGATAGAAGCATAGTCTAGTTCAATTTGGGGTACAAGATAAGTAGATGAACAGGCAGATGAGAGGATGTGGATAGATGTATTCTGTAACATTCGGTAAATTGCTGCAATTCGCTGCTATCGGCTTAGTGATTGGCTTTATCATCGGCATGGTCGCCATGCTCGGCTTTGACTTAAACTTTATGGCTATGATTCTAAGTGTACTGCTCAGTATCATTGGAGCATTTGCGGCAGGTATGTATGCGGAGTTGTATCATATAAGGCAAGCAGTAAATGAACAGACAGAAAAGACATTGAAAAAAAGAGTGTAATAAGAAATTTCGGCTGTTATTCCTAGCAGCTGAAATTTTTTGATAAAATTTATTTCACATGTATGAAATATTAATGTATACTAATACTAGTAGAAAGCAGTAATTGGGGGTCTGTAAGTGGAAAGCAGAGATATGGTTGATTTTATCGAATTAGTACGTAATGTCAATAAAGCGTTGCGTAAGGAATGGGATTTTCAGATTTCCGGGCCGCAGCTCGTATTGCTGAGGTTGTTGAAAAATAATGGTCCGATGCGCATGTCTGATTTAGCTGAAGAAGTAGGGATCAGCTTTAGCGGGGCAACGAATTTAGGGAACCGCATGATCAAGGAAGGCTATCTGGAGCGTATTCATTCAGAGAAGGACCGTCGGGTGGTCATGCTTGCGATCACGCAAAAAGGGTCTGATTTTTATGTGAGTTTTTCTGGAGCAAGGGACAAAGCTTTTGGTTCTTTCCTGGATAAATTGACGGAAGAAGAGAAAAATGAGTTCATCCGGCTAAGCCGTAAGATGCTCGCTGATTAATAGAAAGGGGATGAGTGTATGTCGGACATTCGTAATGAAACGATACCCGATGGACACGAAATTGAACAGGCAGACAATGAAATTAAAGAAGATGCACATAGTATAAAACGGATTTTCCAGCAACCGAAGGCAGCATGGGCGGTTGCTTTTGCATGTGTTGTTGCCTTTATGGGGATTGGTCTTGTTGACCCGATACTTCCATCCATCGCAGCGCAGATGGATGCAACGCCAAGTCAAGTTGAGTTATTATTCACGAGTTATTTACTCGTTACCGGAATTATGATGCTGATCACAGGTTGGTTATCCAGCCGAATCGGTCCGAAAATGACATTGCTCATTGGTTTGGTCATTATTATTTTGTTCTCAACTTTAGGAGGGCTAGCTGGCAGTGTGGATGAACTAGTCGGACTCCGTGCAGGCTGGGGACTAGGTAATGCATTATTCATCTCTACTGCACTTGCCGTAATCGTCAGTGTTGCCAGTGGCGGTTCAGCAGTAGCCATTATGCTTTATGAAGCAGCTCTTGGATTAGGAATGTCAGTCGGACCTCTTTTGGGCGGATTGCTCGGATCCATCCACTGGCGCGCACCATTCTTTGGTGTGGCAGTATTAATGCTGATTGGATTGCTTGCGGTGTGGATATTACTCACAGATATGCCTAAACCGGCAAAAAAAACCCCGCTTTCAGCACCATTCCAGGCATTACGTCACCCGGGACTCTTGACGATAGGGCTGACAGCTTTATTTTATAACTTCGGTTTCTTTACCTTACTGACATATTCACCATTTGTTTTAAACCTTGGTGAATTCGGTATCGGATTCGTCTTCTTTGTCTGGGGTGTTATGCTGGCAATCGGATCGATCTTTATTGCACCATCCTTCGAAACAAAGCTTGGTACGAAAAAATCACTTAGTTTGGTAATGATCTGTATCATTATTACTTTGGCTTTGATGGGGATTGGCGCAGATTGGCCAGTATTCCTGATAGTGATGATTGCACTAATGGGATTATTACTTGGTATTAACAATACTGTCATGACGACGGCTGTTATGGAAGTATCCCCGGTTGAGCGTTCTACAGCATCAGCTGCATATAGTTTCCTGCGATTCACGGGTGGCTCGATTTCGCCATGGCTCGCTGGGAAAGTTTCTGAACATATCTCGATTGGAGCTCCATACTATGTCGCAGCAGCGGCAGTACTTGTTGGATTGCTATTATTCACCGCCAGAAGAGGTGCGATGGATCGTTTAAGTTAAAGGAAGAGCCATGATCAATTGATCATGGCTCTTTTTGTATGGAAGAACAAAGGTGAAATGCTATAAACGCATATTGAATTTATGATACGCTTAAAGTATTCAAAACTATCGCATTTGGGGGGATTCCATGTATATCGTCCATTCAATCTTTGATGTTCCAGTAGAAAAGGCAGAAGAAGTTATAGCTATCTATCGAAATCGATCGAAATTGGTGGATCAAGCACCTGGTTTCCGACAGTTCCAGCTGCTGCATAATCAGAAAAAGCCAGGTGAGCTGACGGTAGAAATCACCTGGGAGGACAAGCAGAGCTATCTAAACTGGGTGAGCGGGGAAGATTTTAAGCGTATCCATGATCTGGAGAAAAAGTATCCGGATCAAGAGCTTGCAGCTATCCGGCCTATCGTCAAAATGTTCGAGGTGGTGGCCCAGTGAACCAGCAGTCAGCAAAAAATGCAATGCTTGATAAGATAGTGGAGGGAATTTTCAGCGCTTATCCTTCTTTATATGAGCGATACGGCGAGAACGGAAAGAAGCGGACGCGGGAAGATAATCAGCATCATCTTGATTATCTGCAGTCAGCATATGACGCAGATGACTCAAAGCTGTTCGTGGACTACACCATATGGCTGCATGAGCTGCTGTCTGCCCGTGGTATGAATGAAAAGATCATTATCGATAATTATGAGCGGCTCATTCCGCTCCTGGATAATTACATGAACAAAGAGCAATACCTCTTTTACAAAGCATGTCTGGAGGAAGGAATTCAGGTTTTGATTGCAGAAAAGAACAAGGATGAAGACAACTGAGGGTGATACGTGATGACAGAAGCATGGCAGCGTTTTGCTGCTGCGTTGCTTGCGGGCGATGAGCGGCAGGCGTACACAGTTTTAGAAGAGGATACTAGACCGAGTATACGTGTGTACAAGGAAATCATAACACCGGCGATGTATGATATAGGAGAAAAATGGCTGCGTAATGAAATCACTGTAGCGGATGAGCATTTGGCGACGAGTGTGTGTGATTTTGCGTTGGCTCAGTATATCTTTCCATTTAAGCGGCGAAACAGACAATCGGAGAAAAAAGCAATGTTCCTATGTCTGGAGGATGAACATCATGTTATCGGCTCGAAAATGATAGCAGCTCTATTTGAGGAGAATCATTGGCAGGTTAGACATCTGGGGCCGAATCTCCCATTGTCTCATGCGTTGCAAAGTGCTGAGCAATGGCAGCCGGATGTAGTGGGTTTATCTGCGGCAATTCCATACAGAATTACTGCGCTGAAAGAATATATTGCTGCCTTTGAGCAATTATCTTGGGAACCCTGGATTCTTGTCGGGGGAAGGGTAGTAGCTATGCATGATTTAAGAGCCTATTGCGGCACACAGACCCGCGTAATTTACGATCTTGATGAGGTCTCTGCATGGCTTGAGGAAAAAAAGGAGGCACCAGCTGATGGTGTCCGGTAAATTTCTCCCACTTCCGTATTTCTTACTTGATGAAGAGCTTGCGATATTGGATTATTCACGCTCAGCCAGTGATATCTTTTTAATTGGCGATAATTTTAGAACTTTAGTTGATGAAGAGAGCCGGCAGAAAGTCAGCCAGTATATACAGCCTGATTTTTCGGAAATAGAAATAGAACTAAATATGAAAACGACATACGATCCCTTGGCCGTGTTCGGTATTTCCGCGCAATGGGAAGATAATAAAGTGCATATACTATGTGTGGAAAAAACGAAAGAAATAGATAATCTCACAGACCAGCTGACAAAGCTCCGAAGTAGATTGTCAGAAACAGATTTTGAATTACTCGAAAAGAAGGAAGAGCTGGAGGTCGCAATAGAGCGAATCCATAAACTGAGCGGTCCATTCATTCCTCTTTATGCAGAAGCAGGACTTGTCCCTCTGTTCGGAGATCTGCAAGCGGATAAGCTGCAGGTGATTGAGGAGAACATCTTGTATCGAATTGATGAAGGAGATTACGAGCAGGTCTTCTTCGATTTCCATGCTGTTGGAGAGATAACGGGTGATGGGGAAAAGCAGCTGGGTCAATTATTTGAAATAATTCAGCTGATGGGTACGAAAACAATAATTGTAGGACTATCTCCATCACAAGTTAGAGGCCTTAAGTCGAAAGGGACATTAAAGGCGGCTTCGATGACTAGCTTAAAACAGGCAATTTCCGAATATATAATAAAGCAGAACCACAAGTAGTTCTGCTTTTTCCTTATACGTCGACTGTATAAACGTCGCTTTTGTTCACATTCTTCAAATAGATTTTGTCAGGTTTGATTTCCAGTACTACGTAATCTGGATCATTCGGACCGTCAAGCCAAGCACTGAAGCTATCTTTCCAGAGCTGCTGTTTCAGTTCCGAAGACTCGCTGACTTTTGCTTCAGCCTCAATTTCAACATATTCGTCTCCGACGCCATCGCCGTTGTATCCTAGCAGGATATGGACGTTATGATTGCTCTCGATATCGTCCACCTTGTGTGAGTTGCCGCTTGTTGCGCAATATAATGTATACCCTTCGTTGAAGAAGGCCATGTAGCGAGTATAAGGCTTACCACCCTGAACGGTAGCAAGTGTGCCGATCTTCTGATTTTCCAAAATCTGTTTTACGTGTTTTTTGACTTCTGCTTGTTCCATTATGATCTCCTCCTTCTGAATTTCTACAGGTAGTATCCCTTTTTTGGCAGCTTATTAAACCCCAAAACAGGGAAGTGTATAAGGAGTGGAAGGAAGAATCGTCTAAAAGCCAACTATATGGAGGGAATCGTATGACTAAGATGCAGGAAGAGAAAAAACCCCAAACAAAGTGCCAGTCAGAATTTGGACAGTTGAGGCATGTCGTCGTATGTCCGCCAGCCTATATGGAGATACGCAAAATCATCAACGAAACACAAAAGCATTATTTGAATCATAATATTGACGCAGATTTAGCTATGAAGCAGCATGGTGATTTTGTAAAAGCCTTGCGTGATCATGGAGTGGATGTGATGTCACTGCCGGCTCATAAGGAGTTTAATGAACAAGTATATACCCGGGATATCGGTTTTTGCATAGGAGATACATTATTTGTTTCGAATATGGAAGATGATATCCGCAAAGGTGAAACAAAAATACTAAAGGAATGGCTGGAGGAACAGGACCTTACATATAAAGGTATTACAGAGGGAACGATCGAAGGCGGTGATGTCGTCGTAGACGGTCGACGTGTATGGATCGGCCTGAGTAAACGGACAGATGAGAAAGCCGTACAGCAAGTACAGGAGCTGCTGCCGGAATATGAGGTGCTTCCGGTAAGGATTCGTGAGGATATTCTTCATTTGGATTGTGTCTTCAACTTGGTTCGGGAAGACTTGGCGATTCTTTATCCAGATGCTTTCGAACAAGAAGATTTGGAACGGTTCCGTAAACTGTATAAAACAATCGAGATTTCTGAGGAAGAACAGTTCTATATGGGAACGAACATCCTGTCTTTTGCGCCGGATAAGTTATTGAGCCTGCCTTCCAATAAGCGGGTAAATGAAGCGCTTCGTAAAGAAGGAGTAACGGTCATTGAAGTGAATTTCTCAGAGATCATCAAGTCCGGGGGATCATTCCGATGCTGCTCTCTGCCGCTGCAGCGCCAATAAAATAGTTATAGATATATATCCTAAGGCTTGGCAGGCATGAGCGGATTGCTTTACTTCTGTTCCAAGCCTTTAGCATAATAAAATGTGGAGGCGATCAGATTGGATAATTTTACGTTTTATAACCCAACAAAATTGATTTTCGGTAAAGACCAATTAGATAAATTAAAAGAAGAAATTCCTGCATATGGCAAGAAAGTATTGCTTGTCTATGGCGGCGGAAGCATCAAGCGCAGCGGCTTGTATGAAAAAGTGCTGAAAGAACTTGAGGAAATCGAAGCGGAAGTATTCGAACTTTCTGGTGTAGAACCAAACCCGCGTGTTTCTACTGCGCGTAAAGGTGTAGAAATCTGCAAAACAGAAGGTATCGATGTATTGCTTGCAGTTGGCGGCGGAAGCGTAATTGACTGTACAAAAGCAATTGCAGCTGGTGCCAAATACGATGGAGATGTATGGGATATCGTAACGAAGAAAGCATTCGCAGACGATGCTCTTCCTTTCGGTACTGTACTTACTCTTGCTGCGACAGGTTCTGAAATGAACGCTGGTTCTGTTATCACGAACTGGGAAACAAATGAAAAGTATGGCTGGGGAAGTGCGTATACATTCCCGAAATTCTCTATTCTGGATCCACAAAACACATTCACTGTACCGCGTGACCAGACTATCTACGGTATCGTCGACATGATGTCTCACGTATTGGAGCATTATTTCCATACAACGACGAATACAGAATTGCAGGACCGCTTCTGTGAGTCCCTATTGCTAACGGTAATGGAAACAGGACCGAAACTGCTTGAGGATCTGGAAAACTACGACAATCGTGCTGCTATTCTTTACAGCGGAACGATGGCGTTGAACGGTGTTTTAAACATGGGCTATCGCGGCGACTGGGCAACACATAACCTTGAGCACGCTGTATCTGCAGTTCATGACATCCCTCATGGCGGCGGTCTGGCGATTCTATTCCCTAACTGGATGAAGCATGTACTCAATGATGAGACTGCACCACGCTTCAAGCAGCTTGCTGTCCGTGTCTTCGGTATTGATCCGACAGGCAAAACAGATAAAGAAGCAGCACTCGAAGGAATTGATGCATTGCGCGCATTCTGGAATAGCATTGATGCACCAGCTACACTTCGTGACTACGATATTTCCGAAGATAGCTTGGAATTGATGGCTGAAAAAGCATATGCGAACGGCGAGTTCGGTGGATATCACACATTGAATAAAGAAGATTCACTTGAGATCTACAAAGCATCTTTCTAATAACCAGTAAAAGAGCCTGCGCATAAATTGCGCAGGCTCTTTTTTTAGGAGCTTACCATCGTCCCGCCGTTCACATGAATGATTTGACCAGTTACATAAGATGAGTCTTCAGAAGCAAGGTAAACATAGGCTGGAGCAAGCTCATAAGGCTGGCCTGCGCGTTTCATCGGTACATCCTGCCCAAAGGTGGCAACGTCCTCTGCTGAGAAACTGGAAGGGATGAGCGGCGTCCAGATCGGACCTGGCGCCACACCATTAACCCTAATCCCTTGTGTTGCAAGATTCTGGGATAGAGCTCTTGTGAAGCCGACAATGGCACCTTTTGTGCAAACATAATCAATCAGATCAGGTCTTCCTTCATATGCAGTTACTGATGTTGTATTAACGATAGTACTACCCCTTTTCAAATGCGGCAGTGCAGCTTTTGTAAGATAGAAGAAAGCAAAAATATTCGTGTGGAACGTTGCATCCCACTGGGCTGTGGAAATGTCGGTCAGCGAATCCTGGGGGAATTGGACACCATGATTATTTACGAGAATATCTAATTTTCCATAAGTCTCGATTGTATGGGCGACAACAGCCTGGCAATGTGCTTCGCTCCGCAAATCACCGACAATCAGTGTGCAGCGCTGACCCAGCTGCTCAATCCTGTTCTTTGTCCGTCGGGCATCTTCGTTTTCGTATTCATAATAGTAAGCAATGACAACATCGGCACCTTCTTTGGCGAAAGCTATGGCTGCAGCTGCGCCAATTCCGCTGTCCCCTCCAGTGATTATCGCTATCTTTCCTTTCAGCTTTCCTGAACCTCTGTACGTATCGGTCTCGATAATTGGCCTTGGCCGCATCAATCCCTCTATTCCAGGCTGCTGGTCTTGGTGCTGAGGCGGGAAGTAAAAGTTCGTACCGGATTGGACCGGCCGGTTTTTGCTATAAGACTGCTGCGTCAATTCCGTGTCCTCCTCTTCATTCTTGGCTCCAAATGAAATATATGCAAAAGAAACCCTTGATTTGCCAAAAAAGAGGAATTTTACGTTAGGAAACAGAACAGAAAGGGAAAAGGATTTAGAATGTGATTTAATACGATTTGGAGAGGGGTCTTATTCATGGAAAAAGTATTTATCAGTCCAAGCCGGTATGTTCAAGGAAAAGATGTACTCCAGAAAGCTGGGGAGTATGTTAAAAAAATCGGGGATAATGCACTTGTCCTTGCGGATGAATTTGTATGGGACTTGGCAGGTAATACAGTGCTTGAGAATCTGGAGCAGAGCGGTATCCAAACGAAAAGAGTCGTATTCGGCGGAGAAGCATCAACAGAGGAAATCAAGCGTATTGCTGCTGATGGTAAGGAAAGTAATGTTGTCATCGGTATCGGAGGCGGAAAGACACTTGATACTGCTAAAGCGGTAGCAGACGAGCTGCAAGTTGGTGTTGTGATCCTGCCGACAACAGCATCAACTGATGCGCCGACGAGTGGATTGAGTGTTATCTACTCTGAGGAAGGAACTTTTGAAAGCTATAAGTTCTACGACAAGAACCCGGACCTTGTCCTTGTCGACACAAAAATAATCGCGCAGGCACCACCACGTTTCTTAGCTTCCGGAATTGCTGATGCAATGGCTACTTGGGTGGAAGCACGTGCTTCTATTGAAGGGCGCGGCACAAACATGGCTGGCGGACTGGCTACAATTGCTGGACAAGCGATAGCAGAAAAAGCGGAAGAAGTTCTCTTCGAGTATGGATTGCTTGCTTATGAGGCTAACAAACGACAAATCGTTACACCTGCATTGGAAGCGGTTGTCGAAGCAAATACACTGCTTAGCGGACTAGGATTCGAAAGTGGCGGACTTGGAGCGGCGCATGCTATCCATAATGGCTTCACCGCACTGCATGGTGAAATCCATAGCCTAACCCATGGTGAAAAGGTCGCATTTGGTACGCTAACACAGCTTGCGCTGGAGGATCGTACACTTGATGAAATCAACACGTATATTGATTTCTATCTTGCTCTTGGCCTCCCAGTCACACTAGAAGACATCAAACTTAAAGATGTTTCGGATGAAGACTTGCTGAAGGTGGCTGAACTGGCAGTGCAGGAAGGTGAATCAATCCATAACCTGCCTGGAACAATCACAGCAGATCAAGTCGTGGATGCAATTAAAGCTGCAGATCAGTATGCAAAAGCATATAAACAATTAGTTGGTTACGAAAACTAATTAATACAATAAAAAGCTGGAACAGGAAAAAATGTTCCAGCTTTTTTCTTTTGCCTATTGACGTGTATTTCTGTACTAGTGTACTATGTGATTAATACAGTAATACATCAGGAGGGTTTATTTCATGAAAGCGTGGCTAGCATTAGTAAAGAAGGAATTCCGTATCGGATTGCCAATTCTACTTTTGGCAATCGTATTATTCCTTGTCGGCTTGGTTATCGTTACCGTTGCTACCTATCGATTTGGGTACGCATGGGATGCTGTCGGTATCATCGGTTTAGCCTGGGGTGGCGGGCACTTCTTCTTCATGGCTATATACATGCTCTACAGTCTTGGGGTGGAGAGAAAAAGATTACATCTTTGGCTGCATAATCCAATGCATGCTTCAGGGCTTCTCGCAGCAAAGCTGGTGACAGGTACCATATACATGATCATCTCTTTGCTAATCATTAGTATTGCGGCTTATGTGGGCGGTCTGCATTTTGTGCCGTTTTCAGATGGCACGTGGTTCAGAATTGGTATGATCGCATTTTTACATGTCATTTCGTTTTCAATTGATTTCTCTGTTTACGTCATTCTTGCATATATTGTTTTTCTATTATTGGAAAGATATATGCCGGCATTCCTTAGCGGAGTATCAGTATTCATTGGCTGGTGGGTGTTCGCTTATCTTTACTTTGGACTCCTTGCAGATTCAAAATTTTATTATGCTATTACAGAATGGGGGAAAATCGATTTAGGTTTTGTCGCCAATTCTCTTCAATTCGATATGGATGTCAGGCAGGCAATAGTTAATTTTCAAGGTGAAGACACCTTCATCTATGCTGGTAATTATGTCATTGAACTAATTACTATTCTTATCATCTATTTCATCGCATCTTGGTTATTAGACAAAAAAGTAGAGGTGTAGAGCATGACCGATACATTTCAATCATCCCAGCCGATTTATCTGCAGCTGGCAGATCGGCTGAACAGACAAATTGTCAGTGGTGAGCTGAAGCCTGGCGACAAACTGCCTTCCGTTCGGGAAACGGCAGTATCATCGAAAGTAAATCCGAATACGGTACAGCGGACGTACCGCGAACTGGAGGCATCGGGAATCGTGGAATCACGCAGAGGACAAGGAACATTCGTGACGGAAAATGAGGATATTCTCCTTTCTATACGTGAGAAGCTGAAACAAGAACAGATTCAGAATTTCATCCAAGTCATGCATGACATGGGCTATCAAAATGAAGAGATTACAAAAGGGCTGCAAACCTATTTGGAAGGGGACACAGCAGATGATTGAATTCAAAGATGTGACAAAACGGTATATGACGAAAACAGCATTGCGAGACGTGAACCTAAAGCTCGATAAAGGTAAAATCATCGGTCTTGTCGGATTGAATGGGGCAGGTAAATCAACGACCATGAAGTTGATTGCCGGGCTAATCAATCCGACCAAAGGATCTGTGGAGCTGGATGGAGAGAAAGTGACACGCCGGATAGCATCGAAAGTCAGTTATCTATCCGAGCTGGATGAGTATTACTCCTTCTATACTGTCCAGCAGACAATTGATTTCTTTGCATCGCAATTTCCTGATTTCAATAAAGAAAAGGCAGAAGAAATTCGTGCGTATATGAACTTGGATGCCAATACAAAAGTGAAGCATCTGTCGAAAGGGAATCGCGGCAGGCTGAAAATTATCCTTACACTTTCCAGGGAAGTACCTGTTCTGTTGATGGATGAGCCGCTTTCAGGATTGGATCCACTTGTGCGGGACTCCATTGTAAAAGGTCTTATCACTTTCGTGGATACGGAGAAGCAGCTTGTTCTCCTTTCCACGCATCAAATCATGGAAGTTGAAATGATTCTTGATGAAGTGATTGCTATCAAAGATGGGGAGCTAGTAGATCACAGGAATGTTGAAGAACTGCGCTACGACGAGCAGAAGGGCATATTGGAATGGATGAGCTCGATCTATGAGTAAGGAAGCATTACAACTTTTATTACAAGCAAAGGAGCGAAAAAGCATGCAAAAACAGCCAGCAGTTGAAATCAAGCAGGTTACCAAAGTGATACGTGGACGAAAAATCATCGACCGTGTCAATTTTTCCATCTATCCCGGTGAGGTGTTCGGCTTTTTAGGGCCGAACGGGGCCGGTAAAACAACGACAATCCGGATGATTGTCGGACTGATGGGCATAACGGATGGAGATATTCTAATCAAAGGCAATAGTATCAAAACGTCACATGGAGCGGCAATGAAACATATCGGTGCCATCGTCGAGAACCCGGAAATGTATAAGTATCTTTCTGGATATCTGAATCTTGTGCATTTTGCGAGAATGAGTGATGGCGTAGACAAGAAGAGAATTGATGAAGTTATCGAGCTAGTCGGCTTGAAGAATCGAATCAACGATAAGGTTAAAACATATTCCCTTGGAATGAGACAGCGTCTCGGAATCGCGCAAGCGTTGCTGCATCGTCCGGATGTACTAATTCTGGATGAGCCGACAAATGGCTTGGATCCAGCTGGTATTAGAGAGATGCGTCACTATATTCGCAACCTTGCAGAAAAAGAGGGGCTTGCCGTTATCGTATCTAGCCATTTGCTGAGCGAGATGGAATTGATGTGTGACCGAATCGGAGTTCTTCAGCAAGGTAAGATGCTAGGTGTACAGCAAGTCCATGAGATGTCGAGTGAACAGACACAAATGGTCAGCTTCCAGGTTGAACCATTGGAACAAGCGGCAATTGTGCTCCGAGATATGGGCAGCAAGAAACCAGAGATCAAGGATAAACAAATCATCATTGAGCTGACACGTGACGAAATACCAGCAGCTGCTGCCAAGTTAGCCAAGGAAGCCATCAGTATCTATGGAATTCAGGCAGAAACGAAAACATTAGAAGATACATTCTTGGAATTGACTGGAGGGAAGGAAATTGTCTAAATTCATTGGTTTGGTACAAAATGAACATATGAAAACATTCCGTCGTCTGTCGACGTGGATTATGTTTGGGATTGCAGCAGCCTTACTGATTACAATTGCTGCATTCACAGCATATTACGCTGAAGACAGCAGTGGAGACTGGCGAGCAGATACAGAGCAGCAGATACAAGATTTACAGAAGCAAGTGGAAAGTGGTGATGTGGAAGCCGCAGCTGTCCAGCAGGATATAGCTACAATGCAATACCAGCTGGACCAAGACATCGCACCAGTTCAAAGCGACTCACTTGCTTCTTATATGGAAAGCGTCATGTACTACTGTGCACCGTTTCTAATCCTGTTCATCGCTATCATTGCAGGTGGACTTGTTTCTACTGAATTCGGGACAGGTACAATCAAACTATTACTTACTAAAACACCTTCTCGTTTCAGTGTTTTAACTTCCAAGTATGTAAGTATGTTCATCACGACAGTTATCTTCTTTGTATTCTTTATTGGATTTTCCTTTGTTGTCGGCGGAATCTTCTTCGGATTCAATGGATTTGACGCGAAAAGCGTGATTTTTGACAATGGAGAGACTGTGACCAATAATTTACTAGCTTCAACTATGAGAGATTACGGGCTGAATTTTGTCCAAACATTAATCTATGCGACAATTGCTTTTGCTCTATCTACCATATTCCGTAACACAGCCTTGGCAATTGGATTTTCCATCTTCATCTCAATGTTCTTCCCGACCATCAGTTTCATACTTTCCAGATATGATTGGTCGAAGTATATTTTATTCAATAACGTGGACCTGACAGTATATAACCCAGGTAACGTACCAGCCGTGGACGGCATGACATTGGGCTTCTCTGTTGTAGTAATGGCAGTTTATTTTGTCGTCATCACCGTTATCACATGGTTCAGTTTCATGAAACGAGACGTCACAGCCTAAGCAATTCGTTTGCTTTATGTTTAAAATAACGGTAAAAAGGAATTAGTAATACTGAATGCAGCTTTATCAAACTAATAAACGAAATAGGAGTGAATTAACATGAGTGACGTATTATTCACATCTCACGCAAAAGCAACTGGCGGACGTGAAGGCCATGTAAAATCTGATGATGGTTTGATCGACCTTAATCTTGTGCAACCAGGCAGTAAAAAAGATGCTGAAGGTTCCAACCCAGAGCAATTATTCGCAGCAGGATATTCTGCTTGCTTCGATGGAGCATTCAACCATGTAGCAAGAGCTGAGCGCAAGCGTGTTGAAACAGAAACTTCTGTTGATGTCAGCCTATTGAAAGATGGCGATGGCTTTAAACTAGGCGTTGCTATCTCTGTAGATGTAAAAGGCGTTTCACAGGAAGAAGCGGAAGAGCTTTTGGAAAAAACACACCAGTTCTGCCCTTACTCCAAAGCAACTCGTGGCAACATCGATGTAGATTTGAAAGTGAACGTTGTAGAATAATAACTAAAAAAACCACTTCCCTATGCAGGAAGTGGTTTTTCTATGCTCATTTTTTCTGCTGGAATAAAAACTTTGCCAGCAATGTCTGGCAGATTACGAACAGACCGCCAACCGCCCAGTACAGTGGCAGTACAGCTGGTGAACTGAAGGAAATAAAGCCGATCATGAGCGGAGAAATGATACCGATCATGCGGGCTTGCTGTCTTCTAGCTGGGTCTACCCCGATTTGGGACACGCGATATTGCAGCCAATAGACTGCCATCGCAATAACCATGAGGACCATATCAGGTGTTCCAAGATTAAACCAAAGAAAATCATGTGTCGCAATTTCAGGTGTATTTCGAATAGCTGAATAGAAGCCGATTAAGAAAGGCATCTGAATCAACAGCGGCAGACAGCCCATCGCGGAAAATGGATTCATTCCGTGTTTTCGATACAGTTCCATCATTTCCTGCTGCTGTTTCTGTTTGGACTCAACATCGGTTTTGTCTTTATATTTTGCCTGTAAAGCATCAAGCTCTGGCTTGAATAGCTTCATTTTCTCCTGTGTCTCATAACTCTTCTTGAGCTGCATCAGCATGAAAGGCATCAATATGAGACGTACTGCTAACGTGATCAGGATAACGCTGATCCCGTAATCATCATTGAAGTTACCAGCAATCCATTTGATTAAGTAAGAGAATGGACTGATGAAGTAATGATTGAACCATCCTTCACTAGATGCACCCCCGCTGCTGCTTTGGCAGCCAGCAAGCAAGACTATCAGAGTGATGGAGCTTAAAATAATACCGTACTTTTTAAAGAATGTGGATACAGATGTGCGTTGCAATTTGTTTTTCCTCCTTGTTGTATCGATTGGTTATCTGGATACAAACAAGAAGCTGCTTCGCTATCATCATCCGGACCGTCCTTCCGCATGGTAGTGCGAGCGAGCCAATGAACGATCGGCTTGCTGTAAGAAACAGTAGTAGGAGTATGCGATTGCCAGCTGTCTAATGTACAGACATGCTGCCATTGCATCGCATCACTAGCACGAAAACGACTCGTAACTTTCGTTGTTGTTCTATGCGCCAATATAAAAGTCATCGTCAGACCGATATAAAAGACCAACGAAGTAAAATCATCGGCAAACATATTCCAAAAAGCATACAGCATCTGTATACACCTCCTTTCGTTCCTTCTATTTTCCTATAGAAATAGAAACTTGTCAAAGCTGCGCAGGGATTTTCGTTTCGTTTGGAGAAATGGCTAGGATAAGCGTTTTCTCTGCTAACAGCGGTTTATTTGGACAGTTTTATGACGGAGGGGGACGAACATGATAAACTGGTTAACAAGACTACAAGCTGCAGAGGTGAAACCGATGTTCAAGATACGCGAAGCAAAGGTCTCGGATTATGACCAAGTCGCTGTTCTGTACAAGGAATTATATAATACGCATTATACAAATCAGCCGGAGCATTTTGCCAAGAAGACAGAACCGCTTGACCAGCACGTGTTTGAAAGCAATATATACTTGGATAATAAAAAAGTGTTTTTAGTGGAAAAAACAAAGGAAGTTATGGCATTTGCCACGATACGGGTAACGAATGAGACAATCTCGCACAATGCACACATTTTCATCGAAGAATTCTGTGTCCGTTCCGATATGCGCGGCAAAGGGATCGGCGGCCACCTATTCGAAAAAATCAAGCGCCATGGAAAAAAGATAGGGGCAACTGAAATAGAACTGAATGTGTGGAATTTCAATAATCGTGCAGAAGATTTCTATGTCAAGATGGGCATGAAGACACGCTCAAAACGGATGGGAATATCATTGAAATAAGTAGATAAATGTCGAATTAACCCCTTTAATAAAGGGGTTTTTCTATGTCAAGTAAAAAAGTTTAATTTTTATAAATATTTATGTAGCCAAGCCTTTTTACTCCAATTATAATAATCTGGAATTACATAAATATATTTCCAGGAGGATACATAAGTGACAAAGAAGCTATTGGTTGGAATAATCATGGTTTTGCTTTGCCTGCAAGCAGTAGCACCACAGACTGCGTCTGCTGCTATTAAACAAAAAGACCTTGAAGCCTACGCGGCTGAGCTAGGTACAGATTTGGAAGGTTTGAACCGCTATCTAGTTGATTTTGAGTGGGGAACAATTGAGGAAATGGAAGTAGGTTCTGTAGACGAATTGCGTGAATGGCTTGGTGAGCCAGTAACAAAAGAAACATTACAGGATTTCTTGGATGAGACAGGTTATACAGTTGAAGATATAAATGCTAGTTTGGAAGTAATGGGTTTAACGGATAAAGGATATACAGCAGAGGACATTATACTGTATACTGACTTGTCCTGGGTAATGGATTACCCAGCTACTTCTCAAAATCTGCAGGAATTAGCAGAGGGAGTCGGTCTGACAGAAAAACAATTGGCTGATTTGTTCGCTGCAAATGGATTTGATCTTTACAGCTATGGAACTATGGAAGAATTATATGAAGTGATTTACAACGATATTAACGGTGTATCATTGCATTTCCTACTGCAGGAAGTGGAATTGAGCCAGGAGGAGTTTGACCAGCTGCTTGCGGATAATGGTGTAAAGCTGGAAGATTTCTCGAGCTATGAAGAGCTTTCAGAGTTCGTTTATGAGGCATCAGGTTATTATGAGTTTTCTCGCGAAGATTATTGGGAAATGATGAGTCCATTCCTTGATCTAATCGGTGTGAGCCAGGATGAGTTTTTCCGAGCTTATGATCATTTGGAAAGCGTAGTATCGAACGATCCAGAAGCATTCATTTCTGGTCTGGAAGATATTGCACTTCGCGCAGAAGCGCTGGGAGACTTTGAAACCTCCACTGAATTAACAGAAGAGCAAGGAAAAGAACTCATCTCAATTTGGAATGATTTAATGAATATCTTCCAAATGAAAGCTGAATTCTATTTGGTAGATGGCAATACGAAAACGCCTGTAACGTTTGAAGAACTATTGAAGATTACGGATCTTGAGAATCGTATTCTACTTGTTGAACTGTTCGACTTGCAGGGTGAACATCTATTGAACTTTACTATCACTGGTGAATTATTTGGATCTGAATTGCTCACAAGTGCGCCTACTGTAGAAGCACCTGTACAGGAAAAACCTACCGAATCAGAACAGAAGCACGAAGCACCTCTATTAAAAGAAAAAGTAACACCAACTAAGACTAAAACAGAGACAGTGAAAGAAGAGGGCAAACGTCTTCCGGATACAGCATCTCCTGTTGGTAATATTCTCGTGGCCGGTACCGTATTGATGGCTACTGGAGCAGCATTATATACATGGAACCGACGGAAGAAACATAGTAATTGATAACGAAAACACCATGAATCATTTGATTCGTGGTGTTTTTTCTATATAAAAATGAAACAATCTGACAAGGTGCTCCGTACATATTATGGAAGTTGACAAAAATGTTACAGGGAAAGGGTGAACGAGATGACAGAACCGGCTATGCAGCTGATCGGGCTGAAGAAGCAGATTGGCTCTAAACTGATTGTGAAGGGGTTGGACTTCGACATTCAGCCGGGTGAGGTATTCGGATTCCTCGGACCAAACGGTGCAGGTAAAACAACGACAATCCGAATGATGGTAGGCTTGATTCGTATTTCAGAAGGCGACGTGCGGATACAAGGAAAAAGCATCAAGACAGACTATAAAGAGGCAATCCGACATGTTGGAGCAATTGTTGAGAACCCGGAATTATATGGGTTCATGTCTGGGTACAAGAACCTGCTTGTATTTTCAAGGATGATTCCTGGGATATCAAAGGAACGCATTGATGAAGTGGTGGAGCTCGTAGGGTTGGAGAAGCGCATACATCAGAAAGTGAAGCGGTATTCCTTAGGTATGCGACAGCGGCTAGGTATTGCACAGGCATTATTACATAATCCTTCTATCTTGATATTAGATGAGCCTACAAATGGATTGGACCCGTCAGGTATACGGGAGATCCGTCAGTATATCCGCAGGTTAGCAGAACAAGAGAATGTGGCAGTCATTGTCTCCAGTCATTTGCTTTCGGAAATGGAGCTGATGTGTGACCGGATCGGTATCTTAAAGAATGGTGAACTTATATCCATCCAGCAAATTCAAAATACCGAAGAAGAAACACCAGCTGAAGTCGTGCAAATCGATTGTCCAGCGGAACATCACGAAAAAGCACAGCGGCTTTTACAGGAAGAATTCGGGATTATAGCAATGGCGAGCGGGGAGAAACTCACATTCCCGATAACACGGGCAGAAATCCCATCCATCATTAAAGCACTGGCTGTCGCCGATATCGAGCTGTATGGTATTTCAGTGGAACGGAAGACACTAGAGGATAAATTCTTACATGTGATTGGAGAGAATGTCATTGAGTAATTTTTTCCAGCTTGTGCGCAACGAGCAAACCAAGCTGTATAGCCAGCTGGCAACATGGATCATGCTTGGCATTCTTATAGTGGTGGTACTTGGATTTGCTATTTTGATGCGGACAGCAGATGGGTTTGTATCAGATTATGATGATGCGACGTGGAAGCAGCAATTACAAGAGGAGAACGAATCACTTGCGGAATTCGACCCGGCTGATTCGAATATATTGATCAATAACTATCGGATTGAGAATGACTTAAAGCCTGAAGGGATGACAGCTTGGGAATTCCTTTACCAAGGTAATTATATGACAAGTGTGCTCAGCTTGCTGACAATCATAGTTGCTGGCGGAATAATAGCAAATGAGTACCGTTGGGGAACGATCAAGCTATTATTGATTCGGCCAGCAACCAGGACGAAAATATTTTTTGCGAAGTATGCAAGTGTACTTTTATTTGCTTTAACTGCATTAATTGTACTATTCATCTTTTCTTGGCTATTCGGGATGCTGTTCTTCGGTCTTGGAGGCGATGGTTCCATGCTGCAAGTAAAGGATGGGGAAGTCGTCGAGATATCTGTATGGACGCGAATTGCGCAGGACTATGGGCTGCAGCTAGTCAAGTTGGTCGTATGGGCAACGTTCGCCTTCATGATATCTGCTGCGCTTCGTAATGGTGCCTTAGCAATCGGAACGGCTATTTTCCTTATGTTCGCCGGAACCACCGTCATCCCGTTTATTTACGATAAGCCGTTTGCGAAGTATGTTCTATTTTCAAATTTGGATTTGACTCAATTCACAACGGGTATGAAATTAATTGATGATTTGACGCTTACATTCGCGGTAGTGACCATAATTGTGTATTATCTTATCTTTTTGATCGTAGGATGGGTATTGTTCGTAAAACGCGATGTAGCAGGTCATTAAAATAAGAGAGGGGAATTTAAATGGTAAAAAGAACGGCAGAAAAAGTGTTGGCAATTATTGGAGCGGTTTTGTTTCTTATCTTTGCGGTTTGGTCAGGTATAGGTCTTGGAGGAGCTGATGAAGCAACTACTAATGAACTCGTAAACCAAGGTTTAACGCAAGAGGATGCTTCTATGTTTACTGATCTCGTGACAGGAATGTCTATCTGGTTCATTATCCTATTCGTGATTTGTGCAATTCTTGGATTTGTTTCTCTTGCTATGCTGAAACCAAATAAAAAAGCAACAGGAGCAGGCATTCTTCTAATCATTACAGCAGTGCTTGGTACGCTTTTGTCTGTCTTTCTAGGTATAGTCGGGGGCATCCTTTACTTGATCGCAGGTATCATGGCGATTGTGCGAAAGCCTGTTGAGCAATATAATGATAGAGGAGAAATGTATTAAGAAGTAACGCAGGAAGGAGGTTTGACATGTTGAAAAGAACAGCAGAGAAGGTACTTGCCATCATTGGTGCAATTGTCTTCCTCATTACTGCGGTCATGACAACAGTTCAGGTTGCTACATACGATCCAGAAGCTGCTCGCGAACGGATTCTAGAAAACGGAGTAGATCAGACGGTTGATACTAGTATGATTGCCGATATCGCAGGCTCCATCGGAATCTTTGTCATTATCGTGAGTGTCATTAGTGCCATCTTAGGAATTGTGGCAGCAGTTAAGCTGAAGACGGATCGTAAGCAGACTGGCCTTGGTATCATGCTTATAATCGTGGCATTAGTAGGTTCTATCGGTACTTTCCTATCGGGCTTTATCGGTGGCATGGTTTATATTATTGCGGGCGTCATGGTGCTGGCAAGAAGACCAGCCGATGAGATCAGACAATAAGAGAGAAAGAGGGAAAAAAGATTGATCAAGCGTACTGCGGAATTAGTTTTAGGAATTATAGGTGTAGCTTTCAATGCCTTAGGTGCGATTTTAGTTGGTGTATTCATTGGAGCAACCGGAGATTTTATAGCAGAAGATATTCGGAATGACCCTGAATTTACAGCAGAAGAAGCCGATATCGTCAGCAACCTTTTCGGAGGCATTGGCTGGTATTATGTAATAGTCAGTGCTATTGCAGCTATTCTAGGCGTAGTTGCTCTTGTACTTTTACGTCGTAACAATAAATCCACAGTTTCCGGCGTCATTTTCATCGTAACGGCAGTATTATCAGCACTATTAACTATTTTCGTTGCTACTGTTCCCGCAATTCTTTATCTGGTTGCAGGTATTCTTGCAATAGTCCGGAAACCGATTGATACAAATGATAACACGATAGAAAGCTACTAAATGAAAAAGGGGCACTGTTAATAGCAGTGTCCCTTTTACATGGATATTGCTAGGAGAGCTAGCAGTATGCCGATGAAATAGCTGGAAAATAAATAGCAGCTGGCGAGTGCGATTTTGCTCCTGCTTCCCAAATGGACAATTTCTAAATGGAAAGTAGAGAAGGTCGTAAATGAGCCAAGAAATCCGACAGCGAGGAAGTTATGCCAACCTGTTCCCCAATCTGCTTGGAATACGAGTCCAATTAGAAAAGAACCAGTGATATTAATCAAGAAGGTTGCGAGCGGGAAGTCGTTCCTCCAGAATGTCTCTACTCTTCTGCTTATTTCGTAACGAGAAATTGCTCCAAGCCATCCGCCCACAAGTACAAAAATAAGACTCATATGGATTGCTCCTTTTGGACTGGATTCTGCGAAAGTCGAAGACCGAGGAGAAGCGCACCTAAACCGCCTGCTGTACTGCTAGCGAGATAAATCAATCCGATATATGTCATACCATCTTGGACAAAAAGGGCTGTTTCCAGACTTACAGTAGAAAAAGTTGTAAAAGCTCCGATCATTCCTGTAGTCAGTGCTTTAGCTAGAGCGGGTTTGTCTGCAAAGTAGCGCCTTTTCACAAAGTTAGTCAAGTACCCCATAGCGAAACAGCCAATAATATTGATGCAAAGCGTCCCCAAAGGAAAATTGCCGATCTGAGGCACCAATGCTCCAACAAGATAACGGAGAAGCGCACCAATACTGCCACCGCAGCCAATTGCGAAATACATTTTCATACACAAACCTTCTTTTTCTGCATATAATGCTGTATGCCTGTATTATACCCCATTATCTGTGATACGCTATTAGGATGGAGTTAGAAGGAAAGGTAGTATGATTATGATGAAAAACGCGGCGATACTGAGTGAGGAATATTTCTTATCCTACTTTCGCCTGCTCATGAACACGCGCGGCTGTACTGAAGAACAAGCGTATCAGCTCACAGTCGAGCAGATTTTCGAAGGAGATATCAATCTCTTTGGCGAGGATACTAAAAAGAATTTCAAACTTGCTTATCAAGCAATAAAAGGAAACTGAGGCTTCCTGAAATGCTCCATTTGACATTGAGAATGGTTATCAATTAAAATGAGAGCAGATGAAGGGAAGTGAATGAAGGTGGCAAGTGTACTGATAGCATTCACCAGTATGTCAGGTAATACGGAAGAAATGGCTGACATTATGGAAAAGACTTTGGAAGAAAAAGGAGTCGAGGTAACAAAGCTCCAAATTGATATAGATCAGTTAGATGTTTTTACGATGACCGATTATGATGGTATCTTAATGGGCACCTATACATGGGGAGATGGAGATATCCCTTACGAAATCGAGGATTTCTACGATGAGCTGGATGACATCGAACTGGATGGCAAGCCGGTTGCCCTTTTCGGATCCTGTGATTCTATCTATGCAAGCTATGGTGCTGCAATTGATACATTCCAGGAAAAATTCAAAGAGCGCGGAGCGGAGATCGTTCTTGAGACTCTGAAAGTTGACTTATCACCAGAAGACGAGGATATCCGTAACTGTCAGGAATTCGCTGCTTCATTTGCCTCTGAAGTAGAGAAAGAGCGCAGTTTATAAAAAGCAGTCTGCTTCAAGCAGACTGCTTTTTATATTTCTTGAAATTTTTTAAATTTAAAAGGGGTTATGTAGAATAATGTCGAATAAATTCGGGTATAGAGACGGACAGGAGGTAGGACTATGGGCATATTCCAGATAGTAACAAAGAACCACGATGAGATGGTTGAGATTACTGACTCTGTTCAGCGCTATATTCAGTCAATTGGCATTCAAGAGGGGATAGCGGTTATTTCCTCCTTGCATACAACAGCGGGTATCACAGTAAATGAGAATGCTGATTCCGATGTAAAGCAGGATTTCCTCCGCAGACTCAAAGAGGTATATCCTTGGGAACACGAACAGGATTTGCATGCGGAGGGTAATACGGCAGCTCATTTGAAAACAAGTACAGTCGGACATGCTCAGACTGTGATTATCTCAGATGGCAAGCTCGTATTAGGAACGTGGCAAGGTATTTATTTTTGTGAGTTCGATGGGCCCAGATCAAGGAAATACGCAGTTCAAGTACTTTTGTCTGGAAGGGATGGTGCGTGATGGAACAGCTGTCTGTATGTGCAATGTGCGGGACAGTTCTTGATATACCGGAAAAGGGTGAATTGCTGATGCGGTCACCAGAATCATACAGAAATTTATCTCTAGGTAATCCGCTCAAACAGGAAGATACATATACGATTTACCAATATTTCAGCGTACAGCAGCTAGAGCAGATGCTCTTGTCTATAAGTAGTCAAAGTATATCAGGTGTAAGGTGTACCGTCGCAAAGAAAGTGACCAATAGTTACCCAATGGTATCTGTTGAAGAATTGCTCCAACGTGTTCAATACCCACAATTCACAGAAATTGTCCAAAAGGGAGCATTTCGATCTTTTCTGCAGCCAATCATCACCATGGAAGATGAGAAAATCTTCGGATTCGAGCATTTGCTGCGGGCAGATAAACAGGAAGTCTCGCCCGCTGCTCTATTTAATTTTGCAGCAGAAGCAGGCCTCACTAGTATGCTAGACCAGCGTGCAAGAAAGACTGCAGTCAGGAAAAGGGCGCAGGAAGCTATACCTGCTGGAGTGAAGAGCTTCATCAACTTTCTGCCATCAACCATCTATAATCCAGACTTTTGCCTAAGACAGACATTCCGCACAGTCGATGAATATGGAGTAGATCCGAAAGACCTTGTATTTGAGGTAGTTGAAACTGAAAAACTGGATGACGTTGCCCGCCTGCAGCGCATCTTTAAACGGTATAAGCAAGAAGGCATGATGGTTGCCCTGGATGATGTAGGAGCAGGCTATTCCACGCTTGAACTGCTTAAAGAATTAGAACCCGATTTCGTCAAGATTGACAGAGCATACATATCTTACTGCGACAGTGATACACAGAAACAAGAATTCCTGTATAAAGTAATTGAGGTTGCCAGCCTTCTTGGCACGAAGGTGCTAGCAGAAGGGATTGAAAGGCAGGAGGAGCTTTCATTCTGCAAGCAGATTGGAATGGATTTGGCCCAAGGCTATTTTATCGGGAAACCAAGTTCTGAAGCTGCCTCAGGAGATACCCTATTTCCTTCGAGGTAATATATTTTCCACAGAAAACCCATTATCGATTGGAATGCATCCAATCGATAATGGGTTTTTAACTTTATATACAAAATAGAACTAAATATTTTACATTTTCTTAAAAATAACTTCAAGTTCTGGAAACCCTGCCGATATATTGAAAGTCGATATATCGTATGGAAGTGGCTGTGTAATAGCTATCATCAGGGGGATGCTGGAATGAAATTATTGAAAAATGTGAAAATCAGGACAAAAATGCTTATTTTAATCCTGGTAGGAGCTATAGCACTAGGGATTGTAGGGGCGGCTGGTATATTTTATACACGAGAAATGGCGCGAGAGGCTGAATTGATGTACAAAGATAAGCTTTTGCCCAACTTATCTTTAAGTCAAATTAGCGAGAACAATCAGGCAAACGATGCATACATTTTGGAGATGATGCTCACTGAGGACGAGTCAAGAAATGATGAGCTCAATGACATGCTTACCTCATCCATTGTCGGAATTGATGATGAGATGGATAAATTGGAGCATAGTTTTATGTCCGCAGAGGGTAAAAATATATTTGAAAACTATAAACAAGAGCGCGAAGGTTTACATGAAATCCGAAACCGTGTTATGCGGCTTGCTTTAGAAAATCAAAATGATGAAGCGTACGATCTCTTTGTTGAAGAACAGATTCCGCAACGTACAGTTGTGAACGATATCCTGAAAGAGTTGCAGGAACAGAATACGAAGGAAGCAGAACAAACATATGAGCAGGCAACCGAGGATGTTAGGCAGGCCACTATAATATTATCAAGCGTTATAGGAGTCGCTTTAATACTATTAATAGCGATCGGATTACTTATATCGAAGCTTATTGTCTCTCCAGTGAAAGAACTGCGAAACTTATTGGGCAAAGCGGCAGATGGAGACTTCAGCTCTGATGGTTCGTATCGATCCAAGGATGAGATGGGAGAATTGACAGCTTCTTATAATGCTATGGCAGATGGCATGCGATCTATTATTCGAGTTGTGAATGATACGTCACAGCAAGTGGCTGCATCTGCAGAGGAATTGAGTGCTAGTGCAGAACAAAGCAGTTCATCTTCCGAACATGTAGCAAGAACGATACAGGAGCTGGCAGAGGGTTCTGTTCAGCAGCTCGAGCTAGTTACGACAGCAACAGGTACAATGGGCAATATGGGGCAGCACACGGACCAGCTGGCTTCGAACGTTCAAAATGTTGAAGGAGCAGTACAAAAGACATCCGAGCTTTCTGTCCAGGGAGGACATGCAATTAAGGATGTAAACGTACAGATGAATACAATTACATCTCATGTGCAAGAGCTTTCTGCTTCGATTGACAGCCTGAACAAGCGGTCTAGGGAGATCAGTGACATTACAAGCGTTATCACGGATATTTCTGCACAGACAAATCTTCTTGCACTGAATGCTACTATCGAGGCTGCTCAGGCTGGGGAACATGGTAAAGGGTTTGCAGTAGTTGCCGATGAGGTACGTAAATTAGCTGAAGAAACAAAGGGAGCGGCAGGTCAAATTGCTGACTTGGTAGGCTTTATCCAACAGGATACGACGAAAACCATTGATTTGATGGAGCATGCAACGAATGAAGTACAGGCTGGTACACGAGTTGTAGATCAAGCTGGCGGTTCTTTCCATCAGATTGAAACTGCAGTAGCTGGTTTGGTTGATGAATTCCGTGAGGTGAGAGTCGCGCTGGAAGGTATGATTAAAGGCACGGATTCAGTCAATATGTCACTTGGTGATGTGAACGAGGTAGCAGAAGAAGGAGCAGCTTCAACGGAAAGTGTGTCAGCTGCGACAGAGCAGCAGCTCGCAGCCATGCAGGAAATAGCTGCATCATCCAGTTCACTTGCATTTATGGCAGAGGAGCTCCAAACCGCAATTGCTCGCTTTAGGGTGTAAGTTAATTGACTAGCAGATAGTAACCGATAAAGGATAAGATTAATAACAGAAAAACGTATATCATCCATTTCACATTTGAACCCTCCTCTAAGAAGTAGACGTATACTTCCTGGAAAAGGGTTCATTTTTTTACATTGTTTTCATCCAAGCCGTGCATACTAGTCGCAGTATGTACAAAGGAGGCAATGAAATGGATGCTTTTCAAGCAGGAGAAATCGTCTATGTAATTATCCGCAATCCCCATGCACAGGGAGTAGCCAATATACAGGAAGCGGCGGTCGTCCATAACCCGGAAAAGCCAGGTGAACTGGCCTTGTTTGTGTATGAAACCTATTATCCGCTCAATGATGAGGTGGCGGTTTATCAGGATCTCGGAGAGGCGGAAGAAGCATATGTGTCCGCTTTTGGCTTAGCCGATGGTGGTTATTATGGTTAAGCCGTTTGTGCCGCAGCTTGTGTATATAGAGCCTCGAGCATTGGAATACCCGCTTGGAGTGAAGCTGAAGAACAAGTTCCAGGACATGGGAGTAGAAATACGTGAAACAACTTCCCACAACCAGGTACGTAATCTACCGGGCGATAATGATTTCCAGAAGTACCGTACCGCCAAATCAACGTTAGTTGTAGGTGTGCGTAAAACTCTGAAATTCGATACATCCAAACCTTCAGCAGAATATGCTATTCCATTTGCGACAGGCTGCATGGGGCATTGTCATTATTGTTACCTGCAAACGACGATGGGATCCAAACCTTATATCCGCACGTATGTAAATACAGATGAAATATTTGATGCAGCTGAGCAGTACATGCAGGAAAGAGCGCCAGAAGAAACACGGTTTGAGGCTTCCTGTACATCAGATATCGTTGGTATTGATCATCTGACGCACACGTTGAAACATGCGATTGAATATTTCGGCCGCTCCAAGCACGGACAACTGCGCTTTGTAACGAAATTCGCTCATGTGGATCATTTGTTGGACGCAGACCATCAGGGACGGACGCGATTCCGCTTCAGCATTAATGATGATTATGTGATCAAATACTTCGAGCCAGGCACCTCCAGATTGAAAGATCGCATCGAAGCTGCGGTGAAGGTAGCCGAGGCCGGGTATCCACTTGGATTCATCGTCGCTCCGATTTATCTGCATGACGGCTGGCAGACGGGCTATCCGGAAATGCTCGAACATCTTGAAGCAGCTTTGCCTGAACATGCCAAAAAGAACTTAACCTTCGAATTGATTCAGCATCGATTCACGAAGCCAGCAAAGCGCGTTATCGAGAAAAATTATCCGATGTCGAAGCTTGAGCTGGATGAAAGCAAACGGAAATATAAATGGGGGCGCTATGGTATCGGAAAATACGTCTACCAGAATGAAGAGCAAGAAGAAATTAAGGATGTAATAGGAAGCACAATCTATAAAATGTTCCCGCAATCCAGAATTGAATATTTCACGTGATTCATTGGTTGACAATCACATCTGTGCATGTGATAGTTAAGGGGACAATTGAATTTTGAGGAAGTCCACTAGGGGTGCCATTTGGCTGAGATAAGAGTAATCTTTATCCCTTTGAACCTGATCTGGTTAACACCAGCGTAGGGAAGTGGAGCCGGATTCGTGTATTTTCTGAACACTTGACTATACGAGTCGCTCCATACTTCTGGAGCGGCTTTTTTATATGGCCGGCGCCAATCACCCTTTCCGACGGGGCTTTCTCCAATAGGAGGAGAAAACATGTTTTCTGCACAATTGAGAGAAGAAGCAAACCCGATTTTCGAAGCGATCTATGCACATCCTTTCGTAGAAGGAGTTGCGAATGGCTATGTGCCGCGTGAGGCATTGATCCATTATGTGAAAGCTGACTATGAGTATTTGACCGCATTTGCCCGTATCTACGGCTTGGCAGTCAGCAAATGCGAAACGCGTGAAGAGATGGAGTTTTATCAGTCCCAAATTCATTTTGTCCTGCATAGCGAGATTCATCCGCATAATGTCTTTTGCAAGGTGGCGGGCGTGCGATACGAGGACTTGCAGCGCATGACACCACCGCCTGCTGCTGACCATTATATTTCACATATGATGAACAGTGCTGTACAAGGAGACATCGGCGAGCTGATGGCAGCGCTTCTCCCTTGTCCATGGACGTATCAAGCGCTGGCAGCTCATATTATCGAAACGAAGGCACCCGACGAATCCAATCCGTTCTTGGAGTGGATTCAGTTTTATAGCAGCAGGGAAGATGGTATGCCGGATGTGACAGCAGAGCTTAGCAAGCGACTGGATAAGTGGGCCGAGACAGCGGGATCTGCTGCAAAAGAACGTGCGCGGAAAGCTTTTCTTAAAAGCTGTATGCTGGAGCATAGTTTCTGGGAGATGGCCGCTACTCAGCAGGACTGGATGATCCCATTGAAAGGGGCGTCCGTTCATGCCTGATATCAAGAGCGCTTTGACAATAGCCGGAACTGATCCGTCAGGAGGAGCAGGAATTCAGGCGGATCTGAAGACTTTTCAGGAGCGTGACGTATACGGAATGAGTGTGGTCACCTCCCTCGTTGCCCAAAACACGCTAGGAGTGCAGGCAGTTCATCATGTTCCAGTCGAATTTCTTGAACAACAGCTGGAATCAATCTTCTCAGATATCACCCCTGCTGCGGTAAAAACAGGAATGATTGCATCAGAAGAGATGATGCGCTGCATCGCTGCTGTTTTGAGTAAAACAAAAGGTGTATATGTGATGGATCCTGTTATGTATGCTAAAAGTGGGCATGCACTTATGGGAGAGGATTCACGAGATGCACTGAAGACGCATCTTGTTCCGCTAGCAGCACTTATTACACCGAATATTCCGGAAGCGGAAGAACTTACGGGAATTCATATCGTAGATGAAAAAAGCATCAAAGCAGCAGGAAAAATAATCGTCCGGGAGTATGGGGCCAAAGCTGTCTTGATAAAAGGCGGTCATATGGAAGGAACATCTGCAGCAGATTGGCTCTACGATGGAAGCAGCTTCACGGCCTACACTGCCGAACGTATTCAGACAAAGCATACTCATGGTACTGGATGCACTTATTCGGCAGCTATAACCGCAGAACTGGCTAAAGGAAGATCTCTGCAAGAAGCAGTCAGGATCGGTAAGGATTTTGTAACAGATGCGATTTCGTATTCGCTTCAGCTCGGAAAAGGAAATGGTCCGACAAATCACTGGGGATACCGCCTGCAAGGTGTGCCAGTTCAGGAGGAACAGCATGATGAAGTATACTGATGTGATAAAGCTAGTTTGGGAAGCAAACCCTTTGATTCACTGCATTACGAATGATGTTGTGATTAATTTTACAGCGAATGGTTTGATTGCACTTGGTGCTTCCCCGGTGATGGCGTCAGCTAAGGAAGAAGCAGCGCAGATGGTTCAGCATGCACAGGCCCTCCTATTGAATATCGGCACACTTTCCGCAGCAGATGTAGAAGCGATGATTTTAGCCGGTAAGGAAGCGAATAGACTCGGGATACCAGTGATTTTCGATCCTGTCGGAGTGGGCGCCACAGCCTATCGGACAGAAACGGCCCGCCGCATTTTGGCGGAGGTGGATGTAACGGTCATTCGCGGAAACGCAGGTGAAATCTCTGTTCTTGGCGGTACATCAGTCAAAGTGAAAGGTGTAGATGGATCCGAGGATGGTATTTCACCAAGAGTTGTTCAGCAGCTGGCCAGAGAATTGAATACGATTGTGATTGCAACAGGGAAAATAGATATCCTTTCGGATGGGAACCATACGTATAGTATTGCTAATGGACATGAGATGCTCAGTAACATAACAGGGTCTGGCTGCTTGCTTGGTGCCGTTGTGGCAGCATGTGCGGGAGCGGCAGACAATGTACTGGAAGCATGCATCGGTGCCCTTTGTTTCTATGGTATTGCAGCAGAGGAAGCAGCTAAGACAGCAAAAGCTCCAGGAAGCTTTCAGATCGCTTTTCTGGATCAGCTTTATTTGTTAGGAGATCAAGCAATTGATTCGGAAAAAGTGGAACAATTCGAATTAGAAGTATAAAGAAACAATCAGCAGAAGTATGTCTGCTGATTGTAGGATGTCACTTTTCTGGATGAGGGTGAGGGCCATGCCGATGTGGCTTTGGGATGAAACCATCTTGCTCTAATTGTTTAAACCTTTGATCCAAATGCTTTTCGATTTGGTCTGCCTTCTCTTCAGAAAAGACACCGTATTCTACGTACTTTTCAATAATTTGCTTTTCCTGCTCTAATGCCTGCTTCTGCAAAGCTGCTATTTCTTGCTTCTGCTCATCTGTCAGCACATCGGCAACAGCTTTGTCAGCAGCAAAACCGGCAGCTGGATTGGAAACGACCAATCCGACACATAGAGCGATTACTACTGCCCCAGCTTTCATCCATTTCAACTTTATCATCTCCTTGTTCAAAGCTTGGGCTTACTTTACGCAGTTTTGGGATTGCTATCCATCTTCCACACTTTTTCCTAAATTAGGAGAATAAGAATTTCGACCTGAGGAATGAGAACATGTTCAACACAAAATGGGGATGTGGAATGTCTTAAATGGAAAAGGAGTAATAAACATGAAAGAAGAATTGGAGCTTTATTTCATAATGGGCAGTCAAAACTGCCAGGACAAGGATCCGGAGGAAATACTGGAACAGGCGCTTGAAGCTGGTATTACCATGTTCCAGCTTCGTGAAAAAGGTGAAGGAGCTGCAACTGGACAGGAAAAAAGGCAACTGGCTGAACGGCTGCAGGCAAGGTGTCGAGCGCACAGCATCCCTTTCATCGTTAATGATGATGTAGATCTTGCGATTGCGATTGGGGCAGATGGTGTGCATATCGGACAGACAGACGAAGCGATGCAGCAAGTAAAAACACGCTGTCCAGAGCATTTGATTATTGGGGTGAGTGCTCAAGACACCGAGGAAGCTAAAAAAGCAATCCAGGACGGAGCCCACTACATCGGTGTCGGGCCAATTGCAGCTACTCGGACGAAGATTGATGCCAAATTCCCGATCGGTCTGACAGGACTGCGCGAGATTCGGAAGCAAGTCGGTGACTTCCCGATGGTTGCAATCGGAGGCATCAATCAGAAAAATGCCGAGGCTGTCCGGCAAGCGGGAGCAGATGGTATCTCGTTCATTTCCGTCCTAACCAAAGCGACGGATATCCAGAAAGCAGTAAATGAACTGAAGATGGAAAAGGTGCACACGTGAGTGCATCTTTTTTTGGGTGGAATCAAAATGTAAGGATTTGGTCACAATTCGTTCTATACGCTATCTCTATTCTCTTATACGATGAAAGGGACATTTAAAAATTGGAGTGGTAAATATGAAGAAGCCAATGTTGGTCTTGCTGGCATTGTTCTTATATATGCTGCCGCAGGCTGTGTCCGCCCATGCAGTACTGACGGCATCGAATCCAGGACAAGGTGATACGGTCACAGAGAGCATGGATGCTTTCACTCTCACATTCAATTCGGATGTGGAGGATGCAGTAGAGACGAAAGTGACAGTAGATGGACAAGCACTCGCCACTGACTCTGCAGCTGTTGATGGAACGACTGTTACTGTTCCATTAGCTCAGGAAATGATTGATGGGGATTATGAATTAAGCTATAAAGTAATTTCAGCAGATGGACACGAAGTCGGTAACACAGTCTCCTTTACAGCAGAAGGTCTGACCTCCGAGGAAAGCGATAGCGAACAGGGATCGGCAGTCAAAAGTGAACAAAATAAACAAGTGAATGAACAGGATCAAAAAGCAGCAGAAGAATCACATGAAGAAGAGGAAGGTTCCGATACAGGTTTCATAGTGACGGGATTGGTAATCATCGCTTTACTTTGTGCCGCTGTTTTGTTCTTCACTTATCGTAAAAAGGATTAACTCGCCGTGATTCTAGTTCCATTGTTGGAATTGCTGTCGTATATCGCTTTTTCTTTTCTCGCCGGTCATCTTGTTTTCAGTTTTGTACGCAAGGAAGAAGCAGCAATCCGGACACCGCGAAGTGACGTATTAGCTGCTGCAGCTTCTGCTGCACTTGTCACGAGCGGTCCTGTTATTAATCTCGTTTCTATAATTGGCGCACAGAATGGATATGGTCAGGCACTAGGCCAAGTATTATTCCAATTTACAGCTGGAAGAGTCTGGGTCGGTATCTTTCTCCTGGCTATCTGTGTTTGGTTGTTGCTTTATTTCAACAAATTTCCGCTTCTCACGCTAATTTTATTCCTAGGTATGCTATTTCTTAGTGCGTATGGCAGCCATTCAGCAGTGGAAGGTGGGTTGATCGGTGCTTTTGCCCATTTCGTCCATTTAGGTGCTGCTGTTTTCTGGGTTGGTGTACTGATTCAAGTATGTTTCTATACTTCAGAACAATTCAGTTGGGAAAGTTTCCTAAAATGGTTTACACCATTCGCCATAGTGCTTGTCATGTCAGTCATAGCTAGTGGCATAATGGTCATGCTGTTTGCAATGGATATACGGAACTATGGAAATGCTTTGATGCTGACGTATGGCCAAATGTTATTCGTGAAGCATGTCGTGTTCATACCAGTACTTGTATTTGCTGTCATTAACGGCTTTTTGGCAAGAAAAGCTCATCGTGATCCTGCATTTCGACCGCTTAACTGGATCCGGGCCGAAGCGATCCTGCTAGCGATTATATTTATTTGCACAGCGATACTCGGCACTTCTGCTACACCAGCTGATATTCCAGCGACCTTAAGCAATGAGGGATCTGCCTTGATTTTCGGCAGCATTTTTCCTAGTGTGACAGCTGAAAGTGTCGCAACCTGGCACTGGGGAGTGCTTGGGGTAGCTTGCTTTATCGGATTTGGCTTGTTTTTGGCAAGTATCGTTTATTTTTTCAAAAAAAGAGCTGCAGCAAGCTTCGCATTGGCGGCCGCATTCGTTGCTTCGGCACTTTTGTACACTGCCATAATGACTAGTTTACAATTTTAATAGATTCACAGAACGGCATTATTCCACCTTTTATCACAGAAAGTTTCTATTAGGCAAACATTCTGCTGGAAAAAGGAAATAGAAATTGGAATAATGTCTTTTTTTGTGTATTGCTGTCGTCTGTTTTCCCAATACATTTCCAGGATAGCCTATGCTAGATTTACTGTAATAGTTTCTGAGAGTCTAGAAGGGCAGAGAGTCGGACTCCACTTCAGTGACTATAAAATCTAGCGAGGTGATTGAATGAAAAGAAAACTGGTAAGTGTCGCTGCTGTTGCAATGATAGGGTTATCTGTATTCCAGCCGTTACAAGCTGGTGCCGCACCTGATGAAACGGCAAAGAATGAGGAAGTCCGCGTTCTCGTTAAGCAGAAGGATGGTGTGTTTTCCACTCAAGCAACCGACGAGGTCAAGGAAGAGCATGGCGTCCGCAACAGCTTCGGTAATGAAGGCTTTACAACTGAGGTATCTGAAAAAGAGCTCGAGGAGCTAAAAGCTGACAAAGCCCTGGAAGTAACCGAAGTAAGTGTATATACGAAGCAGGAAGTGTCTGAAAAACGGGATGTATCGACACAAGCTGTATCAGACCGTACACCGTGGGGAATTCATGCAATTTATAATAACTCATCCATAACTAAAACAAGCGGTGGAAATAATATCAACATCGCTGTTCTAGATACTGGCACGTCTGTTAACCACCCTGACCTTGCTGCAAATGTAGAGCAGTGTGTTGACTTTACCCAAGCATCCAGTGGACAAGTGAATGGCACTTGTGTCGATCGTGATGGACATGGTACCCACGTCTCTGGTTCTGCACTTGCCAATGGCGGAAATGGTTCGGGTATCTTTGGTGTAGCACCGGAAGCAGATCTTTGGGCTTATAAAGTACTCGGTGATGATGGGCGAGGCTATTCCGATGACATCGCAAACGGTATCCGGAAAGCTGCTGATGATGGAGCAAACCGTGGAGAGAAAGTCGTCATTTCAATGTCTCTTGGTGGGGGACAGGATTCTCTCATCTCTAGTGCAGTTCGTTATGCAAATAACAGAGGTGCATTAGTCATCGCAGCTACGGGTAACTCCGGCCCGTATGAAGGTTCAATCGGATATCCTGCTGCACTGCCAGAAGCTGTTGCAGTAGCAAACTTGGAGAACCGTCAGCAAAACGGTACATACCGAGTTGCCGATTCTTCTTCCCGAGGCTACAGTCGTACAGATGGTGATTATGTTGTGCAGCAAGGTGATGTGGAAGTATCAGCTCCTGGATCAGCTATCCTATCCACTTATCCAGGGAACACATATGCGTCACTGACTGGTACATCTATGGCTACACCGCATATCTCTGGTTTGGCAGCTAAGATTTGGTCAGAAAACACTGGCTTGAGCAGCTCCCAAGTGAGACAGACATTGCAGACCCGTGCTCGTGGTAACGATATTCTTGGCGGCTATGGTGCTGCTAGAGGTGATGATTATGCCTCCGGTTTCGGTTTCCCTCGTGTTCAATAATACAAAGAAATGAATGAAGAAGGCTCCTATAATATGAGGAGCCTTCTTTTTATAGTTTCTGAGGCAATTTATATACAAGCAGACCAGAGATGCTAGCAACACATCCTCCAATTACAATTGTTCCCCCGATACCAATCCACTCTGATAAGAGACCGGCGCAAACAGAAGCAACTGGAAGTAAGGTAAATGTTATGAAGCGGGATGTGGATTGGACACGACCTAGTAAATGCCGTGGTGTATAGCGTTGTCGAATTGTTTTGATGATCGGGTTAACGGCACCTGCAGCTGCTGTTCCAATCATATTGAAGCAAGCCGTCAGCCAGATAGTATCCGTCAGCCCAACACAGATGATGGATAAACCGCCAATCACTTTAGCAGCGAATAATATCTGTTTGTATGTAGAGAACCGATCGGCAAAGAAACCCAGAGATGTACCTAGAATGGCCCCGATTCCCCCAGAAGATAATACGATGCCAAGCAGCAAAGGATCTTTTGTGAGTTGGTTTACATAGATGACCAGTAAAACAATGAGAAATTGTATTCCGAAGTTGGAGATTAGTGATATAAGATTGGTGTACCAAATTTCTTTCTGTTGATAAATGAAAGAGAATCCTTCCCTCAGCTCGTGTATGTATTGGGATATGGAGAAAGTTCTGGAGCTGGTTGTTTGTTGCTCGTATGGAAGCAGGAGCACTAACCACACGGCGAGTAAGGAAAGTCCACATACTGCTATTAAGCTGTAATGGATGCTAAAGAATAGTAGAAAAATACCGCCTATGCTCGGACCAATCACGATGGTAAGCTGAAATATAGCACTTTCCAGACTGTTAGCGAAATGAAGCTGTCGATCGGCAACTAGATGTGGAATGGCAGTAAACTGAGCACCCTGATAGAATTGACCAGCGAATCCGATACACATGGATATGATACAGATAAGCAGGAGACTTATCTGACCGTTTACAGCGAATATACTTAGCAGCAAAAAACAGAGAAATCGGGCAAAGTCAGCAAATAGCAGTACATACTTCCAGTTTGCACGGTCGAGAAAAGGACCGATAAGAGGCTGCAGCAGCATCGTTGCCCGCTCTGCAGCTATAGCAATCGTAACGGCAACAGTGGAAGAGGTTACTTCAAGCACCAGTAGCGGGAGCAGGATGCTGTAAACCTGCCCGGCCATGGAAGCCATTGTAGTACTCATCATCAGGCGTGATAGCGGATGGGTTAGCGTGATCTTCTGCACAATCATGTGATCACTCTTCCAAAAATGACTGTAGATCATGATCTAGGGAAGTGATACTATCTTTATTTGCGTAATAAGCCTGTTTATCTGACCCGATAAGTCCGGCTGATTTGAGCATCTTCAAATGATGGTGCAGTGTTGATTTCGCAACTGGAAGCTGCTCTGTTAATTGCTGGAGCGTTTGTTCACCTTCCAACAAACGTTTTAGCAAGTTAAGTCTGGTTGCATCACCCAATGCTTTATACTTTCTTACAAGCATCGTATCCGGATTATATCTGTTTTCTGGATCGATGCTATTAGCGTGAATTGGATAATAAAAAACCTTCGTACCAGGCAGATCTGCACTGATGGTCCACGGTCTGTAGTGGAAATGGGGAATAAACAATATTGTATTTATAGCATCATCGGGTTTGTAGCTTGTACTGTTTGTAACCCAACGAATAAAGGTCAGTTTATCCATTGCATCCAGCTTTTGTTCTCTATTCGATACATCTCGATCCAGCATATCCTGCAAAATCCCTTCCTGCGGTCTGATCACTTCCTTAAACCATTTTGTCATAACGGAGATCAAGTGTTTCTTCAGGAAAGAGATATCTGCGTTGGCAATAAAAGCGATATAATCTGGGAAGAAAGGGTTATCTGCAGTAACCTTTTGCAGAGTGGCCAATGCGCTTTCATTCCCCTTAGCAGCCTTTATTCGATGTTTTTCGAATGAGCTTCCAATGTAGGGAAAGCTTTGTTCCCGTAATGTCTGTTCCGGCATGTTGAAGACCTCAGCTGTCCACTCATCCAAGGTTGCAGCATTTGAGTGGTGCAGCAGCTGAAGCAGCGTCTTCCAGGTGTTGGATTGATGAATTTCTTGCAGTTCGAGCTGAAGCTCTTCCGAAAAGCCATTTTCGGGATCATCCCACATCTTTTCTACATGCTCGAGTGTTCCAGCAAGTGAAGCATTCGTTACTGCGGCAATTCCTAAAGCTGCTTCCCATAGTAACGATGTTTCAAAACGAATGGTATAATCATGCTTTGCTTTAAAACCCGTCTGAATTATTTGCATATTTATCACCTCGTAAATAATTCTATATTATTAGAATATTAAATTCAACAAAAATAGAACGGAGTGATGGAATGAATAATTATCATCGTGCATTCGGTGTTTATGCTGTTATACATAAAAAAGGTAAACTGCTTGTCATACATAAAGGAAGGGGCCCATATATCAATCGCTATGATTTGCCAGGCGGAAGTCTGGAAAGCGGGGAGGGTTTACTGGAGGCTGTCATTCGTGAAGTGAAGGAAGAAACAGGTTTAAATGCAGCAGTGAAGAAGCAGATTGGTGTTGTCGATTTTATGCTTCCGTGGCAGTGGAAGGATTTTACCCATGTACACCATACAGCAGTTTTTTATATAGCAGAGGCAACTGGAGAATTACGGGTTCCAGAGCAGTTTGCAGGACAGGATGCGTTGGGAGCTGAATGGGTTTCTATTGATAATTTAACCATTTCGAACAGTTCACCTTTGGTCATGCAAGCAATCAATTGGCAAGTGTCGGGAGAACTGCCGCTAGGAACTGTCGTTTATTCAGAGTGGGAAATCAGAGAGGGGAGTTTCCGGGAAGGAGATCAGGGTATTACATAAGAAAAAAGAGGGAGCGGCTTAGGTGAGAAAAGTAGGCTTATATGTATTTAGTCTGATGTTTGTTGTTGCTGGTATTTTGCACTTTGTATTAGATGATGGCTTCGCGGCCATGCTGCCAGCGTACGTACCTCTGCGCTATACGTTGATTTATCTGACCGGTATAGCAGAGTTTCTCCTAGCTATCGGATTATTGGTGCCTGCTACCAGGAAATTAACGGCTATTATCACTGTCATCTACCTGATTGCTATTTTTCCGGCAAACATATACAGTGCCGTCTACGATATACCTGCGCCAGGCTTTGAGGAGACCGACCAAGCACTTCTTTATGCTAGGCTCCTTGCACAGCCGGTACTGGTTTGGTGGATTTGGAAGGTTACGAGATAAAACGCATCTGCAATTCTTCAAAAGGCTTCGCATATAGTGAGGATATCATGTATGCCGAGGTGACTTATGCGTTCCATCAGTTTGTGTATGATTGTTAAAGATGAAGAAGAAGTGCTGGCTGGCTGTTTGGATAGCGTCCAGAATCTGGTAGATGAAATCATCATTGTGGACACAGGCTCCACTGACCGGACAAAGGAAATCGCAGCACAGTACACTACGCGTATTTTTGATTTTGAATGGATAAATGATTTTTCCGCTGCCCGAAATTACAGCTTCAGTAAGGCGACGGGCGAATACATCATGTGGCTCGATGCTGATGATGTGCTGCTGCCAAAGGATCAGGATGCTTTTCGTGATTTATGGAGTGGCTTGACTGATGAAGTGGATGTCGTGTCGATGTATTATCATACAAGCTTGGATGGTGAGGGCCGGCCGCTATACCTATATAGGCGCAATCGAATAGTAAAGCGCAGCAAGAATTTTCGCTGGCATGGTGCCGTCCATGAATACTTAGAATTCGGCGGAAATATCGTGGCATCGGAAATAGCTGTCACACACCGTAAAAGCGAAAAAAACCATACGATTTCAGACCGCAATATGAGGATTTATGAGTCCTTTGTCGCTTCTGGCAAGGAACTGACACCACGCGATATGTTTTATTATGCAAATGAGCTGAAGGATCACGGGAAGTTCGAACTTGCCAAGTCTTACTATATGGAGCTTCTTCAATCAGAAAAGGGCTGGGTGGAGGACAATATCCGGGCATGCCAATATCTGGCGGATTGCTGCAAAGCAGAAGGAGATATAGAAGGGTATCGCATGCACCTGTTCCGTTCCTTCCGTTATGACCGGCCGCGACCGGAATTCTGCTGTTTAATCGGTGACTTACTGACAGAGGATCGGAATTATGATGCAGCTGCATATTGGTATGAGCAGGCCTTGGATTATGAAGGGAAGGAGCTGCCGGGCTTCAGTGTACCTGCTTATACGACTTGGTATCCGTATTTGCAGCTGACGCTTTGCTATTCCCGGATCGGACTGCTTGACGAGGCAAAATCAGCTCATGAAAAAGCTGTGTTCTATAACCCGGATCACCCAAGTGTCCGCCATAACACATCATTCTTCGAGAAGCTCAGTCTTTAATTTCCTTTTGCTGTTTCATATGTCATAATACGTACTATCAAGGTAAGATATGGAGGATTGGTTGTGGCATTAGATATAATTGCTTGGATCATTATTGCGGTGGCATTCATCGCTAGTTTCGCGGGAATTGTTTATCCGGTCATTCCCTCTCCGCTTATGCTTTGGATTGGATTCCTAGTTTTCCAGTTCATGCTCAGTGATGGAGATTTGTCTGTATTCTTCTGGATTGCGATGGTTATCCTGACGGTGATTCTGATTATCTCGGATATTATCGCGAACAGTTATTTTGTTAAAAAATTCGGCGGCAGTAAGTGGGGAGAACGAATTGCAGCAATCGGTGTAATTGTTGGTTCCTTCATCATCCCGCCTTTTGGTATCATTATCGTGCCGTTTGTTGCTGTGCTTATAACAGAACTTATCCAAAGAAGAACACCGAAGGAAGCTATCTATTCTTCAATTGGCTCACTTCTAGGTTTCCTTGGCGGATCGATAGCAAAGATTGTAATTCAATTAATCATGATTGTATGGTTCTTTATAGCAGCTTTCGTATAAAAAAAGCGAGCATCGCTGCTCGCTTTTTCTTATGCGTATTCTGTTTTCTGCAATCGCATATCTAAAATATAATAACCGAATGGAATGACGGATGCGAGCAGGGCTAAGATTGCCCATTTCATTCCCCAGCCAACTTTCAGGGTCGTATAGCCAGTCCAAATGACATACAGGACGAACAAACCGCCATGGATGGCACCTATGTAGGTGACGAAGATCGGTATATCCATCATATATTTCAAAGGCATTGCCAGGAACAATAACAAAAGCAAGGAAGTCCCCTCGAGAAATCCGATGATACGGAACCATTTCAATGTCGCTTGCATGAAAGCCCTCCCAAAAACTATTTATAAATAGTATAAGCAAGCTTGCCCCTATTTACCACTCATCGGGAGAACTTGTCATAACATTGTCAAAATATCATGTTACATCATAGATGGACGGACGTCTGTCCTGAAACACGGGGATGCGGCTGCGAACGTCATCCACTTGGTCAAGGACTGCTTCACCATACAGAATGGTAGCTTCCTCGCCAGCTTCAGCAATGACCTCTCCCCATGGCCCGATGATCATGCTATGCCCGGCGAATTCATTGGCAGGATCGCTTCCAGCCCGATTACAAGCAACTACATAGCATTGGTTTTCGATTGCCCGGCTGAGCAAAAGCGCACGCCAGTGATCCAGTCGCGCTTTCGGCCACTCGGCAACAACGAAGAGCACTTGCTGATCGTGAATCATATGCGTGCGGATGAATTCGGGAAAACGGATGTCGTAACAGATGACGCCAGCTGCTCGCTTATTTCCAATGGAAAAGGAAGCAGATTTGTCGCCTTGGGTCATAAACTTCTCTTCATCCATCAACCGGAATAAGTGCGCTTTATCATATTCATGTAGCAGCTCACCAGCTGGTCCGAAGACAAGCATCGTGTTATAGACACCAGTTTCGGTCTGCTTGGCAATGGAACCAGCGACGATATATTTTTGGTGTGTTTTAGCCAATCTGCTGATGAATCGCTTCGTTGTTTCTCCCTCTGCATCACTTATGCTTTCAAGCCTAGACAGGTCGTAGCCAGTTGTCCAAAGCTCCGGCAGCACGAGGACATCGGCATTTTCCTGTGCCTCATTAACTAATGCTTCCACTGTTCTGTAATTGGCTTCCGGATCACCAAAAACGATATCATGCTGAATTAAGGCAAGTTTCATTGTGTCACTCCCTTATTCGCCGCAACGAATGTCTCGACACTTCGCATGGCGTCCACGACTTGATCTGAATCGGAAACATGCATGAAATGAATGGATTCACCTGGTGCGACAGCGCCGTCTGCAGCAATTTTCATCGCTTTGTCCAAATCCTCTTTTACGCCAAGTTCTTTAAGTACTGTTGGTAATCCGAGTTTTTGATAAATTGGAAGCAAAGTGCGAATCTCGTCAAACTTCTCTTCCAATGCAAGCTGAACAAGAATGCCGTAAGCTACTTTATTTCCGTGCAGCTGCTCATGTGTTTCTGCAAGTCTTGTCAGTCCATTGTGAATGGAATGTGCACCAGCAATTCGGCCGTATTCATCACCGAAACCTCCTACCATACCGCCAGCCATAATGATAGTTTCTGCAACCCGGGTAAATGCACTGTCAGTACGTTCACTTTGTAAAGAACAAATAGCTGCATCTCCTTCGGCAATAAGGATATCCCGGCATAACTTAGCTGCGTTGCGGGATATCTGAACAGCAAGCGGCTGATCCGTCATATTTTCGGTAAGTGCATCTGCTTCGTACCATTTGGCCAATGTATCTCCGATTCCGGCAATCAGATAAGGTACAGGTGTTGTGAGCAAAAGTTTCGGCTCAACAAGCAGCATAAATGCACTGCGTGGGAATACGGTATATTCGACAAAATTACCTGCTTCATCATAAAAAACGCTGAGTGAAGCCCATGGGGAGCAGTTAGAAACGATTGTCGGAATTAGAATGACTGGCAGCCCTGCATCATTGGCAGCGGCTTTGGCAGTATCTAACACTTTTCCGCCGCCGACACCGATTATGAATTGAGCAGCTTCGTTTGTTGCGATGTTTGCTAATCTAGCTGCTTCTGCATGTGTGCACTGGCCGTTATAAGCGACTCGTTTTACTGGCAAATCAATCGGATCCAAGAATGGGGAAGCCGCTTTCCAGGAAGCATTTCCGTGAATAAGCAAACCATTTGTCCAATTCAATTCCGAAAGCCTTGCTGGAAGACTTTCCAGTATATTATCCTCACAGACGTAATAATTCGGAGCGCCTTTTATGTTGATGGTCATGTTGTCACCTCATTGATTTTTTACATAAAAAAACTCTTCCAGACGAATATGGAAGAGGGAAAGGCGGTGTCTAGTCCCCTTATCCCTCAGCGTTTCGCTGTTGGATTTAGCACCGTGTGCAAATGCACCGGTTGCCGGGCTTCATAGGGCCAATTCCCTCCGCCTTCTCTTGATAAGAGTGTGTGATTCATGTATGATTTGTTCATTATCGCATTCTATTTCCAAGACTGTCAAGATTGGTAATAGTCAGAATAAGAAGAGTGAAACAACAGGAGAGTGAGTAAGATGGATTTTCCGTTTTCGGATGCATTGAAACGACTGCCGGAACAGTTTTTTGCCGGCTTAGTACATAAGGTAGGTCTGCTGGAGAAAGAGGGGCACGATATCATCAAGCTCGGACAGGGAAACCCTGATTTGCCGACGCCGCAGCATATCGTAGAGAAACTGAAGGAAGCTTCCGATAATCCGGCTTATCATAAATATTCACCATTCAGAGGCTTTGATTTTCTTAAGCAGGCAGTTTGCGACTTTTATGATCGGGAATACGGTGTAAAATTGGATCCCGCAACAGAAGTGGCCATCATGTTCGGCTCTAAAACAGGTTTGGTGGAAATCAGCCAATGTCTGCTGAATCCTGGTGATTTGGCACTGCTTCCGGACCCGGGGTATCCGGATTATATGTCCGGTATCGAACTTGCGCAAGCACGAACATCGTTCATGCCATTAACCGCTGAAAATGAATTTCTGCCTGATTATGATGCTATTCCTGCTCGTGATCTGGAAGAAGCAAAGCTGATGTTCTTGAACTATCCAAACAATCCCACTGCTGCAACAGCGGATCAGAAGTTCTTCGATAAAACAGTGGAACTGGCAAAGAAACATAAAATCTGTGTGCTGCATGATTTCGCTTATGGTGCACTAGGCTTTGACGGTGAAAAACCACAAAGCTTCCTGCAATCCGAAGGCAGCAAAGAAGTTGGCATTGAAATGTACACCTTATCCAAAACGTATAATATGGCCGGCTGGCGCATCGCTTTTGCAGTTGGTAATGCCTCTGTGATTGAAAGCATCAATTTAATCCAGGATCATATTTATGTAAGTTTGTTTGGCGGCATGCAAGAGGCGGCTGCTTACGCTCTGACAACGGATCAGACATGCGTGGAAGAACTCGTCCGCACGTATGAAAGCAGAAGAGATGCTTTCATCGGCCATTTACGTGCTATCGGTTGGGATGTACCCGAACCAAAAGGTACTTTCTTCGTTTGGCTGCCAGTTCCGCACGGATTTACTTCTGAGGAATTCGCTGATTTGCTGCTGGAAAAGGCGCATGTGGCAGTTGCTCCGGGGAATGGTTTTGGCGAATATGGAGAAGGATATGTTCGCGCAGGTTTATTGGATACGGAGGAAAGATTGCTGGAAGCGGCAAAACGAATCGAAAAGCTCGGTATCTTTTCAAAAGCATAAGAAAGAGCCAGTCCTATATGGGACTGGCTCTTTTGTCTGTCAGCTTGTCACTGCGCAGCGATTTGGGCCGGATTCTATATCGGCTTCGTCTGTGCTATCAATGGTGGCTTTTCCTTGATTGGCTTCCCGAATCAGCTGGTAGCTATTCGGCTGCTGGGAAGGAATGCTATCCAAAACGGAGGAAGCAAATTGGCTCACATCCTGCAGCTGCAATCGGGGATTTTTTCTGTATAAATCTTCCATACGAGCTTGAACTGTACCGTCCGTTTCGATCTCTGACAGCTCGGAAAAATGGGAAGGAAGGACAATCAAGTCCAACGACAATAATGGAAACTTTTCATATAAAGTGTTGTGCAGATTCTTTACCCATTGTTCTGCTTGACCGGCTAAATCTGGGCGGCCGATTGATTCGGTAAAGAGCGTATCTCCAGACAGCAGGAAAGTGTCATCAACGACAAAACTGATGCTTCCTTCTGTATGACCTGGTGAGGCAATGCTGCGCATGCCTTCTTCCGTTTTTCCGAATGGAATCGTCATACCATCTTGTAAAGGAGAAAAGGTGAAAGTCGCTTCTTTTCCATCATCAGCAGGGAACCAATATGTCGCTCCTGTTTCTTCTGCCAGTCTCCGTCCGCCGGACAAATGGTCCGCGTGAAGATGGGTATCAAGTACATGTTTGATCGTCCATCCGTTTTCTTTAGCGAAGGTTGAATAGGCTTCGGTGAACCTTGCCGGATCTACTACAGCTGCTTCTCCATTGGAGACGACCATGTAGGATAGGCAGCCTTTCCCAATACGCATGAATTGATAAATCTCCCCGCCATATGTGAGATCGCCGACTTTATGGGGACTGAGTGTTTCTCCCCAAGCTTGCATGCCGCCAACGACATGAACGATATTATCCATTCCGGCTGCTTGTAAGAGGGAGACGGCTGTCTGAGCTGATTTGCCCCGATAGCACATGACATAGACAGGATCTTGTTCTGGCAGTTCTTTACGGGCCTTATTTGGGTCTGCTTTGATAGCGGCAAACGGAATATCATATCTTTTAACGCTATCGGCTGTAATTGACCAGTCCTGAACATCCGCTTCTTGCCGGATGTCAAGAAGATGAACGGTATCTTTCGCTTTTATTTTTTCTGCCAGTTCTGCTGTGTGCAATGGATTCATGCAATCGTCTCCTTTAGAAATCTTTTTTGATTATAGGAAGGAGCAGTTTGACTCCTTTCTTATTCACTGGGAATATTCTGCTGTCAGCGAGCAGGTGGCTTGCATAACCGGCTGTGCCGGCAAGCTGGGTGCCGAATAGAGCGGTCTCTTGTTCAAAGAATGTCATCAATATGTAGAAATAGATCAGTCCGATCAAGGAGTGAGTGTATGACCGGTGGGCAAGGAAAGATGCAATTCCGATATAACATCCGCTCATGACAACCCATGTATGCCCCGTGTACAATCCGGTCAGCAGAACAGCGATGCCTGTAATCAGCAGCATGAACTTCTTATTGATTACGCGGGAGAGAACCATAATTCCTGCTCCAATCGCTAACCCGATATAACGATCTTGGCCGAATAAATTCCACATACTATATAGAATGAGCAATAATCCGATAAAAATTGTAATATTGCGGATGGCTTTGTGAGAAAAAGTAATTCGGTTAGAGAGGATTCCGCCTGTATCCAAATCTGGTACAAGAGCTGCGACAGCTGCCGTACAAGTCATTGTGACCGTCACAGCGCCTTCTGCATTCAAGGCGGTGGCACTGGCGAAACCTGTGCCAGCTCCGATTAATAGATGTGTGATTCCTTTCATTCTAGCTGTGCCTCCAAAAGTTAGTCTTTAAAAGCATACTAGAATCTTTATGTCATGGCTATCCGTATTGTTTCTGATGCGCTTTCTTACGGGAAAGATAATCTTCATCTTCTCTTATTTCGTCCCATCTTTTTTTGAAAATCTGTGCAGAAGCTGCTTTTTCTTCATCAATTTGGCGGTCATGCCTTTCTGTCTTGTCTGCATCCTTATATTTTTTGCCGCCTTTATAATTAGCGTAGCGGCGAGCACGGGTATAGCCCATCTGGATGTACTTCCTGGCCATATCCATTCCGACGAAATCGTCTTGCTTACGGTATTCCTCAAACATCTCCGAAATTTTCTGGCAGGATACCTTAGCAATTTCTGGTGTCTTGAAGCGCCAATGGGGAAGGATTTCACTTTTATAAGGCTCGACCATCAGCACACCTTGCTCACCGCGGCCGACGCGGTACTTTTCTGGATGTTTACGAAAATCAGTCGAGGCATCAAAATGATCGTAATAGCCCATTCCCATCCTCCTGTCTCTGTTGTTAATGTATATAGTTACCGAATGTGCTCCATGTGAAACGCAATTTTTTCTTATGGACATAGAGGCAGCCGTACTCGTTTGTGATAAAATGAAAGCAATGGTTTCACGTCAGAAAGGAATGGTTACAGGTGGGTAAAACAAAAGTAGGAATCGTCTTCGGCGGAAAATCCGCGGAGCATGAAGTGTCCTTACAATCTGCAAAAAATATTGCCGATGCAATTGATAAAGATAAATATGATGTTGTCCTAATCGGAATCGATAAAGATGGAAAATGGCAGCTGAATGACAAGGCAGACTACCTGCTGAACGCACATGATCCAAAAAATATCGAACTGAAGCCTTCCGAGCAAGGAATCGCTGTTGTACCTGGTTTGAAGGAGAAACAGCTCGTCAATCCAAGTCAAGGTGCTGTCCTTGATCAAGTGGATGTTATTTTCAGTATCCTCCACGGTACACTTGGTGAGGATGGCAGCATGCAAGGAATGCTGCGTATCGCTAATCTCCCATATGTAGGCCCGAATGTACTAAGTTCAGCTGTATGCATGGATAAAGATGTTGCAAAGCGTTTACTGAAGGAAGCGGGCATTCGAGTAGCGAATGGCTTCACATTCAAAAAACGCCAGCTTGGATCTATCCGTTATGAAGAGGTAGCAAAAGTGTTGGGCACTACAGTCTTCATCAAGCCTGCAAACCAAGGCTCCTCTGTCGGCGTAAGCAAAGCGAAGACAGAAGATGAGTTCTACAAAGGCTTGGAAGAAGCTTTCCGCTATGATACGAAGGTTCTTGTCGAGGAAGCAATTGTCGGCCGTGAAATCGAAGTGGCTGTACTTGGCAATGAAGAGCCGATCGCTTCCTTACCGGGAGAAATTCTGCCGAAAACAGAATTTTATTCTTATGAATCCAAGTACATCGACGAATCAGGAGCAGAGCTGGCAATACCAGCCCAACTTTCCGAGTCTGTTACAGAACAAGCAAGAAAGCTGGCAGTCGAAGTATTCCAGACACTCGATGTCGAAGGGCTTGCACGTGTTGACTTCTTCCTGACAGAAGAAGGCGAATTTGTCGTAAACGAAGTAAACACACTACCAGGCTTCACGAAAATCAGTATGTATCCGAAGCTTTGGGACATCACTGGTATTTCCTACCCTGATCTAATCGACCGTCTGATTCAGCTGGCAATTGAACGTCATAAACGAGATAACGAACTTAGCAACGCTGCTTTTCAGCAGTTTTGATAGAGTAAAGGCAAAGACTTTCCAGTTAGGAGTTTGAATCGCCGCTCCAAAAATACACTGCGCTTTCCGCGAGGAGGCTGAGGCTGTGCCCGCGGAAGCGAAGTATTCTGCCGGAGCGGGATTCTTACTCGCAATTCAAATAAAAAATCCGAACGATGTAAATTCACTGTGAAATTTGCTTCGTTCGGATTTTTGTTTGACCATAACACTTTTGCCCAAAGCTATTTCCATATGCAAAAGCGTTTGCTTGTGATACAATGAACTGCAGAATAGAATAAAAAATCCAGGCCATCCTGGGAGAGGTTCTAGCACAACCCTCTATAAAAAACTAAGGAACTATATCCTTGGGTATAGTCTTTTTTATTTTTTTATGGATAATTGGCAGCCTCTTCCTATTGGAAGAGGCTTTTTTATTGGATTGTCTGGAAAAAAGGAGAAACGTAATGAAGAAGGGTAAAGCCATCGTCGTATTTAGCGGCGGCCAAGATAGTACAACTTGTTTGTTTTGGGCAATGGAGCAGTTTGAGGAAGTGGAAGCTGTTACATTCAATTATAATCAGCGCCACAGTTTGGAAATCGAGGTAGCCGAACAGATAGCCAAGGAACAAGGCATCAGACATCACGTATTGGATATGTCTTTATTGAATCAACTTGCACCAAACGCATTGACCCGAGACGATATCGAAATTGAACAGCAAGAAGGGGAACTACCGTCCACATTCGTACCGGGGCGTAATCTAGTATTTCTATCCTTTGCAGCGATCTTGGCGCATCAAGTAGGGGCGAAGCATCTTGTGACTGGTGTTTGTGAAACAGACTTCAGTGGCTATCCAGATTGCCGGGATATCTTTGTGAAATCATTGAATGTATCTCTCAATCTATCAATGGATAAAGATTTTGTCATCCATACACCGCTTATGTGGTTGGATAAAGCAGAAACATGGGAATTGGCAGATCAGCTAGGTCAGCTTAATTATGTAAAAGAAAAAACACTTACTTGCTACAACGGCATCGTTGCCGAAGGCTGCGGAGAGTGCCCGGCTTGTAAGCTGCGCCAAAACGGACTTGACCAATATGAAGCGAAAAAGGCGGCACAAGTATGATTCAGCAAATTTATCCGCAAGTGCAGCATGACTATAGCTATGAATTGAATAAGGATCTGCATTTCGCTGCAGCACACAGTATCCAGCATCCGGATGCCGGTAAATGTCAGCAAGTGCATGGCCATACGTATTTTGCCAATGTTACGATTGCCGGAGATGAATTGGATGACAGTGGATTTTTATTCAATTTCTCCACCATCAAAGCATTGATTCATAAGAAATTTGACCACACCTTATTAAATGATCACACAGACGTATTCGGGAAAGACGATTTTCCGACGACAGAAGTGATGGCACGTAAAATATATGAATTGATTCAACAAGAGCTGGATCAGCTGCCTCATCAGCCGAAGTGCCTGCAAGTCTTCTTGCGTGAGACGCCGACCAGCTATTGCGTATATCGACCAAAGCGAGGAACAGAGAATGGCAAGTAAATTTCCGGTTTTAGAAGTATTTGGTCCTACCGTACAAGGGGAAGGCATGGTTGTCGGACAAAAGACGATGTTCGTACGTACAGCAGGCTGCGACTATAGCTGCAGCTGGTGTGATTCTGCTTTTACATGGGATGGATCAGCCAAGGATGACATTAGGCAATTGACTGCCGAAGAGATATGGAATCAATTGGAGGAAGTAGGCGGAGATCGTTTCCGTCACGTGACTATTTCTGGAGGAAACCCTGCATTACTTAAGAATCTAGGAGAGTTCACAGAGCTTCTGAAAAAGAAAGAAGTGAAAGTAGCTTTGGAGACTCAGGGAAGCCGGTATCAGCCGTGGTTCCTGGAAATCGACGATCTCACTATATCTCCTAAACCGCCAAGTTCGTTGATGAAGACCGATTTTCATCGTCTTGATGAGATAATTAACAATCTGAGAGAAGCAGGGCGTCTCATGCATGTGAGCCTGAAGGTTGTTATATTCGACGAAGAAGACTTGCGTTATGCAACGAATGTTCATAAACGTTATCCAGATGTGAGTTTTTATGTACAAGTCGGTAATCATGATACAGCTACTTTGGATGATGCAGCATTGAAGGATGCATTGCTGTCTAAGTATGAATGGCTGATTGACCAGGTATCAGCTTCCAATGAGCTGAATCATGTGCGTGTCCTGCCGCAGCTTCATACACTTGTATGGGGAAATAAACGCGGTGTATAAACGAAAAGACGAGTTTTTAGACTCGTCTTTTTTTATGCCTAAAAGTGGGCAGGCACCTTCTATTCTTTAGATTAATAGTATACCAAGTCGTTAAATTAATAAAAAATGCTTGAATTTATATTAATAATAATGCATAATAATTCACATAAATAAATCGATCATTCAGCACGGAGAGGGAGATTCATAATGGCAAAAGATAAAATCGTACTCGCATACTCTGGTGGTTTAGATACTTCTGTAGCAATCAAATGGCTGCAGGATAAATATAATTATGATGTCATCGCAGTTGGTTTGGATGTCGGTGAAGGCAAGGACTTGGATTTCGTTCAGGAGAAGGCACTTCAAGTTGGAGCTATTAAATCTTATACAGTGGACGCAAAAGCTGCATATGCAGAGGAATATGTGCTTCCAGCTTTGAAAGCGAATCTGCTTTATGAAGGGAAGTATCCGCTAGTTTCTGCACTTAGCCGTCCTTTAATTGCAAAAGTGCTGGTAGACATTGCGAAAGAAGAAGGAGCCGTAGCAGTAGCACATGGCTGTACTGGTAAAGGAAATGACCAAGTACGTTTTGATGTGAGCTTCACAGCATTGGATCCAGATCTGAAGATTGTTGCTCCTGTCCGTGAATGGGCAATGAGCCGTGATGAAGAGATTGAATATGCGGAAAAGCACGGTATACCGGTTCCTGTTGGGAAAGAGAGCCCATACAGTGTCGATCAGAATCTATGGGGACGTTCCAATGAGTGCGGTATTTTAGAGGATCCATGGGAGCAGCCGCCAAGTGATGCTTTTGGACTGACAGTTGATCCGGAAAATGCGCCGGATGAAGCGCAGATCGTAACGATCACCTTTGAAAAAGGAAAACCAGTCGCAATTGACGGGGAAGCTTATCCATTGGATGCACTTATCCTGAAATTGAACGAAGTTGCAGGTAAGCATGGCGTCGGACGTATTGATCATGTGGAAAATAGATTGGTAGGAATCAAATCTCGTGAAATCTATGAATGCCCGGCAGCAGTGACTCTAATTGCTGCACATCAGGAATTGGAAGCTTTGACGATGACACGTGAAATTTCCCAATTCAAACCGATTGTCGAGCAAAAACTTGCACAGACAATTTATGATGGTCTATGGTATTCTCCGCTTACAAAAGCGCTGCAAGCATTCATTGAGGAAACGCAGCAGACAGTCTCCGGTAATGTCAAAGTGAAGCTGTACAAAGGACATGCACTTGTTGTCGGCAGAGAATCTGCTGAATCTCTATACAGCTTTGATCTGGCAACATACAAACCAGAAGATAAATTCGATCATGATGCAGCACTCGGTTTCATCCAGCTTTGGGGTCTGCCAACAAAGGTTCAGGCAGAAGTTGCCCGCAAGCTGACAGTACAAACGGAGGCACCATCGCTGCTTAAAATTGATAAAAAAGAAGCTGTGAAACAATGAAGCTCTGGGGAGGAAGATTCACGAAGCCGACCAATGAATTAGTAGACGCCTACACTTCCTCCATCGGATTTGATCAGAAACTGGCTAAATACGATGTTCAAGGCAGCCTGGCGCATGTAGCAATGCTCGGCAAATGCGGCATCATCGAACAAGATGAAGCAGAAACTATTGCTGATGGATTAAAGCATGTTCTGAACAAAATCCAGGCAGGAGAGGCAACGCTCTCGCAGGCAGATGAAGACATTCATATGAATGTGGAACGATTATTGATTGAGCAAATCGGTCCTGTAGGGGGGAAGCTGCATACTGGCAGAAGCCGTAATGACCAGGTAGCATTGGATATGCGTCTGTATTTACGGGAAGCAATTGTAGAAATTATCGGGCTGCTTGGTGCTGTTCAGTCAGCGCTGACAGAACAGGCAAAACAGCATCTGGATACAATTCTTCCTGGCTATACGCACTTGCAGCGGGCTCAGCCGGTGCTGTTCGGCCATCATCTTATGGCATATGCATATATGCTGCAGCGTGATGTGGAGCGGCTTCAGGATAGCTGGAAGCGTGTGAACAAAATGCCGCTTGGAGCAGGTGCCTTAGCTGGTACGACTTTCCCGATTGATCGGCATTTCGTAGCAGAGCAGCTGCATTTTGATGGAATTACCGAAAATAGCCTGGACAGTGTAAGTGACCGTGATTTCGTAGTGGAGTTCCTGTCTGCTGCGAGTCTGATCAGCATGCACCTTTCACGTCTTTCGGAGGAATTGGTTCAATGGTCTAGCGCAGAGTTCAATTTCATAGAATTGGATGATGCATTTTCTACAGGCAGCAGCATGATGCCGCAGAAGAAGAACCCTGATGTAGCGGAGCTTGTCCGCGGTAAATCCGGCCGTGTCTTCGGACATTTGATGGGGATGCTGACAACCTTGAAAGGATTGCCTCTTGCTTACAATAAAGATATGCAGGAAGACAAAGAAGGTATGTTCGATACAGTTGAGACATTGAAGGGTGCACTTGGTCTTTTTGCGCCAATGATCGAGACGATGCATGTGAAGCAGGATAATATGTATCAAGCTGTTCGGAATGATTTCTCGAATGCAACAGATTTAGCTGACTATCTTGTAGCAAAAGGGATGGCGTTTCGGGAATCGCATGCTGTTGTCGGGCAGACAGTGCTGTATAGTATCGAGCAGGGGAAATATTTGCTGGATCTTGGACTTGAAGAGCTTCAGCAGTTTTCTAATCTGATAGAAGAAGATATCTACGAAGCACTTGCACCGGAGACGGTCGTTGCAGCCAGGAATATCCCTGGTGGTACGGCGAGAGTTCGGGTTCAAGAGCAAGTAGATGATATAGAAGCCTTGCTGGAAACGAATAGACAGTGGACAGAAGAGCAGGCTGCTAAACTGGAGGGGTGAGCAGCTGCTCACCTTTCTTTTGTTATTGATGTATATTTATGAGTTTCGAAGAATAAAAATAAAGTTCGTTTCGGAAAGGAGCAGCATGAATGGAAGAGACAAAGGGTTATTTGATGCTCAGTACAGGAGATATTTTGGAAGGTGTCTGGCTGGGGGAAAAAACAGAATCAGATGGGGAAATGGTTTTCAATACAGCAATGACAGGTTATCAGGAAGTTATGACTGATCCTTCCTATGCCGGCCAGATAGTTACGATGACGTACCCATTGATCGGAAACTATGGTTTCAATACGCATGATAAAGAAAGTCATACACCGTCTATTCATGGGCTTGTCATTTCAACTCCATGTGAAACACCGGCTCATTACCAAGCAACCCAGACATTGCAGGATATTGCCAATGAGCATAACTTTCCGATTCTGGCGCAGGTGGATACACGTAAACTGACGAAAATCATCCGTAAGCATGGGGACGTTTATGGAAAGATGACCAAATCACCAGGAGCTGTTCCGGAGAAAGTGAAAGTATCTGAAAAGATTGTAGAAAGTGTATCGGTGAAAAAGGCGCAGTTCCACCCGGCAGAAGGTCAGTCGGCAGCTCATGTGGCCATCATTGATTACGGCTATAAGCATTCGATTCGGGATATGCTGCTAGATAATAAATGTGACGTCACAGTCTTTCCTTTTGAAACGACTCTTGAAGAGCTGAGAGATGCAAAAGTAGATGGTGTGCTGCTGTCGAATGGTCCTGGAGATCCAAAATCTCTGCACTATTTAGCCGGCGAAATCAAACGGATAGCAGAATATTACCCAACTTTAGGAATTTGTCTTGGGCATCAGCTTTTGGCGCTTGCATTCGGCGGTAATACAATGCGGCTGCCTTATGGGCATAGAGGGAGCAATCATCCGGTCCAGCATTTGCCTAGCGGAAAGGTATCGATCACTTCCCAAAACCATGGTTATGTCGTCGACGAAGCTTCTATTTCTCAGTCCCGGTGGAATATCCTTTACAGTAATGTGAATGATGGATCGGTAGAAGGGCTGCAGCATTGCTCAAAACCGATTATGAGCGTTCAATTCCATCCAGAGGCACATCCTGGCCCGAGCGATACGTATGATGTGTTCGAACAATTTTTGAATTCGGTACGTAATAGAGGAGTGACAGCATATGCCTAAGCAAGCTCACATCAAGAAAGTCCTTGTTATCGGTTCTGGCCCGATCGTAATAGGGCAAGCAGCAGAATTTGATTATGCGGGCACACAAGCATGCCTTGCCTTAAAAGAAGAAGGCGTAGAGGTCATCCTCGTCAATAATAACCCTGCGACAATTATGACGGATCAGGCATTTGCCGATCAGGTGTATTTGGAGCCGCTCACCTGTGAATCCTTGACCAATATCATTGAAAAAGAAAGACCGGATGGCCTGCTGCCTACTTTAGGCGGCCAGACCGGCCTTAACCTGGCGGTAAGCTTGGATCAGGCAGGCGTATTGGAAAAATACAGCGTTACATTGCTAGGTACGCCGCTTGATGCAATCCAGCGCGGAGAAGATCGGGAGCTATTCAAGCAGATGATGCAGGATATCAATGAGCCTGTCCCGGAAAGTCTTCCGATTACTTCAATTGAGGAAGCAAAAGCTTTTGCAGAGAGTACAGGATTTCCAATCATCATCCGTCCTGCCTATACATTAGGCGGAGCTGGAGGAGGAATCGCAAACGACCTGCCGGAACTGCTGCGTTATGTAAAGAGCGGAACGCAGGCAAGCCCGATAAATCAGGTGCTTATCGAGCAGAGTGTGAAGGGCTGGAAGGAAATTGAGTACGAAGTGATGCGGGATGCCAATGATACATGCATCATCGTCTGCAATATGGAAAATATCGACCCTGTCGGAATACATACAGGAGACAGTATCGTTGTCGCACCTTCCCAAACACTGACAGACAGGCAGTATCAAATGCTTCGGACTGTATCATGTAAAGTCATCCGTGAGCTAGGTGTCGTTGGAGGCTGTAATATCCAGTTCGCGCTAAATCCGCATAGTGATGAGTATGTCATCATCGAGGTGAACCCTCGGGTAAGCCGTTCCAGTGCTTTAGCTTCCAAGGCGACAGGCTATCCGATTGCTCGTATTGCTGCAAAGCTAGCACTTGGCTACCATCTGCATGAGGTGCCGAACCCGATTACAGGAGATACATTTGCCAGCTTCGAGCCTGCTATCGACTATGTAGCTGTGAAAATACCGCGCTGGCCATTTGATAAGTTCACGCAGGCTGATCGTCTGCTTGGAACACAAATGAAAGCAACAGGCGAAGTTATGGCGCTTTCCCGTAACCTGCCAGCCGGTCTGCATAAAGCGATCCGTTCCTTGGAAATCGGCTTGGAGGAATTCCGTTTGCCATCCGCTGAAGCATGGACTGATGCTGAACTGGAACAAGGTCTTAAAGATGCAGATGATCGCAGACTGTTTTTGCTTGCTGAAGCACTGCGCCGGGGAGTCTCAATCGAGACGTTGCATGACTGGACAGAGATTACAACATTCTTCCTTCATGAGATGAAGCGGATTATCGATGTTGAGCAAGAGTTAAAAGAAGGCGGCTGGCAGCCGGATGAGGCACTTCTCCGAAAAGCAAAGACTCTTGGGTTCAGCGATGTTGCCCTTGCCAGAGTCCTCAATCAGCCTTTAGCAGCAGTGGAAGGATTAATTAAGGAGCAGGAAATCAAGCCTTCCTACAAGATGGTTGATACATGTGCAGCTGAATTCTCTGCGCAAACTCCATATTTCTATTCCAGCTGGCAGGAAGAAGATGAGGTCGAAGCCTTATCTGCAGCAAATAAGAAAGTAGTGGTGCTCGGTTCTGGTCCAATACGGATAGGGCAAGGTGTGGAATTCGATTTCTGCTCTGTACAATCGGCTTTATCTTTGAGAGAGCAAGGTATTCAATCTATTGTTATTAACAATAATCCCGAAACTGTCAGTACGGATTTCAATACAGCTGATCATCTGTATTTCGAGCCTCTCACAAAAGAAGATGTGCTGCACATTATTGAAAAAGAACAAGCAGACGAGGTGCTCGTTCAGTTCGGAGGGCAGACAGCGATTAATTTAGCGGCAGATTTGGAGGAAGCAGGTGTAACAATTGCTGGAACGAGTACATCTTCCATAGATCGCGTAGAGAATAGAGAAGCCTTCTATGATTTGCTGCATAAGCTGAACATCCCGCATATTCCGGGCACGACTGTGATGGATACCGCTTCCTTGCATGACGAAGCCCGCAGAATCGGTTATCCGATTCTGATTCGCCCATCTTATGTGATTGGTGGTCAAGGGATGGTCATCTTGCATTCAGAAGATGCGCTGGAATCTTATTTAGAAGCGCTTCAGCAGCAGATTCACACATCACGCCTGTTTCCGCTGCTTCTTGATAAATATGTCCCTGGCATGGAGGTAGAGGTAGATGTTGTTTGTGATGGTGCTGACATCCTTATCCCCGGTATCTATGAACATATCGAACCAGCTGGAATCCATAGCGGCGACAGTACAGCAATTTTCCCTGCACCTAGCTTGAGTGAATCAGAGAAAGATATGATTGTCAGCTATGCTAGTCGAATCTCAGATTCTCTTAACGTGAAAGGCATCATGAACATTCAGTTTGTCTTTAGTGAAGACCGTAACATTTTATATGTCTTGGAGGTTAACCCGCGCGCGTCCCGTACCGTTCCTATTTCCAGTAAAGTGACGGGAATCCCATTGGTAGACTTAGCTACCAGAATACAGATGGGAGAAGCTTTGCAGGATTCTGGTTATCCACTCGGCCTGCAAAAAGAAATACCGTTTTATGCGGTTAAGCTGCCTGTCTTTTCCACTACTAAATTGGCAGGTATTGATCCGCTTCTTGGACCGGATATGCAATCGACAGGAGAGGCAATTGGATTAGGCAAGACGGTTACGGAGGCATTGAATAAGGCATTTGGCTGGAAGGAAAAAACACTCCGGTCTTTGACAAAAGATGCCCAAGTCCTTTTAGATGTAGAATCCTCCGATTTGGAAGGTCTGGAGGAATTACTTGAACAGCTGCAAGCGCATGTTGTACTGACAGAGCAGACTGCAGCACTTCTTCCTGATAGTGGTTCATTCAAGGTCGTTTCCTATGAAGAAGCTATCCTTTTGATTGAAGATCAAAAGATGACAGCTGTATGCAGTACGAGAAAAGGGTTCCAAGGTATTCGCGAATCGGCATGGAAGACAGAAACACCGTGTATGACAAGTTTGTCGACGATGCAAAGCTACTGGTTGGCTAGTCAGGAAAAATTCTCTGACAGTCTATCGATGTCGGATTACTTGGAGCAAACGGAAAAGGAGCATGTGCAATGAAACAGACGATAGAACAGCAATCCCTGGCAGGCAAAAGCCTATTATCACTGCAGGATTTGACGAAGGAAGAAATTCTGTATGTGCTGGATCTGGCTGCCGAGTTGAAAAAACAGAATAAAAAAGGCGAGCTGATTCAGCCGCTGGCAGGGAAAACCTTAGGAATGATTTTTGAAAAGTCATCGACACGGACGCGTGTTTCTTTTGAAACAGGTATTTATCAGCTTGGTGGTATGGGGCTTTACTTGAACTCCAAAGATTTGCAGCTTGGTCGGGGCGAACCGGTTGCCGACACAGCGAAGGTTCTATCTGGTTATCTGGATGCTATCATGATTCGTGCCAATTCCCATAAGATGGTGGAAGAACTGGCAGCGCATGCTACTATCCCGGTGATCAATGGCTTAACCGATTTGTTCCATCCATGTCAGGCTCTGGCTGATTTGCAGACGATCTTGGAGTATAAAGGAACATTGGATGGCGTGAAGCTAGCTTATATCGGTGATGCTAACAATGTTGCTAATAGTTTAATGATTGCAGCAGCGAAAACAGGGATGCAAATTCGAATTGCATCTCCTGCTGGATATCAGCCGCTGACTGAAATCGTTGAAAAAGCGAGAGAAATCAGCGATGATCCAGATTTTCTTCTTATTACAGAGAGTCCGGAAGAAGCTGCCGCAGGTGCAGATGTACTTTATACAGATGTCTGGACGAGTATGGGGCAGGAGGAAGAGGCACAGGCTAGACTGACAGCTTTCCAGGGATTCCAAGTGAACGAAACGCTAATGGATTCTGCTGCGTCAGATGCTATCTTCCTGCACTGTCTGCCGGCACATCGGGGTGAAGAAGTGGCAGCAGCTGTTATTGATGGTCCGCAATCGGCAGTATTCCAGGAAGCTGAAAACCGCCTGCATGCCCAAAAAGCGCTTATGCTTGCAGTTATGGGGAAATAAAAGGGAATGAAAAGAAACCGTCTGAAAAAAGGCGGTTTCTTTTCTTTATCTATGCGTTCACAAGGCTTGGAAAATCATGTAGACTAAAGAGTATATGTCCACTTACTCTACGTAAGGGACTTCTAGGATACAGGAGAGAATAATTACTATGTTAACTTACGTAGCGCCAGCTATATTCCTGGCGTTTGTCTATTTATTGTCTATTATTCCGTTTCATCAGACGGTTGGTATTACCAAGAAACAACATTTATTGATGGCATCCTTCGCTATCTATGTGATCGCTGTCATCTGCCTTACATTTTTCCCATTGCCTGTGGATCAGAACCTTATCGAAGAAAATCAGCAGCTGGAAACAAGCTACCGCTGGAACACATCGCCGCTCACTTCCATTATGCAAATCTGGCATACAACACAAATCGATGGCTTCGGTTATGGACTTGCCCTTAAAAATCTAGGCGGTAACATCCTTTTATTCGTGCCGCTCGGCTTTTATTTGCCTTTGCTCGTTCGCCGGACCAGATCGTTCTTTATCGTGGTTCTCTGCGGTCTTGTATTCAGTACAGCAATTGAATCAACACAGGGGCTGCTTAATTATTTTGTTGGCTATAATTACCGCTCTGTCGATATTGACGACATTATCCTGAATGTATTGGGAGCTATGCTGGGCTATGCATTTTACTGGATTGCTCTGCGTCCGTTATTGAAAAGGGGCAAGCTATAATCAGCTTGTTTCCTGCTGGGAATAGTCTTTGAATCCGAGCAGTTCCGGTGACAGGGAGCCAAGCGGTCCCAATTTGCGAAGCTTCGGATACAGAAGCCATGTTACAGAAAGCAATGCAAGACCGCTACCCGCAGCGCAAAAGACCCAAGATACAGGAATAAGCGTAGCTACATATCCGCCAGCTAATGAACCGATGGGCATTGCTATTGTACTGAAACTTGCACTTGCGCTTGTCACCCTGCCGATCAAGGAAACGGGAACCAAAGTTTGTAACATTATTGCGAAGGTGACATTGATACAGCCGACTGGTATCCAAGCGAGTCCGTAAAGAATCACACTCAACCAAGTCCATGGAACGAAGGCAGCGACTGCCCAGATTGCAGAAGCCAGAAACATGGAGCATATTGTCGCTTTCCCAATGGGTAGTTTACTGAAGGAAGATGCTAGTAGCGCACCTATTAAAGCGCCGCAAGACATAGCGGCCAGATACAAACCATATACAGCAGGCCCTTGACGCTCATCCGCGAAAGCAGGCATAACAGCCATGGCTGCGCCTATTGCCAGATTACATAATACTGCTCCCATGAGTGCAGCAGACAGTATGGTTGTGAATAAGATTTTGAGTCCTTCTTTTAGTTCAGTGATGTAAGTGCTGAAGACAGAACGCGTAGTATCGGATTCACCGGTTTGCGCTTTTTGGTGTGGAATTCTTAAGAAGCTGAATAAAAGGAAAGCAATACAGAAGGCAAAAGAGTCGATGATGAATAATAATGTCGCTCCAAAGACAGCAATCATAACACCTGCGATGGCATTAAAGATAAGATCGACACCTTGGTAAGCAAATGAGAATAATGCATTACCAGCAGGTAATTCTTCTTTCTTAAGAACGAGCGGCAATGCCTTTGTTTCTGTCGGATATGCAAATGCATTAATACAGGTCAGAATCGGCATGATGACGAGCAACAGCGTAACAGACAGAAAGTCCAGCCAAGCTGCAAGTGGAATTAGCAGTATAAGCACTGCTTGGAGAGCTTGGGTCCAAATCAGTGTGTTGCGTATCGGCCATCGGTCAACTAGCGGACCTATGAGGAACTGCAATACATTCGGAATTTGTGTCAGTGCCCCGGCTAGACCGGAATAAAATGCGCTGCCGCTCAGATCATAAACGAGCCACATCGCGGCTATGAAATAAATACTGTCTCCAATATTGCTGACAATTCGCCCGGAGAAAAGCAAACCATAATTGCGCTGTTTCAGGATAGCGAACATCTTCAATCCTCCTCATCCATCTCTACGTGATCAAATGACGGTGTGTCAATTTCGAAACCGTAGGCGGAAAAATGATACAGCTTACCATTGGGATCATCTTCAGCTGCCTCACTTTTATCGCGTAGCTTTTGCATCAAACCGAATAAACCCTGTATGAACTCCTTGAAATCATCTTCGGTAGCGCTAATTTCCCAAATGCTCCCAATTGCATCCCAGTCTTTTGGATCGGTAGAGCCGGCTGCTTTGGCAAAGGATGACTCGGGTGCTGTAAGGACGGCTGATCGTGTTTTATGAGACATTTGTACAAAAAGCTGTCTCGTAGATTCGCTTAATTCTTCTGCATAGGGAAGTAAATTCTCTGATGGAAAGAAACCTCTAGCCGCAGCTCTATAAAATTTTTGCACGATGCCATTTTTCTCCTCGGTGCGTATCACTTCGATCAAACCGTTTTTCTCGAGCTCTTTCAAGTGATAGTGAATCTTCGGTCTGCTTGTTTCCAGCAAGACAGCAAGCTGCTGACCAGTATAAGAGGTTTCAACTAGCTTCATGATCATCTCCGCGCGTAGCGGATCACTAATTGCTTTTAGCTGCTCAAAGGTTGTTAATGCCATTGCCTGTTTCATTTGATTTCCTCCTCGGTTAACAATTCTTGAACGGTCAGATTTATTTTACGGCTTAAGTTTATAATTAGTTCCACATATTGTCAATCCAATTTTCAGACTTTTTTCCTGCTGTACAACGACATAAAAAATATGTTAAGGTGGTAGCAATCGAATAGGTTTTCTCTTGGGGCAGGGTGAAATTCCCGACCGGCGGTGATAGGCAGCTTAGCTGTCTTCAGTCCGTGACCCGTTATTATAACGGTGGATTTGGTGAGATTCCAAAGCCGACAGTATAGTCTGGATGGGAAAGAGGAAACGGCGTACTATCCACATGCCAAAAGCAGCTATTTCGTCAATGAACGATAGCTTGTTTCGCTATACTTTTAAAGCCAAAGCCCCAGAATCCAATATTCTGGGGCTTTTTATATGAAGTTAGCGCTATGAAGGAGCAAATTGGCAGCAACCAGCTTGCACCTTATTCGAGTCATTTATTTTTATTAAGAATTTTGATAAAAGAGATTCTAGAAAGTTACATCCCCGATTAACCGTCACACAGCCCCGAGGCGGTAATATTCCCATTCGTAAAGCATGACAAAGCATAAGATAACTTCTTGTATCCTTGAGAAGCTCTTAGAAGTAAAGGAGGAGAAAAGTGTTTACTGGAATTATTCAGGAAGTAGGCAGCATGATTGACGTGAAAAGGCAGGATAAGGCGATGCAACTAACAATTGCCAGTGAAAAACTGACGAAAGATATGCACGTTGGAGATAGTATTTCTGTTAACGGTGTCTGTCTTACGGTTACTAGCTTTACTCCACATACTTTTCAGGTAGATGTTATGCCGGAAACGTTTCACTACAGTTCCTTGTCCAATTTGCAAAGTTCCGAAGCTGTGAATCTGGAGCCTGCACTGCAGCCTAATGGAAGATTGGGCGGCCATTTTGTGAGTGGTCATGTAGATACGACAGGATCTATCCTATCAATACGAGATGAGTCAAATGCTCGTTATATTGACATTGCTGTAACAAAAGGACTGCAGTACTTGATGTCCAAAGGCTCCATTTCGGTTGATGGTGTTTCGTTAACTGTGTTTGAAGTTCGGGAAGATACATTTACTATTTCGCTTATTCCGGAAACGAGGAAAGCGACAATCTTAGGCGATAAAAAGGCTGGAGATTTAGTGAATATCGAATTTGACCAGCTTGCCAAATACATGGAACGGCTGCTGGAGCATCGAAAAAGCCCACAGCCTTCAGGCATTACGACAGAGACATTAGCACAGCACGGATTCCTGGATTAGGAGGAAAATGAATGAAGACGACAATAGATAATGCCATAGAATACCTGAAAAGTGGTAAGCCGATCATTGTCACAGACGATGAAGCAAGAGAGAACGAAGGAGATTTGCTGGCTCTAGCGGCGTATGCAAGCCCCGATACAGTGAATTTCATGGCTTCTGTCGGAAAAGGTCTGATCTGTGCGCCTATTTCCCGGGAAATTGCCGAAAGATTAGATTTGCCCCCGATGGTAGCTAATAATACTGATCCACATGGGACAGCTTTTACTGTAAGTGTTGATCATATCGATTCTACCACTGGTATAAGTGCATTCGAGCGAGCCCATACAATCGCGAAACTAGCAGATACCACGAGCATTGCATCTGACTTCCAGCGTCCGGGACATATATTCCCTCTAATTGCCCAGCAAAATGGTGTGCTAGAGCGTCCTGGACATACGGAAGCCGCGGTTGACCTGGCTAGGTTGGCCGAGAGCGCAGAAGCTGGCTATATATGCGAAATCATGAATGAGGACGGCACAATGGCACGTATGCCGGAACTCGAGAAACTAGCAAAAATGCACGAACTGCCAATCATCACGATTGCTGATTTGATTACGTATAGACAACTGCATGAGGTTAAGGTAGAGAAATAAACAGTAAGCTGAAACGGCTGTGGAGCTTGCAATATCAGTAAAGCATACCTAGAAATAAAAAAAGATGAGGACAAATAAAGTCCCTTATACAAAGGAGTAATCATATGGTTAACGTATTAGAAGGAAATGTAGTAGGATCTGATTTGAAGATTGGGATTGTTGTAGGAAGGTTTAATGAATTCATCACGAGCAAGCTATTGAGCGGCGCGATTGATACGTTAAAGCGTCACGGTGTCGATGAAGCGAAGGTAGATGTAGCGTGGGTACCTGGCGCATTTGAAATACCTCTTGTTGCTGACAAACTTGCTGAAAGCAAAAAATACGATGCTGTCATTACATTAGGCACAGTTATCAAAGGCTCTACACCTCACTTTGATTATGTGAGCAATGAAGTGGCAAAAGGAGTAGCAAGTGCTGCCAGTAAGGCCGGTATTCCGATTATCTTTGGAGTACTGACAACTAATACAATCGAACAAGCAATTGAGCGTGCAGGTACGAAAGCAGGCAACAAAGGCGCTGAAGCAGCGGTTTCCGCGATCGAAATGGCTAATTTACTAAAACAAATCTAAGCAAAGGAGCAGAGGGTGACCTCTGCTTCTTTTTTGTATTAAGAAAATAATGTATATTTTTGGTGGGGGTGCTTGCATGAAAATGCACTATGAATTAATGGGTGATATGAATAAAGTCAAATTACCCTGCAAAATACATATCATCGGTTCTGTGGGCAGCGGGAAGACGACTCTTGCCAAAGATTTATCGCAACTTCTTGGTGCTTCCCATCACGAGCTTGATAACGTAGTTTGGAAGCGTTCTTTGGAGGGAGACACCCGCCGCTCTGACAAGGAGAAGATGGAGTTCATAAAAGATATCATCGATTCGGATGCCTGGATTATCGAGGGTGTCCATACAGATGATTGGATAGAAGACAGCCTTCTGAATGCAGAATTGATTATTTTGCTGGATCCGTCTTATGGGATAAGAAATATCCGGATTATCAAACGATTTCTGCGCCAAAAATTAAAAATGGAGATGGCTAATTACAAGCCTTCAATTCGTATTTTTCTGAGAATGTTCAAGTGGAATCGTTATTTTGAGCGTACGGTTAAGCCATTTATCTTTGACAGGTTCTCTGCATACGGTCATAAGATAATCATTGCGGAAAGTAAATTAGATGTAATCGAATATTTGTCCTTTATAGAAAGGAAGTTTGAAGCAGGTTAATAGCCTGTTTTTTTATTTTTGGTAAAAAGATGCAGAAATTACTTTGACACGCAGAGTAATATGTTTTATGATTACTTTATCAGATAGAGTAATCGTGAAAGAAGGGATAGCACATTCGGAGTGATACAATTCGAGGACATTTGGATTCCATTATCCTTCGTCTGCTGATGGATGGGGATAAGTATGGTTACCAGATATCGAAAGACATAGCAGCTTGGACGCACGAAGCATTTCAAATCAAGGAAGCGACGCTTTATGCGGTTTTCCAGCGACTGGAACGCCGAGAATTAATTGAGTCCTATCAAGGGGAAAAATCCCATGGGGGCAAGCGTAAATATTATACGATCACGACGCTTGGAAAGGCGTATTTTCATGAAGCGGCGAAAGAGTGGAAAGAAGCGAAACAATTAATCGATGTATTTATGGAGGGTGTTTGATGCAAAAGATTGATACGTATGTAGAAGAACAGTTTGCTGATTTGCCGGAAACGGAACAAGTTGTGGCTTTGAAGGAAGAGATAAAGGATTCGATGGAAGAGAAGGCTGCGGATTTCATGCTGGAGGGAAAAGCGGAAGAGGATGCAGTCAACAAGGCGATCGTTGATTTCGGGAATTTAGCAGAAATCAAGAGGGAGTTCCAGCTTCAGAATGCACCGCAAGAAACGTCAGGTAAAAAGAAGAAGCAGAAAGAGGATATGAGCACATTGAATCTTGGGTTTTCAATCTGTGGAAGCGGATTGATTATTGCCTTGCTTGTTTTTGTTAACATGTATTATACACCACAAGAGATTTGGTTTGTCTTCCCAACATTCGCCATCCTTTGGTGGCCCGTAAGTATGTCTTTCGTCTGGCTAAAGGTTAGGAAAAGAAAGGTGATGCAGCGATGAAGCCATGGAGATTGTTCCTTGCATTTATGCTGCTCAGTCTAGGTGGATTTTCCGTTTATATTAACTTGATGACCACACCAGAGGAGATTTGGTATACGTATAGTTTAGGTGTCAGTGTTATCGTTGCTTTACAGATTCTGTTCCCGAATCAATTGACTGTGGTAACGTGGCTGTCGGCAATTGTTGTGGGTGCAGTGCTGGTGAATGAAAATATGTCTGATTCACCTTCTACACCTTGGTATTTATACACATTAGGTGCCTTGGGGCTATGGGTGACTGCTGTTATGCTTCGAAGACATTTGGCGAATATGGGAGTAGCTCTTGTTGTCAGCTTGGCAATCTGTATATATTATTTCGGCCTGCATCAGTATTTTGGTCATGAAACACCTTGGTATGGCTTCGTTATCTTCGCGATGAGCTGGTGGCCGCTGTCTATCATAGGACATCGCAGCTCCAATTTATTCTTCAGTGTATTGGGCTTTGGTGCACTCAGTGTGTTCTTCCTGTTTGTGAATATAGCCTATTCGCCTTCGGTAATCTGGGCGATCTACCCTATTTTCGCCGCAGCATGGTGGCCGTTAGCAGCTTATTTTTACAGTTATCGCCGCCATATCAGTAACTAAAAAAGACACCCTGAAGGGTGTCTTTTACTTATTTTGAATACATACTTTTGGTTATCTTGCCCAGCAGACTGCTTGGCATTAGTTTCATGAGTAGAACGGCTGCGTGGATGTTCGCAGATGGGAACACGACCCGTTTACCTTTTACGAATCCTAGAAATCCTTGTTTTGCAACATCCTCGGGTGCATCACGGAACGATGACATGATTTTGTCGTTGCCGGCACGTTTAAAGAACTCGGTCTGCGTAGGACCAGGGCAAAGTGCCGTAACTGTTACGCCACTATCTTTCAATTCCTCTGAAAGTGCTTCTGAATACCGCTGCACGAATGCTTTGGATGCGTGATATGCAGCCATATATGGCCCAGGCAGGAAGGCGGCCATGCTGGAAATATTCAATATCCCATTCGGTACATTCTTGAATGGGGAGTGAATGATATCATCGATGAACAGACGAGTCAGGTTTGCCAATGAAACCATATTCAGATGCAGCAGCTTTTGCTGGGTCTCAAAGCTCGTATCCTCGAATTTGCCGCTAAGTCCGAAGCCAGCATTATTCACAAGCACTTCAACAGTTTTTCCTTCATCACGAATCTTTTGATACAGTTCATATGCACTGTTAGGTACGGACAAATCATGAGGAATGACAGTCACATTCGAATCTTGCAGTTCTGTTTGCAGGGATAGGAGTTTATCCTTGGAACGCGCTACGATGATTAGATCATAGCCCGCTTTGGCGAACCATTTCGCTATATGGTAGCCAATTCCGCTGGAAGCTCCTGTAATTAGAGCGGTTGGTTTCATTGTGCTTCACCTCATTTTGACAATCTTTATAAATATGTACCCTGTTGCCGGGCGGAAGAAACGCTATATGCTTTTAGTATACCCTTTGCGCCGTTTGGTTACCAACTGGTTGCGAGGTTTTTCTTTACTGAAGAAAGGGAAAGGGCTTACAAAGGAAGAAGGAGGGAAACTGATGGTACAGAAAAACGGTGCGAGAGGCGACAAAGACAAACATGGCTTCTCTAAGGCTGAAAGTGAGAATCGGGAAAAGCAGCTTGAAAATAAACAGGATATGCTGGTAGACGATGTACCTGTGGATGAAGTAGAGCGAGATCTACAAGATGATCGACATAAACATCGGACTAAGCAAGCTTCCAATTCTGATCCGGAAGAATGAACCTGCATCAAGTGGATGCGGGTTTTTTTATGTAAAAAAAAGCAGATGCGTCATGTAGACATCATCTGCTAGGCTGTTGGAGCAAATTTTCGATGGCGGGTTTCATATCCATTGGACTGGTCTTAGGTGCAAATCGCTCTACGACATTTCCATCCGCATCTATGAGAAACTTTGTGAAGTTCCATTTGATACTCTTGGAGAATAATCCGCCTGCCTGGCTGGTCAAATGCTTGTAAAGTGGGTGAGCGTCTGGTCCATTCACTTTTACTTTATCGAACATTGGAAAGCTGACGCCGTAATTGCGCTGACATACAGCGGCAATTTCTTTACTGCTGCCGGGTTCTTGGTTCATAAATTGATTGCATGGAAAACCGAGTATCACGAGTCCATTGTCCTGATAATCTTTATACAGCTCCTGCAGTTGCTCCAACTGAGGTGCAAATCCGCATTTGCTTGCTGTATTTACGATGACGAGTACTTTTCCAGCGTAATCCTTTAAACTAACTTCTTTCCCGTCTATAGTAACAGCTGAATAATCGTATACTGTCATGTCGTTCTCCTCCTCTTGTCTGCATTTCCAATGTAGCACAAACAGTGAAGAAGAGATAACAATCAGCCCTTTAATGGTAGAATGTAAAAAAGGGGGGTGTTTCGATGGAGTTTTTCCTGAAGCGATTTGATCATGTGCAGCTTGCTTGTCCAAAGAGCAGCGAAGAGCAAGCAAGGGAGTTTTTCGTGGGTATTTTCGGTTTTGAAGAAATTGAGAAGCCAGCTAATTTACGAGCAAGAGGCGGTGTTTGGTTCACCTGTAACGATATCATCGTTCACATGGGTGTTGAGGAACCTTTTTCACCTGCACGGAAAGCCCATCCTGCTTTTGAAGTTGAAGGGCTGCTGTCTCTCAGACGTCATTTGGACGAACGCAATGTGGATTTCATTGATGATGCTGACCTGCCGGGTGCTGATCGAATTTATGTGAATGACCCTTTCGGCAACAGATTGGAATTCTTGGAATGGCATCAAAAAAAGAACCCCACTGGGGGGTTCTTTTTAGTTTGCTACTGTTTCGTTATCTAGTTTTGCAAGGCGCGCTTCCACTTCTTCTTCAGTCAAGCCGTGTTCTGCAACGTACATGTTACGAGGAGAACGGCGGCAGCTGTCGGAACAGCCGCGAAGATATTTGTGCTCATTTTCTTCAGAGCAGATAATCTGGCGGTTACAGGAAGGATCTGCACAATTAACATAACGTTCACAAGGCTGTCCATCGAAGTAATCTTTGGCAACGATAACGTGTTCTGTTTGGTTAATTGGTACGGAGATACGTGTATCGAACACGTACATGCGGCCGTCCCAAAGCTTGCCTTGTACTTCAGGATCTTTTCCGTAAGTGGCAATACCACCATGTAATTGACCGACGTCCTCAAAACCTTCGCGCACTAGCCAGCCGGAGAATTTCTCGCAACGGATACCGCCTGTGCAGTATGTCAGAACGCGTTTGCCTTCTAAAATATCTTTGTTTTCGCGGACCCAGTCTGGCAGGTCGCGGAATGTTTCAATGTCAGGGCGGATTGCGCCGCGGAAGTGACCAAGATCAAATTCATAATCATTCCGTGCATCCAGAACGACAGTGTTCTCGTCCTGCATCGCTTCGTAAAATTCCTGCGGAGATAGGTAGTTACCTGTCACCTCGCGAGGGTCTATATCATCTTCAAGACGCAGCGTTACCAATTCAGGACGTGCGCGCACATGCATTTTTTTGAAAGCATGTTCATCCGCTTCGTCGATTTTGAAGACCATTTCTTCAAAACCTGGTTTCGCATGCATCATGTCCATATAAGCTTGTGTCTGTTCGATTGTTCCGGAGCAAGTACCATTTATACCTTCTTTTGCTACAAGGATACGGCCTTTAAGTCCGAGTTCCTTACATGCCTTTAGATGTTCTTGGGCAAAAACTTCCGGATCTTCAATATCTACATAGTTGTAATACAACAATACACGATAATCACTCATCATCTTTTTCCACCTGTCATTTATATTTGCAAGATACAAAATTAGGCGATATGTCGTTATTTATACTCTTGCAATCAAATATTTTAACACGAAAGGAAGCCCAGTACAAATGGAATTTTAAAACAGCTTGTTCTTAAAATAATGCCACATGCCGAAAGTAATCAAAACAAGAAGGACACTTACACCAGCTGTCGTCCATGGACTATCAGCATACGGTATTGGCAGATTCATCCCGAAGAAGCCTGTTACGAACGTAAGCGGAAGCATGACTGTCGAGATAATTGTCAGGACGTTCAACTTCTCCGTAGATTTGGCACTGATAATGGAATAATACGTATCCAGTGCACTGTTTACCAAATCACGGAATGTTTCGGTAGAGTCGACAATACGTTCCAAGTGATCAATCAGATCTGTATAAAAGGGCACATTCTCTTCTTTAATATCGAATTTCCATTTGTTGTTCACATTCAGGAAAATCCGCCGCTGCGGCAGAATTACCCTTCTGATCAGAATAATCGTCCGTTTTAAGGCAAGGAATTCCTCCGTTACCTCTTTAACACCTTCACTGTACATTTCATCTTCCAGTTCCTCGATCCGGATTCCGATACGATCCAAAACAGGAAAGTATTCATCTGTAATGCCATCTGCGAGTGCATACAGAAGGAAGTCTGCTCCTTGATTCATGAATCGGGAAGAACGCGAGCAAATGGCATCCATCTGCCCGAGCCAGCGAAGCTTATGCTTATGGATAGTCACTACATAATTCGGGCCCAGGAAAACATTTAGTTCCAGTGTGGTGATTTCATTGTCACTTTCCTCGTTGTAACGCAGGGCATGGAAGACGAAGAATTTGTATGCATCATAATCATCGACTTTAGCGCGAGGGCTGTCATGCAGGCAGTCTTCGATTGCAAGCGGGTGGAAATCGAATATCCCCGCAATTTCATGCAATTCATGAGACTGTACATCATAGGCATCAATCCACAGAAGGTTGTCAGGATCCTCCAAATGACGATTACTGTTTTTCAAAGAGATATTTGTATGCATCGTGTCAGTCTGATGATCATAAAGATACGTCTTAATCATAGTGCCACCCCTTCCGTTACGTTTATTCTTTCACAATGTTCGTAAGCTATAGTCACTATAAAAAAATGGGGTAAGAACTGTCAACAGGAATATTTCTTCTTAAAAGCGGGTATGAAAAAGAAATGCAGTGGTTAAACTGGAAGTGAATAAGCTTGTTTGTCGAATTCTGGAGCGAAAACCGTGACTATAGTCACAGGTATTTATACGTCTCTGTGTAAGCGTATTCTGCGAGTAATATCGTTAAAGAAAGCGTTTTTATAGGGCGTGCGACTCATTATGAACTATTTTTGGAAAAATAGTTGTAATTGACTTGCATTCTTATTCAAAAAAAGGTACTCTTAAGTAGCAAAAGGAAACGGTACGGTTGAATAATCTTTACGATCTCTTTCACAATAAGTGGTGTAAAGGTATAACGATTCAATACCTGTACTTTTGTACTTCTATTGTAAGGAGGTCATTTAAATGACTGGAAAAGTAAAATGGTTTAACGCAGACAAAGGTTTTGGTTTCATCGAAAGAGAGGACGGAGACGACGTATTCGTACACTTCTCTGCTATCCAATCTGAAGGTTTCAAAACTCTTGACGAAGGTCAAGAAGTTGAATTCGAAATCGTTGAAGGCAACCGCGGCCCACAAGCTGCTAACGTAACTCGTCTGTAATTTCATACAACGACGACAGAGGCGCATTCTGGAATTTTCCAGGATGCGTCTTTTATCATTTTTAAGGAGAGATGAGAGCTGATGAGTCAAGACGAGCTTTCAAGGAAGATCATTGAAAAATACCAAGAAGATGAACGGATGATGATCCGGATCTTTGCCCAATGGTGTACGAATCATAATCTTGATGCTGTTTCCTTATATGAACAAGCTTATCCGAACCAAGGAAAAAATGAAGCACTTAAAGAAGCGTTGGAAGAAGTCCTTCCTAAAGAAGAAGCCTCTGATATCTCAGATGAGATGGTAGTGGAAGTGCTTCAGTTCTTTGGTAATGATGATTTGGCATTCGTTGCAGCATCTGTGGCAGAGGAACGAAGGGGGAAGCAATAAGATGGAACTGCTCCAAAAAGCAATTCAAGAAAGAGGAACGATTATCGGGGATACAATCGTCAAAGTAGATAGCTTTTTGAATCATGAAATGGACACGGCCCTTTTATATGAGATAGGCCAGGAGTTCCGTCGTCAATTCCAGCACAAGCCTGTAACGAGAATCGTAACGATTGAGGCGGGTGGAATTGCTCCAGCGCTTATGGCTGGTCTTGCTTTCAACGTCCCCGTTGTTTATGCAAAAAAACAAAAGTCGCTGACAATGAAGGGTGATGTTTATATCGAGTCTGTCTATTCGTTCACAAAACAGGTACATTCAAATGTGACGATTTCAAAGGATAGATTATCGCCAGAAGATCACGTGTTGATTATCGATGATTTCCTTGCGAACGGAGAAGCAGCTGCTGGTTTAATTAGTATTCTTAATCAGGCCGGTGCTACGGTTGCTGGTATCGGGATTGTTATCGAGAAAAGCTTTCAAAGAGGAAGGTCGCGTCTGGAAGAACTAGGTATTGAAGTAGTATCCCTTGCTCGTATTGCACGTATTGGTGAAGGGAAAATAGAATTCTTGAATTCATAACTTGATAGGATGATAGTTTGTGGCTTACATATTAACCTTATTGCCAATCTTCGGTATTTTTCTTCTTGGTTTTGTTGGACAGAAGCTTTTGAAATTCGACATCCGAAGCATCTCGAAAATGTCGGTTTATCTTCTGTCACCCGTATTGGCTTTCCAAACGTTTTATGAGAACCGGCTAAGTGTAGATTATATCTATTTGGCCATTTTCGTTGTCGGTATTTGTCTGGCATTGGTATTGATCTGTTATGTGATTAGTCTTTTGCGCGGCTATGACCGACAGGATACATATAGCTTAATGCTTGGCGCTTCGTTCATGAACAATGGCAATTACGGAACTCCGCTTGTTTTATTTGTATTCGGTGCAGCCGGCTTTGATTATGCGGTTATTCTGCTTGTATTGCAGCAACTCGTGATGGTGACGATTGGTGTCTTTATAGCAGCTAAGGGCGGAGGGGCTGTGCTGTCGCCTCGTGCCACCTTCCTTTCTGTCTTAAAAATACCGATCATCTATGGAGCGATACTCGGTATTTTGTTCCAAGTCTTATCGATTCCGCTTAGCGGACCGATTACCGAGGCTGTCCATCTTGTGGCGGATGCGGCAATCCCCACAGTAATGATCGTGCTTGGTATGCAGCTTGCTAATATCTCATTAAAATCCTTTGAATATGAGCGTCTTTCTTATGCGCTCGTTTTGAAGTTGCTTATCTCACCGGTCATCGCTTATTTATTCACACTCATTCTGCCGGTGGATGACATGGTCAAACAGATCATGATTCTGGTCGCTGCGATGCCTACAGCGGCGAATACAACTTTATACGCACTCGAATTTGGTGCTAAACCTGATTATGTGTCGAGTGCAACATTAATCAGTACGGTGCTTAGTCTTATTACCTTACCTGTCTTATTGTATATATTAATATAAAGAGGCCAGTTTCCTGGCCTCTTTTCTTATGCTTTCTTAGTAAATAATTTAATCAGTGCTTGTGTCCCGAGATCCTCATCGCCATTTTCGGCAAGCCGTTCATATAAGGAGAGACTCAGTTCCAGTCCTGGTGTAGTCATGCCCATTTCATTGGCTGCTTCCAAAGCGAGTTTCATGTCCTTGATGAAATGTTTCACATAGAAACCAGGATCATAATCTCCTTTGATCATCCTGGGAGCAAGGTTACTCAAGCTAAAGCTACCGGCAGCACCTGTCGTTATCGACTGGAGCACCTTTGATGGGTCCATGCCTGCATGCTCTGCATAAGCGATCGCTTCGCAAACACCGACCATATTGCTTGCGATGGTTACCTGATTAATCAGCTTCGTATGCTGCCCGAAACCAGCAGGCCCTTGAAGGATAATGTTTTCACCCATTGCTTCGAATACTGGAAGGGCAGCTTGAAATGCATCTGCATCACCACCGACCATGATGGCCAGCTTTCCGTTCTGCGCACCAATATCCCCACCTGAAACAGGAGCATCTAATGCGAAAATACCTTTATCTTTCGCTTCAGAATGGATTTCCTCGGCAAGCGCTGGCTTCGAGGTCGTCATATCAATTACATAAGTGCCTGGGCGTGCGTGATGAATAATGCCGTTTTCGCCAAAGTAGACTTCCCGAACATCGCTTGGGTAGCCGACCATCGTAATTACTGCATCCACACTGGCAGCGAGACTCGCAGGTGTATCGTGCCAAACTGCTCCAGCATCAATCAATTCTTCTGCTTTCGCTTGCGTTCGTGTATAGACTGCCAGTTCAAAGCCTGCCTGCATTAAATTGCGGCTCATGCTTTTTCCCATAACGCCTGTACCGATGAATCCTATCTTTTTGATAGTTCCCATATAATCCCTCCTTAGCATGCACTTTTATCGTACCTTTATGCTTCTGGAATGTCGAGTGCTGGAGATAGAATCGCCAAAAATCACAAACAATTTTTCGACAGCAAAAAACCTCGAAAGATGGCAGTTTCTTTTTTGCGATAGATTGTGAAATACGGCCGGTGAAAAAAGTAGAGATTGAAAGAGTTATGGATATATGGTAAAGTCATTTATACAACATCTTGTTAGCGAAGGCATAATTTAATACTATATATAGTTTCGAAGGCGAGCAAGCCGGGTATCGACAGGTAGATGAGAAATCGCTTCATTTGCCTGATAGACAGTGTTCTCAGACACTTTTTATTTGTCGATTCTGATCTATGTTACTACTGTATCTAGTAGGACGGACAGAATAGGCAGTTTCCTGGTAGTTGCTCACTTTGTGCGTTTAAGGGAAAGAAGTACTTACAATTACACCTGTATTTTGGAGGAGGAAGTTTCAACATGTTAGATACGACACAAACAGTCAATTGGAAAGAGCACGTGACAGCTGTGCTCGAATCACGCTTTGCAGAAGCTGATGCAAAACATCTGATTCAATATGGTGAGCGCCTGATAGAGCAGAAGGCCTGGTCATCCGATAAAGAGTGGTTGAACCAACTTATATTGGAAGGTTTGTCACAGCTGGATGAAGAAGAGCCACAATGGACATATATCGCTGCTAGCTTGTATCTTGAACAGCTTTATTTCCAAGCTTCACAAAACAGAGGTTACAATTTCGAAGAGAAATACGGATCATTCTACAGCTTGATTCAGCAATTGACTGAGATCGGTATCTATAACAAATTCCTTCTCGACACATACAGTGAAGATGAGATCAATCATTTCCATAGCTTGATCGACTATAAGAAAGACGGACTGTTCACATATATTGGTCTGCGTACGCTGGCAGATCGTTATCTGGCGACTGACCATAAAGGCGGAACGTACGAGCTTCCGCAGGAGAGGTTCATGATTATCGCAATGACAGTCATGAGCAAAGAGCCTAAAGAAACGCGCAAAGAGCTTGTAACAGAAGCTTACTGGGCATTGAGCAATCTTTACATGACAGTCGCAACACCAACATTGTCCAACTCCGGAAAGAGCTATGGTCAGCTTTCCAGCTGCTTTATTGATACGGTTGATGACAGCTTGCAAGGAATCTTCGACAGCAATACAGACATCGCGAATCTATCTAAGAATGGCGGGGGTATCGGTGTCTATCTAGGTAAGATCCGCAGCCGCGGCAGTGCAATCAAAGGCTTCGAAGGTGCTTCTTCAGGCGTGCTTCCTTGGATGAAACAGCTTAACAATACAGCTGTAAGTGTTGACCAGCTTGGCCAGCGTAAAGGAGCAATTGCCACATATCTTGATATTTGGCATAAAGACATTTTCCCATTCCTTGATGCGAAGCTGAATAACGGTGATGAGCGTCAGCGTACACATGATTTATTTACAGGTGTCTGTCTGCCTGATATCTTCATGGAGCAAGTACAATCACGCGGTAATTGGTATCTTTTCGATCCGCATGAAGTCCGTCGAGTAATGGGTTACTCTTTGGAAGATTTCTATGATGAGACTAGAGGCGATGGTTCCTTCCGTGAGAAGTACTGGGAATGTGTAGAGAGTCCGGACTTGCACAAAGAAGAGATTCCAGCTATCAACGTAATGAAGCGTATCCTGCGCAGCCAGCTGGAAACAGGCGGCCCGTTCATGTTCTACCGTGATGAAGTCAACCGTCAGAATGCCAACAAGCATGCTGGTATGATTTACTCCAGTAACCTTTGCACGGAGATCATGCAGAACCAAAGTCCGACTATCATGACAGAGCAAGTAACTCAAGACGGTAAAATCATCATTACAAAAGAACCAGGTGATTTCGTCGTATGTAACCTTTCTTCCATTTCTTTGGCGAAGGCAGTTACAGAAGACGTTTTGGAGCGCCTGATTCCTATTCAGGTTCGTATGCTGGATAATGTTATTGATTTGAACACGATTCCTGTATTACAAGCGCAGATTACTAACCAGAAATACCGTGCCATTGGACTCGGAACATTTGGATGGCATCACTTGCTTGCATTGAAACAGATTGATTGGGAAAGTGATGAAGCTGTTGCATATGCAGATGAACTATATGAAAAAATCGCTTACCTGACAATTCAATCCAGTATGGAAATTGCAAAGGAAAAAGGTGTTTACCCTGTTTTCGAAGGTTCTGATTGGGCAAATGGAAGCTACTTCGATAATAAAGGCTATACAACTGGCGATTCTGAGCTTGACTGGAAAGGTCTGCAGGAGCAAGTAAAAGAAAATGGTATGCGTAACGCGTACTTGATGGCGGTAGCGCCGAACTCTTCTACTGCGTTGATTGCAGGAAGCACAGCTACAACAGACCCGATCTTCAGTAAGTTCTATTCTGAAGAGAAGAAGGATTACAAGATTCCGGTCACTGCACCTGATTTGAATGAAGAAACAGATCGTTTCTATAAATCCGCTTATGAAATCGATCAGCAGTGGAGTGTGAAGCAAAATGCAGCGCGCCAAAAGCATATTGACCAGGCAATCTCTTTCAACATGTATGTTCCGAATTCCATCAAAGCAAAAGAATTGCTTGATTTGCATATTGCTGTTTGGGATTCCGGTATCAAGACATCTTACTATTTGCGTTCTACATCCAACTAATACAAAAGGGACCTTGTTTACAGGGTCCCTTTTTCTATGCGTTTTACTTGTTCGTTTCCGAAAACGGCTGTTGGCTTCTCGTTCTCTAGATATAAACAAGCATCTTCGTCTATGCCATATCCGAATGGGATATTGTGAAGATGTAAGCCGGAAATGAGGTTCGGTTCATCCTGCCATTGGGAGAAATGGACACTAATCAGCTGGTTTTGGAGGATACCGAGACCTGGCCCGCTCCAAGCTTGCTGATTGTCCGTATCGTGTGGGGAAAGCAGGACAGTTTCTGGTATAAGCAATGCTCCAGCGCTATTACCTGCCAGCGGTGTACCCGCAGCATATTTTTCTCTTAATAGCTGCTTAAATGGCTCTTTGGCATATAAGCTATAATATGTTTCCGAATGACCGCCTCCGATGAAAATTCCTGTAGCATTTGAAACAATATCAGTTGCTTCTTCTGTAGCTAATTCACCCCTTTCATTCGGTACGATGACGGATATATTTTTCTTATGTACTCCTTGAGCGATCCAATGACTCGTATAACGGGGCAGGAATGCTTCATAGCCTTCCCGATATACAATCAATAAAGCGATGTGGGCGTTTTCTCCGCCTGTTGCTTTGGCAAAGTGGCTATTTGCTTCTTCCTGTGAGGTATTCCCTCCGAGCAGATACAGTTTTCGGGTTTGCATAAAATGTCGCCTCCATTTTCCTGATTATACAATAGGTACCGTCTTAATAGAGATGCGATTTCTGTCACATACTACTGACAGCAGGAAATGAACAGGAGGAAATTGCATGGTTAGACAAGAGACAGTGAATGCCTGTAAGGAAATGCTTGAGAATCGTTTGCAGGAATTGAAACAGGCGCTAAAAGACCATTTTGGTGTCGAGATGTCCTACACGAAGGATGCTATGGGCGAATTGAGCAACTATGATAACCATCCTGGGGATACAGCGACAGAGTTATTTGAACGGGAGAAGGATATTGCGCTGAATGATCATCTAGAGCAGGAGATGAAGGACGTTCAAGCAGCTTTAAAACGAATAGAAGATGGATCTTTCGGGATTTGTAAGAAGTCAGGAAAACCGATTCCGGAAGAACGGCTGTTGGCGATGCCGACAGCAGAAACGCTTGTAGAATACAAGCCGCAGCGAATGACACTGCATGACCGTCCAGCTGAGGAAGCTGTCATCCATCCCCGACTTGAAGATTTGGAAGGGAAAGATGATGAAGAGGACACGGAGCATAATTTTTATGACGGAGAAGACACCTTGCAGGAGCTGCAAGCGTATGGCTCATCCGAAACTCCGTCCGATTTTGTCAACACAGAAAAGGATTATGATTATATGGCGGTAAATTCCGATGAAGAGACAGGCGGAGCACAAGATATCGAGAATTTCCTGATTGCGGACATTAACGGAAAGTTTGACGGTGTAAACGAGGATCATGAAAAGTATGAGGATTATCTGGAGGATGCAGACGTTAAATCAATTCTCTACGACGAGTGAAAGAGCCGGGCTTCCATGCCCGGCTCTTTTGCTGTACAGAGAAACTTGCATACATGCTTATCCAGCGGAATACGTTGTACTACAAGCTACGTATTCTAAAAAAGGGGTTGAAGCATGTTGACAGAAGCATGGACTTCGAGATTTTTCAAGCATGATGATCGCAAGGAGCGCGATTTTGTGCTGAAATTACCGGATGCTTGGTGGAGCCGCAGCTATGAATATGGATGGGCAGCTTCTTTTGTGGAAGCAGAAGATATCGTATTGGATGCTGCATCAGGAATCAGTCATCCGTTTAAGTTTCATTTGGCGACTTCAGCTAAAACAGTCTATGCATGTGATATAGATAGCCGGATTACAGATGATCAGGCGATTATGGAGGATGTGATCAAAGACTTTGGCCCAGAGGAATCGGCGCGTTTACCTGAAGACTTGCTCCGGAATATCCATCGTGCTGAAGCAAATCTGACTTCGCTGCCATACGAAGATGCTTTTTTCGATAAAGTTTTCTGTATCTCAGTAATGGAGCACTTGGATGTTAGCGTGCAAAAACGTGCTTGGGAGCAATTCAGCCGTATCTTGAAACCGGATGGTTATGTCATCATGACATTCGACTACCCAACAGTTGATATTAGCATTCTTGAAACGTTGGCAGAACTGGGTGGCTTTGACTATGCCGGACCAGTTGAAACGGAAATGCCTGCAGATGCGCTATTCAATGATCAGTGGGGAAGACTGTATTGTTACCGAGCTATCTTTCGAAAGAAGAAACCTCCATCCACTTGATTAGATTCGGGTTAGGATCCAAGATACTTTCATATTGTTCCTTTTGGCCGTAGATTGCTTCTGGATCCTGCTGGCGATAACGTTCGTATTTTCGGAGACGGTCCTCCGCTCTGGCCCAGCCAAAATGCTTGATACGAATGGTGCTTATACTATTTGGCAGCTGAAAGATATTTTCGGGAAAGCGGCCGCAATGAACCGGCGTTTCCCGCCATTCATACGGGAAAGCAGGCTGATAGCGCAGCAAGAACGGGCGGTAAAATCTATGTGCTTGCCAGTACTGATCTTCCCGGTAATGTTCTTCATCCCAGAAATCGTATAAGCGGAACGAATATAAATCGAGGCCAGCTTGGTTCAACAGCTGGTCTTTTTCTATGAGAAAAACGCTATCCAGTACTTCATCCGCGTCGAGATTTAGAATCCAATCAGGGTGTGTTGCAATAGTTTCCTGCCACTGCTGTTTCCGCAGTTGCACTTCGTTGCTGAATTCAGACTGAGGGTTTTCAATCAATTTCAGTGGAACATTGTATTCCTTACACAGGTTCTGGCAAATGGCTATCGTATTATCTGTACTGTGATCATCAATGATGATGGCTTGATTAACCGCGGGTAAAGCGGATCTTAGCGAACGCTCCAGAAAGCGTCCAGATTCATTTTTAACAATCATGGATAGAGTGAGGGTATTCCTCGTTTCCTCCGTACTGCGACGGTTATATCCTGGCCAATTATGCTCCCATCTGAATGCAGGAAGCTTTGCCAGATCAGTCTGGCGGTAAAGATGGAAGGCAGGGTAATGTGTATCAACATAAAGGGGGATCCCGAGTGCCGCTGCACGGATACAAAAGTGGCGATCTTCTCCCCAAAAGGAGAGGTTAGGTATCTCTCCGAAATGGACGCCTTTATATAAAGCTTCACTGCTGATAAGCGTACAGGCACCTAAACCACCTACTTCATATATTCCGGGTTTCCGCATCTGTTCTAGAAATTCCTGGTGCCGCTCTGCGCGTCCAGCATCTGATAACGATTCGCCGCGATGGTGGATGAATTGTTCATATTCATCCCTTAACCAGACTTGAGGCAGAGCTTGCGTACCGGGCTGCCATTGGGTCCAGAAAACACAGGAGATAATATCTTTTTGACTGGCAAGCAATTGTTCCAATGTAGCGGGGTGGAGCACAATGTCGGAATCGATGAAAAAGATATAATCCATCTTCTGCTCGATTGCATAGGAGATTATTTTATTTTTCAGAGCTGCTACTTTCCAAATAAGAGCTTCCGTCCAGTAGTGGGTATGTTCATCCTTCTGGTAGGTATCGGCAGCTTCCGATGGCAGGATGACAGCATCATGTTCAGTGGCAAAAGCGGAAATTAGGGAACTGGATTTAGGGTCATCATTATCATCAATGAAACAGTAGGAAATCGGATTATCCTTTGCTTGCAGACGTTTGAGGGAATCCAAATAGGCTTCTAATATGTCGGGGTCTTGTTTCACTGTTGTGCCAATCAATACCTTATACATGCACCATGCTCCTTTATGTAGTCTGTTAATAATGTATTTATTAGGAGCGAGGATGTGCCTGTATTATTTTCCTGACCAAATGCAGAAACTGATCTTGTGAAGCGGCAAGTGGCGGAATAGAAGTGAGATCGTACCATGTGTAACGGAACACCAATCCGTTGTCTACTCCATTTCCAAGGACATGATGCTCCCATGTGGCAGGGTGCTGCTGCTTTGTTTGAATCAAATAGAAATGCCGAAGCTGGAGCTCTTGTTTGTCTGGATGAAGGAATGGTGCACACGCAACTAATTCACCGAGAGGCAGATTACACAATCCAGACTCTTCATAGATTTCCCGCTGCAACGCGGTTACCAAGTCTTCCTCTGGGTTAACTGTGCCTCCTGGAACCTGTAACCCTGCTTCGGGAATATCCTTATGTTCATGGACAAGCATCTGATAGGTATTGTTACGGATAGATATGATGTAAGCTAGAACTTTTTCGACCAAATTATCTCACCTCATTTAATATATAATTGTTTTCTAAGAAATTGAATTGTATAGAAATATGTTGTGATGTAAAAAGTATTTGACATTTTTGAAGCTGATGCTACAATAATTAATGTCAAATACTTTTTACATTTTTAATGAGGAGGAAACTTAAAAATGGATTGGGTAAAACTTGTGTATTCACTCATATTGTTAGTTTGCGGAATTGGGATTATTGTTGCAACATTTTCTAAGAAAGATGATGAAAGAAAGAAGTTTATCAAGATGAAAGCTCAATCATATGCGTTTACAATAGTTATAGGTACGCTACTCTTACATGTTGTAGAAACAATTTATTTAACTGTTCAGGGGAATACTTATTATAATGGTAATGGGATTTCACCGTTAATTTCTCTGACATTGCTTCTAATTACTTATTTGATAACACTGCTAATTTACAGAAAAAAATATGGTGATTAAATGAAAAATCACATTAAGGAATTACGAAAATCCGCGAAATTATCCCAGGAGGAATTGGCTAAACGCTGCAAGGTTTCCAGACAAACAATAAATGCAATTGAAAATGATAAATACGACCCCACTTTACAATTAGCGTTTGATATAGCTTCTGTATTGCAGACCACAGTAGATGAGCTTTTCATCAGTGGTTCTTTAAGCAAGTGAT
>NZ_LR700947.1:15628-43477 GCF_902497585.1 Terribacillus sp. AE2B 122 | reverse complement strand
AACCGAACTATATTGTAAATCTTCATAAGAAAATTTGCATAAGTTCGGTCTTTTTGATTAGTTGTCCATCCTAGCGGAGTGTTCTCCGAAGCGGCGCTCAAGAATAACATTCGGTTTTAAGCAATGGGGATTTAGTTATGTCTCAGCCTCTTTATGCAAGGCTTTATATTACAAGAATAATACGTAAACAGCCTTATAAAAAAAGCGATCACCCGTGCAGTTGGGTAATCGCTTTTTCCTGATAAGCTCTGGGGGGAGCGTAGTTGGCCGCTAAAATGACATTTTGGGGATATCATGTTTTTGTTAAGGGTGCGGCCGCCATCTATCTGATCAATAAGCAACGCTTATTGTTGTTGTTGTGTAGATTGATCGGACTGTGTTGTTTGTTCCTTCGCTAAAGTTAGCTTTGTTGTTTCCTTCTTCCCATCACGGTAATACGTAACGGTTACCTCGTCGCCGATATTTTTATCGGAATAAAGGTAAGAGCGCAAATCGACCATGCTGGTAATATCTTGATCATCGATTTTTGTTACAACATCGTATTCCTGCAGACCAGCATCTGCTGCAGGAGAGCTTTCTACTACTTGAGCGAGTACAACACCTTGTGTCACGTCTTCAGGAAGGTTCAATGTTTCCTGCGCATTTACTTGCGGTACTTGATCCAAGCTGACTGCACCAATTCCAACGTAAGGACGTTCTACTTTGCCAGTTGACTCAAGTTGGTTAATGATTGGTTTAGCTGCATCAATCGGAATGGCAAACCCAATACCCTCGACTTCTTCTTGGGCAATCTTCATAGAATTGATGCCGACGATTTCACCGTTTGCGTTTATCAATGCACCGCCACTGTTACCAGGGTTAATAGCTGCATCTGTTTGCAATACTTCTGTTACCCAATCCTCTGTACCATCATTATTGGAATCAACCGCTACAGAACGATCCAGTCCACTGATGATACCTTGTGTCACAGAACCAGCAAATTCAGCTCCTAATGGGTTACCGATAGCAATCGCTTGCTGTCCGACAGTCAGGTCATCTGAAGTACCGAATGTTGCAACTTGATCTACATTTGTACCATCGATTTGCAATACTGCTAGATCACTGATTTCATCAGATCCTAGTAAGGTTGCCTTTTCCTTTTGTCCGTTAGAAAGGGTTACTTCCAAGCTGGTTGCACCATCGACAACGTGATGGTTAGTAACGACGTATGCTTTGCCATCTTCTTTTTTATAAATGACACCGGATCCGGATCCTGCTTCTTCGGACTCAGAGAATAAATCCGTCTGCTGCAGATTTTCAACGCCTACCACTGCTGCAGATGCGTCTTGTATAGCGGTGGTTAGGTTTTCGGTGCTTGTTTGTGTTGCTAATGTCTGGTTACTTGATTTTGTCGTTGATGTGTTATTCGTTCCCATAGTTGCTGGGCTTGCTGCATTAGAGCTGAAGGATATGACATTCGTGAATACGAGCACTGCAACAATTGCGAGTACCAATATCCCACCCGCAATCCCGCTGACGAAGCTCGTCCATACCTTGCCTTTTTGTTTTGGTTGCTGCGGCTGATTGATTGGTTCGTCTACTTGAATAGCTTGTCTGTATTTCGACAGTTCTTCTTCGTTTTCGGAAAGTGAGTTCGTTTCATCCGGGTAGGAGTTTTCCTGTTCATATGAAGAAGAGCGCTGCTGATCATCTGGATACTCATTGTATGGTTTGTCATTGTCTCTGTTCATGTAAGACACCTCTTTCGTGTTGTGTGTTCGTTGTTCTATACTACACATTCTACTGTCTGGATTTGGCATCTTTTCGGAGCAATTATGTAAAATATGTGGAATGGACAAATAGCAGGAAAGTCTTTTCTTTTTGCGATTTTGTGGGAAAATAACCGTAGAGAGGAAAGGAGTCGATCAAATGTCACATCATATAATCGTTGTCGAAGACGATCACAATATAAGAAATATAGTAGAAGCCTATCTAAAAAAGGAGGGCTATCAAATCAGCGTGGCGGAAACAGCAGAGCTTGCGCTTGAGATTGCAGATAAAGAAACGCCGGATATGTGGATCATGGATATCATGCTTCCGGGCATGGACGGATACGCACTTTGTAATAAGATTCGTCAAACGAGTGAGGTGCCGATCATCATCATTTCAGCTAAAGATGAAGAAATCGACAGAATTCTTGGCTTGGAGCTTGGCGGAGATGATTATTTGACCAAACCTTTCAGCCCGAGGGAATTGGTAGCACGTGTAAAGCGTCTGTTTAAAAGATGGAATCCGCAGACAAAACAAGAAACACAGCAAGTGAAACAAATGGATCTCCAAGCAGGTAACCTGCAGCTGCAATTAGGCGAACGCCGCATTTACTGGCATGAAGCAGAAGTAGAAGTAACAGCGAAGGAATTCGAAATGCTCGTAATCCTTGTGCAGAACCCAAACCGTGCCTTTTCACGTGATGAATTGCTGACACAAGTATGGGGCGAGGATTATTTCGGCAGCGATCGAGCTGTTGATGATTTAGTAAAACGACTTCGCAAGAAAATGGACGGTATTCCGATTGAAACAGTCTGGGGCTTTGGATATCGGTTCAGGATGAACGAAGAATGAGACTGAAGACACAACTGAATATTGCATTTACAACTTTGCTTATTATTGTGATGGGGTTCACAGCAATTACTTTGTACTCGCAGCTGAAGGGTTTGCTTGTTACGAATGAGACGAGACAGCTGGAGGAAAGCGGACAGCTTCTGCTTACATCGATTAGCGGTGTAGAAACCATTCCTGCTGGTACACTAGATAATATACTTAATAAATTGGATCTCAAAATGTTCCTTTATGATGAAGAAAAAGAGGAATTGACCTATACGAACCTTGTGCGATCAGACGCAGAAAGATTTGCAGAAAAGTACGATACGGATCCAACTCAAAAGAATACAATTTGGCAAGATAATCGAAACAGTTATGTAGTCAAATCCATAGCAACTAGCGAGAATCAAAACATGGTCATTCTCCGTCCGATACGTGAATTGGAAGAAGTGCAGGAAAGTTTCTTCCAACGCATCTTTCTTGTATTTTTGATTGGCGTCATGATAGCCATCTTAATCAGCACGTACTTGACACAGCGTCTGGTGAAACCACTCACAGAATTGAAATATCAGCTGAAGAAAATTCAACGGCGTGAATTCGATAATATTAAATCGGTCAAAGCAAGCGGTGAAATCAAAGAAGTAGAGCAAAGTGCAATCGAGATGGCTAAAGAATTGAATCGTTATATCACCTCTCAGCGCCAGTTCTTCCAAAATGCAAGTCATGAACTGAAAACACCGCTCATGACGATCCAAGGATATGCGGAGGGAATCAAAGATGGTGTCTTCACAGGCAAGGACCAGGAGCATGGGCTTGAAGTTGTTGTGTCAGAAATTAGTCGTCTGAAACAGCTGATTAATGAGATGATTCTGCTTGCTAAGCTTGATAGTGAAGAGGGTATTTATAAAGAAGAATCTATCGAGATCAAGGAGCTTGTCGACTTGACCATAGATCGTGCCTTGCCATTGGCGAGCGATAAAAATGTGAAATTAACCTACAATAAACCTGCAGCAATTGTGATTAATGGGGATAAAGAGAAACTGCTTCGGGCAATGATGAATATAACGTCCAATGCAGTCCGCCATGCTGGAAGTCAGGTGCATATCTCTGTTCAGCCAAGCAGTATCCGGCAAGTCGAGATAACCATTTCTGATGATGGTCCGGGCATTTCAGAGGACTTGCTGCCGAATATGTTCCAGCGCTTTGTGAAAGGTGAAGGCGGGGAAACCGGACTTGGCCTCGCGATTTCCCGTGCAATCGTTGAACGGCATAATGGTATCATTCGAGCAGGGAAGTCTGACTTAGGCGGAGCAAGCTTTACGATAATATTATAATGTTAATGTTTGCCTATCCTATTGTGCCGCACATGAACTGTGGTATAATTAACAGGTTGTAGTCGGATAGGATTACATGAAGAAGAGGAGACATGTATACATGCAATTAAGAGAAGATATTCGCAATATCGCGATTATTGCCCACGTTGACCACGGGAAAACGACTTTGGTTGACCAGTTGCTAAAATATTCTGGTACTTTCCGTGATAATGAGCACGTGGATGAGCGCGCAATGGATTCCAATGACTTGGAAAAAGAGCGCGGTATTACAATTCTTGCGAAAAACACTGCGATTAATTATAACGATACTCGTATTAACATATTGGATACTCCAGGACACGCCGATTTCGGTGGTGAGGTAGAACGCGTACTGAAAATGGTAGACGGCGTTTTACTTGTTGTGGATGCTTATGAAGGCGCAATGCCTCAGACTCGTTTCGTATTGAAAAAAGCTTTGGAACAGAAACTTACTCCGGTTGTAGTCGTGAACAAAATCGACAAACCGAGTGCACGTCCTGAGCATGTTATCGATGAAGTACTTGATCTATTCATCGAACTTGGTGCGGATGATGACCAGCTTGAATTCCCAGTTGTCTATGCGTCAGCATTGAACGGTACTTCCGGTGAAGAGCCTGAAGGACAAGTGGAATCCATGGATGCCATCTTCAAAACAATCATGGACAATATCCCTGCTCCAATCGATAACTCCGATGAAGGCTTGCAATTCCAGGTTACTATCTTGGATTACAACGACTTCCTTGGCCGTATTGGTGTAGGTCGTATCTTCCGTGGTGCCGTTAAAGTCGGCGATCAGGTTGCCCTGATGAAGAAAGACGGTTCTGTGAAGAACTTCCGTATTACAAAACTATTCGGTTTCATCGGTTTGAAACGAATTGAGATCACTGAAGCAAAAGCTGGTGACATTGTTGCCGTTGCTGGTCTTGAGGACATCAACGTTGGAGAGACTGTCTGCTCAGTAAATGCTCAGGAAGCATTGCCGGTTCCACGTATTGACGAACCAACATTGCAGATGACATTCCTAGTAAACAACAGTCCTTTTGCAGGTAAAGAAGGTAAATATATCACTTCCCGTAAAATCGAAGAACGTTTGCTTAACCAGCTTGAGACAGATGTAAGTCTTCGTGTAGATCCAACTGATTCTCCTGATGCTTGGACAGTATCTGGACGTGGAGAGCTTCACCTTTCCATCCTAATTGAGAACATGCGCCGCGAAGGCTATGAGCTTCAATTGTCCAAACCACAGGTAATCCTTAAGGAAATCGATGGTAAAATGTGTGAACCGGTAGAACGCGTACAAGCAGACGTACCGGAAGATTACACAGGTGCTGTTATGGAGTCCTTAGGTTCCCGTAAAGGGGAAATGGTCGACATGATCAACCAAGGTAACGGTCAAGTTCGTCTTGAGTTCCGTGTACCTTCCCGTGGATTAATCGGTTATTCTACTGAGTTCATGTCTCAGACACGCGGATTCGGTATCCTGAACCACACATTTGATGGGTATGAGCCTGTCATTGCTGGTCAGGTTGGCGGAAGAGCGAAAGGTGTACTTGTTGCTCTTGAACAAGGTAAAGCATCCACTTACGGTATCATGAAGCTTGAAGACCGCGGTATCATCTTCGTAGCTCCTGGTACAGATGTATACGCTGGTATGATCGTTGGGGAACACAGCCGTGATAACGACCTTACTGTTAACATTACTGTGGAAAAACACCTAACTAACGTACGTTCAGCAAACAAAGACCAAACGTCCACAATTCGTAAAACACGCGACTTGTCTCTTGAAGAGGCAATCGAGTACTTGAACGATGATGAATATTGCGAAGTAACACCGGAGTCTATCCGTCTTCGTAAGAAAATCCTTAACAAGAACGAACGTGAAAAAGCTACGAAAAAGAAAAAAGCATAAAAAGGAAGCCCAGCATAAATTGCTGGGCTTTTTGCTTACATGTTGTGAAAAATTCCTTTATCCCTTAAAATGTGAATAGCTCTATTTGGGGCAGAAAGGAAGGATGATATGACCAGACTATGGAGCAGGCTCCGTTTTCTGTTCAATTTCCGCAAATCGATTCCATTTCTGAAAGCTTTCTTCACAGCTAAAGAGGTGGCAGCAGCCAAGAAGGTAACAGCAGTTGCATTGATTGTCCTGTACTTTGCTTTCCCATTCGATTTGATACCTGATTTTCTCATCGGAATTGGTATCGTGGATGACCTTGCAGTAGCAACATTTATTCTGCAGCTCATCATTAAGATGGCTCCAGCTCATCTAAAAGACAAGTTTGATGTTGACCGAAACAATAATAAGGTTATAAATATATGAAAAAGCGCCCTGCTGGGCGCTTTTTTAATTTAACCCGTCCACGAGGACGCCTCATGTAATAGAAAAGATGACCGCTTTACAATTTCTTCGGATCTTTATAACCAAACATCCAAGTAAGTGTGAATGCTACTGCCATAGCAACCAAGTTTATCAGGATATAAAAAGGCAGCTGACTATTCAAATAGAGCAGTGTGCCTGGTATGACAGTGATACTCATACCTGTTCCAGCTAAATCGAGTAGGGAAGCAAGGAAACCTCCAACACCTCCGCCAATCAATCCCATGATAAAAGGCTTTACAAATCTTAAATTGATACCAAAGATAGCGGGTTCCGATATACCAAGAAATGCTGAGAAGGAAGATGGTAATGCTAACGCTTTCAATTTAGTATCCTTTGTTTTTAGACCAACTGCAAGACAAGCAGCACCTTGCGCAGCCATACCGCAGGTAATGATCGCATTGAAAGGATTCATCCCTCGATTCTCTAAAAGCTGTATCTCCAGGAAGTTGAAAATGTGATGCACACCGGTGACTACAACGAGCTGATTGAGAGAACCAATCAATAATCCAGCAATTCCGAAAGGTAAATCCAATACAGCCAATGTACTAGTCAAGACAAGATCCTCCAAGGAATGGAAGATTGGACCGATTGCAAACAGTCCTAGCGTGATCATGACAGTCAATGTAAGGAAGGGGGTAAGAATCAAATCGAGTGCTTCCGTTATGCGACGGCGTAATGCTCTCTCTAATTTCGCGCCGATCAGTCCGATGAAGAAAGCAGGCAGTACAGACCCTTGATAACCTACCACAGGTATGAAACCAAATAGAGTGATGGCTTCAGCGGATCCATTTGCTACTTCATAGGCATTGGGTAAGGCAGGATTAACAAGCATCAAACCTAATACAATACCCAAAACAGGGCTTCCGCCAAATACTTTAAAAGATGACCAAGCGACTAGTGCGGGCAGAAAAGCAAAGGCAGTATCAGTTAGAACTTCTGTGAATAAAAGAAAATTTGCGGGAATATCTGCTGGAGCCAAGCCGAATAGATGGAGAATTTGATCCTGTGTCAGCAGACCGCGCAGCCCCATAAATAAGCCGGTCGCGACAAGGACTGGGATAATCGGTACGAAGACATCCCCGAAAGTCCGGATTGCCCGTTGAAAAGCAGAACCTTCCTTTTTACCAGCTTGCTTTACTTCCTGTATAGATGCACCATCAATACCGATTGCCTGAAACTCATCATAGATTTTGTTTACGGTGCCGGTTCCAAAAATGATTTGATATTGCCCAGAGTTAAAGAATGCACCTTTAACCTTATCGATATTTTCAACATTCTCCTTATCAATCTTCTCTTTATCATGTACGACGATACGAAGCCGAGTTGCACAGTGAGCTATAGAGGAAATGTTCTCTTTTCCTCCGATGGCGTTGATGACTTCCTCAGCAATTTTCCTGTTATCAGTCATTTAATATCACCCTTTCAGAATTAAAGTCTATCTATATAGCCACTGCACTGCGTTAAATGTTGCATTTCCTCCTTCGCTAAAGAAGGCAACGCCATTACTATCCTTTGCTGGGAATATCCTGGCGGTCATGACGGCTTCTCCGTCATTGATGAAAATCTCGACAGATGACTGATCGACAAACAATCTGAGTGTTATTTTTGTTGCATCTAACGCATAACGTCGAACGCTGCCACTATCATTTTTCATCGTCGCACCTGAACGTGTTCGGTCCAAGACTACATACTTAGAAACTGCGTCATAATAAAGCTGTGTTTCTTCCGTATCTCCAGTTCGAAAAGAGATTCCGGCTTTTGCAGCATCATCCATACACAGTTCACAAATCAATTCATAAGAGGATCCCTTTATTTCTTCGAGCTGAATTTTAGTATTGTGTACTATGTGAGAAGCAGTATATTTCTCTTTTCGAAGCAGTTCCACTCCTTTGACAGGTTGCTGCAGCAGTATGCCATCTTTGATGCTAAGTTCTCTCGGAAGAGTAAGGCAATGCGCCCAGCCATGCATATCTGTTGGATAGTCAGTATCGGGAAGTCCCATCCATCCAATGAGGATGCGCTTACCATCAGGTGAAAGGGTGGTTTGCGCAGCATAAAAATCGAATCCTCTATCCAGTTCCATGAAGTTGCCATGCTGAAAGTGTGGCTTTTCAGGAGCAATTGGTTCACCCATCAAGTAGCCAGCTTGATGAACATTCTCAAAACGATCTTTTTCTGCTGGTAATCCTTGTGGGCAAAAGAGAAGGATACCTTTTTCGTCTAACTCGAAATAATCAGGACATTCCCACATATATCCGAAATCAGCCAGGGAGGTTTTCAGCTCGCCGATGAATGACCAAGTATGCAAATCATCTGATTTATAAATCAGCACACATCCTGTCTTATTCAGACGCTGTGCACCTAGAACTGCATAGTAGCGGCCAGCTGCTTTCCATACTTTAGGATCGCGAAAATGGGCAGTGTAGCCTGCAGGGGGGGCATCAATGATTGGAATTTCATGTTTTGTAATATGTCCTTCTTGATCCATTACTGCAAGACATTGATAAGGCTGCCTCATCCAGTCTTTATCCCTTGTATTGCCGGTGTAAAAGAGGTAGAGCTTTTCATCCTGTGCCAAGGCACTGCCCGAGTAAGCGCCATGTGAATCATACTCGCCTCCAGGTTCTATCCCAATCCCCATGTCTTTCCAATGAACCAAATCAGTCGATGTTACATGATACCAGTACTTCATTCCATGGACGGGACCAAATGGGTGCCACTGGTAAAAGAGATGATACCGGCCATTGTAATAGCCAAATCCATTTGGATCGTTCAATAATCCGGTAGAGGGCTGAATATGGTAGTGCTGCCTCCAAGGAGAGGCATTGACCTGCTTTGCCAGATTTTCCAATTCATTAGGGGCAGCATCCGATAATAGGCGGTATTTATCTGCATTCATCACCTAATCACCACTTTCCATACATTTTCGGAACCGGTTCCAAAATTATTGAAAAAAAGCCAAAGATTCAAGTTCATAACTTATGGAACCGGTTTCTTTGGTAATAGCATATAATGTGTCTTATATTATGTCAACGCTTTCACGTTTTTTTAATTGCACAGGGTAGGTGGTGAGGCTCTCGCAGTACTCTTCCTCGACAAGCTGTACAATTTTTTCACCTGCTTTTTTCCCGGCGTCCAGATAATCGTATTTAACCGTAGTCAAAGCTGGTGTTACGACCTCTGCTGTATCATAACCCCCAAATCCGGCAATTGAAATATCGATAGGAATTCGAAGGTTAAGTTGATGTGCTGCTTTGATAATACCTAAGGCGATGTTGTCGGTTGCTCCAACAATCACTGTAGCTTCCGTTTTGGAAAGGAATCTTTGTGCCAACATCATCGCATCCTGCATCCGAAAGCTTGTTTCCAGATAATCAGCATGGCAGTCATGACGTTCCAGTGCCTCGCGAAAACCGCGTTTTCGTTCGATTCCCACTGCACTATCACGTTCCGTGACACCTAGGTAAATTATTTGACGATGCCCTTGCTTGACAACAAATTCCCCCATCATCTTGCCTGCTTCATAATCGTCATGTATCAAGCTTGGAAGTAAAGGGTGCTGCTGACCTACTAGCAGAATTGGTATACCTGCTTCCTTTATGGCTTGTAAGTGCTCCGTGGTAATTTGAGTAGACATGAGGATGATGCCTGCGACTTTCTGTCTGGCAAAGTTATGAATCGCTTCGATCTCCCGGCCGACCTCCTGGTTGGCACTTGCAATCAGTAATTGATAGCCCTGCCTGCGTAAGGATTCATCAATCCCCATCATTGTATGAGAGGCTGCAAAGGAATCCAGACGAGGTACGATGATACCGACCATAGCAGTTTTCTTAGCTTTGAGACTTTGGGCAAATGTATTCGGTACATAATTTTGTTCGTTTATAATACGTTCCAGCCTTTTCTTTGTGGCTGTACTGACAGAACCGCCATTCAAATAGCGAGATACCGTACTTTTTGAAACTCCAGCCAGATCTGCAATATCCGCTATAGTCTTCATATTTTCTTTCCTTTCAAAAAGCATTAATTTTACTCAGTATACTATGAGAATGACGGACTTGTCATAGAGACTAGATTTCCCTTCTCAATGCCCGCAGTACGTCCACATTTGTTGCCTGTTTTGCTGGCCTGGACCCCGATAGGATTGTAACGACCAGACAAATGGTGATGCTTATGGCAGCTAATAGAAACGGGATGGAAGATAGCTGCAATGTAGCTGGTATTTCCTCTTCGAATATTTGCTCCAATATCACTGGAACTCCGGCATTCACCAGGAAGCTGATCAAATAAGCGACAGCTGTACCGATCAGAGCACCAGCCAGTCCAATGAAGGTACTTTCCATGAGAAAGATCTGTTTGATTGTTTTGGGATTTGCTCCGATTGCTTTCATGATGCCGATATCCGGTGCGCGCTCGGTTACGGCCATCGTCATCGTATTATAAATTCCGATGGAGGCGATCAAGACTGCAATCGTTCCAACAATTATGAGCCCGGCTTTCGCAACATTGAACAGAATGTTGATGTTTTTCAGCTCCTCCAAATTCGAATAAGCTAAAAAGCCTTTCTCATCCAAGGAGTTCAGGATACCTTCTACTGATTCTGCATTAGAAGCATAAACTTCTACTTGGTCGTAAAGCGGATCTCCCTGCTCTGTATAGCTGTCTGTTACATGCAATGTTTCATCAAGCTTTCTTTTCAGTTCGGGAGTTGACTTCACGGAATTCGTGTAGATGTATTCGTTTGCCGGTGCAGCTTCAATCCCGACAATCTGGACTTTTTCCGTTGCAGTACGAGGTTCGCTGCCATCTTCCGGAAAAGTAGAAGCTTCAATCTCGATTTCTTTGTTGAGAACCTCGTCTTTGTATAGATATTCAGACTTGATCGTACCATCCTCTGTAAACTTGTCCTTTTCATCGACATCATCTTTCCCTAAAAATTCGGCAAAATCACTGCTGACGACGATCTCATTTTCTTTCTCCGGCAATCTCCCGCTGCCAAGTTCGATTCCTGCTTGTTTTTCGTTTTCAAAATCAACAGCAATAGCGGAAGGCATCTCGTTCGTGTATCCATCTAAATGAAAGTTAGTTTCACCAAGACTTTGAATCTGCCGTACAGCATCAACATTCTCAATCTGCTTCAATTCATTAATGTTTTCGTTCGTAAAGCCAAGCTGTTCTTCATCATCAGTACCATAAATATCAATCTTTGTGACAGCTCTGCTTTCCAGCTCGTCCTTGATTAAGGAATCATGCAAACCAAAGCCGACAGACGCTAGGACAATCAGGAAACAGCTCCCCATTGCTGCTGCGAGTATCGTCATAAACACACGAACTTTATTCTTCTTCATATTCTGCTGAACAAAACGCCACTTATCTTTGAATGTCATACCGGCATCACACCCTTCACTTTTAGCATTTGGCCATCTTTGATTTCCAGCTGTCTATCAGCAATTGCTGCAACTTCCTGGTCATGTGTGATGATAAGGAAGGTGATGCCGGCTTGTTTATTCAGTTTGCGAATGAGAGAAAGTAGTTCTGCTTCGGTATCGCTATCTAAGCTGCCGGTTGGCTCATCTGCTAAAATCAATGGCGGATCAAGTATAAGTGCTCTGGCAATCGCAACACGCTGCTGTTGTCCGCCTGATAATTCGGAAGGGTAATGCTCTGGAAATGCTTCCAGCTCAACTTGGCGTAATATGTCCTCAACTTTTTGCTTGCGCTCTTGTTTCGGTGTTCCGTTCAAAATGAGCGGCAGTTCGATATTTTGAGCCGCGGTCATGCTCGGTATCAGCTGGAAGTTTTGAAAAATATAGCCGATATGCTGTAGACGGAAATCTGCTAATTGTCCTTCATTCCAGCCAGTTATCTTTGTTCCATTAATTGCTACTTCACCGCTTGTCGGTTGAATAAACCCGCCGATAATATGCAATAAAGTGGACTTGCCGGAACCACTTTTACCGATGAGGCTGACAATTTCTCCTTTTCCTACGTGTAAATCAATTCCATGCAATACGGGAACTATCGTTTCCTTTGCTTTCTTTCCCATCGTGTAGTGATGAGATACTTGTTTGATCGTTATCATTTTTTCTCCCCCTGTTTTGCCTGCTATTAATAACGACGGCAGCAAGAAGGAAAAGTATACAAAAAAATCCTGCCGTCTTGTGGACAGCAGGATTCATCATGCTTATTTGCCTTTCTTCTGGCGGAAACCGCCGGCGATATCCGCGCGTTTGAACTCTTTGCCGAATGTCACTTCGCGGGCATCGGATAAACTGACGCCATTCATACGTACAGGCTGATAGTTGCCATATTGCTTAGCCATGCGATCATCCTCCTTTTTGCAGGTTATCAAAAGTGTGCCCCTGGGCTTTATAATCTAAACAGGGGTTGCATCTTCTAAAAGAACAGCTATAATAAAGGACAATATATGTGTGCCGATAAGAAAGAGAGTACTGCAGCTGGAGACAAAAGCGAGTCCCGGATGGTGGAAGCGGGATGTGGAAAGCGGCAGGAACCGGACTTTCTTGGCTGCAGCCCTGAACGAACGCGAAGTAGGGGCTGCCGGGAAACATCATTCCCATTATCCAATTGAGCAGGTCCGATTAGGACAATTAGAGTGGCACCGCGGATTTAACCGTCTCTTCCAAGTGGAAGAGGCGGTTTTTTTATTTGAAGGGGGAAATGGAAAATGTACAAATCTAGTGCAGCAGAATTATTAGCAAAAGCATTGAACAAGCCATCAGAGGAAACGATAAAACAAATCGAGAGACCGAAACAGCTGCAGCATGGAGACTATGCTTTTCCTTGCTTTGCTTTGGCGAAGGAAAAGAGACAATCACCGCAGAGCATTGCAGCTGAACTAGCAGCAGAATTAACACATGAAGAATTTTCTGCTATTACGGCAGTGGGTGGGTATGTAAATTTCACGCTAGATAAAAAGCTTGCTGGCAGCAGCGTGCTAAAAGAGATTCATCAGCAACGTGCAGCATACGGAAGTACAGCTATCGGACAAGGTCAGACAGTGACGATCGATCTTTCTTCTCCTAATATTGCAAAGCCCTTCTCGATGGGGCATCTGCGCTCTACTGTCATCGGAAACAGTATCAGTCTTTTACTTGAAAAGCAAGGCTATGACGTTGTAAGGATTAATCACGTTGGTGACTGGGGCACACAATTTGGCAAGCTTATCTGTGCCTATGAAAAATGGGGCGAGGAGGAGAAAGTGCGTGCCAATACGATTCCGGAACTGCTGAAGCTGTATGTCCGTTTTCATGAAGAAGCCGCACAGAATGAGCAGCTGGAACAAGAAGGCAGAAACTGGTTCCGAAAATTAGAGCAAGGAGATGCGTATGCAAATAAGCTCTGGCATTGGTTCCGTGACGTATCAATGAAGGAGTTCGGGCGTGTTTACGAGCTGATGGGCGTACACTTTGATTCAGATGCAGGAGAAGCCTTCTACAATGACAAAATGGAACGTGCCGTCGAGGAGCTGGAACAGAATGAGTTGCTCAGCCTTTCGGATGGTGCCCAAGTAGTACGCCTGGATGAGTTTGATCTTCCTCCTAGTCTGATCAAGAAAAAAGATGGCGCCACACTATATGCAACACGTGATCTTGCTGCGGCAATCTATCGTAAGGAAACATACCAATTTTCTAAAAGTCTGTATGTTGTCGGTCATGAACAGAGTTTGCATTTTCAGCAGCTGAAAATAGTACTTAACAAAATGGGCTATGAGTGGGCTGAGGGAATCAACCATATTCCATTTGGTATGGTACTGCAGGATGGAAAGAAAATGTCGACCAGAAAAGGAAAGTTGGTACTGCTTGATAAAGTGCTGGAGCAGGCAATCCAGTTGGCCGCCACTAACATTGCAGAAAAAAATCCGAACTTGCCAGATAAAGAAGAAGTAGCGAGACAGGTCGGCGTCGGTGCTGTACTTTTCCATGACTTAAAGCATGAACGTATCCATGATATCGATTTTTCGTTAGAAGATATGCTTCGTGTGGAAGGAGAGACAGGACCATATGTGCAATATACGCATGCCCGAGCTTGTACACTACTGGCTAAGGGAGGCGAAATCCAGAGCGGATCGGAAGTCGATGGTGAGACAGCAGCTGCTGCTTGGCCGATCCTTTCCCTGTTGTTGCAGTTTCCGGACACAGTTGGCAATGCAGCAATCAACTATGATCCTTCCAGAATCGCCAAGTATGTGATCGATCTTGCCCAAGCATTCAACAGCTATTATGGAAGAGTACGTATCCTGGAAGAAGATGAGAAACTCGGTGCCCGCTTGGCAGTTGTCGGAGCTGTTGCTTCAGTTTTGGAAGAAGGTCTTCGTCTCTTGGGGATACGAGCACCGAGACAAATGTAATGACCTCCAGATTGAATTTCCAGTAACAGGGTCCTGCTTCGGTATCGGGACATTTGGTATTTGCTGTAGTGCTTGGTCGTATTCGCCTTGCTTGTCCGTTTTTGTATCAAAGGACATGCCATCCGGATAGGCACCAAGTACTTGAAAATCATTAGATTGCTGAATCCGCTTGTGGGCCGTACCGGCAGGCAACACAATGACATCACCACGAGAAATATTCAGCTGTTCACCATCTGGCCCGCCGAGCAGAACCGTTGCGTGACCACTCATAACACCGAGCACTTCATGGGCAGTGCTGTGATAGTGGTGATACGGGAAGATGCCATTGACCCAGCTGTTTCTCCAGTGGTTGGATTCGAAAACGTCCCGCATGGTATTAGTATGTTCGAAAGCTTTCTCATAATAAAGAACAGGTAGTTTATTATTTGGATAGGTGCCATCATCTTGTAAATGGAATTTTTGCATAATATCCCTCCTTTATCTTTATCATTTACCCGACTATTCGAGAATTATATTCCTTTTTATGCAAATCATACTATTTTTCGTGCGAGTCTGCGTTTATAATACGGATAAATACTCACAGACAGGCGGTTACGCATGAAAATAAAAGCAATCATTGTCGCATTGACGGGTCTTGTCATTCTTACGGCGTGCAGTGGAGGAGTTCCGAAACAACAAACAGAAGCGGTACAGGCAGTGCAGCAAAATATAGTGGAACTGGAACCGAAAGAGATACCCTCTAGTCAGTCGATCTCCGTTACAGCCATCGGCGATGTGCTCCTGCATAGCTCTATTTATTATGATGCAAAGACAAAGAAAGGCTATGACTTTGATCCGATGTTTCAAGATGTTAAACCCTATTTAGATAGTACGACACTTACTGTTGCTAACCAGGAATCCATTATGGGCGGGGAAGAGTTAGGTGTATCCACTTATCCGACCTTCAACAGTCCTGATGAAATTGGCGACACTTTGAAGGATGTGGGAGTCGATGTAGTCACGATGGCTAATAACCATACATTGGATCAAGGAGAAGCTGGAGTGAAGCATGCAGCTTCTCAGTACGAGAAAATTGAAATGGCATATACTGGAGCGTATGCTAACAAGGAAGATAGCGAAAAGCTAACGATAGAAAAAACAGCAGAAGGTATCTCGGTCGCCTTTCTTAGCTATACGTATGGAACAAATGGAATTGCGGTACCCGAGGGCAAAGACTATCTAGTTAATCTGATTGATAAGCAGAAGATAAAAGATGACATTGGCCGAGCGAAACAGCAAGCAGATGCTGTTATTGTTAGTTTACATTTCGGTGTTGAATATGAAGATGATTCTAACGAGGAACAAAAAGAACTTGCTCAGTTCGTTGCTGACCAGGGTGCAACAGCAGTTTTAGGCTCTCACCCGCATGTGCTGCAGCCTGTTGAATGGCTGACAGGAAAAGAGGGGAATAAAACGCTCGTCATCTATTCTCTCGGGAATTTTATCGCTGCTCAGGAAGAAACGGATCGGCGTATAGGCGCGGCTTTTCAATTTGATATTGAGAAAGATGGAAAGACGGCAACTGCGAAGGCCCCAAGAATGCTGCTCACGTACTTATCTTTTACTGATTGGAAGCATTACCGTATTCAGCCGATGTATCAATTGCCGGAAATGAAAAGTGATTATGAAGCAAAGAAGAAGCATATGGCAAAGCTTGCACCAGATCTTTCCTTTATTGAAACGGATGTATCAAGCTAACTGCTTGATTTCCGCCTTGTGTGTACCGTATCTTTAGAAGGAAAAGCAGAAGGGGGAAACAAACAATGGAACAAATCAATACAAAAGAAAAGTTCAAAGAAGTTATCGTGAGTGAAGAACCGGTCATCGTTAAATTCTTCGCAGACTGGTGTCCGGACTGCACGCGTATGAATATGTTTATCGATCAGGTGCTAGCAGAATACGGCAATTATAAATGGTATGAGTTGAATAATGATGAGGTACCTGATGTTGCAGCTGAGCAGGATGTAATGGGAATTCCAAGCATTCTCCTATTCCAAAACGGTGAGAAGCTGGCGCACTTGCATAGTGCAAACGCGAAATCTCCTGAAGAAGTTATCTCGTTCCTTCAACAGCAGCTTGGATAATTAGTAGTAACCCGAAAAGCTTCCCTGGATTAGAAGGGAAGCTTTTTTTATAGCAGCGTTTTTTCTTTGACTAAAAATGTTTCCTTTGGTAAACTTGCGCTAATAATAACAAGAAAGAAGCGATCTTTATGGGAAAAGAACGAGATAAGGGCTGGCTTAGCAGAGCAGGTGATGCAAGTCTGGAAGAGTCGAACCATAGTGTCGCTATTCCAGAGAACGGAAACTTCTTCAAGAAGCTATTCGCTTTCATGGGACCAGGTGTCCTTGTGGCGGTCGGTTTCATTGATCCGGGTAACTGGGAGACTTCCATTTCAGCAGGTTCTTCCTTTGGCTATATGCTGCTTTCCGTCGTCCTGCTTTCTAACTTAATAGCCATGCTCATGCAGGGGCTGGCTGCCAAGCTCGGAATCGCAACTGGTCGTGATTTAGCGCAGGCGACAAGGGATGCGTTTCATCCTAAAGTGGTCGTGGTGCTATGGCTGCTGACAGAACTTGCCATTATAGCAACGGATTTGGCCGAGGTATTAGGTTCTGCCATAGCACTGAATTTGCTATTTCACATACCGATTATGGTAGGCATAGTCATTACAGCGTTGGACGTTCTTCTGCTGCTTCTGTTACAGAAAAAAGGATTTCGCTGGATGGAAGCGATTATTACCGTACTGATGATAACCATCGCAGGGTGCTTTCTTTTCGAGATGATTTTCTCACATCCTGCACTTTCGGAAGCATTTAAAGGTTATATCCCTTCTACGGAAATAGTGACTGACCCATCGATCTTGTTCCTGGCTCTTGGTATTCTCGGTGCAACTGTTATGCCGCATAACTTGTATCTGCATTCCTCCATTGTGCAAACAAGGAATTACCAGGATACAGAAAAGGGTAAGAAGGAAGCGGTAAAATTCGCGTATATAGACTCGACCTTCTCGCTTGGTGTTGCTTTTTTCGTCAATTCAGCGATTTTAATCCTTGGTGCAGCTGCTTTCCATACAATCGGACAGCATGTGGAAGGCATTGAGGATGCGTACAAGCTGTTAAGTCCTGCTATTGGTGCTGGTGCAGCTAGCTTCCTGTTCGGGTTTGCGCTGCTTTTATCTGGTCAGTCTTCGACTATCACAGGAACATTGACTGGACAGATTGTCATGGAAGGATTCATTCAATTCCGCATAAAGCCTTGGGTCAGACGGCTGGTTACAAGAATCATCGCCATCATTCCGGCACTTATTGTTGTCGGGATTTACGGCCCTTCAAGCACAGGTGATTTGCTCGTTTGGAGTCAGGTAATCCTTAGCCTGCAGTTGTCCTTTGCTGTTATACCGCTAGTACTCTTTACAAGCAGCAAGAAAAAGATGGGATCCTTCGTAAACAAGCCACATATTAAAGTGCTGGCGTGGACGGCCACGGGATTAATTGTCTGTTTGAATGCATTCATGCTCGGCTATATGATCGTGACAGGGCATGCTTTATAAAGCCGGTTTCCAGCCGGCTTTTTTTATTTGCCATAGTTTAGCCGGTCTAAGGTGCAGGGAACGATAATAGGAAAGGAGAGGAGAACGATGCAAACATTCGAACACGCTGTATATGTAGTGAATGGGAATATGGATAACGACCAGCTTGAACGGGAATTAGGTCAAACTCTGCCAAAGGTTGCGGCATCGATTAAACAGCTCGAGGTCAAGCAAACGAAAGATTTGGAGGAGTTAGTGAGCTATAGCCAGGAGGTTGCAGGACACGTTGACCTATTGATCATACACGGTGGTGACGGTACCATTCATCAAGTAATCAATGCAATTGCATCTTTGCCGAAACGACCGAAAGTTGCAATCATTCCCGGAGGTACTTGCAACGACTTCAGTAGGATGTTGGGGCTGCCGCAGAATTTAGGGAAGGCAGCAGCGGCAATTGCTGGCGGGAAGACTGCATCGATAGACATTGGTCAATACGAGGATTCGTACTTCTTAAATTTCTGGGGAGTGGGGTTGATCGCGGATGCATCGAATAATATCGATGAAGATCAAAAATCTCGCTTAGGCGTGCTATCTTATTTTATCAGTACCTTAAAAACAGTTAATCAGGCAGAACCATTTTCATATGAAATGGAAATTGACGGAGAAAAATTAACTGGAGAAGCAGTTATGATTTTGGTGATGAACGGCCGTTTTATCGGTACTAGAGAGTTCGCAGGATCGAATATCAGCCCAGATGATGGTAAACTGCATGTTATATTCGTGAAGAATTCCAATCTAACCAGTTTTAAAGAACTCCTCCAGATGAAACAAGATAAAACGGTTCTGTCAGATTTGACGGAGGTAGGTATTCAGGAAGCAGAGAAAATGCGCTTTTTATCACCTGCTGGCAAACCGATTGATATGGATGGGGAGATATATCAGGAGACGTCTGGTGAAGTAAAAATCCTGCCTGGACACCTTGAGATGATAATTGGGGAATAGTTTGACAATTCGATCCATCCCCTCTATACTGGAATTACTTACAAGGAAAAGGAGGGGAATCAGATGTTGCACACACTTTCGCGTGAAGCCGATCAGAATCTATTGCATCGCCGCGCGATTATTCATGGTTTTGTTGGTAACGGGATACGTATGCCCTTTTTTACCAATTAAATAATGGATAATGTGCAGGATCTATCTCTCTACGACACGATTAAAAAGAAAAGGCGTTTCGGAGAACCACACCCTGCGTGTGGTTTTTTTGTACCCTTATTTCTCATTTGTCAGAGCCAGACAGTCTTCCTGTCTGGCTTTTTTTATAGAAAAAGGAGCGGATAACATGTTAATAACATTGAAGGACGTCAAGAAAATCATGGGCGGTAATATATTGTTTGAAAAGCTGAACTTGGAGCTGAAGCCAGGAGAAAAGCTTGGTCTAGTCGGTCGAAATGGCAGTGGAAAATCAACAATCTTTAAATTGATCACAGGAACGGAGATTTGTGACGATGGGCAAATTTTTATACGAAAGCAAGCGAAAATAGGTTATTTGGAGCAGATTCCAGTCGGGCATGCAGGCACTGTTAAGCAGTACTTGATGGGTGCATTCGAGGATCTAGCTGGTTTGCAGGAAAGAATGCGGAAATTAGAGGAGCAAATGTTGGATCCGGAAAAAATGGAAAAAGCATTGGCTGCTTATGGAGAGGTGCAAACAGCATTTGCAGAAGCAGGCGGCTATGAAATGGATGCACAAATTGCGCGTACAGCAAACGGTTTGCATATTACACAGTTGCTGGAGGAACCTTTCACAAAACTGAGTGGAGGGGAGAAAACAAAGGTCGGCTTGGCGTATGTTCTCCTGCAGCAGCCAGATCTGCTGCTGTTGGATGAGCCGACAAACCATCTTGATTTATCAGCCATTGAATGGCTGGAAAACTTTCTGACCAATTATGGGGGAGCAATATGTATTATTTCGCATGATCAATATTTCCTGGATGCAACTGTATCGCGCATTGCTGATCTGGAGGATGGAGAGGTGACGGTTTATACGGGAAATTTCACCTCTTATCTGAAGCAAAAGGAAGCGAAGCTCTTACAGGAATTCGAAGCATACAAAGAACAGCAGAAAAAAATCAAAAAAATGAAAGAGACCATCAAACGATTGAGATTATGGGCAAATCAGGCGAACCCGCCGAATGAAGGATTGCATAAGCGTGCGCGTAATATGGAACGAGCATTGGAACGAATGGAGAAGCTATCCAGACCGAATATTGATCCAGCTAAAATGAAGCTCAGGCTTTCTGCAGATGAACGTAGCGGTGAAGATGTCATCCGCTTGGAATCAATCAGCAAGTGTTTTGGTGATAAGGAAGTACTGCGGGATATTATGCTGCATGTGCGCTACAAGGAAAGAGTAGCAATTGTAGGCGATAACGGCAGCGGCAAGTCAACACTAATCAAGATAGTCCTTGGCAGTTTAAATGCTGACAGCGGAATTGTTAAAGTCGGGAGTGCAGTACAGGTGGGCTACCTGCCACAGCATGCATTGGAGGATGCTGATCCAGCTATGCGAATGATTGATTATTTTCGCACAGTGATCTCTGTGACTGAAGCAGAAGCAAGGCATTTGCTGGCAGCATTCATGTTCTATGGCTACGCAGTCTTTCAGCCAATCGGCCGCCTAAGCGGGGGAGAAAGAATGAGGCTGAAACTAGCCATTTTCATGCATCAAGGAATCAATTTGCTTATCTTGGATGAACCGACGAACCATCTCGACTTGGAGTCAAGGGAAGTACTGGAGGAAGCTCTAGGTCGTTTCGATGGAACAGTACTTGGTATCAGCCATGATCGACATCTGCTGAATTCATGTTTTGATCAGACTGCTTACTTGGAGAACGGGGTGCTGCATCGTTATCCGGGTAATTATGAAGAGACAAAGGACCATTGGAAGGTAGTTAAATAATAAAAAGCTGCGAGCATTTGCTCGCAGCTTTTCTTTATGCTGTCGGAATTCCGCCAGTGATGCTGTATACTTGCGCGCTTACATAGCTGGATTCCTCGGATGCAAGGAACACATACACGCTGGAAAGCTCAACTGGCTGACCTGCGCGTCCTGCAGGAGTTGGTGGTGTGTTGGAGCCAAATTCAGGAATGTTTTCCTGAGGCTGACCTCCGGAAATTTGCAAAGGTGTCCAAATTGGACCTGGTGCTACAGAGTTCACGCGGATACCTTTATCGGCAATCTGCTTCGCAAGGCCCTTTGTGAACCCGATGATTGTGCTTTTCGTAGCTGCATAATCCAATAGCATCGGAGAAGGGTTAAATCCTTCCACAGATGTTGTAGTAATAATAGAAGACCCTGCTGGCAGATGTGGTAGAGCGGCTTTTGTCAGCCAATAAAGCGGATATACATTCGTTTCGAATGTCGCTTTCAGTTGTTCGGTAGTCAAGTCTGCAATGTCCTCAACGGCTTGCTGCTTACCAGCGACAAGTGCGAGGATATCAAGACCGCCTAATTGCTCAACTGCTTCCTCTACAAGCTTATAGTTGAATCTTTCGTTTCGAAGGTCACCAGGAATAAGTACGGCCTTTCTTCCTTCCGCCTCAATTAGTTCCTTCACTTCTTCTGCATCAGGCTGCTCGTCTGGAAGGTAGTTAATAGCTACATCGGCACCTTCTCTTGCATAAGCAATAGCAGCAGCACGGCCGATACCGGAGTCCCCTCCTGTAACAAGCGCTTTTCGTCCTGTCAGTTTTCCGGATCCTTTATAGCTATCTTCTCCGCAATCAGGCAATGGATTCATTTCCTTTTGCAAACCGGGCGGATCCTGATATTGTTTCGGATACGTATCATGGTAGTATTGAGTTCTTGGATCTTTTGGCATGTTTTGACAGCTCCTTTTCGTTTCGTGTATATGCTATTGATACCACGTATGGAAGAACTCAAACTGCATTTTTGTAATGTAAATGGTTGCATAAAAAGAAACGTAAATTTCATTGAAAATAGGTTTTAAGTACTAGATGATGGGGTAAATTTTGGTAGAACAACATTGATAAGGTACAAAAGGAGAATGCAGATGAGACATCGTAATGTGGAAGTATACATCAGTGATAACTGCAAACAATGCGAGCAAGTGATGAATCAGCTTGATAAGTGGGACATTTCTTACAGTGTCAAAAATATTACAAATGCACCTGCTGTATTGAAGGAAATGCAAGCACATTTCATATACAGCACTCCGCTTGTCCTGATCGATGGAGAAAAGGTGCACGGATTCCAAAAAAACAAGCTTCAGCAGATGCTTGGGTTAATTAACAGTATGTATTCCTCACGGACACATTTCAGCTATTGAGCAAAAATCATCTGCGGTGGTTTTTGCTTTCTTTTTATGGTTAAGAATAACGCCCTTCCTTCGCCTAACATACGATAAAGTAGAAATAGGAAAGGTGTGTGGAGATGTATTATTATAATACAACAGAGCCACGCTCCCATGTGCAGCAACAACAGATGAGCGATGGCCGACAGCGTTATTATTATGAGCCTGTGTTTCAAACTGAGCCTACAGAGCAATATACAGAGCAATATCATGATAAAATGTATGATCATACATGGATGCAAGCTAATGAAAATGTTGGTGATACTAACAGACAGACTGAGCCTTATACCTATAATCCATATCCTCCCGAGTACTTCAGTCAGTGGGGAGGGTGGCAGCAAGCACAGCAAGCGCAGCCGCCGCAGCAGGTGACGCCGTATGAGTATTTCAAAAAGCCGCCTCTTGCACCGTATTGGCATTCGTATGCCCAACCGACAAATATTCAGCAGCCAAAGCAGCAAGCGCAGCTGACAAAAGGGCTGGCAACTTATTTTCAGGATAAGAATGGGCAAATGGATATCAATAAGATGATGTCGACTGTTGGGCAGATGGCATCGACGGTCCAGCAGGTTTCTCCCATCGTCAAATCACTCGGTTCTTTTTTGAAGATACTGAGATAAACACTAAAGAAAGCGAAGATGATCGAATGACTGGAATACTGTGTATCCACGGCTTCACCGGTGGTACGTACGAGGTGGAGCCCTTAACTGAGCATTTAATGAATCATACTGAATGGAAAGTGGAAATGGTCGCTTTGCCTGGTCATGGAAAGGCAGATGAGCTGTCTCTTCGCGGAGTCGGGCACAGGGAATGGATAAAGGCCTGTGAGGAAGCATATGAGCGGCTTGAAAAAGAATGTTCCCAGGTCTATGTAATAGGATTTTCAATGGGAGGAATGATCGCCTCTCATCTAGCGGCAAAATATGGTGCTGACAAGCTTGTGCTGTTATCGGCATCGGGTAAATATTTGAACTGGAAACTGCTGACGATTGAGGCTTGGCAAAACATGAAAAAGCAATTGAGCGGCGATATTTTGGATGATTTGAGCAAACTGCGGGAAGATAAAAAAGGAAGAATTCCGTTCCGCGCCTTTTGGGAATTTAAAAAATGTATAGACTATACAAAAAAAGCATTGCCTGCCGTTTCTTGTCCGGTATTTATCGTTCAGGGCATACAAGACAGCATGGTGCCGTACCGTACGGTCAACTATTTGCATAAACATCTTGGCTCTCAGAAGCAGAAGATGGTTCTCTTTGATGAATCGAGGCATCTTTTATGCCTTGGTCCGGATATAGATCAAATTTGTACGCAAGTCGAGGAATTCTTGCTGGAGGCTTAATTTTTTCCGGCGAGGGTTTAAGATCCACTCTGAGGGAGAAAATAGAACCAAAGCTGTGAAAGCCGGTATGATTGTTGCTTGAAAACAATATAACGATTTCCAAAAGATACTGTTACACATTTGGAAGGGCTTTAATGATAAATAAAGCACGTATATCTACGTGTAATCATAGATATAGGTAGAATTCGGACAAATAGTGTGTTACTATTATTAAATCCAATGAATGCTTGCTTAAGGCCTCTTCCCAAGCGTGGAGGAAGGCTTTTTTATTGTGTATAACTGCCGTGCTTCATCAGTGAGACTTTTTTTATATAAAGGAGTAATAAGAAATTGACAACATTTAGTTCATTAGGTATTTCGGAACCAATTTTAAAAGCATTAGATAAAATGGGGTTTGAAGAAGCTACACCAATTCAAGCTGAAACGATTCCATTCGCCCTAGAAGGCAAAGACGTACTAGGTCAAGCACAGACTGGTACTGGTAAAACTGCTGCCTTCGGTATCCCTATGATCAGCAAAATCGATCGTTCTAAACGCCAAATCCAAGGTTTGGTTATTGCACCGACTCGTGAGCTTGCTATCCAGGTAGGAGAAGAGCTTCACCGTCTTGGTCAATTCAAAGGAATCCGTACACTTCCAGTATACGGCGGTCAGCATATGGACCGTCAGATTCGTTCATTAAAAGAAGGCCCGCATATCGTCGTAGCGACTCCTGGTCGCCTGCTTGACCATATCCGCCGTAAAACAATCAATATCAGCAATGTTCACACTGCTGTATTGGATGAAGCAGACGAAATGCTTAACATGGGCTTCATCGACGATATCCGCGAAATTCTTTCATCTATCCCTGAAGAGCGTCAGACATTGCTATTCAGTGCGACAATGCCGAAAGAAATCCGTGATATTGGTACAAGATTGATGAAAGACCCTACAGAAGTTAAAGTAAAAGCAAAAGAAATGACTGTAACGAATATCGATCAGACTTACATCGAAGTTCAAGAAAGACAGAAATTCGATACACTTTCTAACTTGCTTGATATCGATGAGCCAACATTGGCAATTATATTCGGCAGAACGAAAAAACGTGTTGATGAAGTGACAGAAGGCTTGCAGGCTCGCGGTTTCCGCGCAGAAGGTATTCATGGCGATCTTACACAAGGCAAGCGTATGTCCGTGTTGAACAAATTTAAAAATGGCCGTGTAGAAATTTTAGTAGCGACTGACGTTGCTGCACGTGGTCTTGATATCTCTAACGTTACGCATGTATATAACTTCGATATCCCGCAGGATCCGGAAAGCTATGTACACCGTATCGGTCGTACAGGACGTGCTGGTAAAGCAGGACAAGCTGTCTCCTTTATCACGCCAAGAGAGGTTTCTCACCTGCACTTGATCGAAAAAACGACGAAGAGCAAGATTGCACGTAAAGATGCTCCGACAAACGATGAAGCAGCACAAGGACAGCAGCAGATCGCTATCGATAAAATGCTTCGTACGATCGAAAACAAAGATTTAAATGCATACAACGAAAAAGCAAACGAACTTATCAACCAGTTCGGTGCTGAAACAGTTGTTGCAGCTGCTTTGAAAATGCTGACAAAAGAGCGTCGTAATACACCGGTTCGTATTACATCCATTGCTCCAATCAGCGTAAAAGGCAACTTCAAGGACAAAAAGAAATACCGTGGCGGCGGTTCCCGTGGCGGTAATGGTGACCGACGTGGCGGCGGCTATGGTCGTAACAGCAACTCGCGTGGCCGTAACTACCAAGGACAAGGCAAACGTAATGGCAGCGGTGGCGGCGGCTACCGTGGCAAACGCAACAACGATAACTAATTAAAAAAAGACACCTGAAAGGGTGTCTTTTTTTATGGCAAGAGTCTTGGAGGAATATTTCCGAGGCTCTTTTTTATTCAAAAACGAAACAAATCACTAGTCGAAACGTATGGTAAAAATGGAAGAGGGGGGAGAACATGAAGTCACAGCCACGTAACAGAATTGCTGTTAATGCAAAGAAGGTCTGGCGCATTAATGCCAGCCTGTATCTGCTGCTGCCGGTCATTGCAGCAGGGGTTCTAACGTATTTCTGGAGTACCTGGTCCATTCCGGATTTTATCATTTATATTGCTTGGGCTATCATCATCGCTAGCTTAATCTTCTTTATCTGGCTACTTCCGGCGCTACGATGGAGAAGGTGGCGTTATGAAGTGTTTGAGCAGGAAATATACATACAAAGCGGTATTTTCATTGTCACGCAGACGATTGTACCGATGATCCGGGTGCAGCATGTCGATACCGAGCAAGGACCAGTGCTGAAGAAATTCGGTTTGGCTACCGTCTCTGTATCAACAGCTGCAACGACGCATAATATACCAGCTCTGGCTTTGGAGGAAGCATTGGAGCTGCGTGACCGAATTGGAATACTTGCTCGTGTGGAGGAAGAAGATGTCTGAACCGAAAAGGATGCATCCAATCAGTATTGTCCTCCGGATGCTGAAGCTCATTAAAGACGCCATCGTGCCACTTGCTATTGCTTTTATAGCATTACTAAGGGATATGACTAAATTATTTTGGTGGAGTCCGTTTGCACTTGTTGGAGCTATATTGCTGTTGAGTGGTCTGTTTGGATTTTTATATTGGTACCGGTTTACATATCGGATGGAAGAAGATGAACTTCGAATCGAATCCGGCATTTTTGTTCGGAAAAAACGTTATATATCCAGACATCGTATCCATTCTGTGAATACAAGTGCAAATATTCTTCACAGACTTTTTGGTCTGGTCAAACTGGAAGTGCAGACAGCAGGCGGCGGAAAAGAGGCTGAAGGGATGATTCCGGCCCTTTCCAAGCCGGACGCTGCGGATATACAACAGTTCGTAAAAAGAAAAGAGAATATTGTTTTACAGGAAGATAAGGAGAACGTGCAGATTCGAGAAGAATGGGCCAGCTACCGGCTAAGTTTCCGCCGTTTGCTAGTTGCAGCTGCTACTTCAGGTGGCACAGGGGTCATTTTTGGATTTCTTTTTGCAATTACGCAGCAAGCGGATGAGGTAGTCAACATTAATATCTATTCTTGTGCTTATGATTGGCTATCGGAGCAGAGCTTACTTCTATCTATCTTTTTTGTCATTGGCAGTTTAGCTTTGACGTGGATGGTAGCGATGGTCGGAACCATATTAAAATATTGCTTTTTTGAAATTACCAAACAAGGAAATGAGCTCTTCATACGAAGGGGGCTGCTTGAAAAAAGGGAAATGACCATACCACTGCACCGAATCCAAGCACTGAAGATAGAAGAAAATATTTTTCGCCAGCCGTTCGGTTTGCTTGCAGTGAGCGCAGAAATTGCAGGTGGAGCAACTGATGCTGACAAACATAGCTTTTCTACTGTCCTTTTCCCACTGCTGAAAAAATCTGAGCTCAGCGCCTTCCTGGATGAGCTGTTGCCTGAATTTGTAGTGGAGCCGAGCTTTAGGAAACCGCCGAAGCGGGCGTTGCTTCGATATCTATTTCTGCCATCCATTATCATGGTCCTAGTTACCGGAATACTTATATACTCATTTGGCGGGTACGGGCTATTTGCTATTCCGCTCGTTTTACTGACTATTATATTCAGTATCTTAAGTCATCGGGATGCTGGTGTATCCTGGACGACAGATATGCTTACGATGCGTTACCGGGAGCTGACACGTGTTACTGTCCATGTGAATCGTAAAAAGGTGCAGGCTTTCTATGGATCGCAGCATTACTTTCAATCGAAGAAACAGCTTGGTACATTGAAGATTGCTGTTGCATCGGGCGGGGCAAAGGGAAGCAGATTCAAGGTGAAGCATCTGGAGGAACATGATATAGAGGATGTATCTGACTGGTATTCCTTCCGAAGTT
>NZ_LR700947.1:1247-15522 GCF_902497585.1 Terribacillus sp. AE2B 122 | reverse complement strand
TTCTGCCGAAGCGGCGCTCAAGAATAACATTCGGTTTTAAGCAATGGGAATTTAGTTATGTCCAGCCTCAATTTATATAATCGTAGATACCGATAAGCACTAAAGCTGCAATAACAATCCATAAGATTACCTTCTTATTGGTTCGTCTTCCATAAGGTCGTTTTTTCCAGCGGTCTGCATCAAAGCCTACTTCATTATCACGCTGGCGAGGACGTTTGTTCCGATAGATGGAGAAAGGCTTTGCTTTGATAAGAAAGATCGGAGCTAGTACAAACCCAGCCACAGCTCCTGCCAAATGCGCTGTAAGGTTTATATTTGCGGTGAACAAGGACATGATGATACCAACAATGAAGATGATGACGATCAATTGCGCATTTCCGGGATCTATCAAGTGCTTGCGGAAATAGACCATAAACAGATAGATTCCGAACAATCCATAGATAGCACCGGATGCACCTATATGACTGACAAAGCTGTAAGGATCCATTACATATGTGACAGCATTTCCGATAATTCCGGTAAGCAAGTAAAACAAGGTGAACTTCAGTTTCCCCAGCATTTGCTCGAGAGCGGGTCCGAATATTACCAGGGAGAAACAGTTGAAAAGAACATGCGAAATGCTTCCAGGTGCGTGCAGAAAAATAGGTGTAACGAGTCGCCAGTATTCTCCGCCCGAGATGAATAGATTCACACCTGCTCCTAATTGATAAAGACTGCTCCCGAATTCAGTTGGGAGAAGTCCTGTAATGATCCAAAGCAGCAGATTGACTGCTACGATTAAGCTGATGACAGGATAGGCATATAAGTATTCTTTAAAGCTTTCATTTCTGCGGAACAATCCAATCCCTCCTTCAATACCTTCTATTAGCTATCAGCATAGCGTAAACCAATGCAAATTGCTTGTCATAACATCTTATAACTTTCCCCCCTGCTTTTATACATATAGGGTACAATACTCGGTAGAGAATTCAGAAGGAAGTTGGGTTGTACTATTATGATTAAGGGTATCGGTTTAGATATTACAGAATTGGCACGTATCGAAAAAGCGATTGTGCAAAGTGATCGGATCCTGAGCAGGATCTTGACCAAATCAGAACAAACACACTATTATTCACTGGTATCCGATAAACGGAAAGTCGAATTTGCTGCTGGGCGTTTCGCGGCAAAGGAAGCATACGCAAAAGCAAGGGGAACCGGCTTAGGTAAATTGGGTCTTCATGATATTGAGATAATGCCGAATGAAGCAGGTGCACCAGTACTTACAGCTAGCGACCAAGCTGAGGGGGAGCAGGTTTTCCTGTCGATTACCCATTCGGATGCTTACGCTGCTGCGCAAGTGATCATTACACAGGATAAATAGACTTGTTTGCATATTATTTGAGCCTGTCTCATAAATTGTAGTGCGGGTAGGAGGGAACAGCGTGTATATTGTCACCGCAAAGGAAATGTACGAAGTGGATCGTTATGCAATGGAGGAAATAGGGATCAGCGGCAGCATTTTAATGGAATCTGCCGGCCGAGCCATTGCAGAACGGATGAAACCGCTGATCGGAACCACGGACCGGATACTAGTCCTCTGTGGCTCCGGCAATAATGGCGGCGATGGATATGTAGTAGCCAGGACACTACTGAACGAAGGATATGACGTAGCTGCAGTCCAAGTAGGGCGTAACTTGACAGCTGATGCAGCAATGCATCAGCAGGTTTACGATCGGCTTGGCGGAGAAGTGATGGATGTAGAAGCAGACACTTTCCAGATGGCATTAGCTAAAGCTGATATCATAGTGGATGCGATGCTGGGCTTAGGAGTTCGCGGCAAATTACGCAGCCCCTATACGGAAACCGTACAGGCTGTCAACGACAGTGACGCACTTGTCTTTGCCATTGATTTGCCTTCCGGTGTACCGGCGGATGATGCTGTAGAATTTGAGGAAGCAATCCAAGCTGACTATACCTTCATCATCGAGGCACCGAAACCAAGCGCCTTCATTCAGAAAACAGCACCATACTACGGGGAATGGAAGACTGTATCCATCGGTCTGCCGGCTGCCTATTTGAGCAGACAAGCCGGTGCCAGAACATGGACTGAACAGGACGTGAAGCGGTCATTTCCGATCCGGCAGCCTTTCTCACATAAAGGGACAAATGGCAAAGGATTCCTCATCGGGGGAGGAATAGAAATGCCAGGATCAGTTACGATGTCCAGCATGGCTGCTCTTAGGGCAGGAGCAGGTCTTCTGACTGTCGGAACCTTGCGCCAGGTCATTCCATCTGTATTGTCTCACTTGGCAGAAGCGACATTCACTTCTTTGGATGAGGAGAATGGCGTGATAGTCGATACGGAAGACTTGGATGTAAGTGCTTATGATGCGATTGTCGTCGGCATGGGAATGGGAAGAGGCGAATCGACAGCAGCCTTGACGAAGCGGGTGCTGGAAGAAGCTGAAGTTCCTGTCCTTTTAGATGCTGACGGTCTCTATCATATCAAATCCGACCTGGAGATCCTTCGGAATAGACAAGCTCCGACAGTTTTGACACCGCATCCTGGAGAGATGGCCATGTTATTGGACATGAAAGTGCCAGAACTGCTGGAACGACCATTCGAGCTAGCTCGAAAATTTGCGATAGTGCACCAGGTACACCTCGTGCTGAAAGGGACATACACCATCATCACCGCTCCTGATGGCAGTCAGATTGTCAATACGACTGGCAACCCAGGCTTAGGTAAAGGTGGGAGCGGAGATGTACTTTCGGGTATTCTTCTTGCAATGCTCATGCAGCACGAAGATCCGATGGAGGCAATTGCAAACGGAGTTTACGTCCACGGGAAAGCAGCTGATGTATTGGTCGAAGATGCGCATTCACAGCAGGATCTGCTGGCAACTGATCTTATGAAAGGGCTCGCCAAGGTTTTTCGTAACATTTCCGATTGACGGGGACATGTTCTCTTTGTTCGCTTTATAGCTGACAAAGGAGTGTGACCATGAAAAAAATTGCTGGTTTGATTGTCTTTGCTGCCTTTTTATTCTTATTAACTGGCTGCAGTGAGGCCTCTCAGGAAGATGTAGTAAAGAAGCTGGAAGAGACATCAGCTGAGCTGCAAGGCTACAAGGCCGAAGCCACTATGAAGCTGAACACAGGAGAAGAACAGCAAGCCTATGGAATTGATGTGTGGTATCAGAAAGACAACCATTACCGGGTTTTATTGGAAAATGATACAGATGAGCAGGGCAGTCAGGTGATTTTGCGCAATAAAGATGGTGTGTTTGTGCTCACCCCTGCACTGAGAAAAAGCTTTAAATTCCAGAGCGAATGGCCTTATAACAGCAGTCAGCCTTATTTGTACCAATCGCTCGTGCAGGATGTGTTGAAGGACAATAATGCAACCTTTGAATCAACAGAAGAGCATTACGTGTTCAAGACGAAGACCACATATCAGAACAATACAACCCTGCCTTATCAGGAAATCTATTTCAATAAAAAAACATATACCCCTGAGCTGGTTAAAGTGTTAGATAAGGATAAAAAACCAATGGTCGAAGTAGCTTTTTCTGCATTCAAGCTTGATCCGAAATTTGGAGAAAAAGACTTTGAACTAGAGAACAATATGACAGGGTCCCTGTCCGGAGTGCCGGCTTCGGCAGTACCGAATGAACAGCAAGGATTGACTGTGTTATATCCAACAGAAACAGCGGGAGCAACGCTTGCTGAGGAGAAAGAAGTTAGTGCTGACGGGAAGGAACGGGTAATCCTGACATATGAAGGTGAGAAGAGCTTTACATTGGTTCAGGAGCAGGCAGATGTATCAGAGACTGCAGCAGCAACAGCGGCGATACCAGCTAGCGGCGAACCTATCAGTCTCGGGTTCACCGTAGGAGCTATTACCTCTTCCAGTCTGACGTGGACAAACAACGGTGTAGATTATATGCTTGCCAGTGAGGAATTGACACGGGAAGAAATCCAGGAAGTGGCAGCATCCATTAATGGCCAGGCAATGAAATAATGAGCAGAAGCAGACGTACTGAGTCTGCTTTTTTGTTTTCCTGCTATAATAGACAAAGGTAAAATTTCTAGGAGATGAATACATATGAGGATCGACCATTTTTATCGGGATTCTTGGGTGGAAATAAATCTCGATCATGTTGAATATAATATAAAGCAACTGGCAGCACATATCGGAGAAGACAAAGGGATCTATGCGGTTGTCAAAGCGAATGCATATGGACACGGATATGCCCAAGTCGCGCAGGCAGCATTGAACGCTGGAGCATCGGCACTGGCAGTCGCTTTTCTGGATGAGGCGCTTCATTTGCGCAAAGCCGGAATACAGGCAGCAATTCTTGTGCTTGGAGCAACTCGCCCTGAAGATGCAGCAATCGCTGCAGACCATGATATATCGCTAACTTTCTATCGAAAGGATTGGCTGGAGGCAGTACGCGCTGAACAATTCCGTAAGCCGCTTCAGCTGCATATGAAGCTGGATACTGGAATGGGGAGATTAGGATTCCGGACAGTGGATGACATTCGTTCTGTATTGCCTTTACTTGATACCCCATCCTTAATCCTGGAAGGTGTCTATACACATTTCGCAACAGCAGACGAAGCCGATTTGTCATATTTCGAAAGACAGCGAAGCAAATTCGATGAGCTATTCAAGGTGCTGCGGGAGGAATGGCCGGACCCAGTTATCGTCCATACGGAAAATAGTGCAGCCAGCATGCGTTTTGCTGCGGATGAGTCGGATTTTGTCCGTTTCGGCATCGGCATGTATGGACTTTATCCGTCAAAGACCGTCAAAGAAGAGCATCCGATAGCTCTACGTCAAGCGTTTTCCCTGCACAGCAGACTTGTGCACGTCAAACAGCTTGAGGCGCATGAAGCGGTGAGTTACGGTGCAACCTATGAAACAGATAAACCGGAGTGGATTGGGACACTGCCAATCGGATATGCAGATGGATGGATTCGCAAGATGCAAGGGTTTGAGGTGCTTGTAGATGGCAAGAGAATGCCGATTGTTGGCAGGGTCTGCATGGATCAATGCATGGTGAAGCTGGATAAGGCTTATCCAGTCGGTACGGAGGTTGTTCTCATCGGTTCGCAGCTGGATGCTTTTATCAGTGTGGATGAAGTGGCAGACTGGGTAGACACCATCAATTATGAGATTCCTTGCCTTATCGGCGCACGAATGCCGCGCGTCTATAAACGCTCTGGTCAGATTGTCGAAACCGCCAATGCGCTTAATCCTGGCGAAAGCTTGTAATATTCGGCAGAAAGTCAGCCTTTCTCCCATGCTTTTTGTTTGAAAAAGGCTTTTTTTATCAAAAAGTTCCGGAGGGTCCTTTGCAAACATAAGGCTCGGGTGGTATGATGAAAGTGGATTTTTACAGAAACGACCCGAGCGAATTGGTGGAGGTGTATGGTTGTGTCCGAAGGCTTACAAGAAATCGTTGTAAAGCTGCCTAAGAAACTCCTGAATGAGGTGGATGGTTTGATGCAGAACAATAACAATAGTCTCGATCATTTCTTCTATCAAGCGGCAAAGTCATACGTGCAGGAAAGAAAGAATATCCGTGAGACCATGCAGAAAGGGTACATGGAAATGGCACGTATCAATCTAAATATCGCTTCAGAAGCTTTCCAAGCTGAAGAGGAGGCAGAAGTAACGTTAGAGCGCCTTGTAAGCGGGGTGTAGGCTCTTGATCGTAAAAAGAGGCGAAGTCTATTTCGCCGACCTGTCCCCGGTAGTGGGATCAGAACAGGGGGGCGTGCGCCCGGTATTGGTCCTGCAGAATGATATCGGAAACCGATTCAGTCCGACCGTCATCATAGCAGCGATAACGGCACAGATCCAAAAAGCCAAGCTGCCGACCCACGTGGAGATCGATGCCAAGAAGTATGGCTTTGAACGGGATTCCGTCATTCTTCTGGAACAGATCCGAACAATCGATAAGCAGCGGCTGACAGATAAAATCACACAGCTTGACCCTCCAATGATGGAGAATATTAATCGAGCACTTGAAATAAGCCTAGGCCTTACGGAATTCTAGGTATAGATGGTCCTTGCGTTTAAACGTAAGGGCTTTTTATTTTGATTTCAGTCCTGCTGGAATTTGGTATATACTAAAAAGAAGTCGCCATATTGGAAAGGCGGGCGTATTGGTGTTAGATTAATACTAGATAAAAGTGACCTTGAACATAATGACTGAGCAAGTTCAGCCTTTGACAAGGTGAACGTTACAATACGGGGGTTTCATGATGGCAAAAAATCTGAAGGAGATTCTGGTCGAAAATAGTAACGGTTTGGTTCATATGTGGCTTGAGGAAGTCGCAGAGAAGCAGAAAGAAGTAACAAATTCCGCTATTTCACAGGATCTTTTCGAAAACACCAATCGGGAATTCGTCAATATCATTTTCGGCAGTGTCGAAAAGGAGAGTTTGACTTCTGATCTGGACAACTTTACAGAACGCGTAATTAACCTAGGGTGGCCGCTAAGCTATCTAACAGATGGTCTGCAGCTTTTTAAGCGTGTCGCAATTGAGTATCTGATTGAACATGAAGAACTGGATGTACCTGTACCGAAAGTGCTGCGGCATGTGGACGAGCTTGTAAATCCGATAATCAACCAGCTTGTGAATGAGTATTCCGGCAGCTGGGAAAATACAGTCTCACTCCAGCGTGTTGCATTGCAGGAGCTTTCTGCACCGTTGATTCCTGTTATGGACAATATAACGGTGATGCCGCTAATTGGAACCATTGATACCGAGCGTGCTAAATTTATCATGGAGAACTTACTCGATGGAGTAATCAAACACCATGCAGAGGTTGTGCTAATCGATATCACAGGAGTGCCAGTCGTGGACACGATGGTTGCACACCATATTATTCAGGCAGCAGAAGCAGTGAGGCTGATTGGTTCTACCTGTATCCTTGTGGGTATCAGACCAGAGATAGCCCAGACAATCGTGAATCTTGGGATAGATCTTAGTAAGTTCCCGACCAAAAGCTCTCTACGCAAAGGATTTACAACTGCTCTTGAAATGACGAATCAAATGATCGTACAAACAAACAGCGAAGAACAGACCATAGAAGAGCTGATCGATTCGCTTGATAGGAGTGAACAATCGTGAGAATTCCAATATTGAAGCTGCATAACTACTTGCTGATAAGCATCCAGATCGATCTTGATGACCAGACTGCGATTCAATTCCAGGAAGACCTGCTCAACAAAATTCATCAAAGCGGAGCAACAGGGGTGGTTATCGATTTGACTTCTGTTGACATTATCGACTCCTTCATCGCCAAGGTACTAGGTGATGTGGTGACGATGTCTGATTTGATGGGTGCAAAAGTGGTCCTGACTGGCATACAGCCAGCCGTAGCAGTAACGCTTATTGATCTAGGCATTCATTTGAATGAGGTAACCACGGCACTAGACCTAGAACAAGGATTGATCAAATTGCGCCAGGAACTGGAGGAGTGAAAATGGACTTCAGAACCTGTGTAAATATACAGAAAGAATGGGACATTGTCGGTGCCAGACAATTCGGCCGCGACTTTTCGAAGAAACTTGGCTTCGGAATTGTTGACCAAGCCCGTATAGCTACTGCTATATCGGAACTTGCGCGCAATATCTACCTGTATGCAGGAAGCGGTAAAATCTGCTTCGATGAGGTAGAGAACGTCGGTTCGCGCGGAATTTGCATTGTTGCCATCGATACAGGGCCCGGTATAAAAGATATCAGTCAGGTAATGGAGGATGGTTTCTCCACATCTGGAGGTCTTGGCGCTGGTCTTCCTGGTGTAAAACGCTTGATGGATGAATTCGATATTACGTCAAAGACAGGCGAAGGAACAGAAATCCGCGTCGTTAAATGGGTTCGTTAGAGGAGGATGATGCCAGGTGGATGCGCTTAAGCTAGATCTGTCACACTATCGGGAACTGCTCAAACAATACATCAATACACAAGACGAGTCTGCCTTATACGAGGCAGAGCAGATAAGTAAACGCTCCATCCAGCATAATATCTCGCTGGAGGAGATCATCAACACGCATATCAATGCGCTGGAAGATATATATCCTGAGCTTCCGGAGAACATTCAGCACTCGATGAGCTTCCTATTGGAAGTAATGATTTCCTACGGTCTGGCATTGCAGGAATTCCAGGATCTTCGTGAAACACAGCTGGAGATAAAATCGGAAATTTCCGTAGCGGCCAGAATGCAGAATACATTGCTGTCAACAGTGAAGCCTGATGTAGAAGGTTTCGATATCGGAGTCGTCAGTGTACCTGCCAATCAGATGAATGGTGACTATCACCATTTCATCCACCATGAAGATGGTACTGTAGGTATAACGGTGGCTGACGTGATCGGCAAAGGTATCCCGGCAGCATTATGCATGTCAATGATCAAATACGCAATGGAAAGCTTCCCGTCTGAGCATAAAAACCCGAGTGAAATATTGGAAAGCCTAAATCGGGTAGTGGAACGGAATGTCGATCCAAGTATGTTCATTACGATGTTTTACGCTCTTTTCAATCCAGCAGCCAGCACAATTTCCTATTCATCAGCTGGACATGAGCCAGGTTTCTATTATCACGCTGCTGACGATACCTTCGAAGAGATTCGAGCAAAAGGAGTCGTTCTTGGTGTGACGGATATGGCACAGTACCGTCAGTATGAAAGGGAAATCCATGCAGGCGATATGATTATCCTGCTTACCGACGGTGTAACAGAGTGCCGTCAAGGCGACCGCTTCATTGAGAGTGAAGAAGTGCTTGAGGTCATCAAGAGCTTCTCCCATCTCTCCGCACAGGAGCTGGTGGAAAACGTGTATAAGCACTTTGAGAAACTCCAGGACTTTCATCTGCGAGATGATTTTACATTAATAATAATCAAAAAAGATGTTTAAAAAATGAACAAACGGGTATTACATAGGAATGGTAACTAGCCCTTAGGAGGTACATGATGAACTTAACTGTTGACGTACAAGAAAAAGAAGGAAAATCAGTCGTTTTATTAGCTGGTGAAATAGATGCGTATACAGCTCCTAAACTGAAAGAAGCGCTTTTATCCCTTACCGAAAAAGAGGGCAATAAAGTGGAAGTTAATTTGGAGCAAGTTAATTATATGGACAGTACCGGATTAGGCGTATTCGTTAGCGGGTTGAAATCGACTAAAGAAAACAATAGTGAATTGAAGCTCGTACAGCTGCAGGACCGTGTATACCGTTTGTTCGAGATTACAGGTTTGATCGATGTGATCGATGTTGACAAAACAGTACAAGGTGGCTATTAATTATGGAATCTTTCGATTTTATCGAGATTAAAGTACCGGCTAAACCAGAATACGTTGGGGTAATTCGACTGACTAGCTCAGGTGTTGCAAACCGGATGGGCTTTTCCTACGAGGATATCGAGGATTTGAAGGTTGCAATCTCCGAGGCTGTAACTAACACTGTGAACCATGCTTATGAAAAAGATGAAGATGGCGAAGTCACAATTGGTTTCGGTGTTTATGAGAATCGGCTTGAAGTGATGGTCGCGGATCATGGCGGCAGTTTCAACTTGGATCAAGTAAAACGGAATATTGGACCGTATGAGGCTGCAGAACCTATCGAACAGCTGAGGGAGGGCGGTTTTGGTTTATTCCTGATCGACGCATTGATGGACAAAGTAGAAATCAATAGCGATTCTGGAGTGATCGTCCTCATGACGAAATACCTTCATGAAAATGGGGTGGGACTAGATGACGACCAAATCTCAACCACACAATAACCGTGAGGATGAGGTTTATAAATGGATAGATCATCTGCAAAAGTATCCCACAGATGAAGAAATCCAAGAAAAAATCGTACTCACATACAAAGATCTTGTCACATCTATAGCGAGGAAATATTCCAAGAACAGCACTATTCATGAAGATTTGGTTCAAGTAGGAATGCTGGGATTACTTGCAGCAATTCGCCGGTATAATCCGGAATTTGGTAAGTCCTTCGAATCATTTGCTATTCCAACCATTATCGGAGAAATCAAACGCTTTATTCGCGATAAGACATGGAGTGTCCATGTGCCGCGGCGAATCAAAGAGTTGGGTCCGAAAATCCGTAAGGCAATCGATGAACTAACTACTGACAATCAGAAGTCCCCGACAGTGGCGGAAATCGCTGCTTTTCTGGAAGTGTCCGAAGAGGACATCTTAGAGACAATGGAAATGGGCAAAAGTTATAAGGCATTGTCTGTTGACAGGAAGATTGAAGCTGACTCTGATGGTAGTACTGTAGCAATTCTCGATTTGGTAGGTTCCACAGATAATGGCTACGAAGACATTGACCGCAGAATGTTGCTGGAAAAGGTCCTGCCAATTCTTAGTGAGAGGGAGCAGGAAATCCTTCGCTGCACTTATTTCGAGAATATGAGCCAAAAAGATACAGGAGAAAAACTCGGCATTTCCCAGATGCATGTATCGCGCCTTCAGCGCAGAGCTTTGCGCAAACTGCGGGAAGCTTTACAAGCCGAAGGTGCTGACAGCTTTGATTGATTCCTATCTCCATATGGAAGTGTCGGCGTTTCAGGAGCCAAAGAAAGGCAACTATTATTGCGGAGATAGTTATTTCTACCACGAATCGGAGCATGAATTTATCTGTGTCCTGGCAGATGGACTCGGAAGCGGAGAATTTGCAAAAGAGTCATCACAGGTAGTGGTAGATATTATTCGAGACCATGTACACAGCGGTATCGATGAATTGATCAGGAGATCAAATGAAGTGCTAGTCGGAAAACGCGGAGTCGTCCTCGGGATCCTAAAGGTAGATTACCGAACAGGCAGTTTTTCCTTCACTAGCATCGGAAATATCGGGATCATGACGATTACGAGTGGAAAAAGGGAACGCTGTATACCGAGCCAAGGTTTTCTTGCTGGGTATCCTCGGAAATACAAGATATCTCGAGGAATCTTACAGGATGACATGATATTCGTCATGTTTTCTGATGGAGTTTCTGATAATGAGCTTACGCAGGACCTTTTTAAAGAAAAGGATGTGCGTAAGATACGAGACATGTTTGCACTTTCCAAAAAGAAGCCGCATCAAGACGATATTACATTGATTGCTATGAAATACACGGAATAGGATCGGTGCCTTAAAATAGGTGCTGATCCTTTTTTTATCTGTCCAGTAATTCTGCTACAATATATATAGAAGCAGTCAGGAGGAGCAAAATTGGAAGCAACTATTCAAAGCAGACTCATCCAATGGGTCGAAAAGGAAACATCAATTAAGCAATCATCTATTAAACAGGTCATTAATCTGCTGGAAGAAGGCAATACAGTACCATTTATTGCGCGTTACCGGAAAGAGCAGACTGGCGCTCTTGATGAAGTTGAAATCAAAGCAATTCAAGATAAATGGGATTATGCACAGCAGCTACATCAGCGGAAGACAGAAGTAATCCGTTTGATAGAGGAGCAGGGTAAACTGACAGAGGAACTAAAGCGTGATATTCTCGCAGCTATGCAGTTGCAGCGTATAGAGGATCTATATCGTCCATACAAGCAAAAACGGCGCACAAAAGCTACAATTGCAAAAGAAAAAGGGTTGGAACCTCTTGCAAAGGGACTGTACGAACAGACAATCCAGCACCTTGAAAAAGAAGCCAGAACTTATCTGGACCCTGAAAAGGAACTCCAAACAGTCGAAGAAGTGCTGCAAGGAGCAAGTGACATAGTGGCCGAATGGATTAGTGAGCAAGCAGCTTTCCGAGATTACATTCGAGAAAAGACAGAGAAGCAAGGCGTTCTGTTAACAAAAGTGAAGAAAGCAGAAGACGATGAAAAAGGCGTCTACGAAATGTACTATGAATATCAGGAATCTATACGGCAGATGGCGTCCCATCGGACATTAGCTGTCAACCGGGGTGAGAAGGAAGGCATACTGCGGGTAACTGTTGAGCCTCCAGCAGATGTTATCTTAACTTATCTTAAACGGAAAGTTATCAAGCAAAGAACTGCTGCTGATGTTGCATCCGCCTTGCAAGCAGTTATCGAGGACAGCTATAAGCGGCTCATCCAGCCATCAGTCGAACGGGAAATTCGCTCCATGCTGTCAGAAAAAGCAGAAGAGCAGGCAATTAAGATTTTCTCAGAGAACTTGAAAAACCTTCTTCTTCAGCCGCCATTGAAGGGTCGGGTTGTATTAGGAGTGGATCCAGCTTTCCGTACAGGCTGTAAGCTGGCAGTAATAGATGAGACCGGAAAATTACTCGAAAAAAACGTCATCTATCCTACTGCGCCGCGTCATGATGTCAAAGGTGCTAGTAAAGTCGTTGAGACATTATTAACTAAATACGATGTTGAACTGATTGCAATTGGTAACGGAACTGCATCACGGGAAACAGAACAGTTCATTGCAAATGTTATTCGGCAGATGGAAAGCAACGTCGCTTATATAATCGTAAATGAAGCGGGTGCAAGTGTGTATTCTGCATCAGAATTAGCGAGAAAAGAATTTCCTGAGCTGCAAGTAGAAGAACGCAGTGCTATTTCCATCGGCCGCCGAATCCAGGATCCATTAGCAGAACTGGTTAAAATCGATCCAAAATCAATTGGTGTTGGGCAGTACCAGCATGATGTAGGGCAAAAAAGATTGAACGATTCACTAGGATTTGTCGTGGAGACTGCGGTAAACCAAGTAGGTGTCAATGTGAATACAGCTTCTGAATCTTTGCTGCAATATGTATCTGGATTTAGTAAGACTGTGGCAGCGAATGTCGTGAAGCAGCGGAATGAGATTGGTAAGTTCTCCTCACGTAAGCAGCTCAAGTCTATTCCGAGGCTTGGCAGTAAGACATATGAACAGAGTATCGGTTTTCTGCGCGTTCTAGACGGCGAAGAACCGCTTGATAGAACACCGATTCATCCAGAGAGCTATACTGCTACAAAACAGCTCTTGAAGCGTCTTGGTTCGGATGTAGTGGATATAGGAACTGATAAGCTGCAAGAGAAGCTTGCGGAAGTTGATATAACCGAGATTGCTGCAGAATTGGGTGTTGGTGATCTTACGCTTCGGGATATTGTACAAGCCCTTAATCAACCAGGAAGGGACCCGCGCGATGATTTTGATCAGCCATTATTGAAGCAAGATGTGCTGGCAATGGAAGATCTTAAAGAAGGAATGGAACTACAAGGGACTGTCCGAAATGTCGTTGATTTCGGTGTTTTCGTCGACATAGGCGTTAAACAAGATGGTCTTGTCCATATTTCCAAGATGTCTAATAAGTTCGTGAAACACCCAATGGATATCGCATCGGTAGGAGATGTAGTCACTGTCTGGGTAGATAAAGTGGATATTGACAAACAGCGAATTGCACTTACAATGGTGAAGTAACAACAGCAGCGAAAAAGCCCCTGCCCCCTCGTGGGACAGGGGCTTTAGCCGCCGTTTGAATGCTGTTTCTGCTTATAGAAGAACCAGCATTGATTCAACACCTTCAATTGGTTAACGTTTTTTGTAAGGAAAGCTTGAGATAGTTGATTTTTCAACCAATTAGGCATTCTTTTACCTCCTGCAGCCCATGGATGTCGGGAAAAATGAATGTCTGCTGCATCATATGCATGATAGGAACTGGAGGTGCCTGCGTGATGAAAGAAATAACGATACATAATTTGCAGCAAATCGTCGAAGAGATTTCTATAGAATGGTTCAATCGGCCATTTGTTGATACAGCAAGGTATAACAATCGACTGCGAACTACTGGAGGCAGGTACTTGCCGGGTAAACGACTTATTGAGATCAATCCGAAATATCTGCAGGAGTTGGGACAGGAAGAAACAATCGGAATCATTAAACACGAACTATGTCATTATCATCTTCATATAGAAGGTAAAGGGTATGGCCATCGGGATCCGGAATTCAGGGAGCTCCTTCAGCAAACAGAATCACCGCGCTTTTGCAATATGCTTCCGTCATTAAAAGAAAAGAAGCTGCTATATTATAAATGCACGAAATGCGGGCACGTTTATAAACGAAAAAAGACAGTGAATACGCGTAAATATGGATGCGGTAAATGCGGGGGGAAGCTGAAAAAGCAAGAGAATACAGGATTGCTGGAGAAATAAAACGAGAAAAAACAAAAACTTTCAAGAAAAGTGTTGACGTGTTCTGTAATCCATGATAAATTTATTAAGCCGTCGACGAACGGCACGAAAAAAATCACGAAAGTGGTTGACACATAGCGAAAGATGTTGTAAGATACATAAGGTCGCTAACATGTGACAAAC
>NZ_LR700947.1:0-799 GCF_902497585.1 Terribacillus sp. AE2B 122 | reverse complement strand
CTCAGTTGGTAGAGCATCTGACTTTTAATCAGAGGGTCGAAGGTTCGAGTCCTTCATGGCTCATCTGTTTAAAGCAAAGGATGATCATATAGATCTGCCGATGCTGTGAAACACAGGCAGCATTTTTCTTTTGACTTTAAGCGGTCGTGGCGGAATGGCAGACGCGCTAGGTTGAGGGCCTAGTGGGTGAATAACCCGTGGAGGTTCAAGTCCTCTCGGCCGCACCAAAAAAAGTGTTGACAAGTTATGAGTTAAATGATACAATATAAAAGTTGTTCTTAATAAGCGCCCGTAGCTCAATTGGATAGAGCGTTTGACTACGGATCAAAAGGTTAGGGGTTCGACTCCTCTCGGGCGCGCCATTATTTCTTCGGGAAGTAGCTCAGCTTGGTAGAGCACTTGGTTTGGGTCCAAGGGGCCGCAGGTTCAAATCCTGTCTTCCCGACCAGTAGTACCAACCAACCGAATGAAACATTTTATAATGCGGGTGTAGTTTAGTGGTAAAACCTCAGCCTTCCAAGCTGATGTCGAGGGTTCGATTCCCTTCACCCGCTCCACTATTACAATTAAGTGATATGGGCCTATAGCTCAGCTGGTTAGAGCGCACGCCTGATAAGCGTGAGGTCGGTGGTTCGAGTCCACTTAGGCCCACCATTGATCTTTGAAAACTGAACAAAACAACCAATTACGAACTAAACGACATGATCGTAAGATCAACGTCAGCTCTAACGAGCACAAAGCATCAAAACTTTCATGGAGAGTTTGATCTTGGCTCAGGACGAACGCTGGCGGCGTGCCT